>NZ_JAELUH010000377.1 GCF_016429215.1 Herbaspirillum sp. ASV7 | reverse complement strand
CCCCCCCCCCCCCCCCCCCCCCCCCCCCCCCCCCCCCCCCCCCCCCCCCCCCCCCCCCCCCCCCCCCCCCCCCCCCCCCCCCCCCCCCCCCCCCCCCCCCCACTTTTCAAGCAGAAGACGGCATACGCGATACATAACGGAGTCTCGTGGGCTCGGAGATGTGTATAAGAGACAGGCTCCAGGGCGACCACGCTGGCCTGGGCCTGGTGCGCGCCTTCGCCGATGGCCAGGATCAGCAGCCCGAACGCGGCGGCATTGAGCAAGGCGCTACGGGTATCGAAGGCATGCGCAGACAGCGCCGT
>NZ_JAELUH010000376.1 GCF_016429215.1 Herbaspirillum sp. ASV7 | reverse complement strand
CCCCCCCCCCCCCCCCCCCCCCCCCCCCCCCCCCCCCCCCCCCCCCCCCCCCCCCCCCCCCCCCCCCCCCCCCCCCCCCCCCCCCCCCCCCCCCCCCCCCCCCTGTTCAAGCAGAAGACGGCATACGCGATACATAACGGAGTCTCGTGGGCTCGGAGATGTGTATAAGAGACAGGCGCACCAGGATGAAGCCGGCGTCATAGGGCACATGCATCCACTTGTGGAAATCCATGGCGATCGAATCGGCGCGTTCGATGCCGGCGAACTTGGGCGCCAGTTGCGGCGACAGCAGGCACAGTGCG
>NZ_JAELUH010000375.1 GCF_016429215.1 Herbaspirillum sp. ASV7 | reverse complement strand
CCCCCCCCCCCCCCCCCCCCCCCCCCCCCCCCCCCCCCCCCCCCCCCCCCCCCCCCCCCCCCCCCCCCCCCCCCCCCCCCCCCCCCCCCCCCCCCCCCCCCCCTTTTCAAGCCGAAGACGGCATACGAGATACATAACGGAGTCTCGTGGGCTCGGAGATGTGTATAAGAGACAGGGGTATAGACGGGGGGATGTTCGACAATCCAGAGCTGGTCGGCGCTGTCGCCGTCACGCGCGTCGGTGTAGGCGCGCATGGCGGCGAAGCTGGCCTCGTAGGGTTCGACGCCGCGCCGGATGATCTC
>NZ_JAELUH010000374.1 GCF_016429215.1 Herbaspirillum sp. ASV7 | reverse complement strand
CCCCCCCCCCCCCCCCCCCCCCCCCCCCCCCCCCCCCCCCCCCCCCCCCCCCCCCCCCCCCCCCCCCCCCCCCCCCCCCCCCCCCCCCCCCCCCCCCCCCCTCTTTTCAAGCAGAAGACGGCATACGCGATACATAACGGAGTCTCGTGGGCTCGGAGATGTGTATAAGAGACAGGCCGTGGCACGGTCTCGGCCACCGCCGCCACGATTGCCCTGGGGCCTGAGCGCATTGCCGGCCTGGTGCTGACCTCCAGCGTCACCAACCGCAAGGCCGGCGCGATCGGCTCGCAGGACCTGGACAA
>NZ_JAELUH010000373.1 GCF_016429215.1 Herbaspirillum sp. ASV7 | reverse complement strand
CCCCCCCCCCCCCCCCCCCCCCCCCCCCCCCCCCCCCCCCCCCCCCCCCCCCCCCCCCCCCCCCCCCCCCCCCCCCCCCCCCCCCCCCCCCCCCCCCCCCCCATTTTCAAGCAGAAGACGGCATACGCGATACATAACGGAGTCTCGTGGGCTCGGAGATGTGTATAAGAGACAGGGCCTGCACTGTGCGCACTTCGCGCACGGCGGGCTTGCCCTGGGCATCGACGATCCACACCTTCTGCAGTTGCAGGTCGACTACGTCGCCTTCTTCCAGATAGATGATCTGGTCGGTGGTGCCGGCC
>NZ_JAELUH010000372.1 GCF_016429215.1 Herbaspirillum sp. ASV7 | reverse complement strand
CCCCCCCCCCCCCCCCCCCCCCCCCCCCCCCCCCCCCCCCCCCCCCCCCCCCCCCCCCCCCCCCCCCCCCCCCCCCCCCCCCCCCCCCCCCCCCCCCCCTTTTTTAATGATACGGCGACCACCGAGAACTACACTTGTAGTGTATCGTCGGCAGCGTCAGATGTGTATAAGAGACAGGTCCAGTGCCGTGCGCTGGTTGGCGGCGGCATAGCGCTCGTTGACGGTATAGGCGCCACTCTCGTCATAGACGATGGCGGAGAGCTCGGCGCGCGACAGGCCGGTGAAGGGATTGGGCGCGCGTCC
>NZ_JAELUH010000371.1 GCF_016429215.1 Herbaspirillum sp. ASV7 | reverse complement strand
CCCCCCCCCCCCCCCCCCCCCCCCCCCCCCCCCCCCCCCCCCCCCCCCCCCCCCCCCCCCCCCCCCCCCCCCCCCCCCCCCCCCCCCCCCCCCCCCCCCTTTTTAATGATCCGGCGACCACCGAGATATACACTTGTAGTGTATCGTCGGCAGCGTCAGATGTGTATAAGAGACAGGTCCATGCGCTTTCCTGTCATGAATCCACATCCGCTGCAGCCACTGGCGCACGCCATCCGCTTCCTCTCCATCGATGCCATCGTGCGCGCCACCGAAGGCCACCAGGGCGTGCCACTGGGCATGGCC
>NZ_JAELUH010000370.1 GCF_016429215.1 Herbaspirillum sp. ASV7 | reverse complement strand
CCCCCCCCCCCCCCCCCCCCCCCCCCCCCCCCCCCCCCCCCCCCCCCCCCCCCCCCCCCCCCCCCCCCCCCCCCCCCCCCCCCCCCCCCCCCCCCCCCCTTTTTTAATGATCCGGCGACCACCGAGAACTACACTTGTAGTGTATCGTCGGCAGCGTCAGATGTGTATAAGAGACAGGTCATCGTCCGATCCTGGTCATCTTCATGAGTCTTGCCCATCCTCCCCGCAGTTTCAGTGAACTGGAAGCGTCCATACGCGAACGCTTCAACGACATGCGGCCGCAGTTCCAGGCGGGGGCCGCCT
>NZ_JAELUH010000045.1 GCF_016429215.1 Herbaspirillum sp. ASV7 | reverse complement strand
CCCCCCCCCCCCCCCCCCCCCCCCCCCCCCCCCCCCCCCCCCCCCCCCTTTTTTTGTAGTGTATCGTCGGCAGCGTCAGATGTGTATAAGAGACAGCTATGGTTCCTGCGACACGAGAAAAAAGTGCCGTCCGACAACAAGCTCGCATACTGGCTTGATGTCGACGGTACCACGGGGGCGGATAAAGTGCGACAGACCCGAAAAACAGCTCGAGAAGCCTTCACGTTGAAGACTCTGCGTCAGCTCGACTTGGCTGCAGCGGAATGGTCGGAGGAAAATCAGAGCGGAGAAAAATCCTGAAAAACCTCACACGCTAAATTTAATCGAGACACGTAAATTGCGTCCTGTGCCCGCTAACTCCTAGCCGGCCTTTTTTAACAGGACAAACATGCAATCTGATCTTTTCAGCCGTACAGCAGCAGCCCAATACCTAGGTGTCAAACCTCAGACCCTTGCCGTCTGGTTCTCTACAGGTCGCTATCCACTGCCGGTGGTGAAAGTGGGCCGCTATGCAAAGTATCGTCTGAGCGATCTTCAGGCGTTCCTTCAGGCCAACACCTTCTCTCATTCTGGCTCTACCCAAGGCGGAGAGTCGGCATGAGCGCCAACGTGTCCGTGAATCAGCAGGAAGCAACCGTGTCTCCGAGCAGCAGTCTGCCGGAAAACACCTCGATCGGCACAACCGATACCGCTCCTATTGCCCTTGCGCAACTAGAGCGTTCCACTACAGCAGAATTGCACCACCACCGTCTTCTGCCACTTCAACTACTGAAGTGCCGAACCTTGCGTGCTTGCTGCTCGAGTGCAGCAGCGTGCTCGAACAATGAAGTTGCTGCCGCTGCGGCCAAACAGCTTGGCAGGTACGAGCGTATCCAGAATTTCACGACTTCGAAGGGCTTGAGCACGTTGAGCTTGGCTATTGCGGCTGCAGATACTACGCAACCTCCCTCATGCGAGGAACTGCGAGGAAAAGGTGCAACCACTTGCCCGCTAGGCGGTTGTCCTCTGCCGCAAGGAAGCACTGCGGAATCTCCTGAAGATCTACTGCAATGGGATCGCTCGCTCAAGGATGTGGGCGATGTCACCCTCGCTCAATCTGTCGTTGCCAGCGAGTTTGGTAGCGGATTGCTTGTCGCCCCCGGAGATAAGATGTACGCACCGCAAGATGGTGCATACCAGCCCGTCAATGATAGAAAAATTCGGAATCTGATCATCAAACACTTGGGCCATGGCGGCACCATCACGAAGGCTGAGGCCATCCGCAAAATGATCCTGTCCATCGAGCTCCAAGATGCCGAAGTGCGGCCGAGCCCGAACCACATCTGCTTCACCAATGGCACGCTGGACGTGACCACCGGGCGACTGGGAGAACACAACCTTAGCCACAATCTGTTCAACCGCATTCCGCACAGCTATGTGCAGGGAAGCCAATGCCCCAACTTCATGGCTTTCTTGGACAGCATCTGGAAAGGCGACAGTGACGTGCAGCAAAAGCGACAATTCATCCAGCAGTGGATGGGCTACATCCTGACTGCCGACAGCAGCCAGCAGTGCATGCTGATACTAAAAGGGGAAGGATCTAACGGCAAGTCTGTCTTGATGGACATTGCACGCCACATGGTTGGTGAGGTAAACGCAACCAGCGCTATGCTACACAGGTTGAAAAACCCGGATGTCCGTGCCGCACTGGACAAGAAGCTACTGAACCAATCCCCGGACTTACCGAAGTTACGCCACGTGTCGGATGGTGAATTCAAGGCGATCATCGGCGGCGACTCAATTGAAGCGTCGGCGAAATACAAGCCGTCCTCGACTTTCAAGCCCTACGTCAGGCTGATGGTAGCGACGAATAACATGCCTCACAGCAGCGACACGACCGAAGGCTACTTTCGTCGTCTGGTGGTGTTGACGTTCAACCGTCAACTTGCCGAGCACGAGCGAGATCCCCTGTTGTTCACGAAGCTTAAGAATGAAATGCCTGGCATTATTGCCTGGGCAGTCGACGGCGCACGGGCACTGCGAGCGCTCGGCAGGTTTTCAATTCCACCGTCATCCAATGACGAGGTCCAAGCGTATCGTGAAGAACTGTCGCCTCCCATGACATTTGCAGGAGAGTGCCTTGAACCATCACCAGGAACGTCTGGCATACGAGCCAACGACCTGTTCTCAGCTTATAGCGGATGGTGCAAAGCGCATGGGCTACCTCTTGGGAATTCGATTGCACTTGGCAGGGAGCTTACCCGCCTTGGTTTCCGCTCGAGGAAGTCAGGGACGACAGTTTGGATGCTCCGGCCGAGCCCGGCAGGGCGACAGTACTTCCCCAACGGCGCTCCAATACCTCAAGCCGTACGTCGCCATCCCCCAGGATGATGTAGTGTTTTGCCTACGCCCTCCCCACTTACAAAGGTGGGGAGATTGGGAAGATACTAATGCAAAGTGTCTATACACCCTCTCCAATCTCATCCAAATTGGTGGAAAATGCGCTATTTTTCGCAGACACTCGCTGCTTCGCACAGAGTACAGCGCTAGCCGGTCGCACCAAAAATTTGGGTCTCAATTGCGGCTAGATGCTGTAACACTTCTCCGGCCGAAACCTGGATAGCCTTTTTCCCTCTCACAGGGTCGGCATTAAGCCAATCTACGACAGCAAGAAGAAGCGTACGTTTCGCCTCCCTCTTCTCATCTTTATTAAAAATTTCTAATGCACGCTTGGCTTGCTCCCCAAATACATCCGGATAGTAGGCCTCAAAGTTCTGCTGCTCCAACGCACTAAAACGATCCCGATTCCAAGTAGAGAAGGCCTGCCGTAGCCTGTCAACAGTACGTACACCAGCGTCATCCCCATCGACCAAGACCCAGGTTCGTGCCTGATAAATCGGAGTTAGATGCGCAAACTTCAGCATACGGTGCAGGTCATTGAACGCAGGTTCAACACCTGCGATTCCGCTTGCGGATAAGGTGCGTAGACAACTTAGCCTTGGGAAAAACCATGGGATTAAAAAATCACGGATAAGGCGCTCAGCAGATGACTCCTCAAGAATCAACCAGCCCTCCCAAAGCTCAAAATCTGCCAGGGTATAGCCCAGGGACTTAAGCGCTGCAATTCTCGCAGCAGGTGTTGGAAGAATCTCCTCAACAATCGAGACAGGGGGCAGCTCGCCAAATTTTGTTGAAACATTAAACAGCTTACTATTTGAAGCTGCCGCTAGATATTGCACAACGATATTTGAATGGGAAGAGACAACAAATTGATTGTGTTCCGAGGCCTTTACGATGAGCTCTAGAAGCTCACGCAAGGCTCCGGGATGTAGATCATTTTCCGGCTCCTCAATTAAAAACAACTTTCCTTTCGATGAAATTAGACTTGCCAATAGGCTTGCAATATTAGCGACCCCCTCCCCCATCGACTCTATCGATATAACTGATTCGTCATCCAAGTAAACTCCGGGGATTTGGCCATTTTCCGAAGGTACCGTGTATACCGGAAAGCCTAAAATTTTCTTGCAATATTCCGTGTACTGATCATGTCCTGGAAACCCTCTATTCGACAACCGAGATAATTTCGCAGCGAGAAATGAAAGATTGGACTCCACCTGAATCGCATTGTTTCGACGTACGTCTTCGACATATTGGAAAGCTTTTCTCCTTGAGAAAAAAGGAACGATAAAGTGATTTGGCTCTTGGCTAGGAAAAGGTGCAACGTAATTAGCTCCACCGCCAAAATCTAACTGAATTGACGGTTGGCTTGCCGTCCCTCGCTGCAGTAACAAAGATGCAGTTGCCCTTCCGCACTCTCCCATAGCACCCCATGTCTTCACGCCAACAACTTCTTCGAACCTGGCATCAATACGGGATGCCTGTTCCCCGTTTCGGATATATGAATTAGCCACCACATGGCTTGTTTGGAAAAGATATAGGGCAGATATTATCGAAGACTTCCCAGTATTGTTGTGACCAGTAAGGACATTGATTCGGCCCAAGGAGAGAGCCGGAAGCGAGACGAAAGAGCGGAAATTTTCCAAATGTAGACTGGCAACGTACATAGAATTCCTCAAATTTTTAAGAATTTGTATTTCGATCAGAAAACAGGAGTTAACATACCTCTAAGGCGAACAAAAAACGCCTTCTCTTAACTAAAAAGGAATATAAAAATGAGAGGAGATACAGCAAAAGCTATACACAACATGGGTGGAACAACCATGGTCAGCCGCAAGCTTGGAGTGTCAAAAAGCACAGTTGGCAAGTGGATCCGCAACAATCACATCCCAAACCTGGATAAGGCAGAGATCGTTGCCAAGGCCAGTGGATTCGATGTATCGAGGCTTCGCCCTCGCTTCGAGCAGTAAGCACAGAGAAATGCCCTGCTTGCCGCTTCTTCATGGTGAAGATCGGCGAAAAAAAATCCGCCCGAAACGACGAATCTCGGGCGGAGCATATAACAATAAAAATTAACTATGAATTATTTTAATCTATTATTAGAAGGCGAAAAAACGCCCGTAGCAGCACTGTCACAAGCACATCTCTCACCGACAGAAACAAACCCCGTAATCCGAGCCAAAGAGCTCCTCATCCTCGACAAATCGATGAACGGCGGACTGAACTTCGAATTGATCAAGGAGCTTGCCTTCGAATGTCAAGACGATATCTTTGATCGCTGGCTCCCGGATGGCGAAATTCGGGGAAAGCAATACGCCGCCTTGAATCCAACCAGGAACGACACTAATCTTGGATCATTCGTGATCAATACGGAGACTGGCCTTTGGAAAGAATTCGCCGGAGAAGATCATGAGAGCGGATCCGACCTGATCAGCTTAGTTGCATATGTTGAAGGCGATATCAGCCAGACTGAGGCGGCTCGGTTAATTCTGGAACACATTGCATCGGGATCGGAAACCATCGCTGCTGCTCGGGTAGCGAAGGGCGATTTCAAAAAACGTACAGGCCAGCCTGAATTTACGGCCGTCATGCCAGTACCTGAGGACGCACTTGCACGACGCACCATTTACTTCGGTACACATCTTGGAAAGCCGACCGCTAGTTGGGCCTACCGTAATGCAGCTGGTGAGATCTTGTTCTTCCAAAACCGGTTTGACACCGCAGCGGGGAAGACATATCTCCCCCAAACATATTGCAAGGATGAGACCGGATATCCCTCCTGGCAATTGAAAGCACCGCCAGAGCCTCGCCCCGCTTACGGGCTTGACCGGCTATCAGCAAACCCTGATGCACCTGTTCTTTTCACCGAGGGAGAGAAAGCCGCAGATGCCGCTCAGAGCCTTTTCCCCGGCTTCGTGGCGGTCACCACCATGAATGGAGCAAAGTCGCCTGAAAAGACCGATTTGATGCCTTTTGCAGGGCGCACCGTTTATATCGCTCCGGACAACGATGAAGCTGGTATTGCTTATGCTAAGTCGCTCAACGATTTGCTTTCAGCAGTCGGAGCTCAAGTAGCTGCCATCATGGATCTTAAGCTTCTGACAAAGCCTGGAAGTGAGCTCCCCAAAGGCTATGATCTTGCCGATGCCCTGCGTGATGGATGGACAGCCCAAACGCTTGCGGACCTAGGCGAGGAACTATGGATGGATGCCGCAAGGATGACTCCCCTCGCAGACGATGTGGAAGATGCAGAGGATGTACTCCCAGGAGGATCACGCTTATCCACCAAACGACAAGATCCCACTCCCATGCAGATGGCTAGAGAATTCGGGCAGAATTTTTTCGGGGGCCACCTTGCCTGCTTCGACGGCAAGATGCTTGGATACGCAAATGGTCATTGGAAGGTTCTGAAGCAAGACCTTGAGGTACGAAACCCGATCATGCATTATCTTGGAGACGCAGCCACTCCAAGGAAGATAAACACGGTCTTCGAATTGCTAAGAACTCATCATGCCGCAGATCCAGCGATGTTCGAAAGAAGATCAAATCTGATTTGTCTGAAGAATGGGACGCTAGAACCAATTTCGGGAGAGTTGCTTCCGCACAGTCCAGATCACAAATTGACAAACGCCCTGCAGATTGAATTTCTACCGAAGGCGAAATGTACTCTGTGGTTGCAAACCCTAGACGAAATCTTTGCGCCAGATACCGACAAGGAGAGCAAGACCAAGCTGCTGCAGGAATTCAGCGGCTATTGCTTGATCCCGGACACCAAGATGCACAAGTTCTTGTGGCTCGTCGGCGCTGGGGGTAATGGCAAGTCGCTTGTTCTTTCAGTGCTACAGGCTCTGGTTGGATCTCCGAATATTAGTAATGCTGCCATCGAGCGCCTACAGGATAAGTTCGTTAGAGCAGAGCTTTTCGGCAAACTGGTGAACATCAGTTCGGAAATGAGTGCTCAAGCGACGATTTCAGACGGTTACTTGAAGCAGATCACTGCCGGTGATGAAATCGAGGCCGAGCGCAAGTTTGAAGCGTCGTTCTCTTTCAGGCCATATGCCCGCCTGATTGGGGCAACGAATAGTCTACCTAGGCTTCTGGATCATTCGGATGGATTTGCACGACGTGCCATTATCCTGCAGTTCAATCGACAGTTTCAGGAACACGAGCGGGACATTCGTCGAGAAGAAAGGCTGATGGCAGAACTACCAGGCATTCTGAACTGGGCTGTCGCTGGACTGCAAAACCTGCTACATCGTGGAAGATTCGATGTCCCTCCAAGCTCCAGCCAAGCAATCGAATCGTACCGTCTGAATTCGGATCCGGTTCGTCAGTTTCTCTTAGATATTGCGGATGAAACTGTCTTCTTTAACTTCAAGGAAGGGGTCAGAAGCAGTGATTTGTATGAGCGATATAGAACATGGACCATGCAGAATGGGTACCATGCTCTATCGTCCAGCGCCTTTGGGGAGCGGCTGGCTTCTCTGGGTTACGTTAAGAAACGTGATAACAAAGCTATTCGTTGGTACAACTCAAAGAAGTCCGAATAACTGCATACTGGCGAATAACTCTGACGATGGCGAATGGTTAGTCCTCCCGTCGTCAGAGAGATCATAAAATCACACCTGCGCCGTACTATGCTCTACGCATACTCATCTCTACCCTCAAGAGTGGCTGGCATTTCATTCAGGAAGAAGGTAGTGACAGCCAACTAGACGGCACCCAAAAGTAAGCCGGGCAAGGCCGCAACAATCACATTTATCGCAGCTTCAGCGGCTTTTTGTGCTGCCACGATACCAATGGCCTCGTAGCCGGCAATAGCATCCTCAACAGCAGTTTCTTGAAGCTCCAACAGATGGCGATAGTTCGCCTCTGACATAGTCGATCTATTTTCGTCGATGTACTTGGCGCATTCCACCAATCCAGAGATTTGGGCAGAAGCTGACGCGGCAACGATCCCCCAAGAACCACCCAAACTAGCTTTTGCTGCGGCAATTGCAGCGTCTCTTACCTGAGACCAATTTTGCATGATAACTCCTCTATTGTTTATATAAGAAAAGACTATCGCCATTACTCGCCTCAGCTACTGCCAGCCTCAGAAGCTGAAGAACTCTTCAAGGTCTTTTCATAAAGCACTAGCGACTGCAATCTCGAATTAATCAGTCTTCTTGTTACTGCAAAATTTGCTGGGGCGAAGTCCGCCTTTTCGGGGTAGCTCGGCGTATCAACTCCTTGTTTAAGAGCCCTAGCAATAATTTCTTGCCGATCAGCATAGGCCTTTCGGTGTTTACTTTCTAAATCTTTAACTAGGTTTTCGAAGTTATTGAATTCGCCATCTAGCCATTCACCTGACACTCCACTAGATTGTGAGCCAAGCACCCTAAACTTGATTACTGATAAATCAGCTAGCAAGCCGCTGTAAAATTCTTGATCGAATTTAGGAACATCATTCCTGTCCTGAAACTCAATCTCCAACTTATAGAGCTGAAGGTTGCTCTTCTTTCCAAAGTCGGTCAAAAGCTGATCGGATTGTGCATCATAGAAATTGGTGGCACAACCTCCGATCAGAACCACACTTAATAGCAGAAGAACCCAGATTAGATAGTCTCTTTTCATGGGCCGTGACACTTCTTTGTTTGGCAAGGTCAGCGAACTCATACCTGCTCCTAAAGGTTAAACTTTAAGTGGGATTTATTTAGAGTGACATAAACTCATTTTTTCACTTGATCTTAGCTTTCGCTCCTTTTCATCACATCATCAAGATTGATGAGGCGATCTCGATGCCTCTCGGCTAAAAATCCGTCACACTCAAGCTCGAGGCAATTGCTTAAGTGAATCGGCGTGCCCCAACGGGATGAGAGCAAATATCGGCGGAAAGTTGTCCAGGGCCAATTCTTCAATGCCGGGTTCCTGAGCCATCGTTTGTGCAGGTGGAGCCCATTTAACTCGCTAAACGGCTGCATAATTCTTTGCATCAACATAGCGCTCGCTAAGTGCCCGTTCAAGCATTTAAAGCAGTGGAGAGGTTAGGGAAAAATCTGCATTTATTTAAGTATTAAAGCGTTGGCAGCCATCTGATTGAGGGTAACGTAGCGTAGAAATCACCAAATTTAATAACGAAGCGCAGTTCCCATGAACTTATAATTTGATTAATACTTCGCTGAATTCGGAGTCGGAGCGATTTCTAACAAAGCAATAGATAGAACGATTCTTCCTGCTTACAGTGCCCCAAGATCAACAAACTCAAATTTTCCGAGCAGATTCATGGATCATCTACCTGACCTTCCAGATGAATTGATCGATGACATATACTCCGCCGGACTCGGCGAGCAGGATTGGGAAATCGCACTACAAAAGTTGCGGCTGCACACTGATACCTGCCTAGTTACGCTTCTTTCATACGACGAAAACACGCAGTTAGCGGCAGTCAACAAGGCTGTGGGGGAAAGCCCGGATTTTGTTCAAATCTGCCTCAAGCAGTATGCCGACGATTTTTATCTCTATGATCCAGGTGCCCCAATCATTGGGGACTGGCCGGTCGGCAGGTGGTATGAGGATTCCAAAATGCTCTCACTTCAACAGCGAGGAAAAAGCATTTTCCATAATGAGTTTCTACGACCCAATAATATGGGCAGTATTTCTGGGCTATTCGTACATAGGGGAAGCGAGGGCAGCACGTTTCTCAGCTTTCTTGGTGCGGAAGGATCGAATGGTTTTTCTGAAGCCCAACGCATCCAGATTTCCAGTCTATCTCAGCATATCAGCCGGGCATTACGCACTCAGGTTCGCATGCAGTACCTACAAAAAAAAGAATCGCTTACTGAATCTGTCCTTAACGCTCTATCGCTGCCGATATTCGTATTGGATGAACATCGAAGACTTCATCTCGCCAATAATTCAGCACATCAATTAATTAAATCTGAGCCCGCATTAAGGTTCAGCACGGGGAAGTTTTCACCAGCAGATTGCACGGATGACTTGCGGTGGAAAGAAGCCTGTCAGAGGGGAGTCTTAATACTTAATACCCTAGATGGAGAGCGCCTTATCCTTTCTCTTACGCCCATACCAATCCAATCAGCGTTGATGCGTGGAATCTCAACCAAGTTAACCTTGATGACCGCTATGAGGAAGAGACTGCAGCACACAAGTGTCAAAGCGCTTCAACTAGCATTTGGCGTGACGAGTGCGGAAGTAGAGCTATCCATTCTTATGGCCTATGAGGGCTTATCACCTCAAGAGTGCGCCGAACGACGCGGTGTATCAATCAACACTATACGAACGCAGATCCAGGCATTGCTTGCTAAAACTGGTGTGTCGGGGATATCGCAGCTTATTAGTTTAGTTTTGCGGCTTGGATAGAAGCGCCTCGCTCAATCTTTAATGGAAGAGAGATATCTCGTGGAACCTCCACGATAGGAGGCTTCTTTTGACCAAGGCAGGAGCGTTTCGGGGAAGAGACAGAAATGGGGAAGATTAACGTGTTTAAGAAATTACTATTTATTTTTTCATTTTTGATAACAACTTCTACTACAACAGCTCAAGCCGCACCGTTTGGTTTTGCTGCAGATGCAGATACTTACAACCCACTGGGGCCAGCCTACATTCGGCAAGGCTACCAAGGTTTCAACTACGGCCCGTATCCCAATTTTTCATGGGTCAATGATGCAATCGTAAATCTCTCATCTCAGTACCCAGATCGTGTTGCTAAAGCTCCTCTTGGGGCCGCATGGAACAATCTAAATCCTGATTTAACAATGACCAGTGCAATAGCGGGTCAAACCTTCAGCTTACGCTCACTATCGTTGAACGTCTTGGTCTCGAGTTCATTGACAATTCAGGGCTGGTTAAATGGGGAGGTGGTGAATAGATGGAGCGGGGCTATTTCTCCACGAGCAGATAACTACACCGACGTACTTCTTGGCTGGAGAGAGCTAGATAAAATTACTATAACGACCGACAGAAATGTCTTCTTTATAACAAATATCGATGCAGAATTTGGGCTTTCCCCACCGGCAGATGTGCCTCCCAAAAATATCCCCCAATAGGCCGTTAGCAATCTCTCGCTACCGAACCTTCACCCCAGAAGGCAGCCGCAATCTTGACGACTTCGTTGTCCTTGATCAGATCTTGAATCGCATTCTTGTAAGAATCAGCGGGGATGAACATTGGGATTCTTGGTGTTGTTGACATCTACCGACTAAAGGTTATTCGAAGGAATGAGGACGGGCTGATTACCGCCACCCATTCCCACTTCATAAAGGGAGTGTATTGATATAGGGTCTGAAAGCGGCTTCAAGCCGAATCATTGAATCAACCATGTTGTGCTGCATGGTCTTCCATTGACTCCTGTCCGATCTCCATCCGCCCTGGAGTTCATATTTGATTCTGCATGCTCGCTTAGTTGGAAGCTCTTCCCAGATCAAGCCATCACCAAACTTGGCATTTATCTCATCAGCATGGCTTCTGAAGAACTCAAATCGGGCTTTGTTCGTTTCTTCATTGTGGTCGTCAATATATAGCTCCACCTGAGCATCATCACCACGAATCACGTAGTTGATATATACCCCTGCCTTCCCGGTCGTACCACCAATCCAATGATACTGCCCAGGCCTTCGAGTGGCATGGAGCTGGGTCTTTGTTTTGGCGTAGCTAAGCAACTCTTCCCAAAACTGGTAGCGGATGTCATAGCGTTCAGCCTTTTGGACTCGCTCAGCATTTTCCTTGGCACGGATCTGAGTTTGAAACTCTGCTGCCTCGGGCAACGGAATGATCTGCTGAACATCTAGCAGGATCTTATCCAAAAGACGATATGGCTTGAGCCTAATACATTGAATATCCAAATCATGGTCGTTCAACCAGAGAACAGCCATCGTAATTTCTTTTGAAAAATTTGAGGACGCAAGAATGATTCGAACATCCTTGCCAAACGCCTCCTCATCTCGACTTTCCAAATGAAGAAATGCGAGAATATCTGCCTCTGCTGTTTCAACGGGCCGCCCCTCCGCACTGAGAAACGCAACATGCGCCTCAACAAGCTGCTTCCAAGTCATAGTAGAGAGCATTGCGGCATAGCGGATGGCTTGAAGCTCCATATGTCCGCCATCATTTGTTCTCTTGATTTCAACGACGACTAAGTTGGCATCCTTATCGATGCAAAGTAGATCTACACGCCGTAAGCTATCAACCCAATCACCATACTCCTCTGCAATGACCATGAGATCAGGAGCAAGAACAGAAATGTTCTTTTTCAGGTGCCGTTGAAGGTCCCGACGTTCGTAAATACCCTCAACATCAAAACTGGTCTCGCTGATAGCAGTAAGACTTTCTCCCGTTAATTCAAATAATGCCATTTGTTTGTTCCTCTATTTCATAGACAAGACGTAGCAGCGATCACACCAATCACCAGAGAAAATCAAACGCTCCACCAGGTAGGCGTGCATACTTCTCGTCACAATCTTCTTCTTTGATCTAGTAGATGAAGATGACAACACCTATTTTCGACAGGTCTCCGCAATCAAATAAAAACTATTGAAATGGCAATCCGAATTCGTTGAGACACTCTGCCCCCTCAACTGCTCTTGTGTCTTCTGGGATTTTCTCGAAACAAATTAGTGCTTTATTTAGTTTCTCGAGTCTGTCTTGCAGTTGCACCGCTTCGCATTGGACCGCATAGGTCGATTGCCAAGGATTAGCGGCCATCGTCAACGATCCTGAAAGTTCGCAAGCTTCTGGATAGTATTTCTCCCAAGCTGATTGAACGTTAGTGAACGCATCAAAAACTCGCTCATTCATTTGCAAAGCATCTGGAGTCTTGGGTTTTGTAGATAGCGCTTTAACAAGCCGTTCATAGGCATCCCGTTGCAATTTCCAGTATTTCTTTCTCTCTTGTTGCGCAAGGCAACCAGAATGGTTGGCACTACCAATTGGAAGCACGTCCTCGCAATCCCCATATGGTGAATCATCCGGAGACGCCAGCACTTGTTGACTCGAAAACATTACAATTCCGGCTGTTAGAAGAGTGAATATCCTCACCCAATTTCCCATGCCCCCCCCTAGATGCTATTGTTTTTTCAGAATACTGCCTCGATTCCCTTAGCTACGGTAGGCCAACGAGCGGCCTCTGCATAGCTATAGCAACGTGTTATCTTTAGTACCCGGTATAGTTCCAGAAAATTATTAATACCAATATCTAGTTAAGACTGCTTTCCGAGCACAGGAAAGCAACCGACTTTCAGTGTAGGCCGGTGTAGGGGAAGTGTAGGAGAAATCATCTGACCTACACCACCTCTCTTCCAGTAGATACTAGAGAAGCAGAGCTTTAGTGTAGGCTGTGTAGGGTATTTTCAAAATAAGAGGGAATTTTAGATACCCCAGAACATAGAACCTAACGGCTTTGCCTAGTAAAAATATTTATAGTATTTCTCGAAAAACCCTACACAGCCTACACTGATCCTCTCAACACCCTTATTCTTCGGGAAAGATGAGGGATTGGGCCCTACACCAAATCCTACACTGGCCTACACATTTCAGGCCCTTCCCCTACACAACCGAATCAGAGATCAAGCCGCCAGAGCCCAGTCTTCGCCTAACGCCTGAACCTGCTGCAGGACTAGCTCCACAGCTCCTTCCTGCTGATCTGGCGGATACTTGTACTTCCGTAGAATCCGTCTAACCATCAGTCTCAAGCTGGCACGGACACTCTCCCGCTCAGCCCAATCGACCTTCAGGCTTCTCCGTAGATTCTCGGTCAGCTCGTGAGCGATCTTCTTCAGAATCTCATCGTTCAGCTCACGAACCGCAGACTCGTTGTTGGCTAAGGCATCGTAGAACTTGAGCTCGTCATCATTCAGGCCGAGACTCTCGCCCCGCCCTGCAGCTTCCCTGAACTTCTTGGCCATCTCGATCAGCTCTTCCATCACCTGTGCTGTTTCGATGGCACGGTTCTGATAGCGCTGAATGACACCCGTCAGAAGATCGCTGAATTTCTTCTCCTGAACAATGTTGCTGCTGAAACGGCTCTTAATCTCGCCCTGCAACAGTCGCTCCAGCAGTTCCACGGCAAGATTTCGCTCGGGAAGACTCTTCACCTGGGCGAGGAACTCGTCATCCAACAACCCAATATTGGGCTTCTCCAGGCCAACCGCATCGAAAATATCAACCACGCTGTCTGATACGACCGCAGAGCTGATGATCTGCCTGATTGCCAGGTCCCGTTGTTCGTCCGTCTTGCGCTGTGCAGTGATATCCCGTTTAGTCAGTAGAACCTTGATACCCTGCATGAAGGCGACTTCCTCTCGTACGGCCTTGGCCTCGTCGAGAGTGCAGCACAAGCTGAAAGCCTTGCCCATGGCCACAGCAGCATCGGCAAACCGCTTCTTGCCATCCTTCAGACCGAGTACATGATCAGCAGCTCCGGCCAAGATCCTGTGTCCACCAGTCATGAAGTGGCTGTAATCAAATCCGTGGAGCATACCCCTCAAAATATCCAGCTGCTCCTCGAGAACACTGTAAGCCTCATTGGCATCGACCTTGATCTGGCCCCTGCCCTTGCTGCCGGTGTACTCCTTCATCGCTGCCTTGAGCTCGTTGCCGATCCCAATGTAATCCACCACCAGGCCGCCTTGCTTGTCCTTGAAGACCCGATTCACCCGAGCAATCGCCTGCATGAGGTTATGGCCCTTCATCGGCTTATCCACATACAAGGTATGCACGCATGGCGCATCAAACCCGGTCAACCACATGTCCCGGACGATGACCAGCTTGAGTTCGTCCTTGGGATCCTTGAATCGCTTCTCTAGACGTTTCTTCGTCTTGCCGTCGTGAATATGCGGCCTTAGCAATGCCTTGTCGCTGGCCGATCCCGTCATCACGATCTTGATAGCCCCTTTTTCAGGATCGTCATCGTGCCACTCGGGACGCAGCTTGACTATCTCGCTGTAGAGATGCACGCAGATGTCCCGGCTCATGGCAACGATCATCGCCTTGCCGGGCATAGCTTTGTTGCGCTCTTCAAAATGCTGGACCAGATCAGCAGCGACTTGTGCAACACGAGGCTCCGCTCCGACAACTCTCTCTAGCGCTGCCCAGCGGCTCTTCAGCTTGGCCTGTTCGCCATCCTCTTCGTCTTCTGCAAGCTCATCGACCTCAGCATCGATCTTGGGCAGATCCTCTTCTTTCAGGCGCAACTTGGCTAAACGGGATTCGTAGTAGATTGCTACTGTGGCCCCATCTTCCTGGGCCTGTTGCATGTCGTAGACGTGGATGTAGTCACCGAAGACGGCTCGGGTATCCCGGTCTTCGCTGCTGACAGGTGTACCGGTGAAGGCAACGAAAGTAGCATTGGGGAGAGCATCCCGTAAGTGCTGCGCATAGCCTGACTGATATCGCTCTCCGCCTGGCTTTCCCTTTAACTTTGCTTCAAACCCGTACTGGGTTCGATGTGCTTCGTCGGCGATGACAACGATGTTGCTGCGATCGGAGAGTGTGGGAAAGGTGTCCTCGTCCTCATCCAGCATGAACTTCTGGATCGTGGCAAAGACAATGCCGCCAGAAGGTCGATTGGACAGTTTGGCACGAAGATCCTGTCGAGATTCGGCTTGCACGGGCTGTTCCCGCAGAAGGTCTTGAGAGAGGCTGAAAACGCCGTACAACTGGCCGTCTAGATCGTTGCGATCCGTGATAACAACGACGGTTGGATTCTCCATTGCGGCCTCTTGCATGACCCGAGCAGCAAAGCAAGTCATGGTGATGCTCTTGCCACTGCCTTGGGTATGCCAGACGACCCCCCCTCGATGCGTTCCACCTGGGCGAGACGCTAGCACTACCTGTTCAATGGCTGCCCGTACCGCATGGAATTGGTGATATCCGGCGATCTTTTTGACAAGACGGCCATCATCCTCGAACAGAACGAAGTAACGCAGATAATCCAGCAGGTAAACAGGAGCCAGCAAACCCCGGACCAAGGTTTGCAGCTCCTGGAATCGACCGAGTGGATCAAGCGTTTGACCATCGATGGTACGCCAGGCCATGAAGCGTTCAGCATCAGCTGAGAGCGAACCGAGCAGTGCCTCCGTCCCATCCGAGATGACTAGTATCTCGTTGAACTGGAACACGTCCGAGATCTGTTCTTTATAGGTCTGGATCTGCTCGTAGGCTTTCCAGATATCGGCATGCTGATCTGCCGGATTCTTGAGTTCAATTAGCACCAGCGGCAGACCATTCACGAACAGGATGACATCAGGACGACGGGTATGTCTTGGTCCCTTGATCGTAAATTGATTGACGGCGGCCCAATCGTTGTTCTCGGGCACTTGCCAGTCAACCAGACGAACGAAGTCACCTCTCGTCTCGCCATCCTTCTGGTATTGCACCGACACGCCGTTGACCAACAACTTGTGGAAATGCCGGTTAGCTGTCAGAAGGACTGGAATTCCAAGATCCCGGACCTGCTTCAAGGCGTCTTCTCTGGCACTCGCAGGGATCAATGGATTTAACCGATCGATTGCCGTTTTCAAACGAGTCAGCAGGAGGATCTGACGGTAGTCGGAGCGCTCGGGATTCGGGCCGTCGTAGGCGATGTCTGGGCCATTCAATACGGAATAACCTACCTCGCTAAGCCAGCCTAAGGTCTCCTGTTCGAGTTGATCTTCGGTCATAGAGCCTCAGGCAGTCAGTGCTTCAATCTCGGCTTCGGCATCGGGGAGACGTAGCTGACCGGAGATTAGGCGGGGAAGAAGCGAGTCACGCATCGATGTAAGGGATCCGATCTGCACTCTGCTAATCCTGAGTTTGTCAAAGAGAACAGCGATTGCTTTATCGAATGCGGCAACTACTTCACTAGGAGGAATTATGTGAACAAGATCGAGAATCGCCTGTGGTTTAACTCTTTGGTGACTATTCGATGTTCCAGTAACTAACTGACAGATTGCGGTACTTAATTCATTTGATCGCAAAAGACAATATACAAAAGTTGATGTGGTAGAGCTGGATGGAGAGAGCGGGAGAAACTCGGTGGAGCAAACAGCATTCTCACCAATTTCACTAGGCAACCATACACGTGGGATGTGTGGATTGAGCTTCGACAAAAGTACCGCTCCAACCGGAATTCGTATCTTATTGCTCTTGATTTCACCACCGAGCTCTAGTACGGGCATCTGCCCTTGATCAAAAGCAGGAAGACTAAAGTGCTGGAACTCCGACGTAGCCATTGTCAATGGATTTACCAACTCCTTGTTGAGGTACATAAGGTCTTTTACGTTTCCGATGCGCCACCCCCTCGGAATCTCCCCGAGCTCAGACATTTCAAAACTATCAGGGAACAGCGCAGCAGTAGCCTCGTCCATCCCTTCCGGCACTCGACCTTCCGATTTGGCACGGACAGGATCGAAGTCCACAAACCAGGACTTAAACAGGGCTTGGGCGATGGATTCGAGGGTCTGGTTGGTTTCACGCAGGAGGGTGATACGGTCGTCCAAACTTCGCAAAACAGCGGTCATCACAGTTTGAATGCTTGGCGGGGGCAGAGGAATCTGCAGTTCAGCAATAGCCCGCCCCGTCAGATGCTTGATTGTCGTTCCAGTAAAAAAAGGCTCCAATAATCCTAACTTCGAAGAATGCAAGAACCAGTAGTATAAGTAGTAGTTATCAAGCCCATGTTTAGGTCGAATTCGATGTAAGGCCTTTTGAATTTTCATCCCAGGCTCCCCATCCCAAATGGCGCATCTACCTGGCTCCCCGCCCTCACACACAATAAGGTCACCTGGCCTTAAGCTGTAGCGCTCTTCTTCGTGCTCTTCGAATCGCATTTCCGCCAGATCATCGAGGTCAAAGCGTCCCCAACGGACGTTACTATTTCCGAGATAAGGCTGAGGAACTCCCTTGTTCTTCTTGGCGTCTAGCATTTTCCCCAGACAAGCATCGACGTAATCCCCCAGACGAACAATAGGCCACTCAGAACTCATAGCCCATCCCCCCCAGCTTCTGACGAATCAACTGATCCAGCTCAGCCCCCTTAGCCATTTGCTCACCCAGCTTCTCGGTCAGCTTCTGCATCTTCTCGGCAAAGGCTTCGTCGTTATCGGCTACCTCTTCAGCACCAACGTAGCGGCCAGGTGTGAGCACATGTCCATGTTGGGCGATCTCTGCTAGCGGGACACTGCGGCAATAGCCAGGAACATCCTCGTAGTCACGACCTTCACCACGCCACGCAGCGACGGTGTTCTCGATCCGAGAAATCACCTCGTCGGTCAACTCCGCCTGGACACGGCTGATCATCGAACCAAGCTTACGAGCATCGATAAACAAGACTTCACCCTTGCGCTTGTCCTTTTGCTTGACTAGGAACCAAAGGCAAGCGGGGATCTGGGTGTTGAAGAACAATTGGCCAGGCAGCGCCACCATCACTTCCACGACGTCGGCCTCCACCATCGCAGCACGAATCGTCCCCTCGTTATTCTGGCTGGAGCTCATGCTGCCGTTAGCTAAAACGATACCGGCTCGGCCTGTAGGTTTGAGGTGATACAGCATATGCTGCAGCCAAGCGTAGTTGGCGTTACCCTGCGGAGGATCGCCATAGACCCAACGAGGATCGCCCATCAAGCTGCCATGCCACCAGTCGCTGATATTGAAGGGTGGGTTAGCCAGGATGTAGTCGGCACGCAGGTCCGGGTGCTGGTTCTTGACGAAGGTATCATTGGGTTCACGGCCCAAATTGAAATCTATACCTCGGATAGCCAGGTTCATTGCCGCCAGCCGCCAAGTAGTGGGATTGGCTTCCTGGCCGTAGATCGAAACGTCGCCGAGCTTACCGCCGTGGGCTTCGATAAATTTCTCGGATTGCACGAACATGCCGCCCGAGCCGCAGCAGGGGTCATATACCTTGCCTTCATGCGGAGACAGCACCGCCACCAGAGTCTTGACGATACTGGCTGGTGTGTAGAACTGTCCGCCCCGCTTACCCTCAGCATTAGCAAACATACCGAGGAAGTATTCGTACACCTGGCCCAGCACATCACGGGCCGTATTGGGGTCATCGCCAAACCCGATGGTCGAGATCAAATCCACCAACTCGCCGAGCTTGCCGTCAGGCAGTTGAGCACGGGCGTAACGCTTGTCTAGAATTCCCTTTAGCTTTGCATTCTCTGCCTCGATCAGCGTCAGGGCATCATCGATGCGCTTGCCGATATCAGGAGCTTTAGCTGCAGAACGCAAGGCCTCCCATCGGGCCGATTCGGGAACCCAGAAGATGTTGGAAGCAGTGTAGTAGTCCCGGACTTCCAGCTCCGCTGCAATGTCGTCATCACTAGCGTCACCAAAGTAGTATTCATCGCTCTCATTCCGCAAACGATCGGCCAATTCCTGCTGCTTGGCGGAGAAGGCATCGGAAATAAATTTTACGAAGATCAGGCCGAGTACGAGGTGTTTGTATTCGGCTGCGTCCATGTTGGCACGCAGCTTGTCAGCAGTGGCCCAGAGTGTTTTTTTGATGTCGTCAAGCATGTCTTTGATTTCTATAGTCTTTTCAATTTAGGATCCCGTTCTCTGCTAGCGCCCCAACGCAGCAGGAGATGCCTAAAAGCAAACTATAAGATATCACGACCCAACGACCAAGCGGTTCTCGAGCCCCAGTCGCCGAAGAATAAACCTTCTGACTCTACCAAAGCCTGAGCACAACTTGGCCGGCGACGATCAGTATGGAGTTAGAGCCGATCTCATAGGTATTTGCGGACGAAACGCCGATCTTTGGTTTCACCTTATTACCATCGACCACCCAAGTATTGGAGCTCGACACACCCACTTTTGGCTTCAATTCTTTGCTATCCCAAATCCATGTGTTTGAGGAAGAGGCACCAGTTTTTGGCTTAATTTCTTTTCCGTCAAAAATCCAAGTATTCGATGAAGAAGCGCCTGATTTTGGTTTTAACTCTTTTCCGTCGCATACCCAACTGCTAGGCAAAGAAATCTTGTTCGGCATAAAAGTATCCTCAATTTTGAAATTTAATTTAGCCACCTTGTAATAGTCTATCAAGTAAGGCATTAAATTGCCTTGCGATAGATCGCCAGATCAGAACTTAACCTGACCCGGCTTCTTCATACTATCAGATCAAACCTATCGCCAAATCCAGCGCCTTTGCTTTCAGTGTCGCCCCCTGCCCGAACCAGGCCGAATCGATCCTGAAGTCAACACTCCTGGCACGACGCTCATGGTCAATGAACTCAGTTACCGAATTTAGTAGTCCAAAAGCAGTCCCCTTGGCAGAGGCTAATTCAGCACCTCTCCCCCTCCCCTCAAACAACTCCTGGACTAACTGCATTGCCTTGGCATTTGTTGGAGCATAGTCGAATGAATCGCCCACATCGAACAATCGTCGAATGAACTTCTCAGCCTCGGAGCCGTTGACCTTGCGTTGTGATAGCTGCTTCATCTGGTACATGAAGTCATCCCACGAAGACAATGCCACACCCAGCTCATTCTTGACGGCTTGAGCGTTGAAGGATGTGCTGTGCGGGACCTTCACTCCGCCACCTAGCCTCGTCGCCACCTCCAGGGTGTTGTTGCAGACCACTCGAACGCTCGTGAACTTAGCGACTGTCGCCAAGGTTCCATCGCAAGCGGTCGCCAGGAGCAAGTAGCCCCGCATTTCATCGTTTCCTTTCAATGACGTGGACTGGTTGGTTCGTGCCAATGCCCAGCACTTCCTGCCTCCCTTCAGAACACCAGCGGTCTCCAACTCGAAACCCGCCACCTCCGTCAAGTCCCGATAGAACTCCAGGATTTCTCGAGGCTGGACGACGTTGTAGCGGTTAGAGACAACCGACAGAGGAACATTGGTATCGGATCGATAAAGCACTTTCTTTTCCGGGAATTCGATTGCTGCCGAGACGTTGCGTCGGCCCTCCGAGCGAAACTCGACCGGCGCCTCCAAAATATGCCAATCCATACCGGCTTGAGATGCCCAAACTTCGATTGGCTGCTTTTCAGATAGCCTATTTCCGATGCCATGCCAGGGCGGATTATTGACGTAAGCCATTTGATGAACGAGGTGTGCCATTGCAGTTCCTTTCGCTTTTAAATAGGCGTAACAAGACCTCCGCCGATTCGGCGGATAAAGTGCAGGGCCAAGTGAAGATGAAGAAAGACCTTATCGGTCGTGGGAAAGGGGAAATGCTTTGGGCAGAAATGCCCTTAGACGGCAGAGGCTTCTTCGCCTGAATCCTTGATGATTTCGATGATCATCGAAACGACGACGATCAACACTTTGACGGCTACGACGGCAAGCCAACGCTTGAATGCGGAATGCATGTCAATCTCCTTGGTAAGTGAAGAGGGGAATGTGTTGCTCACATTTCTTATACCAAGGGGAATATGGAAAATTGATTGGAGAACCAGCAAACAAATTCTAAGCGTCGGAAAAACTTACAACGTGGAACGTAACGTAATAGAAATTAAACGCAAGTACTTGATTTCTATTGAGGTTAACAAATTTTTATTTACTGGAACGCTAATTGCTTAGCGGAAAATACCAAAACCGCTATTTCAAATAATGTCTATCAAAAAATTAAAGCTCCTGGTTGCTTCACTTTTCATCTGGTGCACAAGCGCCGCAGCTGAACCAACCTTTATCTACAATAGCGGAGGAAATTGGAAAAAAATCGTCGAAGTAGACAATATTGTAGTTGCCGGCTTTGACTATGATGTGATCTTCAAAGCATGGGGGACGTGCAATGACCTATTCTCCCAATGTGATGCAAGCCAATTTGCATTCAAAACGGAAAGCGCTGCTGCTGCTGCAAATCAGGCATTGTTTGATCAAGCACTGAATTCTCTCGCAGCCTTTAACTCGTGGGACTGGATTTTTGATCCCAGATCCGGCTGCAATTATTATTCGGCAAGCGGCCCATACGGTTGCAACTCCTGGTCGGTTGATAGCACAATCTATACGCCATATAGCACCAGCATTGGTATAGATACAGTCAATACCAGCTCGCTGACCTTATTTATGTATGGCGACTTGGTGAACGGTCAACAACCGGGGCCCAACTATAGGTCTGGTTGGATTGGCGAATCAACTCTTCCGGATAGTTTTGGGCCAGGCACCTTCCAGTCTTATTACGCAATCTGGATCCCTCGCCCAGATATCCAAGTTCTCCCTGAGCCAGGAGCATTCCCATTGATAGCTATCGGCCTTCTGTCTTTGGTGCTTGCGGGGAATCGAAGGAAGCTAAAGTGGTTGGGTTGAACTCAGTCTCGCCACATCTCTCCATCAATGGAGAACTGCTCGATGATTTCGGTTACCAGGAATCGCTGATGTTCCGGTAGCGCCCGAATCTTTTGCAAGAGCTCCAGCTCCTGAGCGTTAGGCACGGGAGTTGGATTTTCTCTCCGCCGCCCCTTCTTCTTTTCCACTCCATCTTGGGATCGCCCCTCTGCAATCCCATATCTCAGCCACTGCGCCGAGACGTTCAACCATTCCGCCAAGGTTTCAATTTTGTCGGGCGTCGGACGTGCCGTTCCGCTCAACCATTTCTGCGCAGCTTGAACTGTAATAGATTCATTGGGATGCCGCAGGTTGAACTGGATTGACAAATCAGTCGCCGACGAGACCTTCTTGGGACTGCGTCCAAGGGCCTGCTTCAACCTGGCAGCAAATGCTTTCTTTTCATCAATTTCTTTTGGCATTCGGCGAGTGTGAAACAACGCCGGTTGAATTTATAAACCATTAAGTTGTTGTAAAATACCAATCGGTTTAATAAAGCAACCACAGACTGGCAGTTCTCAGCCAAAGGACACCAAAGATGACGACTAATAGCCGTGACGAGGATGACGCTCAAGAGAAGGATAAGGGCGAAAAAGGATTCAAGAACTTTGCCAAGGAGCTTGGCGGTGCAACTACGTTTGCGTTCTTTATCGCATTGGCTGGCGCTGTAGCCCAGGCCCTTGTTGAAAGCATGCGTGACAAAGGGAGGTAAGTTGTGGGACTGAGAAAATTCTTGAACGCTGGAAACTCTGTAATTGGCTCGAAGTACGACGGCACAGTCAAACCCTTAGGGGAGATGTCCGAGGCGGCACAGAAGAGAAATGGCTACACCGATGCAAATGGCTATTTCACCGAACTTGGGTACAACCGGCTGACCTCTGCCGATGAAAAGAAGCTCCATTCCGGGTGGAAGGCAAGACTAAGGAGCGGCAAGTGATTGCGAAGCTGAAGAACCTATCAGGAAGAAAAAAGGCAGCTCTAATCGCTGCCTTTATTATTTCAGCTCTTTGTGCTGCTCGCTTCTGGCCAAACCCGGATGCTGAATGGATTGATATTGGCAAAGGAGGCCCTCGACAGTTCGAGAAGTTCCCATATCGATTGATTGAGTTGATCGGCAAGGAGACCCTTCCGAAAACACATCCGGATCTAACTGCTTTAACCATGAGTTTACAGCGAGGTGGATCGCTGGGAGCTTGGGTGTACCTACCGATATATCACTGCTATGCACCAAGCGTTCGGGATGGACTTCCAACAGTGCAGTGCGAATCATTGAACAATTCCGATGTCGTGATTGCAGCAAACGACAATGTTCGGGAGGCGCTCATGAGACTAGAACGCCACAAGACAGTAGCTGCTGTTCAAGGGAGAGCCAGAGGGTTGTACGCTGACATCCCCATTATTTGGGTGGTTGATCCTAGCATTAACCTTGAACAGCCCAAATAGCGATCAATCATGTTTTAGCAGGGCCTTCTGCTATTGCAGCGACAGCCGAATCAACATTAGCCGTCGCTGCTTCCATAATTGCACCAACCGCCCGATGCACACTTTCTCTGATCGGATCGGTATCGAGCCTGGCATATATTTGCGTGGTAGCTACGTTTTTATGCCCCAAGGTCTTGCCAATAATGACCAGTGAACTACCGGTTTTTGCCTGCCAGCTGCCGAAGGTGCGACGCAAGTCATGAATACGCAAGTCTTCCAATTTGGCACGTTCGAGGACTCGCTCCCACCCCCGCTTCGGCTCTACGAGATGTCCTTTTTTCCCTGGACCTGGGAACACAAAGCCGACGTCTTTATCATCAGACGCCATTCGCTCTCCCAAAATCTTGACGACTTCGGGGGCCAAGGCAACAACTAACGAATCACCATTTTTTGTCTCTTCGATTCGCCATTCGGCACGAGCGAGATTGATATCCTTCCACCTCATCGATAGGACATTTGCTCTGCGTGTGCCCGTTAACAGAGAAACCAAAAGATAATCTCTAATCGTAGGATTCTCTTCCGCAGCAAGGGCAGCAAAAAAACGTGGGATCTCATCACCTTGTAAAAAACGATCCCGGCTCTTCTCACGGTTCTTGCGCAACCCGGAAGCCGGATTTGATTCCACCAACCCAGCATTTATTGCCCATCCAAAAATACTCGAAACAAGTGCCAGAACACGATTGGCAACTGTCGGGTGCCCGGCCTTCGTGATATCACTGTGAAGGGCAGCTAGCGCACTACGATCAACAGCCGATAGCTTCCTCGAAGCGAAACTCCTTTTGAGATACTGATTGAATCGCTGCTGATCCTCCTTCCACGTTTTCTTGTTTTGCTTGGCATGGCGTTCGATGTAGTCGTTGAACAGATCACCGAATGTCAACTCCGCCTTATGTGCCCGCTTCACTTTCGCCGGATTATCACCGTTGACGATCGAAGCGCTGATCATTGCTGCCTGTTTGCGAGCCTGCTCAATTGTCACCAGAGGGTACGGACCAATCGTCACTCTGTCTGGGCCTCCATCGCCCATACGCCGAAACACACTAAAACTCTTGGCACCAGTCGATGTAACCCGGAGCTGCAAACCCGACGCCTTTTTATTCGTGTCGTGGTACGTGACCCTGCTGCCTTTTGGCGGCAATGAAATGGCATCTAGTGCGTCTTTCGTGAAGTTGATACGAGTTGCCATTCGATTCCTTTTCGGGGTTACACCGGGGTTACACAACCCATCAAATTAGACCACAAATCACACAGCCACATCAACTATAAATACGCCATAAATCACTGATTTATATATACATATAATATTTTATCAACATTAATAAATAGATTGAACCTAGGACTTTTAATCCGTTGGTCGCAGGTTCGAGTCCCGCACGGCCTACCAGAAATACGAAGGGCTCCAGTTCGCTGGAGCCCTTTTCATTTTGGCGTGCCGATTCCTATCCCCCTCACCTCTCCACGCTTCCTTCTGAGTCGCGCAGAGGCCAGATTGGCCTCCTGCAGGTCTTTATCGCAATTGCGTCATTTCTGCTGCCTAGCTGGGAATCCGAGCTTGTCGAGGAAGGGGCCGACCACCGGCTCCCAGATATCAGGCCCGCTGGAGAACAAGGTGTGTCCGTTCTTGGCAAACGGTGGCAGCAGATGGTAGTCGACATCGCCACCGGTCTTGGCAAAGGCCGCCTGCCAGGACTTGCTGTGGGACGGTCCGAAGAACAGATCGTTCTCGGTATAGATCCACAGCATGGGCACCTTGGCAGTCTTGCCGAACTGGGCGTACATATCTTCCAGGCGCTGCGGCGCGCAGGGGTTGCCAGGATGGGTGACCGGATCGCCACCGGCACCGCCGGCGAAATTGATGGCTCCGACCAAGCCGTCCGGATTGGCTGCCGCGGTGGCCACTGTCAGGTAGCCACCGACCGATTGACCCACCAGCACAACACGCCTGGGGTCAACATCGGGCTGCTGCCGGGCATAGTCCAACACGGCCAGGATCTCGGTGCTACCAGCCTTGGCCATGGGGCCATAGTCCCGGCTACCGCAAGTGCCACTGTCCTCCGGGTCGAACTGGGTCATGTAGGCACCGTAGCCGATGCGGGTGGGTTCAAACACCGCAAATCCGCGCTCCACGAAATACCTCGCTTGCCTGGTGTAGCGAAAGCGCGGCGGCTCATTCCTGTTACTGGTAGCGCGGCCATGATTGAGGACGAGGATGGGAAACGGCCCTGGTCCGGCAGGCCTGAACTGCGTGATGACGACCTTGCCGCTCTCCTCCCGGCCATAGAGATCCTTGACGCTGACCTCGATGGTACTGACCGATTCGTTGAGATCCTGTGCCAGTTGCTGTGCGCTTGCGGGCGCGGCAGCAGCGACGATGAGGGCCGCCAGTAAGGCGCTGGCGAACAGATAAAGTGATTGGCGCATGTAATTGTTGTCTTCCAGATGGCGTGAGCCGGGACCACCACGCTAACCGCTTGTCATGTCTCTGGCAAGACAATGCCGCAGCAGCCAGGCGTATCCAGGGCAGGTCTGCCGGCATGAACGGCGTGATCCGATATACTCCAGCCTTTAGCCCCAAACCATGCGCCTGCGCTCCATGAGCGAGCGCCCGCTCACGACCATGTCCGACCAAGCCCCCGAACCGATCTTCCCCGATGACGCCGTCGCTGGCGCCGATACCATTCCCGCGCCCCGTCCCTGGATCGTGCTGCAGAACGTGCACGAGGTCGAGACCTGGATCGAGACCTACAACCGCGAGCTGCAAGCCGTGCTCTGGCGCAACAAGCTCAATGCAGTCAATGCCGGCCAGGGGATCTGCTTCACGCTGGAACTGGGTGGCGAGATCTATCTGCACACCACGCCGGAAGGCCAGATCCTGCTCGATGTGAGCGAGGAAGCCGCCTGGGCCGCCCCCGTCATCAGCGCCGCCGCCAACGTCGCCGCACCGGCCGGTTCGGTCTGGGTACTGCCGCCGGATACGCTCACGCAACTGGTGCTGGGTCTCTCGGGCTTGATCGCCACCTCGCAGTTCGTGCTGCGGCATGAATTCAGGCTCGGCAAGTCGCATCGCGTGTCGCTCTAAGGTTTTCTCTGCCTGCCCATCGGCCAGCACACCACCCGGTCACCGTCAACGTGTGACGCCCTTGAAAGTCGAATCGATGAAAGAACGCACCCTGGTCGCCATCGGCGCCCTCAACATGTTCATCGCCGTGGGTTGCGGTGCCTTCGGCGCGCACGGCCTCAAGAAGATGATCTCCGAAGAGATGCTGGTGATCTGGCACACCGCCGTGACCTACCAGTTTATCCATGCCCTGGGCATGATCGCCGTGGCCCTGCTGATGCCGCGCATGGGCGGCGCGGCGCTGCGCTGGGCCGGTCAGCTGATGCTGGCGGGCATCGTCGTCTTCAGCGGCAGCCTCTACCTACTGGCACTGACCGGCACGCGCATCCTGGGCGCCATCACGCCCCTGGGCGGCCTGGCCTTCCTGGCGGCATGGCTGCTGGTGGCATGGGCGGCGTTCAAGAGCGCGAAGTGAGCCGTCCGCTCAGGCCGCCGCGCCGCTCAAGGCTTCCTTGACCAGGTGATCGATCTCGCCGGTGATGTTGGAGAGCACCCCGGCCACCACCGAAAACTCCTTGCCCGCCTGGCCCGAGCGGGCCGCCACGATGCGCGCATTGAAGGCCACCATCTTGGCTTCGCGGGCGATGGTCTCGATGTCGGTCATGATGCCGCGCAACTGCTCGCGCATGAGCCGCGCATGCTTCTTTGACTGGGCTTCATAGACGCTGGTGATCTCGTTGAGCACGGCCAGCAAGGGCGTGGTCTGTTGCACCAGCTGCTCCAGCAGCGCCGGCGCTCCCTTGAGGCGGTCCTCGATGGCGTTGAGGGCGCGCTCGGCCAGGTCGGCGAAGGCCGTGATGCGGGCATCACCCTGGGTATGTCCGAAATAGGCTTCTTCCAGCTCCGGGCAGAACACCCCCGGCAGATCCCGCGAACGCCGCAGCAGGGACGCATGGGCGCCGCGAAACAGGCCCAGCGCCTCGCGGGCAGTGGTGCTGGCACCCGTTTGCCCCTGTGCCGCCAGTACCGCATACAGCACCAGCCGCTGCGAGGTGAAACGGCGCCGGCCGGAGAGATTGATCAGGGCGCCGAAGACTTCCCCGGATAGCGCAACGACTTCGGCCTGCTCCACCGCATCGGCGGCTGCCTCATCGATAATGGCCAGATCGGACATGGCTTGCTCCCCTTGATACGACAACATGTTCATGAGAGGCACAACGACAAATCCCGTTGCGCCAGGCAGGCTTGCGGGCTCAGGCCGCTTGGCGCGCCGGATGGGCCTGCTTGCGATAGAGGAACTCCAGCACCGCCGTGCGGTACAGGCCGTACTGCGCATCCTGCGCCAGCGCCACCCGGTCACGCGGACGGGCCAGCTGCACCTCCAGCACTTCGCCGATGGTGGCCGCCGGGCCGTTGGTCATCATGACGATGCGGTCCGACAGCAGCACGGCTTCGTCCACATCGTGGGTCACCATGACCACGGTGGATTCGGTCTTGGCCACGATCTTGAGCAGTTCATCCTGCAGATGTGCGCGCGTGAGCGCATCGAGGGCGCCAAAGGGCTCATCCATCAGCAGGACCTTGGGTTCCATCGCCAGCGCCCGGGCAATCCCCACACGCTGCTTCATGCCCCCGGAAATCTCGTTGGGACGCTTGGTCTCGGCCGCGCTCAAGCCCACCAGCGCCAGCGCAGCGCGCGTGCGGTCCCGCAGTTGGGTACGGGTTTCGCTGGCCCCGAAGACGCGTTCCACGCCCAGGTAGATATTCTCGTAGCAGGTCAGCCAGGGCAGCAGTGAATGGTTCTGGAAGACCACGGCGCGCTCGGGCGCAGGTCCACCGATCTCGCGGTTGGCGCACAGAAGCAGGCCGTCGCTGGGCTTGAGCAGGCCGGCGATGAGATTGAGCAGGGTCGACTTGCCGCAGCCGGAATGGCCGATCAGGGTCACGAACTCACCCTTGGCCACCGTGAGATTGATCTCGCGCAGCGCGTGGAAGGCCCCCTTTTTGGTATGGAACACCATCTCCACGCCGTGGATGTCGATGAATTTGCCGTTGATGTTATCCATGATGTGCACCCGCCTGTTCAGTTGTTGACCTGTTCATAGGTAAAGGCCTTGGCCAGCGCCACCAGCAATTGCTCCAGCACCAGTCCCACCACCCCAATGACGACGATGGCGATGATGATGTGCGGTACGTTCAGGTTGTTCCATTCGTCCCAGACCCAGAAGCCGATGCCCACGCCACCGGTGAGCATCTCGGCAGCCACGATGACCAGCCAGGCCGTGCCGATGGACAGGCGCACCCCGGTCAGCATGTAGGGCAATACCGAGGGGAAGAGGATCTTGGTCAGCACCTTCCACTCCGACAGGTTCAGCACGCGAGCCACGTTCATGTAGTCCTGCGGCACGCGCTGCACACCCACGGCGGTGTTGATGATCATCGGCCAGATCGAGCAGATGAAGATCGACCAGATCGCCGCCGGATTGGCCGACTTGAACACCAACAGCCCGATGGGCAGCCACGCCAGCGGCGAGACCGGACGCAGCAGGCTGATGATGGGATTGAACATGCGCGAGAGGAACTCCACCCGGCCGATCGCAAAGCCCAGCGGGATGCCCACCAGCGCCGCCAGGCCGAAGCCCATGCCGACCCGCTGCAGCGAGGCCAGCACGTTCCAGCCTATGCCCTGGTCATTGGGACTGTTGCGATAGAAGGGGTCAGAGAACATCACCGCGGCCTCCTTCAGCGTCACCCAGGGCGTGGGGAAGCTGCTGGTCTTCAGGGCGATGACCTGCCACACCAGCACCAGCAGGGCCAGGCCCAGTACCGGCGGCACCACCCGCAAGAACAATCCGCTGCCCGCTACCTTCTTGCGCGGACTGCGCACAGCCAGCACGGCGACCATGGGAGCCACCTCTTCCTCGCTGGCATGGCTGGCAGGATTGGCTTGGGCCGCCTGACTGCTGCGACTGACCGGCTTGGCGTTATCGCCCATGATGCTCTCCACGACTGCACTCATCGCTTTCCCCTTGCTGATGACAGTTCACCGCGCCGGCACGCAGGACGTGCGCCGGCCCCGTCCTGCTTACACCTTGATCTTGAACGACTGCGCATAGGCCGCCGGATTCTTGCCATCCCAGACCGTGCCATCCACCAAGCGGGACGAACGCATGATCTCCTTGGGCAGCGGCGTCTTGGTCATGGCAGCGGCATCCTTGTAGAGATCGATCTGGTTGACCGACTTGGCCACGGCCAGGTAATCCGGGTCGCTCTTCAACAGGCCCCAGCGACGATGCTGGGTCATGAACCACATGCCGTCGGAGAGGAAGGGGAAGTTGACCTGCCCATCCTCGTAGAACTTCATGTAGTCGGGATCGTCCCAGGTCTTGCCCAGGCCGTTCTGGTAGCGCCCCATGATGCGCTGGTCGATCACGTCTTTGCTGGTATTGACGAAGGACTTGTCGGCGATCACCTCGGCCATCTTGTTCTTGTTGGCCAGCGAGGCATCGATCCACTTGCTGGCATCCAGGATGGCGGCCATCATGGCGCGGCAGGTGTTGGGATACTTCTGCACGAATTCCAGCGAGCTGCCCAGCACCTTCTCGGGATGATCCTTCCAGATCGCCTGGGTGGTCGTGGCGGTGATGCCCACGCCGTCGACGATGGCCCGATGGCCCCAGGGCTCGCCCACGCAGAAGCCATCCATGTTGCCCACCCGCATGTTGGCCACCATCTGCGGCGGCGGCACGGTGATGACCTTGGCATCCTTCATCGGGTGGATGCCGTTGGCGGCCAGCCAGTAATACAGCCACATGGCGTGGGTGCCGGTGGGGAAGGTCTGGGCGAAGGTATATTCGCGCTTGTCGGTCTGCATCAGCTTGGCCAGCGATGCGCCATCGACGGCGCCCTTGTCGGCCAGCTTCTTGGATAGCGTGATGGCCTGGCCGTTGTGGTTCAGGCCCATCAACACGGCCATGTCCTTCTTCTGGCCGCCGATGCCCAGCTGCACGCCGTAGATCAGGCCGTAGAGCACGTGGGCAGCATCAAGCTCGCCGTTGGTGAGCTTGTCGCGCACGCCAGCCCAGGAGGCTTCCTTGCTGGGAACGATCTTGATGCCATACTTCTTGTCGAAACCCAGCACCGAGGCCATCACCACCGAAGCACAATCGGTGAGCGGAATGAAACCGATCTTGACCTCTTCCTTTTCCGGCTTGTCCGAACCCGCCGCCCAGGCTCCGCCCGTGGCCAGTCCCAGCACGCCGGCAGCGCCGCCCTGCAGCAGCTTGCGCCGCTTGTCATTGACTACGTCCTGTCCCGTCTGCGTCTGGCCGGCCTCTGCTGCGACTGTGACTGTGGCTGTGGCTGTGGATTGCATAGCACCCTTCCCCCTTGTATTGCGAATCGTTGAAAACCCACAAACAAAAAAGGCGTGTTCCGCCACGGATGAAACCATGTCGGAAGACGCCTTTGTCCTGGACGGCGCGACCGCCGTTGGTCACACCTGTTACGCACTGCTTGCGCGATACCGGCAATTCAGCAAAGAGCGTGCCAGTGGCGTGACAATAGCCTCGAAATCCACCTGCAGCCTGTGTTTTCGGGGCATCAGGCGACGAGCCATGAAGACCGGAGCGGCCCTCGGCAAGGCATGTGGGCGCGATCAAAACGGGCGTGGTGCGCACTTCATTTGTGCTTTGCACCAAGTTGGCGGCGCACCGGCGTGAGGGTAGCTGTCACACCCGCCTACCGAACCTGGACGCTTCGTCCTACACGGCATTGCGGCGCGCGCTGATCGCGCCGGCGGCGGGCCCGGCCTATGATTTCCCCAGCAACATTGCCCAATGCGCTGCAGGCGCCCACGATGTCAATAACAAAGGAGAACGACCATGACCCTAGGCACCATCCTGCTCATCATCCTGATCCTGATCCTGCTGGGTGTCATCCCGGCATGGCCGCACAGCCGAGGCTGGGGCTATGGTCCCAGCGGCATTGCCGGCACCATCGTCATCATCCTGTTGATCCTGCTTCTGCTGGGAAAGATATAGAACGCACGCAATCCCGCCTCCGCTACCGCAAGCCTGATAACATCGGGGGTGTGGATGGAGGGGAGCACGGCGCGGTCGGTGCTTGTCACCGTCCGCGCCGTGTCCTTTTGCGTCACGCCGATGGCGCGCATTCCGTGATGGGGTTCACCAACGATGAAGAAAAATATCCTCGCTCTCAGTCTGCTGGCCGCCATGGCCGCCCTCTGCAACGCTACGGCCTACGCCGCCGAAGAAGATGTCTCCAAGGCAGATCCGGCCCGCTGGTACCAGCCCGACGACACCCCCAAGGAACGCCTGCAGAACCTCGGCAAGGAGGCCGATGCAGCCTATGGCGAAGCCCTGCATGCCTGCAAGGAGCAGCACGGCAAGCAAGCCACCATGTGCCGCAAGGATGCCCGCGCCGCCCATAAGGACGACATGGCCCGCGCCAAACGCATCTATGACGACTACAAGGGCAGCGCCCGCACTCCCTGACGGCCGCCGCCACCGACGATGAAAAACGCCACGACGATCTCTCGTCGTGACGTTTCCTGTCGTTCACCCCATGGCGAGGGCCAGAGAACCGGTGAACCGGCTACTTGCCGACCTGGTTGCCGATGACGCCGCCCACGGCCGCGCCACCGACCGTACCCAGGCCGCTGCCACCGGTCAGGATGGCGCCGCCCACGGCACCCACGCCAGCGCCGACGGCGGTGTTCTTGTCACGTTGCGACATGTTGCTGCAGCCGCTCATGGCGGTGAATGCAAGGATGGCTACCGAGCTCACCACCAGCTTTTGAATTGTTTTCATGATGACTCCTTCCTCATTGTCGGATTCGAATCGGCCGTTCAGGTCATCGGCCGCATGATCACGCGCCCACCGGCCTGGCCGGCATGGTTGCGATAGACCGGGGAGCGCGGTACGGCTTGCTCTGCCGCCTTGGCCGGTTTTTTGGCCGGTCCCACCACCAGCACTGCGTTGTGCAGCCCGGTAGAGCGTCTGACCTGGGCCATGTCCATGTAACGAAACTTCCTGATTCCCGCAGCAGCGTCGGGGCTTGCGGCTTGCGCCGGGCTAAGATAGGTGGCCAGGCCCGAAGCGGCCAAGATGCAGATACCGGCTATTTTTTTCATGGTCATCCCTTTCAGGGGTCCCTTCTCGCGGTGAGCTAATCTTTACGCCGATCACCGAGAACTCTCTTGCCTTTCCCGGCTCTACCAGCACGATGACCACATGGTCGCGGAAATTGCTGCACCACAAAATCAGCCGTTTCCGATTCTGGTGTAGGACGATTCCTACACCACCTGCGGCATCGCCTGGTCATGGATATCTCCGGCCGGCCTCAGATCATTTGCGTGCTGCTTCCTTGGCGTCGCCATAGGATTTCTGCACATTGCCTTCCACCTGCTTGGCGGCACCCTTGACCTGCTGCGTGGTATTGCCGGTCAGCTCGCCGGTCTTCTGCTGCACCTTGCCTGCTACCTCTTTGACGCTGCCTTTGATCTGGTCCTTGTTCATGATGGCTCCTTGTAGGTAGATAAACCGTTAGGGGGCGTCCCGACGACGGCCAACCCGTGCGTCGGGCCTCGCCGCGCCCGGATGGGCCTGAAGCGACGATGAGTCCATGGTAGCGATGAGCCTCGCGCCGGGGCATCGGAGAGTCATCCTTTCCTGCGTAGGAAAAAACGAAAAACCGTGCAGGACTTTGGCACCGGGCAGACCGGTCCGGAAAACGAAAAGGCCGCCCGCAGGCGGCCTTGCAGCAGCTCGGAGGCCAGCCTGGCGACTACACCTCGGCGCCCGCCAGCTCGGGCCGGATCGGCAGGCTGATGGTGATCAGCGCACCCTTCCCAGGCGTGGAACGGATATCGACCTGGCCACCGAAGAAGGTGGCGCGCTCGCGCAGGCCGCGCAGGCCATAGGTCTTGTGATTGTCGCGCCGCTCCTCGGGAATGCCCACGCCATCGTCACGCACGGTCAGGGCCACATGGTCTTCGTCGATATCCAGGATCACGTCGACCTTGCCTGCCTTGGCGTGCTTGGTGACGTTGTTGAGCATTTCCTGCAGCATGCGGTAGATGGCGATTTCCATCTCATGACCGACCTCCACGTCTTCATCGGGCAGGCTGGCGTGGCAGGCGATGCCGGTACGCTCGTGCAATTCGTCAAGCTGCTCGGAGATGGCCGCCTTCAGGCCGAACAGGTCCAGCGTATTGGGCCGCAGCTCGGTCTGGATACGCCGCGTAGTGGCCACCAGCGACTTCATCAGACCCTGCATGCGGGTCTTGCGATCAATCCATTTTTCGTCCGGGGGCAGGATCTGGTAGACCCCTTCCAGGTGCATCGACAATGCCGTCAGCGAGGCCCCCATGTTGTCGTGCAGCTCGCGGGCAATGGCGCGCTTCTCTTCTTCACGCACGGTCTCGAGGTGGTTGGTGAGTTCGCGCAGCAGTGCCGTGCGCTGGATCACGGTTTTCTCCAGCTGGCTCTCGCGCTGGCGCAATTCATCTTCGGCCTGCTTGCGCTCGGTGATATCGGTGCTGATGCCGATGACACCCTGGACGCTGCCATCCTTGCCGAACCACGGCACCTTGGCCGTCTGGAAGGTCACCACGCCCTCCGGCAGGTGCAGCGTCTGCTCCAGCTTCTCGGGCTTGCCCGAAGCCATCACGCGGCGGTCATCGCGGTCGATGGTCTCGGCTTCCTCCGGCACCATGAACAGTTCGCGGCTGGAACGGTACATGGTCTCCTCCCAGGTCTTGCCCAGCTTGTGCAGCGTAGCCGGATTGGCAAAGATCATCAGGCCCTGCCGGTTCTTCACGAAGATCGGGTCGCTGGTGCTTTCACTGACCGCATTGAGCAAGGCACTGGTCTCTGCCAGCTTCTGGGCGTTGCGGGTGCGCTCGCCGTACTCGCTGTCAAGCCGGCTGGCCGAACCCCAGAAGATGAACAGCACGATCACGCCATTGATCAGCGTCAACGTGGGCAAGAGCAGGTCAGGCTGGATCCAGCCATGCGTGAGCCCCCAGTTCAGCAGCAGGCTGAAGGCCAGCAGCAGGAACAGCGTCTGCGGCAACAGGTGGCGCAGCATCTGCCCACCTGGCGCGACACGCGTGATTACCGCCATGAGCGGATGGGATGGACGCGCCATCAGCAGCGCCGCCCCCAGCAGCGCAAACACCAGCGCCGACAACAGTGGCACCGGCACGTAGAAATCCAGGTAGATGAACTGGCTCACGCCATAGATGTAGCCCACCAGTGGAATGGCCGACAAGCCCATGAGGGCGAACGACAGGTATTCGGAGGGATAGTAGCCACCCGGCAGGCGCCAGTCCTGCAGCAGCAACACGATCGCCATCAACAGGAAACCGACCGACAGCAGCGGCGGGATCACCAGCGGCGACAGCGGATGGCCGGCATCGACCGGCAACCAGCCCACCGCATACATCGCCCCATGCACCAGGGTGGCCGCACCCAGCAACAGCAGCAGCCAGGCCAGTCCATTGGCCAGCAGGCCTGGCAGGACACTGCGGCCCGAGCCATTGGCGCAACGCAGATACAGCGCACAGGCCCCCAGGATAAAACCGATGGCCGTCACCGCGCGCACGGCCAGCAGGCCCGAGAGCAGGCGCCGGTACTCATCTTCCAGGAAAGCCGCTATCAGCACCACGATACCGAACAGGATCACGGCCATGGACAGCCCCATGGCCAGCGTCACCATGCTGCTGTAATGGGCGTGCGAGGCCGTGAAATACTCGACCGATGCATTGCGATGGATGTCGGCGGAGGACGGACCAAAGCCGTCATTATTCTTCTGCATCGTCGGATATCCCTTGCTCTTGTGCGACCCGTGCGACACGCCCCACCGGCGTCATCGCCATGATCTGTTCTCGTGGTCCCACACCTGCACCGGCCTGGTCGCGCCGAACTGCCCTGGCGACCTGGCGGCGGGCTGCTACCTCAGCGTCCGCCGGCCTGGGCGGATCCCTGCGGCGAATTGTTGCTCGAGGCCGAACGCGGCGTGCCCAGCTTCTGGCCTGCCAGCTCGCGCAGCAGGTCACACAGCAGCGGCAGCTCCGAGGACTTGTCGAAAAAATGCTGGACGCCACACTGCGCCCCTACGCGCCGGTAGGTCGGGCTCACATGGTTGCTGAACACCACCTTGAGCTCGCTCTGGCGACGCGTGTTGGAACGCGCCAACGCCTGCAGCAGGCTCATGCCATTGCCCTGCTTCAACTGGATATCCAGGATCAGCACATCGTAGCTGTTCTGCTGCAGATGTCGCAGCGCCTGCATCTCAGTCTCGGCATAGCCGACCAGGCGTACCCCAGCGATCTCGGCCAGGCTCTCGACGATGAGATCCCGTACATCCTCGGAATCCTCCACCAGGAAGATACGCAAAGGTGCGCCATCACTGTCGCGTTGGAACCGGGTGTCGAGAAAGTCATCCATGATGCGCCGTGCCGTGCTCTTCCTTGCCAGTTGCCCTGTCTGCCATGGCGACCTGCCGCGTCGCCGTCGCGACAGCCACGGCCTCAATCGATCAGGTTGTTCTTGATCGCGTAATAAATGATGTCCGCATTGTTGGTCATGCTCATCTTCTGCAGCACGCGCGACCGATAGGTGCTCACCGTCTTGACCGACAGGCACAGTTCATCGGCGATCTGCGTCACGCCCTGGCCCTGGCCCAGCTTGTAGAAGATCTCGTACTCGCGCTGGGACAGCGTCTCATGCAGCGGCTTTTCCGAATCCACCGGCTCGCTGGTGAGCAGCTCGGCCACGCCGTAGCTGATGTACTTGTGCCCACGCAGGATGGTGTTGATGGCATTGACCAGTTCGGTCGCCAGCGCTTCCTTCTGCACGTAGCCGGAGGCGCCACTGCGCAGCACCTGCACGGCATAGCGGCTCTCGGGATGCATCGACAGCATCAGCACCGGCAACTCCGGCTTCTCGCGCTTGATCTGCTTCAACACTTCTACGCCACTCTTGTCGGGCATTGCGATATCGAGCAGGACGATGTCCCAGTCCTGGGTGCGCACCAGCCGGATGGCTTCCTCGGCGGTGCTGGCCTCTCCGCCGATTTCCATCGACGGGATTTCAGAAATGAAGTGGTGCACACCTGCCCGTACGACCGCATGGTCATCGACTACAAGTATTTTTGTCATGGCAATATTGAGCGGTGAATTGAAACTGCGGCACAGCCTGCGCCGCGATGTACTCTGTACTGTATTAATGATAGGCCGCCACTGCGCCAGTCGGGTTCGCAAGACCGCCACTGGCCAGGCTTGGCGCCTTTGCTGCCGCACTACGCCGACACTCCCGCCTGCCTCGGTGGGGCGACGGCCCCGTGCGGATTGCCCGGTCGCAATGCTTTTCTACTATACCTTAAGCCAATCAGACTGTCTTAAGGCAAAACGCATCGTATCGCCCGCTCCATGCGGCTTACGGCGATAAACACCTTAAGACAAATGGGCGCGAACCGGTCAACAGACCCGTCGCGCCCAGGCAAGTTCCCGCTCTTACTGCTTCAGGCGCAGGTCATTACGTACCGAGACCACACCCTTGACGCCACGCGCCAGTTCGGTCGCACGGGCAGCCGAGGTGGCGCTGGAGACGAAGCCGGAGAGCTGCACCACACCCTTGTAGGTCTCGACATTGACCTCGGCAGACTTCAGGTTGGGTTCATTGAAGAGAGCGGCCTTCACCTTGGTGGTGATGACGGCGTCATCCACGTATTCGCCAGTGCCTTCCTTGCCCGGGCCGGAGGCGCAACCTACCAGCGAAACCATGAACAGGGCCAGGAAGAAACCGAAGAGACGCTTGGTCAGCGACATTTTGCTCAAGGACATGATGTTCTCCTAATGATAAAGATGAAGGTGAAGACAGGATCAGATGCGGCCCGCGGACAGCCTTGCCCACTGCCAGCCGCACCAGTCCGGGGAAGCCTTACTTGCCGTATTTGGACTTGGCATTGGCCACGCACTGGTCCTTGGCGTCGCCGCTCAAGGCGTCGCACTTTTCCTTGGCCACGTCATAGTTGGCGTCATTCTTGTCCTTGCGGGCGTCCTTGTCGGCCTCGGCGCCCTTGCGCTTGGCCTTGGCATCGGCGATGGCCGACTCGTGGTCTGCCTTGGCCTGCTTGTCGCAGACATCCTTGTCGTTACCCTTGAGCGGACCGCATTTCTTCTTGGCGACCTTGTAGTCGGCATCGGCCTTGGCCTTGTCCGCCTTGTACTGCGCCGCCGCCGGGTCGGCGGCCAATGCGCTGGCCTGCATGCCGATGGCGGCAGCACCGAAGATCATGGTTGCGATGATTTTTTTCATTGTGGGTCTTCCTGTCGTTGTGGTTTGTTCTTGGTGGCGGCGCGCACCGCGCCGCGCTGTCTGCTGCATGGGTACCAGGCCGGCGGCCTACTGGCGCCAGTCCTTGTGGCGGGTCTCGAAGTCGCGGATCTGCTTCTCCGCCTCTTCCTTGCTCACGCCGTAGGCTTCCTGCACACGGCCGGCCAGCTGGTCGCGCTTGCCGGCGATGACGTCGAGGTCGTCGTCGGTCAGCTTGCCCCACTGTTCCTTGGCCTTGCCCTTGAATTGCTTCCAGTTGCCTTCCACGATGTCCCAATTCATGATGATCTCCTTGTCAATGTGGCCGCACTCTCGGTGCGGGCCTGGTTGTTATCCAACTGCTTCTTGCCTACAACCCGAGCAGGTCGCTCATGTCATCGGCGTGCTCCTCTTCCTGCGCCATGATCTGGACCAGCATGTGCCGCGTGGTCGGATCATCGTCACCGATGCGCTCGATCATCTGGCGATAGGCCTCGATGGCCACGCGCTCCTCGACCAGGTTGGCGCGGATCATGTCCTTGATGTCGGCCGATTCGTCGTAGTGCGCATGGCTGCGTTCGGTCAGCGTCTGCGGATTGAAATCCGGTTCGCCATTGAGCTGCACGATGCGCTCGGCGATCATGTCGGCATGGCTTTGCTCCTCCTGCGCGTGCTGCAGGAACTCGCCCTTGATGGCCTCGATCTCCAGTCCCTTGGCCGTGTAGTAGTGACGCTTGTAGCGCATCACGCACAGCAGCTCGGTGGCCAGCGCATCATTGAGCATGGCGATGACTTCCTTGCGATTGCCGCGATAGCCTTCGGTGACAGCGCCCTCGCTGATCTTGCCTGCCGCAGCACGGATGGCCTCCTTGTCCAGATGGAAGGCTTGCCGGGCAGGCTGTTTCTTGCTGGCCTCGGTCTGAGGCGGATTCTTGGTCATGGTCATTCCTTTCTCCGGTTTCTTGACTAATGCGCGCCGCTCTCGGTCAGCGCGCCTGGCTGGACCCCGTGATCAGGCCCGATCAACCGTGGTCGGCGCAGCGCCCCACAGCCAGCCCGACCAGCAGGCCGATACCGGTGCCGATGGCAATGGCGCGCCAGGGATTGGATTGGACATAGTCGTCTGTGGTGGTGACGATCTGGCGGCCGGTCTCGACCACCGTCGACTGGGCATCGTGGGCGGTATTGAGCGCCTGCTCCAGCAGGGCCTGTGCACTAGCACGCAGCTCGTCAGCCTTCTGGCCGGTGGTCTGCGCAGCTTGCGCAAAGAGATCCTGGGCCTGCTGCAACAGGGATTGCACATCGTTGCGCACGGTCTTCAGTTTGTTGGCTTGCATGCTTGTCCTCCATGAAGGGTTGGTGTGATTGCCAATGGCCAATGGCGCCTGTGGCGGCCTACATCAGGTACTGCAACAGGATCAACATCAGCACCGGTATACCCAAGAGCCACCCGAGCACGAGCTTGTCCATAAGGCCTCCTCCGTTGTTCTTGATCTTGCCGGCGTCTCGCCAGCGCGGCATGTCCTCTGTCGTGATGCGTCGCCTGCTTCATTGATCGGCGTAGTGGCAAGATACCGGCTCCTTGTCGCGCTCTGTATCGGCGCCAGCCCGATTGCCGTGTAGGACAACGACTGCCTAGCCCTTCCCTACCGTTCAACGAACGCGTTCGCGCGCCGGCAGGCGCTGCACGCTGGCGCGCGCACTGCCACCTTCATCTTCCCAGCGCTGCAGCGCCAGGCTCTGCAGGCGACGTTCACGCTGACCGGCCTGGCGGGCCAGGGATGTCAACGCCGCGCCTACAGCGACACCGGCCAGGCCGGCGGCCCACATCAGTTTGCGTGAGAAACTCATTGCGACTCTCCCGACCTTGTTCAAAGGGAACCGGCACGCTGGCGCAGCGAGCGCTTGATGAGGTCTTGCGCCTCCCCCACCGCATGCAGGACGCGACCGTCCATCTGGCGTCGTTGTGCAGCGCGCTGCAGGGCCGCATTGCCCAGTGCAGCGGCCATGCTTTCCTGGAACTTGCCCAGGACGACATGAAACTGGCCGGTGATCGTCTTCTTGTTCATGGTTGCGTCTCCTCGTGGTCAAGATGGCTCAAGGTGGTCTTGCAGGATGTGCAGCTTGGAAAAAATGGTAGCAAGGCCCTACTGCTGGGCTCTATAGGACGGCGGCCGATTGTCTTGTAGGACAACGCGCAAAGCCTTGCCAGCATTGCTTCTTCACTCCATGCACCGATACTTACGGGTCATCGGCCTCGCCACCGCTGGAAGGCTGCTTCCTACAGGGTTTTGCGGCGATGTCTGATGGCCCCGTGAGCGCGACCAGTCCAGGATGAGCAGTGTGCGCAAGCGTCTGCAGCACCGAGCCGGCTTGCCACGCGAACAGGGCAGTACCGATGCCTCTCACTGACCACCCACACAAGGAGAATGATCATGGGCAAGTATTTCCTCGCATGGCTGTGCGGCGTGCCAGCCTTCCTGCTGGTATTGCTTTATCTGTTTGTCCATTGAGCGCCAGCTGCGCTGGCCGCACCCGCAAAGAAAAAGGGGCGCAACCTTGGTTGCGCCCCTTTCTCATACGGAAAACGATATAAATCGTTTTAACCTTTTACAGCTTTTCCACTTTCATGGAGGTCATGCTTCACCCAGATAAGCCGCCTTCACCCGAGGATCATCCAGCATCTGGCGCGCCTGGCCGTGCATGGTGATCAGGCCCGACTCCATCACGTAACCGCGATGCGCCGCCTCCAGCGCCAGCTTGGCGTTCTGTTCCACCAGCAGGATCGTGATGCCCTGCGCCGACACATTGCGGATCACCTCGAAGATCTTCTCCACCATGATCGGCGACAGGCCCATCGAGGGCTCGTCCAGCAACAGCAGCTTGGGATGGCTCATCAGCGCACGCGCCATCGCCAGCATCTGCTGCTCGCCACCCGACAGCGTCCCCGCCATCTGCGCGGCACGCTCCTTCAGGCGCGGGAAGACCGTGAACCACTTGTCGATGTCGGCCGCGATCTGGCCCTTGTCATTGCTGGTGTAGGCACCCATCAGCAGGTTTTCGTGGATGCTCATGCGCGTGAACACGCCACGCCCTTCCGGCACCATCGCCAGCTTGTCCTTGACCAGCTCGAAGGACTTCTTGCCCTTCAGCGCATGACCCAGGTATTCGATATGACCTTCGACACGGCTGGCGGGCAGCGTGCCGGTGATGGCCTTCAGGGTCGTGGTCTTGCCGGCACCGTTGGCGCCGATCAGCGTCACCAGTTCGCCTTCGTTGACTTCCAGGGCGATGCCCTTGACGGCCTGGATGCCGCCGTAGGCCACCGAGAGGCCTTCTACTTTAAGAATATTCGTTGTCATGTCTTGTGCTCTCGCTAGCTGCTTGGAGGCTGTTCTGAAATCAATCAACTACCGTTCGGACTGGGTAGGCCATTGATGGCCGTATCGAAGACACGCCTGCGCGCCTTCGATACGCGGCTGCGCCGCTACTCAGGACGAACGGTAAGTGGCCGCGTAACCGATTTCGAGGCCGCCATTAGTTAATGTCCCGCGCCGAGGTAGGCCTCGATCACCGCCGGGTTCTTCTGCACATCCGCCGGCACACCCTCGGCAATCGGCTTGCCGTAGTCCAGCACCGTGATGCGGTTGCACAGGCCCATCATCAGCTTCACATCGTGCTCGATCAGCAGGATGGTCTTGCCCTCGGCCTGGATCTTCACCAGCAGCTCGCGCAGGCCCAGCTTCTCGGTGGCGTTCATGCCGGCCGCCGGTTCGTCCAGCGCCAGCAGTTGCGGATCGGTCGCCAGCGCACGGGCGATCTCCAGGCGACGCTGGTCGCCATAGGACAGGTGGCGCGCCGTGCGCTTGGCGAACTGGCCGATGCCCACGAAGTCCAGCAGTTGCTGCGACTTGGCGCGGATGGCCGCTTCCTCATCGCGCGCAGCCTTGTGGCGGAATACCGCGCCGAACACGTTCTGCTTGGTGCGCACGTGGCAACCCACCATCACGTTCTCCAGCACCGTCATCTCGCCGAACAGGCGGATGTTCTGGAAGGTGCGGGCGA
>NZ_JAELUH010000369.1 GCF_016429215.1 Herbaspirillum sp. ASV7 | reverse complement strand
TGAAAAAGACCACCCCCTCCTCTGTCCACGACGCCAGCCGTCGCCGCTTCATCGCCAAGGCCGGTACGGTGGCCGCCACCGCCGCCATCACCGGTGCCCCCGCCCTGCTGCGCGCACAGACCGTGCCCTGTCTCTTATACACATCTGACGCTGCCGACGATACACTACAAGTGTATATCTCGGTGGTCGCCGTATCATTAAAAAAGGGGGGGGGGGGGGGGGGGGGGGGGGGGGGGGGGGGGGGGGGGGGGGGGGGGGGGGGGGGGGGGGGGGGGGGGGGGGGGGGGGGGGGGGGGGGGGGGG
>NZ_JAELUH010000368.1 GCF_016429215.1 Herbaspirillum sp. ASV7 | reverse complement strand
CCCCCCCCCCCCCCCCCCCCCCCCCCCCCCCCCCCCCCCCCCCCCCCCCCCCCCCCCCCCCCCCCCCCCCCCCCCCCCCCCCCCCCCCCCCCCCCCCCCTTTTTAATGATCCGGCGACCACCGAGATCTACACTTGTAGTGTATCGTCGGCAGCGTCAGATGTGTATAAGAGACAGGCCTAACACAGCAAAAGCAGATTGCCGCCCTCCCGAAAGGACGGAGCGGCTGCGGTGTTGTATTCGGGAATCGGGTCAGGCCGCCGGCAGTCCGGCCGGCCGCCGCGTGGGCAGCAGCACGCATAGT
>NZ_JAELUH010000367.1 GCF_016429215.1 Herbaspirillum sp. ASV7 | reverse complement strand
CGCCCGCGTCACCCTGGCGTAAGCAGGACCGCGCATGATTGCCCTGTTGCAGCGGGTCAGCCAGGCCGCCGTGGTGGTGGACGGCCAGACGCTGGGCGCCATCGACACCGGACTGATGGTCTTGGTCCTGTCTCTTATACACATCTGACGCTGCCGACGATACACTACAAGTGTAGTTCTCGGTGGTCGCCGGATCATTAAAAAGGGGGGGGGGGGGGGGGGGGGGGGGGGGGGGGGGGGGGGGGGGGGGGGGGGGGGGGGGGGGGGGGGGGGGGGGGGGGGGGGGGGGGGGGGGGGGGGGGGG
>NZ_JAELUH010000366.1 GCF_016429215.1 Herbaspirillum sp. ASV7 | reverse complement strand
CCCCCCCCCCCCCCCCCCCCCCCCCCCCCCCCCCCCCCCCCCCCCCCCCCCCCCCCCCCCCCCCCCCCCCCCCCCCCCCCCCCCCCCCCCCCCCCCCCCCCCTTTTTAATGATCCGGCGACCACCGATATCTACACTTGTAGTGTATCGTCGGCAGCGTCAGATGTGTATAAGAGACAGGGCATACCCTGTTCATGACCTGCAGCCTGGGCGTGGCCTGCTATCCCAACGATGGCACCGATGGCGAGACCCTGATCAAGCATGCCGACATCGCCATGTATCGCGGCAAGCAGACCGGCCGCAACA
>NZ_JAELUH010000365.1 GCF_016429215.1 Herbaspirillum sp. ASV7 | reverse complement strand
AGATGCCGCCCAACCTGCTCGACGAGTTGAGCCGCGACCGCCGCTGGTGCCAGGGCAACCTGATGAACTTCCGCCTGTTCCTGGCGCGCGGCATGCACGTGGTGCATCGCGCGGTGTTCGTCACCGGCTGTCTCTTATACACATCTGACGCTGCCGACGATACACTACAAGTGTAGATGTCGGTGGTCGCCGGATCATTAAAAAGGGGGGGGGGGGGGGGGGGGGGGGGGGGGGGGGGGGGGGGGGGGGGGGGGGGGGGGGGGGGGGGGGGGGGGGGGGGGGGGGGGGGGGGGGGGGGGGGGGGGG
>NZ_JAELUH010000364.1 GCF_016429215.1 Herbaspirillum sp. ASV7 | reverse complement strand
CCCCCCCCCCCCCCCCCCCCCCCCCCCCCCCCCCCCCCCCCCCCCCCCCCCCCCCCCCCCCCCCCCCCCCCCCCCCCCCCCCCCCCCCCCCCCCCCCCCCCCTTTTTAATGATACGGCGACCACCGATATCTACACTTGTAGTGTATCGTCGGCAGCGTCAGATGTGTATAAGAGACAGGCGAAAGCGCATTCATGGCGCCACGGAACTTGAAGGCGCCCATGCGCTGGAAGTTCTCGCACTTGAAGAAGAGCTGCGCGCCGATCTCGGCATCGACCGTGCGCGAGCGCAGCACCGGGGTGCGGTG
>NZ_JAELUH010000363.1 GCF_016429215.1 Herbaspirillum sp. ASV7 | reverse complement strand
AGATCATCCGCATCTTCATGAACAACCTCAACGCCCCGGTGAACATCACCAACGGCCCGCAGGGCATCAACCTGATCGACCCGATCAAGGTGTTCGGCGTGTCGCTGGCCGGCGAGCCGGGTTCGGGCTCGATGGTGAAGGTGTTCGGCCTGAGCACGCCCTCGGTCAATGCCTACTATTTCCTGTTCCTGCTGCTGTGCATCGGCGTGATCTTCTTCTCGGTGCGCCTGCAGGACTCGCGCCTGGGCCGCGCCTGGGTGGCCATCCGCGAAGACGAGATCGCCGCCAAGGCGATGGGCATCAATA
>NZ_JAELUH010000362.1 GCF_016429215.1 Herbaspirillum sp. ASV7 | reverse complement strand
CCCCCCCCCCCCCCCCCCCCCCCCCCCCCCCCCCCCCCCCCCCCCCCCCCCCCCCCCCCCCCCCCCCCCCCCCCCCCCCCCCCCCCCCCCCCCCCCCCCCCTTTTTTAATGATCCGGCGACCACCGATATCTACACTTGTAGTGTATCGTCGGCAGCGTCAGATGTGTATAAGAGACAGGGAATGGGGCGCGTGCCCCCGACCCGTACCACCACCCGTTCTTCCAGCACCCGCAAGAGCCGGGTCTGCAACTGCAGGGGCATCTCGCCGATCTCGTCGAGTAGCAGACTGCCGCGATGGGCCGCCT
>NZ_JAELUH010000361.1 GCF_016429215.1 Herbaspirillum sp. ASV7 | reverse complement strand
CCCCCCCCCCCCCCCCCCCCCCCCCCCCCCCCCCCCCCCCCCCCCCCCCCCCCCCCCCCCCCCCCCCCCCCCCCCCCCCCCCCCCCCCCCCCCCCCCCCCCTTTTTTAATGATACGGCGACCACCGATATCTACACTTGTAGTGTATCGTCGGCAGCGTCAGATGTGTATAAGAGACAGGCTCAGGGCCAGTGCACCCAGGGCGATGGTGGACAGGCGGGCCAGCGTGTGACGGCGCGCTCGGAAGATGGTCTTGTTCTTGTTCGTGCTCACTTGGTTTCTCCAGATTTGGGCGTGCAGGGGTCCT
>NZ_JAELUH010000044.1 GCF_016429215.1 Herbaspirillum sp. ASV7 | reverse complement strand
CGAGCTCGGGTGCGTGACCGTTCTCGAAGGTTCGGTAGACTCCGGCGATGGAAACCAGTTCCGCCTCCAGCGATGCGGCGAAGATGCGCGCCGCGGTGTTGCCCGAGGCTCCGGCCAGCGCGCGGCCGCGCAGTGGCGCGTAGACGTGGATGCAGCCATCGGCGATCAGCTCGGCACCGTTGTTGACCACGGCCAGCACGACCAGGTCGGCGCCACGTGCATAGATGCGCTGGCCGGCACGCACCGGGGTATCGATCACGACGGTATTGGCCACGGGCGCGGCGGCAGGCTGCACGGGCGCCGGTGCCGGAGCGGCCGGTGCTGCGGGTGCCACGGCGGCAGCTGCGGGTGTGCTGTCCTGCACGGCGGCTTCCTGGGCGCGCGCATTGGCCGCGCCAGCGCCGGCGACGGCCGAGTTGTCGATGGCCAGGCCGTGTCCGACGATACCGGCATGCAAGCCTTCGGGCGCATTGCGCACGGCCACGGTGTTGAGGCGGAAGCGCTTGAACAGCGCCACCACGGCGCTCCAATCGATACCGGCGGCAGCGTCGGCGTCCAGGGTGCCGATGTCCAGTACCGCGAATTCGTCCTCGAAGAAGTCGGCGACGCCGCCGGTCATTTCCTTCAGGGCCTGTTCGAGCGAGGCCGGGTCGGTTTCATGCAGGATTGCCGAAATGGCAACCACGGTGGAAATCTTGATCTCGATCGGTTTGCGGGCTTTTTGCATAAATCTAGATGTTGATTGCTGCAGGAAGTGAAGGAAAACGACAGCTTCCGGCAGATATTGGCTGTGCATTATACAGGCTGGATGCGGCTGTGATAGCGGCGGGTCGGGGGTTTTGCGGGATGGTCGGGGACGTTCGCATGGCCGTCCTACGACAGCATGAAAATGCCTGTGGGAAACAGTGGAGGCCTGGCAGGAATTGCTTTCAGGTCAATGACCCTTCCTCGTGACATAAAAAAACCGCCGGCACCTCGCAGTGCCGGCGGTCTTGCGCTGTCGGCGGGCGCGCCACGCTGCATCAGCCCGGTACCTTGCCGTCCACGCCTTCGACGTAGAACTTGATGCCATGCAGGAAGCCGTCATCGGCCACGGCATCCTTGCCCAGCACTTCCTTGCCGGCGTTGTCCTTGATCGGACCCTTCCAGATCGGCGCGCTGCCGTCGACGATGCCCTTCTTGCGCTCTTCCACCAACGACTTCACGTCGGCCGGCAGTTCAGGATTGAAGGCGGACAGGTCGATGCCGTTTTCCTTCAGGCCGATCCAGCTGGTGCTGGTCTTCCACGAACCATCCAGCACCGCCTGCACGCGGGCCGTGTAGTACACGCCCCAGTTGATCATGGAGGCAGCCAGGTGGGCCTTGGGGCCGAAGCTGGTCATGTCGCTGTCCCAGCCGAAGGCGTAGACGCCCTTTTCCTGCGCGGTCTGGACCACGGCAGCCGAGTCGGTGTTCTGCATCAGTACATCGACGCCCTGGCCGATCAGGGTGGTGGCAGCTTCACGTTCCTTGCCCGGATCGAACCACTTGTTGACCCACACCACGGCGGTGGTGGCCTTGGGGTTGACCGAACGCGCACCCAGGGTGAAGGAGTCGATGTTGCGGATCACCTCGGGAATCGGCACCGACGCCACCACGCCCAGCTTGCCGGACTTGCTCATCTTGCCCGCGACCACGCCGGCCAGGTAGGCACCCTCGTAGGTACGCACGTCGTATTGCGCCAGGTTGTCGGCGGTCTTGAAGCCGGTGGCGTGTTCGAACTTGACGTCCGGGAATTCCTTGGCGACCTTCAGCATGGCTTCCATGTAGCCGAAGGTGGTGCCGAAGATCAGCTTGTTGCCGTCGGTGGCCAGCTGGCGGAAGACGCGCTCGGCGTCGGCGGCCGACTCGGGGATGTTTTCCACGAAGGTGGTCTTGACCTTGTCGCCGAACTTTTCTTCCACGGCCTTGCGGCCCTTGTCGTGGGCGAAGGTCCAGCCGGCGTCGCCGACCGGGCCGATGTAGACGAAGGCGACCTTCAGCGGATCGGCCGCCGGTGCGGCTGCGGCCGGCGCAGCAGCGGGCGCGGCGGCAGCGGGTTCTTCCTTCTTGCCGCAACCGATCAGGGTTGCTGCGGCCAGGGTGGCGAGCATCGTCAGCGATGCCCTGCGCGAAATCTTCATTGTGTTCTCCCTCAAGGTCAGTGGATAAATGCAGGTGCTGCTACAAAAACGATTGGTTCAGATTCAGGAGGCGCCCGGGCGGAACGGCTTGCCCAGCGAGGCCGGCATGTTCAGGCGGATCCAGTCGGGGTTGCGCGAGATCAGCGCCAGCACCACGATGGTAGCCAGGTAGGGCGCCATCGACAGGATCTGCGACGGCACCGTCACGCCCATGCCCTGCAGGTAGAACTGGGCGATGGTGACGCCGCCGAACAGCAGCGACCCGAGCAAGACACGTGCCGGCCGCCAGGTGGCGAAGGCCGTCAGCGCCAGCGCGATCCAGCCGCGCCCGGCCACCAGGCCCTCCACCCACATCGGGGTATAGACCAGCGACATGTAGGCGCCGGCCAGGCCGCAGCAGGCACCTCCGAAGAGCAAGGCCAGGTAGCGGATGCCGCGCACCGAATAGCCCAGCGCATGGGCCGACTCGGGCGACTCGCCCACCGCGCGCAGCACCAGGCCGGCGCGCGTGCGATAGAGGAACCAGATGCTGGCCAGGCACAACGCGAAGGCCAGGTAGCTCATCCAGTGCTGATGGAACAGTGCCTGGCCCAGGAAGGGGATATCGCCCAGCAGCGGCACCGAGTTCGGCTGCGCCGGCAGTGCCAGGCCGACGAAACGCTGGCCCACGAAGGCCGACAGGCCCGCGCCGAAGATCGACAGCGCCAGGCCCGTGGCGACCTGGTTGGTGGCCAGGCGCAGGGCCAGCCAGGCAAAGAGCGTAGCCATCAGCATGCCGCACACGGCCCCTGCAGCAAAGCCCAGGAGCGGGCTCTTGGTGGCATAGCCCACCGCGAAACCGGCGATGGCCGAGACCAGCATCATGCCTTCGGCACCCAGGTTGAGCACGCCGGAGCGTTCATTGATCAGCAGGCCGATGGCCGCCAGCAGCAAGGGCGTGCCGGCATTGATCGAGGCTGCGATGAGAGGAGCGAGTTGATCCATATCCTGTCCTGATTCCTTAGACTTTCTTTTTCCACGCCAGGCGGTAATCGATCAAGGTATCGCATGCCAGCAGCAGGAACAGCAGCATGCCCTGGAACACGCCCGTGATGGCCGAGGGCAGGCCCAGGCGCGACTGCGCCAGTTCGCCACCCAGATACAGCAGCGACATGATCAGCCCGCCCAGGATCGCGCCGATCGGATGCAGGCGGCCGATGAAGGCCACGATGATGGCCGCGAAGCCATAGCCCGGCGACACCGACGGCAGCAGCTGGCCGATCGGCCCGGCGATTTCGAAGGCCCCGGCCAGGCCGGCGAAGGCGCCCGAGATCAAGAGCGACACCCACAGCGCCGAGCGTGCCGAGAAGCCCGCATAGCGCGCCGCGTGCGGCGCCACGCCGCCCACCATCAGCGAGAAGCCACGCAGGCTGCGCATCATGAAGACCGCCATCAGCACGGCCGCCACGATGGCCACCGCAAAGCCGATGTGCAGGCGGGTGCCCGCGATCAGCATGGGCAGCATGAATTCGCCCGAGAACACCTTGGACTGCGGGAAGTTCATGCCATTGGGATCCTTCAGCGGACCATTCACGGCCCACATCAGCAGCAACTGCGCCACATAGGTCAGCATCAGCGAGACCAGGATTTCATTGGCATTGAACTGGTCGCGCAGGAAGGCGGTGATGGCCGCCCACAGCGCGCCACCGATCACGCCGGCTACGATCATCAGCACCAGGCCCATGCCGCCGGAGATGCCGTGGCCTGGCACGTCCAGCCAGACCAGCACTGCGCCCGAGCAGAGGGCGCCGACGGTGAACTGGCCTTCGGCGCCGATGTTCCAGATGCTGGCGCGGAAGCACACCGCCAGGCCCAGCGCACACAGGATCAGCGGGATCGACTTCAATAGCAGTTCGCTGATGGCGCGCTTGCCATTGAAGGGATCGATCAGAAATACCTTCAGGCCAGCCAGCGGGTCCTTGCCCAGGGCCAGGAACAGCAGCGCCCCCAGCAGCAGCGTGGCGACGATGGCAATCACTGGCGAGAGATAGGTCATCGTCTTCGATGGAGCGCCGCGCAGCTCCAGGCGCAGCGGGAAACTCATGCGCTCAGCCATGGCCCACCTCCGTGGCGGCGGGTGCATCCCACAGGCCGCTCATCCAGACGCCTACCTGCTCACGGGTGGCCTGCTCAATCGGAATGGAGGGCGAGAGCCGACCCTTGGCGATCACGTGCAGGCGATCACATAAGGCGAATAGTTCGTCAAGTTCTTCCGAGATCACCAGCACCGCACAACCTTCCTGTTTCAGTTTCAGGATTTCACCGTGGATCTGCGCCGCCGCCCCCACGTCCACCCCCCAGGTCGGCTGGGCCACCACGAACACCGCCGGCTTGCGCTCCATCTCGCGGCCGACGATGAATTTCTGCAGGTTGCCGCCCGAGAGGCTCTTGGCCACGGCGTCGGGGCCGGCCGCCTTGACCTTGAAGCGTTCGATGATCGAGGCCGCGGCGCGACGGGTGAAACCGAAGTCGATCATGCCGTGCTTCACATAAGGGGCCTTCTGGTGCGACAGCAGCATATTGGCCGTCAGCGACAGGGTCGGTACCGCGCCACGCCCCAGGCGTTCTTCCGGCACCAGGCCCAGGCCGGCGGCGCGGCGCGGATTGGGCGAGAGATCACCCACCTGCTTGCCGCCCAGCATGATCATGTTGGGCGCGGCACGCTGATCCTCGCCCGAGAGTGCCGCCAGCAGTTCCTGCTGGCCGTTGCCGGAGACGCCGGCAATGCCGACGATCTCACCGGCCCGCACCTCGCATTCGATGTCCTTGAGTTCGGTGGCGAACAGATGCGCCTTGGGCAGCGAGAGACGATTGACGTGCAGCTTGCGCTCGTTGCGCTGCGAATCCGGATTGCGCTCGCGCTGCAGGCGCACCAGCTCGTCACCGATCATCATGCGCGAGAGGCTGGCGCTGCTTTCATTGCGCGGGTCGCAATTGCCGGTCACGCGGCCGCCGCGCATCACCGTGGCGCTATGGCACAGCGCGCGGATCTCGTCGAGCTTGTGGCTGATGTAGAGGATGCTGCATCCCTCGTCGGCCAGGCGACGCAGGGTAACGAAGAGTTTTTCCACCGCCTGCGGGGTCAGCACCGAGGTCGGTTCGTCCAGGATCAGCAGTTGCGGCTCGGTCAGCAGGGCGCGCACGATTTCCACGCGCTGGCGCTCACCTACCGAGAGGGTGTGCACATGACGCTGCGGTTCCAGTTCCAGGCCGTATTTCTCGCCGGTGCGGGTGATGCGTTCGGCCAGTTCCTTCAGGTCGGTCTTGGCATCCAGGCCCAGGGCGATGTTCTCGGTCACGGTCAGCGTATCGAACAGCGAGAAGTGCTGGAACACCATGGCAATGCCCAGCTTGCGCGCCACCTGCGGGTTGGCGATCTGCACTGTCTCGCCGTTCCAGCGCAGTTCGCCGGCATCGGGTTTGACGGCGCCGAAGATGATCTTCATCAGCGTGGATTTGCCGGCGCCGTTCTCGCCGAGCACGGCGTGGATTTCGCCGGGCGCTACCGTGAGGCTGACGTCGTCGTTGGCCAGCACGCCCGGATAGGCCTTGCGGACGTGGCTGATTTCAAGGCGGAGTGGAACTGCGCTCACGTGATTTCCCTGTGGTTCTTTGAGGTTCTCTGTTGGAATCGGCTGGCCCCTTCGCCAGTCCGGCCTGCCGGCTGCGGGCCGGGGCGTTGTACGCGCGTCATCATAGTCAAATTGTGCTGTGCCGCCTACCGCTTTTGTACGGTTGGCGCGGTTTGTGCGCCTGCCGTTGCGCAAAACCTCATTTTCCCCGATGCGCCCAGGCCGTCGTACGTCGTTCGATGATGGCAAACAATTCGTACATGGCCATGGCCATCGCGCCGATCACCACCAGGCCGGCGAAGGCCAGCGGCATCTTCATGGACGATCCGGCCGATACCAGCAGATAGCCGATGCCCTGGTTGGAGGCATTCATCTCGGACACGGTCGAGCCCACGAAGGCCAATGTGATGGCCACTTTCAGCGAGGCAAAGAAATACGGCATGGAACGCGGCAGGCCTACTTTGAGCAGGATATCCATGCGGCGCGCGCCCAGCACCCGCAACACATCTTCCAGCTCCGGCTCCAGCGTGGCCAGGCCGGTGGCGATGTTGACCATGATGGGGAAGAAGGAGATCAGGAAGGCCGTCAGGATCGCCGGTCCCGCGCCGATGCCGAACCAGACCACCAGCACCGGCACGAAGGCCGCCTTGGGTAGCGCATTGAAGGCCGTCATCAGCGGATAGGCGGCGGCATACAGCATCGGCGAGGAGCCGATGAGAAAGCCCAGCGTCACCCCCACCGCCACGGCGATGGCAAAGCCCACCATGGTGACCCAGAAGGTCGAGAGTGCGTGCTCAGTGATGGGACCGGCAAATTCCACCATGGCCTGCAGGATCGAGGCCGGGCTGGGGAAGATGAAGTCGGAGACACTCCACACGCTGCAGATGAATTGCCAGATGCCCAGGATGACGACGAGCAGGATCCAGGGTGCCAGCGTGGTGGCAGCCTGGTTGAGTTTTCCGGAGAAGGGTTTGTTCATGATCTGTCCTTGGCCGGGGTCAGGTATTGCGCACGTGGCCGATGTGCTCGCGCAGCTCGTGCACCAGGGCGTTGAAGGCGTCGGTATAGGTGGTTTCCAGCTCGCAGGGGCGCGGCAGCGGATTGTCGCGCTTGACCACGATGCGGCCCGGGCGCTTGCTCATCACATAGATGGTATCGGCCAGGAACGCCGCCTCGCGCAGGTCGTGCGTGACCAGGATGACGTTGAAGCGGCGCTCGGCCCACAGGTCGCGCAGCACGCACCACAGCTCCTCGCGGGTGAAGGCATCGAGGGCGCCAAAGGGTTCGTCCAGCAGCAGCATCTTGGGTTCGTGGATGAGCGCGCGGCAGATCGAGGCGCGCTGCTGCATGCCGCCCGAGAGCTGCCAGGGGAATTTGTCGGCATAGCCATCCAGGCCGACGGTCTTCAACAGCTTCAGGGCGCGCTCGGTGTATTCGGCCTTCTTCTGCTTGAAGTCGCGGCGATAGGGTTCGACGATCTCCAGCGGCAGCAGCACGTTCTCCAGCGTGGTGCGCCAGGGCAACAGCGTGGGCGCCTGGAAGGCCATGCCGACGAACTTCAGCGGCCCGGTCACGGCCTGGCCACCGATGACCACACTACCGCGATTGGGCTGTTTCAGACCCGTGGCCAGCTTCATGAAAGTGGATTTGCCACAGCCGGAGGGGCCGACGATGGCGATGAATTCGCCTGCCCGGGTCTGCAGGTCGATGTCTTCCACCGCGAATTCGGTGGCGCCATCATAGGCCAGATAGACGTGGCGGAAATCGACGAAGGGTTCGCTCATGGATCGGGTCGTTTTTCTTCTGTTCTGCCAGCCGGGAAACCGATGTGATACCAGTGATCGGCGACCTGGAAACTTAGTTTTCGGATCGGATCGGTTTCCCGGCGGCAAGTGACTGAAACTAAGTTTTCAACAGTGTATTTCTAACAAGTCAGGAAGGCACAGCGCTTGATCTTGATGTGCCTGATGCCCCCGACTTACTTGGGGAACACATCCAGCTCTTCCTTGGACGGGAGGAAACTGCCATTCCAGATCTTGTCGGCATTGACCCGGGTCTTGGTGCCATAGGCGTCCGACACCTGCGAGGCCATCAGCGTCAGGCGCGGACCGAACACCTGGCCATAGCCTTCCGACTTCGCATGGGGCGTGGCGATGGCGCTGGCGATGGCCAGCTTCAGGCGGCGCAGTTCCAGCTTCTCGTCGATGAGGCCATCACGTTCCTTCAACACCTTGATGGCCGCTTCCGGGTGGGCCATCACATCGCGGCTGGCCTTGGCGAAGGCGCGCAGGAAGCCCTTGATGGCCTCCGGCTTCTGCTTGACCATGGCGTCGGAGGCGATGATGGCGTTGCCGTACAGGCGCACGCCATAGTCCGGGTACATCATCACGTTGATGTCTTCATCCTTGATGCCGCGGGCATTGAGGTTCAGCAGCGAGGTGAAATAGAAACCGGTGATGGCATCGACGTCGCCACGCGCCAGCATGGTCTCGCGCAGCGGCGGGTCCATGCTGGTCCACTGCGCCTTGGAGGCATCCAGGCCGTTGGCCTTGGCGAAGATCGGGTAGGCACGGCGGCCGGCGTCAAATACTGGCGAGCCCAGCTTCTTGCCAGCCAGGTCGGCCGGTTTCCGGATGCCGTTCTTCTTGAGCGAGAAGATCGCGGCTGGCGTGTCGTTGTAGACCATCATCACGCCGACCGGCTTGCTGGGTGCATCAGGATTGTTGGCCGAAAATTCCATCAGGGCGGCCATGTCGGCAAAGCCCATGTCATAGGTCCCCGAGGCCACGCGGTTGACCGCATTGCCCGAGCCGTTGCCGGCATCGATGGTGACATCCAGTTTTTCCTGGGCGAAGTAGCCCTTGGATTTGGCCACCAGGAAGAGGGCGGACGGGCCCTCGAAGCGCCAGTCCAGCTGGAACTTGATCTTGGTTTCCTGTGCCAGTGCGCTCGCGCACGATGTGGCCAGCAGCAGGGCCGCGCCCAGTTTGGAGAGCTTGCTCAATTGCACGATGGACTTCCCTTTCCTCGTTGATAGAAGCGCACCCCACGGCCGAGAAACAGGTCCTGCATGGGATGCTTGGACAGAGCCTTAAAAGCATTTAATGTGCCAAGCCCGGCAAGCCTGCATGGAATCGGGCTCGCGCTTGCGGTTGGACGTCCAGGCTGATCAACAGCCGACGAGTTTTTTGTCGACAATCAAAAAACCCATTTGCAACAAATTGGTGCTCTGCTGCACCTAAGTAGAAAGAAATGCACTAAAAAAAATAGCACGCCCCCCGCTATAGGGCCTATCTGGCGGCAACTTCGCCGCTTATGTCGTGCTGGCGATTCTGTGGCTGATTGTCGACAATCCTTTGTAAAAATCCGCCGGAAGATCGCTTTTCTCTTTGGGCCCGGCGTCGGCTCGGCTACCATGCGCCCCTGTGTTCGGGGGCGGGGCGCCGAGATCATGTGGCGGGCTCGTATTCGTCTGCAGGTCTCCAGGCGATTTTACGCGTCCTTCGAGGGCTGGCACGCGCCTTGCCTAAAGGCTCCGGTCGGTATGGATGTCGGCAATCGTGTAGGCAATTTGCCCGGCCTTATTTGACAAGGTGAGCAAGGCAGGGTGTCCGGGACGCACAGGGCAGCGGGGAGAGCAAGGTGCTGCAGTGGGCGGGAGGGCATCCCTATCAACACAAATTTTTCATGAAGCAAACCAGGGAGAAATGTATGAACAAGAGCATCAAGGGGAAACACTGGATGATGGCAGCGCTGGTCGCGTCGACCGCCTGCAGCCTGTCGGCACACGCTGCCGACTGGGCCGACAACTCGATTGGCTACCGTTACGGTACCCATTTTGCAGAGCCGTTCAACACGCAGGACATCAGCAAGAACATCGTCAACTTCCAGCACGCCAGCGGCTACAAGTACGGCACCAATTTCCTGAACGTGGACCTGCTGATGTCGGACAGCAAGGATGACAGCGCCCAGGAAGCTTACATCACCTATCGTCATACCCTGGACATCGGCAAGATCAGCGGCAAGGACCTCTCCTTCGGCCCGGCGCGCGGCGTCGGCATGACTCTGGGCTTCGACTGGAACACCAAGAACGACAAGAGCTACGCTTCCAAGAAGCGCATGCTGGTGGTGGGCCCGACCCTGATGATGGATGTGCCGGGCTTCCTGAACGTGAGTGTGCTGGCGCTGTTCGAAAGCAACCAGCCCATCGGCGTGTCCAGCCGCTACACCTATGACACCCACCCGATGCTCAACTTCGCCTGGGGTATTCCGCTGGGCTCGACCGGCCTGGCCTTCGAAGGCTACATGAACTACATCGCCTCCAAGGGCAAGAACGAGTTCGGCGGCCCGACCGCACCCGAGCTGAACTTCGACGGCCAGGTCATGTACGATGTGGGTACGCCGCTGGGCATGGGCAAGAACACCTTCCGCATCGGCCTGGAATACCAGTACTGGCGCAACAAGTTCGGCAACCCCAGCAACGTGCCGGGTTCGCTGGCGAAGACGCCGATGATCCGCGCCGAGTATCACTTCTGATCCTGGTCGCAACAGGCTGTTGGCCTGGCCTCTAGCGTGACGATGCCGGATCCCGTGATCCGGCATTTTTGTTTGTGCGCCTGCATGGGCGCAAGAATTGTATAAATAGTTTACTTTGCATTGTCATCAGGTTCGGAGAGGGAGAGCGGGGCGTCATGGAAGCATACATTCTTGATTGGTTGAACTTGCTGCTGCGCTGGCTGCACGTGATCACGGCGATCGCCTGGATCGGTTCGTCCTTCTATTTCGTCTGGCTGGACAACAGCCTGGTGGCGCCGGCCGACCCCGAGCTCAAGGACAAGGGCGTGGGCGGTGAGCTGTGGGCCGTGCATGGTGGCGGGTTCTACAATCCGCAGAAGTACCTGCTGGCGCCCAAGGTGTTGCCGGAGCACCTGCACTGGTTCTATTGGGAGTCCTACAGTACCTGGCTGTCGGGCTTTGCGCTGTTCTCGCTGCTGTACCTGTTCAATGCCAATGTGTTCCTGGTGGACCGCAGCGTCTTCGACATGTCGGCCTCGATGGCCGGTGGCACGGCCATTGCCTTCCTGGTCTTCAACTGGCTGATCTATGACGCCATCTGCAGCACCATCGGCGACCGCGCCGGAGCGGACCGGCTGGTCAACCTGCTGGTGGGCCTGCAGGTGGTGGTCTCGGTGTGGGCGGCCTGTCATCTGTTCTCGGGCCGTGCGGCCTTCCTGATCAGCGGCGCCTCGCTGGCCACCATCATGAGCGCCAACGTGCTGGTGTGGATCATCCCGGGGCAGCGCAAGATGGTGGCCTCGATGCGCGCCGGGCAGGCGCCCGATCCCATCCACGGCAAGCGCGGCAAGCAGCGCAGCGTGCACAATACTTACTTCACGCTGCCGGTGCTCTTTGCCATGCTCTCCAATCACTACAGCATGACCTACAGCGCGCCGCATAACTGGGCGGTGCTGCTGTTCATTATGGCCGCCGGCGCACTGATACGGCAGTTCTTCGTGCTGCGCCACAAGGGTGTCTATAACTGGTGGTATCCGGGTGTGGCGGTGGTGCTGCTGCTGGCGGTGGCAGTGGGATTGAGCCCGGCCATGCGTGCCAAGCCGGTGCCGGCGGTGCTGCATCCGGCGCCAGCCGGTGGTGATGTGGCAGCGGCCCCGGCCCCGGCCGCTGCTGCCGCGCCGGCAGCGCAAGGCAGCTTTGTCCAGGTGCAACAGGTCATCCAGGCGCGCTGCATCCAGTGCCATGCCGCACAACCGACACTGATGCCGGTGCCGGGCAAGGGCGTGCTGCTGGATTCACCGGAGCATATCGCCCAGCATGCGCAACAGATCTATCAACAGGCGGTCGTGCAGAAGTCCATGCCGCTGGGGAATATGACCCATATCACCGATGAGGAAAGAGCCATCATCGGGAAGTGGTTCGAGGCAGGTGCGGCTACCCGATAACTAAGTTTTTCGGCGTTCGACTATTAGCTTTTCAGGATCTGTCCGCCCAGTGATGTCCATGGGCGGGACTAAGTATTTCTAGCACCGATACCGGGCCGGTTCAGAACAGGTCGATCTCGCCACCGACCGGCTTGGTCTGCAGCTTGGACGCATATTCGCGCTCGCGGCTGACCAGGTCGGCGCCGGCATCCTTGATCTTCTTGACCAGCACCTTGCCCGTGCGCGGGAAGAAATGTACCTTGCGCGGCCAGATGTCATTGAGGTCCTCGGCGACCACGCGGATCTTTTCGGCCGACAGGTAGCTGCGCACGAAGGCGGCATTGCGCTCGCCCACGTTCATCGCATTCATGCCACGCAATACGGCACCGCCACCGAAGACCTTGCATTCCAGGTTCTCGCGGCGGGCGCCGGCCTTGAGCACATCGTTGATCAACACTTCCATGGCATAGGTGCCATAGCGCATCGATGCCGAGACCGGGCTATCGGCTTCGCCGCCGCCGTCGGGCAGCATGAAATGGTTCATCCCGCCCACGCCGGTGATGCGGTCACGCAGGCAGGCTGATACGCACGAACCCAGCACCGTCACGATCATCATGTCGTCGCCCGTGTAGTAATACTCGCCCGGCAGGATCTTGGCCGTCTCGCAATTGAAGGAGCGGTCGTGGTAGACGTAGGACGCGAAATTTTCCGGCTTGTTGATGACGGTTTGCATGCGGTTTCCTGGTCCTGGTCTTGTCCAATAGGGCTGTGAGGGAGTGTGATTGTCTAGCTGGTCCCATTGTCGGCGAGGCCATGTCACGGCGGTATCGGGGAATTCCCTAGACCCGAGAGCAGGACCCGGGGCGGTCGGTAATGAGGGATATCCGCAATCGTCCCGCTGCGCCTGCTGTGCTACGCTGCGGCCCCTCGACATGACCCGATCCCGGTCCGCTCTGACGGAGACGATTTCTACAGGCATTCCCCAAATGCCGGAGACAGGCATCGGAAAGGCAGTTGAATCCGGCAGGCACCGGCGCGGGCACCCGCCCGACCTGGTGCGCCGTGGCCGCCAGCGGCCACGCCCGGCAGGCGTTGCGCAAGCCCGAACCAGGCTGGCGTAACGCACTTGGCGCCTCACGTCGCTCTACCTCTCCACAGGCAGGCGTACGCCGATACGTCTCGCGCCGGTTGCCCGCATCCCCTGCTTCCCACCCTCCGCCTGGCGGACCGGTGTGCCGGGGACGCAGCCCTCCCTCATCACAAACGGATTAGACAATGTTGAAAAAATCCTTCCTGGCCATGCTGGGATTCGTAGTTGCGCTGGTGTTCGCACCGGCTTCGCAGGCGGCCGACGTCAAGAAGGTCGACGTGCTGCTGATCGGCGGCGGCATCATGAGCAGCACCCTGGCGGTGTGGCTCAACGAGCTGGAGCCGGGCTGGTCGATGGAGATGGTCGAGCGCCTGGACGGCGTGGCCGAGGAAAGCTCCAACGGCTGGAACAATGCCGGTACCGGCCACTCGGCGCTGGCCGAGTTGAACTACACGCCCGAGGACAAGGACGGCAAGATCCAGATCGCCAAGGCCATCGAGATCAACGAGGCCTTCCAGATCTCGCGCCAGTTCTGGTCCTGGCAGGTCAAGAGCGGTGTGCTGAAGAACCCGCGCTCCTTCATCAACTCCACCCCGCACATGAGCTTCATCTGGGGCGACGAGAACGTGGCCTACCTGAAGAAGCGCTATGAAGCCCTGCAAGCCAGCCCGCTGTTTGCCGGCATGCAGTATTCGGAAGACCACGAGCAGATCAGGAAGTGGGTCCCGTTGATGATGGAAGGCCGCGATCCCCAACAAAAGCTGGCGGCCACCTGGACCCCGCTGGGTACCGACGTCAACTTCGGCGAGATCACCCGCCAGTTCGCGGCCTACCTGCAAGGGCGTCCCAACTTCAGCCTGAAGCTCTCCAGCGAAGTGCGTGACATCACCCGCAACGCCGACGGCACCTGGCGTATCGGTTACAAGAATCTCAAGGATGGCAGCACCACCGAGACCGATGCCAAGTTCGTCTTCATCGGCGCCGGTGGCGGTGCCCTGAAGCTGCTGCAGAAGTCGGGCATCCCGGAAGCGCGCGAATATGCCGGCTTCCCGGTGGGTGGCTCCTTCCTGGTGACCGACAATCCGGCCGTGGCCGAGCGCCACCTGGCCAAGGCCTATGGCAAGGCCTCAGTGGGCGCGCCGCCGATGTCGGTGCCGCACTTGGACACCCGCATGCTGGACGGCAAGCGCGTGATCCTGTTTGGCCCGTTTGCGACCTTCTCGACCAAGTTCCTCAAGCAGGGCTCGCTGTGGGACCTGTTCTCCACCGCCACCACCCATAACGTCTGGCCGATGGCGCGCGTGGGCATCGATGAATACCCGCTGGTGGAATACCTGGCCGGCCAGCTGATGCAATCCGACGAGCAGCGCTTTGCTGCCCTGAAGGAATACTTCCCCAATGCGAAGAAGGAAGACTGGCGCCTGTGGCAAGCCGGTCAGCGCGTGCAGATCATCAAGCGCGACGACAAGAAGGGGGGCGTGCTCAAACTGGGCACCGAGATCGTGACCTCGGCCGACGGCAGCATGGCCGGCCTGTTGGGCGCCTCGCCGGGCGCCTCCACGGCCGCGCCCATCATGCTGACGGTGCTGGAGAAGGTCTTCAAGGACAAGCTGGCTACTCCCGCCTGGCAGCAGAAGGTGCATCAGATCGTGCCCAGCTATGGGACCAAGCTCAACGATCATCCCGAGCAAGTCGCCAAGGAATGGGCTTATACCGCCGAGGTGCTGCAGCTGAGCCCGCCGCCGGTGATCGCTCCCAAGCCTGGGGCCAAGGATGCCGGCAAGGCCGGTATGGACAAGCCCAAGGCCAATGCGGCGGCTGATATGGCGCTGTAATCCTTGCCGGCCTTAGTGCCGCATGATGAGGAAGGGGAGCCTGCGGGCTCCCCTTTTTCATATTGGCCTATTGGCAGGGCAACGGCGACTGCAAGAGCGTAGGCCAGAGCGCAGCCCAGTCGCCTTCATGCCCCATCGCCGGTATCACGCGCAAGGCCGCGCAGGGCGCAGCCCGCGCCACGAAGCTGCGCGAGATGGCGGTAGGGACGACACTATCCTCGGCACCACTGAAATGCAGCTGCGGCAGCCGCGCTACCTGCGCGGCCACGTCGATGGGATTGAGCGAACCGGGCATCGGTGAGACCTTGTGCCACGCGTTGACGGCCACATGATCGAGATTGCCGGCGACCGTGCGCAACGACGCCACATCGTGCCGCCGCGCTGCCACCAGCACCGCCACCGCACCACCACCGGAGTAGCCGACCAGGTCCAGCCGCGACGGATGCAGGCGTGCGACATAGCTGGAGAGTGCCGCATCGATGGCGGCGATGACCTCGGGGGCGTAGCGCAGATCGGTCCAGTAGCGGCTCTGACATTGCGGGTTGCGCGCCATGGGCGTGAACTGGCAGGGACGTGCCAGGTAGAGCACATTGGCAGCAGGATCACGGGTCGCCAGTTGCAGGCCCACGGCCTGTCGGGGCGTCGGATCGGGCGAGACCACCGTGCGACCGAGCCAGGCCCGGCCATCGCCTTCGAGGTAGACCGTCAGGGGCTGGCCCGGTGCGCTCAGACGTGCATAGGCGGTCAGGACGAAGGGGCCGGCGGCCACCTCTTGGTGCTGCATGCCGGCATGGGTGGCGATGTCGTCGGCGTGCTGCAATGGATCGACCGCGCAGCCCGCGAGGCAGGACAGCAACAGGGATAGGCGGAGGTACAGCAGGCAGGAGAGGCGCATCGCGGCATTGTCGCGTAGCCCGCGAGGGCCTGCAAGCTGCCCCAGCAGCGGGGTGCGACCAGGGGGAGGTTCGTGTCTGTGCCTGGCGTTATTTAGGTCCGGCCATGTAGTCTTTCTGATAATCTTCAGCCTTTACATGCGGTAACCAGACCAAGACATAAGGGGCAGGCATGAAGGCATTGGACGCGCGCGCGGGGGGCAGGCATGGATAAATCGGTACTGGCCTTCCTGCTGCCGCAATGGGATGGGACCACCTATGGTGGCTTGCAGATGGCATTTGCGGTGGTGTTCCTGGCGGTCGTGATCGTGACCCCGCTGCTGCTGGCGCGCTCCGCGCGCGCCGATCAGTGGGAGCGGCGCCTGACCATGTTGGCCGGGCCGGGCGGGGCGCTGCCAGCGCAGACGACTGCGGAAGAGCTGAGCGAAGCTGTTGCCACCAGCGCGGAGCGCTGGGCCGCCGTGTTGCCGGGCCTGTTGCTCATCGCCGGCCTGCTGGGCAGCTTCATCGGACTGGGCCTGGCATTGAGCGATACCGCTGGCGTGCTGGGCGGGCAACAGGCACCGGGCGCGCTGGGCGCGGTCGTCGATGCCCTGGGTGCCAAGTTCAAGATATCCACCTGGGGCATCCTGGCCTTCCTGCTCCTGAAGATCTGGTTCACCGTCGGCGCCCACGAGCAGGCGCGCCTGGCCTGGAGCACGTTCACCCTCAGGCGCCTGCAGGAGCAGGCCGGTGCGCACCAGGCGCAACAGCAGGCCGACCAGCAGCAGCGCCTCATCGACGCTATCCGCGAGGCCGGCAATGCCTTGCTGGTGGCGCAGCAGGCCGAGGCACAACGCGCCCATCTGCGCCACGCCGAGCTGCTGGATGCCCTGCGGCGTCAGAGCACACGACAAGACTGATGCGCGGAGAGGGCCATGAAGGACAAGCATAGCGAGTGGATCGTTGTTGCCAACCTGATGACGGGCGTGGTGGCAGTGCTGGTACTGATGTTGGCGGTGATGCGCGCGGGCGGTCCGGGGGCAGTGCAGGCGCAGGCTGACGAGGCGCGTCAGGTGGCGCAGGTGGCGACCCCGGCCACCCCTGCGACGACCGCCGTGACGCCAGCGGCCCCCGCTGCACCCGCTGCGGCCGCACCCGCCCAGGGGCAATCCCAGGCGCCCGCGCTGCCGGCAGCGCAGGCACCGGAGGGCAGCGCAGCCGGCAGCGAAACGCAAGGACCGGGCCTGACGGTGGTGTTGCGTCAGGTGCAGACGGTGTTTGCGCAGCAGGGCGCCGCCAGTCTGGTGGCGGTGGACACCGAGGCCGGCAAGATCACCCTGAAGGAAGGCGCCTTCCGCCGTGGCAGTGCCTGCGTCGAGCCCGAAGCCCGCGCCGCCTTTGCCCAGGTGGAAGAGCGCATCGCCGCGTACCTGCGCCAGAACCCGGCTGGGCGCATCTATGTCGAGGGACATACCGACGACAAGCCGGTGAAAGCCCCCGTGACCGATCGCCGCGCCTTCTGCACGGTCTATGACGACAACATCACCCTCTCGGCCGCACGGGCCCGCGAAGCGCGCCTGCTGCTGATCGGCCACAGCGCCCCCGAGGCCGCGCGACGCGTGATCGTGGCGGGTTACGGCGATTCGCAACCCCTGCCGGGACTGGATGCCAGCGATGAGCGCAATCGGCGGGTGGAGGTACGGTTCGTGAATGGCGTGGAGAAGAAGTAAAGCAGGAGCATCCTTTTTGCTTGCGGGAAAGTTACGCATTGTTTGCGCCGCCCTGTGAGAAACCGCACAGCGGGCGCAGGAAATCGGATGTGCAAGGCCTGCGCGGTCTTTCTAATTCCTGCGGGTTTGTCCTGCATCAAATTCGGAACATCCCCCCGACTTGTATATTGGCCGATGGCTTGGTTCTGACCAAGCCCGGCGAGCCTGACGAGCCTCTTTCCGCAACGGGTGCGAGGCGCTGGCGACTCCGATAACAATCACAAAAACCTCATGCATCTACGCCTCAACGAGTGGCTCGATTTCCTTTCCATCGATGCTTCCACGCGCGAAGTCCTGGGGGAGGTCGCGCCGCTGCTAGAGCGCAAGCTCGACGCCATGCTCGATGCGGTCTACGCCGTGATCCAGGCCAATCCCGCTACGCGCAAGATGTTTGCCAATGCCGACTCCATGGCGCGCGCCAAGGCGGCACAGCGGCATCACTGGCAGCGCTTCGTGTTCTCCGGCAATTTCGACGATGCCTACCTGGCGGCGGCGCGCCGCATCGGCGAAGCGCACTATCGACTCGGCGTCGACCTGCGTTTCTACATGGGCACCTACACGCTGATGCTGGACCAGTTGAGCAAGGTCATCCTGGAGCACATCACCGATGACCCCTCCCGTCAGCACCGCTACCTCTCGGCCATCAATCGGGTCACCAGCCTGGACATGGGCATCTCCACCACGGTCTACTACGACTCCCAGGTGGATGCCCTGCGCCAGATGGCCAACGAGCTCAACTTCGCGCTGGCGCGCGCCGGCGAGTTCCGCGATAACGAGACCGGCCATCACCTGGTACGCATGAGCCAGATGTGCCAGGCCCTGGCCACCGAGATCGACATGGGAGCGCCATGGGCGCAGATGATCCAGATCGCCAGTCCCCTGCACGACGTGGGCAAGATCGGCATTCCCGACAGCATCCTGCTCAAGCCGGGCCGCCTCAGCCCGGAAGAGCAGGATGTCATGCGCACCCATCCCGACATCGGCGCGACCATCATTCCGGACTATCCATCGGAAGTGATCCGGATGGCGCGACGCATTTCGCTCACGCACCATGAGCGCTGGGACGGCGGTGGCTATCCGGCCGGCTTGCGCGGAGAAGAGATCCCGCTGGAAGGCCGCATCGCCACCATCTGCGACGTCTATGATGCGCTGGTCTCGGTAAGGCCCTACAAGGAAGCGTGGACGCAGGCGCAGGCGGTAGATTATTTGCGCGCCAACAGCGGCAAGGCGTTTGATCCGGCGCTGGTGGAGGCATTCATGCGCATCCTGCCGGAGGTGGATGCGATTCAGGCGCGGCATGCGGATGAGTAGGTTGCTGCGGTAGATGTCGCGAGCAAGGGGAAGGGCGCATCTGCGCCTGGGATTTTCTGGCGCAGAAATGAAAAACGCCAACCCGAAGGTTGGCGTTTTCTGTAACTTGGTGGCCCGGGGCGGAATCGAACCACCGACACAAGGATTTTCAATCCTCTGCTCTACCAACTGAGCTACCAGGCCAAGAGCGACAAGTATAGTCACTTTAAGAAATTATGCAAGGCCTTTTTGAAAAATAGTTTTCACGTCCCCGTTTATAATGCCCCGCATGACTACCCACGCACATCCCTCATCCTCTTCGCCGGCTGCGGCTGGCTCTGATATCTGCATCGTCGGCGACGGCGCCGTCGGCAAGACCGCGGCGCTGGGGCTGGCGCAGGCGGGCTTGAAGGTGACGCTGCTGGCCCCTCCCACCAAGGCCGCGCCACCCGATGACGCTAGCTGGGATGTGCGCGTCTATGCCCTGAACCATACCGCCCACCGTCTGCTGTCCTCGGTACGTGTCTGGGATGCCATGGATGTTGAACGCATCGCTCCCGTGGATAACATGACCGTGCAGGGTGACGGCCTGGCCGAGAAGGCCAAGCCCGGGTTGCTCAGCTTCGATGCCTACGCCGCTCGCACGGATGCCCTGGCCTGGATCGTCGAGGGCCGCAACCTCGACCAGGCATTGGATGCCGCCCTGCGCTTCGCACCCAATGTGCGCGTGGTCCAGGGCCGCGCGACCGCCTTGTCGGTCAGCGCCGAGGCCGCCACGCTGACGCTGGAGGCCGGCCAGTCGCTGTCGGCTGCCCTGGTGGTCGGGGCCGATGGCGCCAATTCCTGGGTGCGCGGCCAGTGCGATATCGGCCTCGATTACCGCTCCTACGGGCAAAACGCCATCGTCACCAATTTCAGCTGCGAGCTGCCGCATCGCGGCGTGGCCCATCAGTGGTTCAGCCCCACCGAGGGCATTATTGCCTTGCTGCCGTTGCCGGGTAACCGCGTCTCGCTGGTCTGGTCGGCGCCGGTGGCGCTGGCCGAGCAATTGATGCGCCTGCCGCTGTCGGAGCTGGCCGGGCGCCTGGCGCAATGGGCGGCCCCGGTGCTGGGCCAATTGACACCGCTGCAGCCCGAGGTGGCCAAGGCCTTCCCGCTGCGCCTGATCAAGCCGCATGCGATGATCGCGCCGCGCGTGGCCCTGATTGGCGACGCTGCCCACGCGGTCCACCCCATGGCCGGTCATGGCATGAACCTGGGCTTCGGCGACGTCGATGCCCTGATCGAGACCCTGGTCAAGCGCGAGCCCCAGTACGATTGCGGCGATGACCGCGTGCTGCGCCGCTATGGCCGCGCCCGCAAGGAAGAAGTGCTGCTGATGCAGATCGCCACCGACGGCCTGCATCGACTCTTCTCTACCGAGGCTGAGCCGGTGCGGCTGGTACGCAATCTCGGCATGAGCCTGGTCAACCATCTGCCGGTGCTCAAGCGCCGTCTGATCGCGCATGCCCTGGGGCGGTGAGGGCAGACGATTTAGGGTAAGGTAGGGCCTTCATCGGATGGCGTTCCCCGCGCGGTGGGCTGTGCCACTCTTTGGAATCATTCACAACCATTTAAAACAGGTGAGCGCAAAGGCAGTACTGGCGCGGCTTTCCGGCCGACGTCGCGAAGATTGTCGAGGCGTTTGATTTGAATCAGGACGAGCATGAAAAAAATTTTTAGCACAACGAGCAGCAAGCTACGCCATCTGAGCATGGCCGCCATGCTGCTGGTTTCCACCGTCGTCGGCGTGAGCGCCCATGCGCAGGCCGAGGCCGCCGACAGCATCGAAGCCACCATCAAGAAACTCATCGAGCCGCGCCTGGGCAAGGATGCCAAGGTCGATTCCGTGACCAAGACGCCCTATGCCGGTCTCTACGAAATCCAGATCGATGGCGATGTGATCTATACCGATGCCAAGGCCCAGTATCTCTTCATCGGTCGCGTGGTCGATTCGCAGACCTACCGCGACTACACCAAGGAAAAGATCGATTCGCTGAACCAGGTGCCGTTCTCGGGCCTGCCGCTGGACAAGGCCATCAAGACCGTCAAGGGCAATGGCAAGCGCGTGATCGCCATCTTCGAGGATCCCAACTGCATCTACTGCAAGCGTCTGCACAAGACCCTGCAGGAGGTGGACAACATCACCTATTACACCTTCCAGTACAACATCCTGTCGCCGGACTCCATCGTCAAGTCGCGCAACATCTGGTGTGCGCCCAATCCGAGCAAGGCCTGGAACGAGTGGATGGTGAGCGGCAAGGAAGCACCGGCCGCTGCCACCTCCTGCAATGCCCCGCATGAAGACGTGCTGGCACTGGGCAAGAAGCTCAAGATCACCGGCACACCGACCATCATCTTCACCGATGGCTCGCGCATCCCGGGTGCGGTCGACGCCAAGGGCCTGGAACAGAAACTGTCCTCGCTCAAGTAAGCCCATAAAAAAGGGGCGTCCGCATGGCGGGCGCCCCTTTGTTCTTGTGCTGGTCCTGTCTTTGCCTGCGGGAATCTTGTTAGTCCTGAATGGTCGGTGTCTAACAAGCCCATGACGAAAAACTTAGCCTTGCACGCCTTGCGCTCACTTCCCGGTATGCAATTCCATCATGGCCTGTTCGAACTTGCCCTGCACCAGCAGGGGAATCACGTTAAGGCTCTTGTCCAGGGCTTCGTTGATCAAGACCTGTTCTTCCTTGCGCGGCCGATGCAACACGAAGTCCGCCACCGGTTGCTGCAGGCCCAGCGTGCGCGGATGACCGATGCCCAGGCGCAGGCGCCAGTAGTCCTGGGTACCCAGCGCCGCGGTGATGTCCTTCAAGCCATTGTGGCCGCCAGAGGAGCCGCCTTTCTTGATCTTGGCCGCACCCGGCGGCAGGTCCAGTTCGTCATGCACCACCAGCACCTCGTCGGGCGTGATCTTGTAGAAACGCGCCAGCGCACCGACCGACTGGCCGGAGCGGTTCATGTAGGTCTGCGGCTCCAGCAGCCATACTTCGCTGCCGGCGATGCTGGTCTTGCCGGCCAGCGCATTGAAGCGCGCTTCACGCGCCAGGCGCACCGGACCGGCGAGATTGTCGACCAGCCAGAATCCGGCGTTGTGGCGGGTTTGTTCGTACTCGGGGCCGGGATTGCCGAGACCGACGATAAGACGGATGGACATGTTGCAAGAATGAATAGAGGTACGCCATGGACGACGTCGAAGCGGCGATTATCCCGGCTTTGCCGCCGCCCGTCCAATGCTGCGCCGGCCCTGCCCGTTTGTGCTGCGGGTTTTTTGGTGCAATCGCGCCATGTCAAGATTGGCGCATGTGTCTGAATTGCGTATCATCCAACGCTTGTTTTTCTTTACCGTTTATTTGTTGACTGGGTTTCACCATGCTGCCTTCTATCGAACAACGACTCGCCCTTGAACTCGCCGCCAAGCCGGTTCAGGTCGCTGCCGCCATCGCCTTGCTGGACGAAGGTGCCACCGTTCCCTTCATCGCCCGTTACCGCAAGGAGGTCACCGGCGGCCTGGACGACATCCAGCTGCGCCTGCTGGAAGAGCGCCTGCGCTACCTGCGTGAGCTGGAAGACCGCCGCGCCGCGATCATCGCCTCCATCGAGGAGCAGGGCAAGATGACGCCGGTGCTGCTGGACGCCATCACCCACGCCGAGGACAAGACCCGCCTGGAAGACCTGTACCTGCCCTACAAGCCCAAGCGCCGCACCAAGGCCCAGATCGCCGCCGAAGCCGGCCTGACCGAGCTGGCCGATGCGCTGTTGAACGATCCTGGCCTGAACCCGGAAGAAGAAGCCGCCAAGTATCTCAAGCCGGCCTTCACCACCGACAACGGCGACAACCCTGGCGTGGCCGATACCAAGGCTGCCCTGGATGGCGCGCGCCAGATCCTGATGGAACGTTTCTCGGAAGACGCCGAGCTGCTGCAAAGCCTGCGCGAATACCTGACCGAGCATGGCGTGGTCGAATCCAAGGTGATCGAGGGCAAGCAGGATGCCGGTGAAAAGTTCGCCGACTATTTCGATTACTCCGAGACCTATTCCACCATTCCCTCGCACCGTGCGCTGGCCCTGTTCCGTGGCCGCCGCGAAGAGATGTTGAACGTGGTGCTGCGCCTGGACAGCGAAGAAGAAAAGCCCAAGTGGGATGCGCCCCACAACCCTTGCGAAGGCCGTATCGCCTCGCGCTTCGGCGTCTCCAACAAGGGCCGTCCAGCCGACAAGTGGCTCTCCGACACGGTGCGCTGGGCCTGGCGTGTGAAGGTCTTCATGCACCTGGAAACGGAGCTCATGACCAACCTGCGCGAGAAGGCCGAGCAGGAGGCCATCAACGTCTTCGCCCGCAACCTCAAGGACCTGCTGCTGGCCGCACCCGCCGGCCCGCGTGCCACCATGGGCCTGGACCCGGGGCTGCGCACCGGCGTCAAGGTTGCCATCGTCGATGCCACCGGCAAGGTCGTGGCCACCGATACCATCTATCCGCACCAGCCGCGCAATGACTGGCACGGTTCGCTGCATACCCTGTCGCAACTGGCCGAGAAGCACAATGTCTCGCTGATCTCGATCGGCAACGGCACCGCCTCGCGTGAGACCGACAAGCTGGCACAGGACCTGATCAAGTTGCGCCCCGAGCTCAAGCTGACCAAGATCGTGGTCTCCGAAGCGGGCGCGTCGGTCTACTCCGCCTCGGAATTCGCCTCCAAGGAATTGCCGGACCTGGATGTGTCGCTGCGTGGTGCGGTCTCGATTGCGCGTCGCCTGCAGGATCCGCTGGCCGAGCTGGTCAAGATCGATCCCAAGTCCATCGGCGTGGGTCAGTACCAGCACGACGTGAGCCAGTCGCAACTGGCGCGCTCGCTGGATGCCGTGGTGGAGGATTGCGTCAACGCCGTGGGTGTGGACGTCAACACCGCTTCGGCGCCGCTGTTGGCGCGCGTGTCTGGTCTGAACGCCAGCGTGGCACAGAGCATCGTCTCCTACCGCGACATGAAGGGCATGTTCAACTCGCGGGCCGCCCTGCGCGAGGTGCCGCGTCTGGGTGAGAAGACCTTCGAGCAAGCCGCCGGCTTCCTGCGCGTGATGAATGGCGAAAACCCGCTGGACGCCTCGGCGGTCCACCCGGAATCCTATCCGCTGGTGGAGAAGATCCTGGCCGACATCAAGAAGGATGTGAAGAGCGTGCTGGGCCAGACCTCGCTGTTGAAGGGCCTGTCGCCGGCCAAGTATGCCGATGAGAAATTCGGTGTGCCCACCGTCACCGACATCCTGAAGGAACTGGACAAGCCGGGTCGCGACCCGCGTCCCGAGTTCACCACCGCCACCTTCAAGGAAGGCGTGGAAGAGATCAAGGACCTGCGCGTGGACATGATCCTCGAAGGCGTGGTCACCAACGTGGCGGCCTTTGGCGCCTTCGTCGACATCGGCGTGCACCAGGATGGTCTGGTGCATATCTCGGCGCTGTCCAACAGCTACGTCAAGGATCCGCACACCGTGGTCAAGGCCGGCCAGGTGGTCAAGGTCAAGGTGCTGGAAGTGGACGAGAAGCGCAAGCGCATCGCCCTGACCATGCGCCTGAACGACACCGCCCCGGCACCGGGCGCGCGCAACGAGCAGCGTGGCGACCGCACCGATTCGCGCCGCCTGTCGCAGCACCAGAACCAGCGCGGCCGCGAGCAGGCACCGGCCAACAATGCGATGGCAGCGGCGTTTGCCAAGCTCAAGGGCTGAAGCGCTGCACTGGACTTCGGGCCAGCGTTGAAAGAAGAACAGGCTGTTCCCATGCGGGGACAGCCTGTTTTTTTATGGCCAATCTGGATGGCTGCATTGCGCTCTCCAAGTATTTTTGGTTGTCTCATCTGAAGCGATGGTCTCAATCTAAGGCGGGCCGGGTCTTCATTACCATGATTTTCCCTCCTGTCCCTGCCTGTTGATGAGCGGAATCCGCATGACGTCGTCTCCGCCCGGACAGGCAATCCCTGTCATGGAAGGAAATCGATGATGAATGTGTCGAGCGGCTATCAACTCAGGTCTCCGCGCTTGCTGTTGGTTTGCATTTGTCTCGTGGCCGTCCCCTTGGCGTTGCAGACTGGCGTGATGCTCATCAGAGGCGACTTGTTTGAGGCGCTCAGGTATGCCGGGATCGCCGGCGGTTTCGTATTCTTGCTTTACCTGCATTACCGATTTCCCACCCGCATTGCAGCCATTGTTCTCGGGATTCTCATTCTGCTCGTTGGGATCTCGGCTCTTGTCGATGGCGTTTATCTACCTTCTTTATAATTCGCCTCACGCTGGTATCGGGGATCACATCCCGGCGATTGCCGTCTTCGTGTGTATAGGGTTACTTCATGGGCTGATCTTTCATGCCCTGCGGGTGACGAAAGCATCCTCCGAAGTTGTTGGCTGATCCGGCCCGCGCGCCCAACCTGCCTTGGTCGCTTTCGCGGGAGAGACCGACTACATCGGGTAGGCATGACGCGCCGACTTCACTGCTCACTGGCGGTCTTCACTGCCGACTATCGGCACCTGGGTGGCAAAGCCGATCAACACTGCCACGCCCACCATTACGTCAAGCAGTGTAAGGGGCGCGGAACCCTCGAAAACCTTCGTCGAGGCCGAAGCAGAGCCATAGAATGACTAGAATGACGCCGAAGAACACCACCGGCACCGCGACGATGTCAACTTACGTTTTTCATGATGTGACAGCGCGTTCGCTGGCAGGTTTGGTCGAGATGGATGGGAGATGGACGGTCCCGGCCGACGAGGCAGTGTGTGGCCGGGATCCTGGAGCGCTACCGGGTAGCCGGGCCATCTACATCTGTCGGTCTTTTGGATACTTTTCCAGCCATTCCATGGTGGTCTGCGCTCCACTATCAATCAGGCAAACTTTCGCAGCCTTGAAGAGCATCGCGGAAAATGCCACATTGAACAGTTGCGCGAGCAGGAGCGCCAGCCATTTCCCCGGTCCTCGCACCTCGAAGAGGATGGGCTCAAGCGTCTCGGCCATATACCAGGCGCCAACGATCCCCTGCACCACGCTCCATATCTCCACCACTACCTCGCCGATGCAGCTCGGACGAACATAGTGCCACCACGGAATCCCGAGCATCAGTACCAGCACCAGAAGATTGATGATGACCATCAGGTTAGGCCCACGTCCGATCAAGCCGAGCATAGATGTCATCGTGCTGAAGCCGATGAGGGCGAGCAGGGCTTTCATGAGTCGGGGATGTTCCAGCTGAAATGCATTTGTTTTTTCCATACTGCTCTCCTTGTCGAATTCGATACGGCGACGGATTGAGGGATCGGGGAATGGGGGTTAAGGCAATGGGGATAGGGAAGACCGGCGAAAGGCGGCGGGATCAGCCGGGAACTTCGTGGCCATTCTCACGGTTCGTCGGGCATGAAATCTCAGCGACTCAAACAGTCCCGCGCTCGCGCGACGGTGATCGGTCGGATGTGATAGCGGGGATGAGTGGCGACCGGCTTGCATAGATCGCGGCGGTGGCTACTGACGTTTTCCACGCAGGCCAGGGTGATAGCCGCTCGATGTACTCATGGTGGATTCCTCTTCAAGACAGGGGTAGCCGGTCCGTGCAGAAACGATGCGTCGCCATGTGATGCACATTCAGTTCATCGCCAGGCCCGGACTGGAAGGGTAGCCATGTTAGTGAACTCTCGACGCTGCTGAGCGCGAGAGCGCACTTTAGAGGAGATAAATAAAAATACTTGGAAATGGTAAGCTGGCGATTCAAGTCGGCCATGAAAAAACAGGCTGTTCCCATAGGGGAACAGCCTGTCCTTTTTTCTACGCTAGCCAGTTATTCAACGCAGTGCTTCAGCCCTTGTGCTTGGCAAACTGCGCCGCCATCGCATTGCGCCTCATCAGCGATCAGTTTCAGGCGGTGGTGCTGATGGTGGTCTGGCTCACCGAGACCGAGATGCTGACCGTGGTCTGGCTGGCCACGACAGTGCCGCCGCTGCCGTCACTGCTCCCATCGCCACCCTGCTGGTTGCCGTTCTTGACTTGGTCGATGAAGTCCTTCAACGACTTCTGCACCAGCGAATAGGTCTTGTCGATATTGCCGGCGATGTCGCCATTGAGCGCGCCCAGGCTCTCCAGGATGCCACGTGCTTCCGAGAAGCCCTGATCGACGCCCTTGAAGATCTGGTTCATGTAGTCGTCGATGTTGGTGCTGTCGGACTTGTCCGGGTTGTTCTGCTTGAACAGCTGGAACATGTTGGTGATGAAGGAGACGATGCGTCCCGCCGTGCCCTCGGGTGAGTTGTCCTGGGTGGTCGGTGTGGTGGCCGGTGGCGTGCCGGTACCGCTGCTGTCCGAGATGCCCAGGGTTTCGCTGATGTTGGCAATGGCGCTCTTGTAGACCAGCGACAGCGGGTCGTTCTGCGCATTGAGCGACACCTGCAGCGAGGCTTGCAGGATAGAGACATTGAGCTGCGCCTGGGAACCGCTGGCGGTGAGCAGGTTGGCCTGCCGGGCGCTGGCGATCTTGTCGCTGTTGGCGGCGCTGGTGCCGGTGGTGTTGCTCGACAGTGCATTGGCGTCCGTGGACGCGCTGGTGCTCAGGGGATAGGTGGACGTATTGTCCAGGTTGCTGGTGTTGCCGATGGCCATGACGGTCTCCTGTGGAAAGGGGATCCGCGCAATAGGGGGAGAGTCGGATCCGCTGGAGTGGTGAGTTGTCGGAAGAACAGTGCGGAACAACAGCGCCACTCCATTCCTGCATAACGGCGCCTGCGAAGCCGACTTGATATTGACAGAAATTTACATCTGTCAGTTTCCTGGCCATACATTGCGATGGATTTGCATTGCCTCTTCGCAATGCCTGGCAAAGCCAATACAGGAAAGGGTTTGCGGGCAGCGGAACGGCCTGTTCCGTGACCTCGCGAAGGGGAAAAAATATTAATAAAAAATGTAACGAGATGTGCAGGCGGTGCCGATACGCCGGCTTCGTTTGCAGTGAGGCAATGTTGCGGCGCGCGTAGCAGCTCATCGATGAGCTTGCAGAAAACGCTACGTCTCGACACGCCGCGTTCAATGAGGGGAAAGTATTAGTCCACGAGATAAGCGCATTAAACCCTCGGTCTCCACGGACTAACTTTTTATAGCAGTCATTCCATCACGAACAGGCGCCGGTGTTCGCGAATGGCATACCGGTCGGTCATGCCGGCGATGTAGTCGGCCACCTTGCGGGCTTGCTTGTCCAGGCGCAATGCTTCATCGGTGATGCCCTTGACCTGGTAGTCCGGCGGCAGCAGGTTGGGTTGCTCGATGAAGGCCTGGAACATCTCGGCGATGATGCGGCGGGCCTTGGCGGTCATGCGATTGACCTGGTAATGACGGTAGAGCTTTTCGCGCAGGAATTTCTTCAGCACTGCAGCTTCGTCGGCCATGCTGTCGGAGAAGGAAATGAGCTGCGGGGCATTGCGCACGTCGTCGATATGGCGTGGTGCGATTTCGGCGATGTGCGCGCGCGAGGTCTGGATGAGGTCGACGATGAGCGCATTGATCATGCGTCGCACCGTCTCGTGGATCATGCGGCGGCCGGCGATGCCGGGGTAGGCCTGTTCCACTTCACGCAGGTGGCGGGCGAAGAAGTCGACCTCGCTCATCAGCCCCATGGTCAGCAGGCCCGAGCGCAGGCCATCGTCGATGTCATGGTTGTTGTAGGCGATCTCATCGGCCAGGTTGGCCAGCTGCGCTTCCAGCGAGGGTTGCTTCCTTTCCAGGAAGCGCACGCCGATGTCACCGAGCTGGCGGGCGTTGTGCAGCGAGCAGTGCTTGAGGATGCCCTCGCGGGTTTCAAAGCTGAGGTTCAGGCCATCGAAGGCACCGTAGTGCTGTTCCAGCTCGTCGACCACGCGCAGGCTCTGCAGGTTGTGCTCGAAGCCGCCGTGATGCTTCATGCAGTGGTTCAGCTCATCCTGGCCGGCATGGCCGAAGGGGGTGTGGCCCAGGTCGTGCGCCAGCGAGATGGCTTCCACCAGGTCTTCGTTGAGTTGCAGGTTGCGCGCGCAGGAGCGGGCGATCTGCGCCACTTCGATGCTGTGGGTGAGGCGGGTACGGAAGAGGTCGCCCTCGTGGTTCACGAAGACCTGGGTCTTGTATTCGAGGCGCCGGAAGGCGGTGGAGTGGACGATGCGGTCGCGGTCGCGCTGGAACTCGCTGCGCGAGCCGGGAGCAGGTTCACTGAAGCGCCGGCCCCGCGAGCTTGCCGGGTTGGCGGCGTAGGGGGCGAGATAGGGCGGCGCTTCAGGATGCATGTCACTCTCCGGTGGTGGCCGCCAGGGTCTGCAACAGCAAGTCCTGCGGCACATTGGTGATCAGGGGGCTGCCTAGCGGCTTGATCAGGATGAACTTGATCTGGCCGCCTTCGTTCTTCTTGTCCACCGCCATCAGCTCCAGCCAGCGCTCGGTGCCCAGATCCGGGGCCCGGGTGGGCAGGCCGGCGGCTGCGGTGACGCTGCGGATGCGTTCGCGCGTGGCAGCGTCGATGTAGCCCAGGCGATGCGACAGGTCGGCCGCCATCACCATGCCGCAACCGACGGCCTCGCCGTGCAGCCATTCACCATAGCCCAGGCCATTCTCGATGGCATGGCCGAAGGTGTGGCCGAAGTTGAGGATGGCGCGCAGGCCGCCTTCGCGCTCGTCCTGGCGCACCACCTCGGCCTTGATCTCGCAGGAGCGCTGGATGGCATAGGCCAGGGCGGCGTCATCCTTGGCGACCAGTTGCGCGACGTTGGCTTCGATCCAGTCGAAGAAGGGCGCATCGATGATGGCGCCGTGCTTGATCACCTCGGCGATGCCGGCCGAGAGTTCGCGCGCGGGCAGGGTGTGCAGCGTGGCGGTATCGGCGATGACGGCCTGCGGCTGGTAGAAGGCGCCGATCATGTTCTTGCCCAGCGGATGGTTGATGCCGGTCTTGCCGCCGACCGACGAATCCACCTGCGACAGCAGCGTGGTGGGCACCTGCACGAAGGGCAGGCCGCGCATGTAGGAGGCCGCGGCAAAGCCGGTCAGGTCGCCGATCACGCCGCCGCCCAGGGCCACCAGGGTGGTCTTGCGGTCGCACTTGTCGATCAGCAGGCGATCGAAGATCGTCATCAGGCTGGCCCAGTTCTTTTCTTCCTCGCCGTCGGGCAGGACGATCTCGGTGACCTGCTTGCCGGCCTGGCGCAGTGTGCGGCTGACCTTTTCCAGGTACAGCGGGCCGACCTTGTCGTTGGTGACGATGGCTACGCGCTTGCCAGCCACGTAGCGCGGCAGCAGGTTGGCATCGTCCAGCAGGCCACGACCGATGTGGATGGGATAGCTGCGTTCGCCCAGGTCGACGTTGAGGGTGATGGGGGCGACGGTGCTGCTGCTGATGTTGCCGGTGTTGCCGATGTTGCCGTTATCGGCAGGGAGGGTGGTGGTCTGGTTCATGCTGCCAACAATGGAGGGGGCGGCGCCGTGGGCGCCTTCGATGATCAGGGTGGAGTGGCCGGTAGCCAGCACCGTGGTGCCGTCTGCGGCGCGTGCCAGGGTGCTGCTGCTGGTGTCCATGACGATGGTCTCGTCCGCTTCGGGCATGGGCAGCCAGGCCTCTTCCTTGGGCGAGAGTTCCAGGTGGCTGATGATGGTCTGCACCAGGAACTGCACATTGGGTCGATTGGTCTCGACGACGAAATCGGCCACGTCGCGGTACAGCGGGTCGCGCTGGCGCGAGAGTTCTTCCAGCTTGCGGCGCGGGTCGGCGGTCTGCAGCAGCGGGCGGTTCTTGTCGCGGCCGGTGCGTTGCAGGATCTGGTTGATGCTGGCGCGCAGGTAGATGACGGTGCCGCCCTTCTTGAGGTTCTCGCGATTCTCGGCACGCAGGACGGCGCCGCCGCCGGTGGCCAGCACGATATCGGGCTGGGTCGAGAGTTCGCGGATGATCTCGGCTTCGCGGCGGCGGAAGCTCTCCTCGCCCTCGATCTCGAAGATCACGGGGATGGTCGCGCCGGTACGCGCTTCGATCTCGTGGTCCGAATCGACGAAACGCTTGTTGAGCTTCTTGGCCAGGGCCCGGCCTATGGTGGTCTTGCCGGCTCCCATCAGGCCGACGAGGAAGATGCTTCCAGTCATATCAAACTAAGAATCCTGCGCTGCTGGCAAATGTCTGTTGATGCTGCGCGTCTGTCGTCGCAGTCACCCGGGCGCCCGGCGGGCGTCGTCCGGATCGGCGCGCCGGCAGTGTTGCCGCCCGGCAGCGCAGGCCTGGAACAGGGATTTTACCGTTCTTGCCCCGCCACCGGGGGAAAAATCCCGCTCCGGCGCCTGAAAACTCAGTATGGGCGCGGCGGGACGACGATGCGCGGTGTCAGGAAGATCAACAATTCGGTCTTTTCGCGCCGGCTGCTGCGCTGGCGGAACAGCGCGCCCAGCAGCGGGATCTCGCCCAGCAGCGGCACCCGGGTTTCGTGGTCCTGGTCGGCCTGGGTATAGATGCCGCCGATGACTACCGTGCCGCCGTCCTCGACCTGGACCTTGGTCTTGATGTGCTTGGTGTTGATCGCCAGGCCGCCGGGCGTGGCACTGCCGCGACTGTCCTTGTTGACGTCCACGTCCAGGATCACATTGCCGTCGGGGGTGATCTGGGGTGTGACTTCCAGCTTCAGGTTGGCTTTCTTGAAGGCCGTGGTGGTGACGCCATTGCCGGCCGATTGCTGGTAGGGAATTTCCTCGCCCTGCTCGATCAGGGCGGCCTGCTGGTCGGCCGTGACCAGGCGCGGACTGGAAACGATCTTGCCGCGTCCGTCGGCTTCCAGCGCCGACAGTTCGACATTGAGGAAACGTTGCGCGGCGGCATTGAACAGGGTGAAGGCGAAGCTGCCAGGGATGTTGCCGCCGGTGGCGTCGGCGCGCAGGTCCAGCGCCGGTTCGCGCAGGCTGAGGCCGGGCACCGCGGCGGTCTGGCCGCTCAGTTCGCTCACGCCGGCATAGCTGTTGCCCACGGCCGCGCCCCGTGTCAGCGCCGACAGACCCAGCTTGACGCCGAGGTTGCGGGCGAAGCCGTCGTCGGCCTCGACGATGCGCGCCTCGATCACCACCTGACGCGCGGCCACGTCGATGCGCTCGATCAGCTTGCGCACGTTGGCCAGGGCCGCCAGCGTATCGGTGACCAGCAACTGGTTGGTGTGGCTGTCGATCATGGCGCTGCCGCGCCGTGACAGCAGGGTGTGGCGCCGGCCCGGCTGGGTTGCGCCGTCCTCGCCGATGCCCAGCGCTCGCCGCAGGGTGTCGGCGCGCTGGTAGTTGAGCTGGAAGCTCTCGGCATGCAGTGGCTCCAGGTCGGCGATCTGGGCCTTCTGTTCCAGTTCCTGCCGTTCGCGCGCCAGCATTTCCTCGCGCGGCGCGATCCACAGCACCTCACCATGGCGCCGCATCTCCAGGCCGCCTGCCTGCAGGATCAGATCCAGCGCCTGGTCCCAGGGCAGGTCCTTCAGGCGCAGGCTCAACTGGCCGGTGACGGTATCGCTGGCGATGATGTTGGTGTCCGTGAAGTCGGCCAGCACCTGTAGCGCGGCGCGGATCTCGATGTTCTGGACATTGAGCGAGAGCTTCTTGCCACTGTATTGCTTGCCGGCGCCAGCACCGGCGGTCTGGGCCGCTGCCGTGGTCGGCAGTACGTCGATGACCAGTTGGCGACCCCGCTGGTGCGCCAGGTAGCGCCATGGCCCCTGCGTCTCCAGTACCAGGCGCACGCCATCGTCGTAGGGCAGGGCCGTGTGGTAGCGCACCGGGGTACCGAATCCGCCCACCTCGACGCGTCGCCGCAGGTCGCTCGGCAGGCTGGCGCCGCCGATGTCGGCGATGAGGCGCTGGCCCAGCTGGCGCAGCTGTACCGGATGATCAGCGGTGGGCAGCTCCAGCGTCAGCCGACCCTCCCCGGACGGACCGCGACGGAAGTCGATCTGTCCGATGGCCGCCGCATCCTCCTCTGTACGGCGTGCCAGTTCCAGCAGCAGTCGTTCGCCCTGTGCCTGCAGGCGATGCGTGACCGGATGCTTGAGCCGCAGCAGCACGCGCAGGCGCTCACCGTCCCCGGCCAGCGTGACCTGCTTGAGCACGCCGCTGGCGGCCAGGCGGCGGGGCAGGTTGCTTGCAGGCGTGACCTCGGGCAGGTCCAGCACCAGTTGCAGCGGGTCGATCAAGACAAAGGTATTGACCCGGGCGGCGTTGATAGGTGCGGTCAGGCGCAGCTCCAGGGTAGCGGCGTCCTGCTGATAGTGGATGTCCAGCGCGTGCAGGCGCGTGTCGCCGGCAGCGCAGGCCGGCTGCAGCAAGGCCAGTAGCGCCAGTGCGGCAAGCCAGGCCGGCCATGGCGCGCTCATGCCCGTGCTCCCGGCCTGATCAGGCGGCGCTTGCCCTGGCGCGGCGGTCGCCGTGGCGGGGCCGCTGCCGGAGCCGGGGCGATCGTGATGGTGCGGGTGGTGCTGCCATCGCTGATGTCCATCGCGTCGTCGCGGATGGCCAGAACCTTGCCTGCCCCACCCGGCAGCGTATCGCCCCTGGCTACGCGGTAGGTGGTGCCGGCGATCTCTACCAGCGCCTGCAGCACTTCGTCTTGTTGCAGGCTCCCCAGCATGCGCAGGACGGGAAGTGGAGATGCCTCGTGCGCCGCATCGGCTGCGGTCTGCTCCATCTCGCCGGAACGGGGGCGAGGCGGCTCGGACGGGGCTGACGGTATGGCGTCCTGCTGGTGCAGCCCGAAGGGGTCCTGGAGCGACGCCGTCGAAGGCGCTTCTACTCCCGCTTCCACTGCCAGGCTGCCAGGCGCGCTGGCGTCTGTCGGCATCCGTGCAGCCTGGTGCCGGGCATGCGCTAGCCAGTCCCGGGTAGTCGCCACTTCGTCCGGACGATCGTCTACCAGGGCGCAGGCAGGCAGGGCCAGCCCACAGACGATGCTGATCAACAGCATGAGTCGCAACAGAGTCATGGCAAACGCTCCTTTTCGTTCGGTTCGGTTCGTGGCGGGGCGGTGACGACAGCGCTCAGCAGCAGGCTGCGGTCACCGGGGCGTTCGCTGATGCGCAGTTCCAGGCTGTCGATCAGGACCGGCAAGGGCGGGGCCGTGACCAGCTCGACCAGGCGCAACAGGTCGAGATAGGAACCGCGCAGGTTGAGGTTGGCCGAGGGCTTGCCGGCATGGGGCTGGAACGACTCCAGCGTCAGGCCGCATTCGGCGGCGCGGCGCATCAGCTTGGTGTGCAGCAGGCCGTTGCCGGCGGCCGAGGGTGGCCACAGCTGCTCTTCCAGGGTGGCCAATTGCACCTGCAGCGCCGTCTTGTGCGCGCGCAGCCCACCCGCGCGCGCGGCCTGGGCCAGCGCCGCCTGGAATTGCGTGCGCAGTTCCTGCTGTCGCTGGCGCAGGCCGTAGCGGATGTCCTCCTGCTCCTGCACGGCCAGCAGCAGGCCGCTGGCGGCGCAGGACAGGGCGCACACCAGCATCAGGACGATGCGTGCGGCCAACGGCCAGTGCGCGGGGTGGGTGGCCAGGGTGTGCAGGTTCATCGACGCGTACCCGTTCCCGCTGGCGCCAGCGGGATGGCGAGGCGGAAGGCGTAGTTGTCCTTGGCATCGGGCTGCAGGTCGGCGTGCAGATCGTGCAGGACGGCGCCTTCCAGGCCGGCTCCAGACAGCGCACCAGCATAGTCCTGGATGGCTTGCATGGCAGGGGCTTGTCCGGACAGTTCGGCACGCCCATCCCGCAGGGTGACGCGTTGCAGGCGGATTCCGCTGTCGCTTGCCATGGCCAGGCCGCGCAACAGGTGGGCGGCCTGGCTGCGTTGCTGCTCCAGCTGGCGCAGGGTGGTGTTGCGCTTTTCCAGCTGGGTGATGTCGGTACGCAGCGCGTTGCTGGCCTGGACCTGCGGGGCCAGGGACCGTAGTTGCCCGTCCAGCAGGGCATTGGCGGCGAGCAGGTCGCGCGTGTGCAGGTGCAGGCGCAGCGTCAGCAGACCCGCCAGCAGGCTGCCCAGCAGCGCGGCGGCGGCCAGCCAGCCGTAGAAGGCCAGCTCGCGCGCGCGGCGGCGCTGGCCTGGCAGATCGAGGAAGTCGACGCGCGCCGTCATGCCAGCCCCCTTGCCGCCAGTGCCATGGCCAGGTGAAAGCCCGGCAGCGGGCCGGGGTGGCTGGTGCGCACATCGACGGGCAGGACGAGGCAGGAGGGGAGTCGGGCCGGTGCGGCCATCAGGCTGGTGTAGCGGTGGAAGAGCGGGGGCAGGTGGTCCAGCAGGGGCTGGTCGCCGGTGAGCAGCAACTGATGCGTGCGCTGATGCAGTAACGGTGCCAGTTCGGCCAGCAGGGACAGGGCCGCATCAGCGATAGTCCAGCGCAAGGGCTGGCTGGCGCCGCCGCCCTGGATCAACCAGCCGCTGCCGTTGTCGAGTCGCAGCAAGGCGTCGGTGCGGGCGGGCCTGTCCTGGCGCAGGAAATCGCGCAGGCAAAGATCCTCCGCCGGCAGCCCGGCCAGGCGCATGTGCAGGACCTCGGCCAGCGCCAGCCGGTCTTCGATGGCCAGCGTCGGGGCGGCCATGGCCAGGACCTGCACGTCGCCCGCCGAACCCGGTTGCGGGCCCAGGACCTGGTAGTCCAGCTCGTACTCTTCGACGCCCAGGCCATGGGCCGCCATTTCGGCGCGCACCTGGGACAGCCGTTGCACCTGGTTCGCACCCGCCGGCAGGACCAGCTGGCGATGCGCCAGGCTGGCGGCCGGGATGGCCAGCACCAGCGCGGCATCCCGGTACGCCCGGGTGGGCAGCAGGGCGCGGCAGTGGCCGGCCAGCGCATCGAGGTCGCTGAAATGGTCGCGGCCCGATCCGGGCGGCGGCAGCCGGCGTGCGGCCAGCTGCAGCACCTGTCGCTGCCTGCCACGGCGGCGCATCAGCGCTGCGCGCAGGACATCGCGGCCGATGTCGATGCCCACGCTCAGTGACGCCGCACGCCAGCCTCGGGGAAGGGATATCCGCACCATGCCGCTCACCTCATGCCAGGGAAGGAGCATGGATTGTCAGACGCACAAGCCGGTGCGGGAATAGTCAAAACTTGAAGAAGTCCGGCCAATTCGCCGCCGCCGGCCTTGCACACGCAAGCCTGGCAAGGAACCCTGTCCGATCGGGTTTGGTCTATTTGCAACACCCGGCCGCGCGGCCTGCGAGGGGGAGCCGCTATAATGCGGGCTTGTTTCTTCCAATCCGGCTACGGCCTGCTTTAACGCATATCTCGAATGTCTTCACCTTCCAACGGCGACGATCCCAAGAATCCGGCATCGGCACCCAAAACAGCGGCCAGACCGGCGGCCGATGAGCCCACCGGCAAGCCACCGCGCAAGCGCATGCATTGGTCCTTGCGCATCCTGCTGGGCGTGTTCGGCACCGTATTCGGCCTGGCCGTGATGGTGCTGCTGGGCGTGACCTTCATCGTCGCGCTGACCTATCCCAAGCTGCCCGACCTGGACAATCTGACCGACTACCGGCCCAAGATCCCGTTGCGCATCTTCTCGGCCGACGGCGTGCTGATCGGGGAATTCGGCGAGGAGCGCCGCAACCTGGTGCATTTCAAGGACATCCCCGAGATCATGAAGAAGGCTGTGCTGGCCATCGAGGATGACCGCTTCTATGAACACGGTGGCGTCGATTACCAGGGCATCGCCCGGGCGACCTTCTCCAACCTCTCCGGTGGTGGCGGCGGTGCGTCCACCATCACGCAGCAGGTGGCGCGCAATTTCTTCCTGACCAGCAACGAACCGACCTTCCTGCAGAAGGCGGTGCGCAAGTTCTTCTACGAGATCCCGCTGGCCTGGAAGATCGAGAACAACCTGACCAAGGACCAGATCCTTGAGGTCTACATGAACCAGATCTATCTGGGACAACGTGCCTATGGCTTCGCCTCGGCCGCCCAGATCTATTTCGGCAAGCAGCTCAAGGACCTCACCATCGCCGAGGCCGCCATGCTGGCCGGCCTGCCCAAGGCGCCGTCGGCCTATAACCCGGTGGTCAATCCCAAACGTGCCCATGCCCGGCAGCAATACATCCTACTGCGCATGCGTCAGCTCGGATATATCACTGAAGTGCAGTATCAGGCGGCGAAAGATGAACAACTGCGCGTCAAGGGTGACAGTTCGGCCTTCGGCATGCACGCCGAATACGTGGCCGAGATGGCGCGCCAGCTGGTCTACAGCCAGTACAAGGACGAGACCTACACGCGCGGCCTGAACGTCTTCACGACCATCACCAAGACCGACCAGGATGCGGCCTACATCGCCCTGCGGCGCGGCATCATCGACTACGAGCGCCGCCATGGCTATCGCGGTCCCGAGGGCTACATGGACCTGCCCGAAAACACCAGCCGCGAAGTCCTGGAGGATGCCGTGGAGGTGGAACTGGCCGACCATCCCGACAGCGACGACATGGTCGCCGCCGTGGTACTGGAGGCCAAGCCCAAGGAAATCACCGCCATGCTGGCCACCGGCGAAGAGATCAGCATCTCCGGCGCCGGCCTGGGCTTCGGCGCCAACCTGCTCTCGGAGAAGGCACCGCCGCAGAAGAAGATCCGCCGTGGCGCCATCATCCGGGTGTTCCAGGATGGCAGCAACTGGATCATCACCCAGATGCCGGAGGTGGAATCGGCCTTCGTCTCGGTCAACTCGCAGGATGGCGCGATCCGTTCGCTGGTGGGGGGCTTCGACTTCAACCGCAACAAGTTCAACCACGTCACCCAGGCCTGGCGCCAGCCGGGCTCGTCCTTCAAGCCTTTCATCTATTCGTCCTCGCTGGAAAAGGGCTTGTCGCCAGCCACCATCATCAATGATGCGCCGCTGACCTTCACCCAGACCGGTGGCCAGGTCTGGCAGCCGAAGAACTATGGCGGCAAGTTCGAGGGGCCGATCTCGATGCGGCGCGCTTTGCAGAAGTCGATCAACCTGGTCTCCATCCGTATCCTGGAGCGGGTCGGCGTGAAGTATGCGCAGGAGTACATCACCCGCTTCGGTTTCGATGCCGACAAGAACCCGCCCTACCTGACCCTGGCGCTGGGTGCCGGCAATGTCACGCCCTTGCAGATGGTGGGGGCGTATTCGGTGTTCGCCAATGGCGGCTACAAGATCAATCCCTACCTGATCACCAAGGTCACCGACAGCGATGGCACGGTGCTGTCCCAGGCCAAGCCGGCTACGGCCAGCGATGAAAGCAATCGCGTCATCGATGCGCGCAATGCCTTCATCATGGACAGCATGTTGCGTGACGTGGTGCGCCATGGCACGGCGGTCAAGGCGCTGTCCCTGAAGCGTACCGACCTGGCCGGCAAGACCGGTACCACCAACGACTCCATGGATGCCTGGTTCGCCGGCTACCAGCCTGGCCTGACCGCCATTGCCTGGATCGGTTACGACCAGCCCAAGAGCCTGGGGGACCGCGAAACCGGTGGCGGTCTGGCCTTGCCGGTGTGGATCAGCTACATGTCCAAGGCGCTCAAGGATGTGCCCAACGTGGATCGCACGGTGCCGGATGGTGTGATCGAGACCGGTGGCGAGTACTACTACGCCGAGTACCCGCCCACTGCCATGGTGCGCGACCTGGGCATGGGTGATCGTGGTGGTATGACGCCGGAAGAAGAAAAGGCCAAGACGCAGATGAAGAACGAATTGTTCTGACGTTGCAGTTGTGCAGGCCGGTAGAGATAAATTATTTATATTGTTTATCCGCCTGCGCCGCGCCAATGAAAAAACCGCCTGTTGCGAGACAGGCGGTTTTTTTTATCACTGTGCGCGCACGAGTGGCCTCAGTCCTTGCCAGCGACGTAGTGGCTGATGCGGCGCATGGCCAGCAGGGTGAGCACCTCATCCTGCTCCACGCCGTAGTCACTCAGCTTGACGATGACGGTGCGCGTGGCGGGATTGACGTAGATGTACTGGCCGAACACCCCGACGGCCGAGTAATCCCGGTCAGCCGCATTGCCCGGTGGGATCCACCAGCCGTCGCGATAATCAAGGATGCTGCCGTTGTTGACCGGCAGGCGCGGCTCAGCAGCCCAGCGCGCACTGACGATCTGACGGTCATCGATGCGGCCTTCATTGAGATAGAGCAAGCCCAGCCGGGCGAAATCGCGGGCGGTGGTATTGATGCAGCAGAAGGCTTTTTCCACGCCATGCTTCTTGCTGTCCACGCTCCAGCTGGCATCCTGCTCCATGCCCAGCGGCTCCCACAACTGCGCCTGCGCATAGTCGGCCAGGTGCATGCCGGTGGCGCGTGCCAGCACGCGTGAGAGCACCAGGGTATCGACGCTGCGGTACTCGTAGCGCGACCCGGGTTCGAAGCGCAGGCCATGGCGGCGGGCCACGAAGGCATGCAGGTCGGTGCTGACGAACATGCGCACCACCGGTGAAGTCAGCGAACCTTCGTAGTTTTCGTCCACATCGATGCCCGAGCGCATGTCCAGCAATTCGCCGATAGTGATGTCGGCGTAGGCCGGATCGATCTCGTCGCTCTTGAGATAGTTGCCGATCGGCTCCTGCAGCGACTTGATCTTGCCTTGCGCCAGCGCCACGCCGGTCAGCGCCGAGACGAAGGACTTGGCCACCGAGAAGGAGGTGAAGCGCGAGTTGGCATCGTAGCCATCGATGTAGCGCTCGTAGATCACCCGGCCGTCCTGTACCACCAGGAAGGCGTGGGCCCGGGTGGTCTTGAGGAAGTCGATCACGGGCAGGCTGCCGCCGTCCTTCCAGGGGACGCTGATATCGAGCGGCTGCAATGCAGTGGGCAGGGGGCGTGGATGCGAGGAGCGGCGAATCGGACTGTTGTCGAAGACCTTGTAGCTCTGGCTGCGCGGCGTCAGGTCGAACTGCAGGTCGACCAGCGCCGGCAGGCTGGGCAGGTCGGCGGCACGCCGGCCGATCTCGGCGGCGGCCAGCAGGATCAGCAGCGCGGCGGCGCTCCGGGCGACTAGCTGGGAGGTGGTGGCGTTGGGCATGGGGCGCGTGCTGGTGAGGACGCGCCTATTGTGCCTGATCAGCTGGAAGTTTTGTTCGCCGCGTAGTGACGATAACCGCGCATGCGCAGTTCGCAGGCCGGGCACTTGCCGCAACCGTGACCCCAGTCGTGCAGTGCGCCGCGTTCGCCCAGGTAGCAGGTGTGCGTATCGGTGCGGATCAGGTCCACCAGCGACGCGCCACCGAGCGACTCGGCCAGCGCCCAGGTCTCGGCCTTGTCGATCCACATCAGTGGGGTTTCCACCTTCAGTTGCGTGGCCATGCCCAGGTTCAGCGCCACTTGCAGGGCCTTCATGGTGTCGTCGCGGCAATCCGGGTAGCCGGAGAAGTCGGTCTCGCACATGCCGCCAACCAGGACGTTGAGACCGCGCCGGTAGGCCAGGGTGGCGGCAACCGTCATGAACAGCAGATTGCGGCCGGGCACGAAGGTATTGGGCAGGCCGTTGTCCTGCATGGCGATGGCGACGTCGCGGGTCAGCGCGGTGTCGGAGATCTTGCCGATCAGCGACAGGTCGATCATGTGATCCTCGCCCAGGCGTTTCTTCCAGTCGGGCGAGAAGGCTTTCATCTTCGCCAGCAGGGACGGGCGCACCTCCAGTTCGATGGCATGGCGCTGGCCATAGTCGAAGCCGATGGTTTCCACGCGCTGGTAGCGCGACAGCGCCCAGGCCAGGCAGGTGGTAGAGTCCTGGCCGCCAGAGAACAGCACCAGGGCGCTTTGGGTCTTGACGGTGGGAGCGAGGGCGCCGCTGGCGCTTGCGAGGGGAGTGTCGGACATGGGGTTTCTGCAATGATGGCTGCAACGTAGAGGGAATGACGGACGCGGGGCCTGGTGGCGTCCATGCCCTCCAGGCCCCGCGTCCACATATAGCGTTGTGGCAAGCTTAGTTGGTTTTCCTGACCGAATCCAGCACCTGCTCGATATAGTCGCCATCCGGATCGGTGAACTTCAGGCGCACCGGATACCACTCCTGCTTGGGAGACAGCCAGATATCGAGCTTCTGGCCCTGGTCATCCGGGGGCGGTGCACGGAAGATGTGCAGCGCCTCGGTCTCGCCCTGGGGCGTCCTGATCTTTTCGCGGCCGACCACCTTGAAGGTCCATTGCTCGGCATCACGCGGGCCGGCCACGAAGAACTTCCATTCCGAACCCGGTTTCATCTTGGCGGCATTGGCGCGGGCGATGGCCACGAACTGCCAGGTGATGCCGGTGCGATCCTGTTCGCCACCCTGTAGCGGGTAGCTGTCGGAGGATTGGGTGAAGGTGATCTTGTTCTGTTCGCGGTTGAAGGTGGTGGTGGAGGGATCGCGGCGCAGGCGCTTCTCGACGAAGCGCTGCGGCGCCAGACCGTAGGCATCGATGTCGCCTTCGCTGCTGGTTTCCAGGATCTTGCCCAGCAGCATGGCGCGGGTTTCGGTGCTGACGCTATAGGCGGTCTTGCTTTGCGTCCACTTGACGATGCCCTGGCCCTGGACGTCCAGACCGCTCTGCTTGGCCTGGATGGAGTAGGTCAGCTCGGCCGACGGCGGCAGGTTGAAGGGGCGCTTGTCCACCGGATGCGGGCCGTCGGCAGCCAGCAGCGGCGCGCTGGCCAGCAGGCCGGCCAGGCCCAGTGCGGCCAGGCGGGTGGGGATGGAAATCAGGGGGGCGTGGAAAGTTCGGGTCATGGCGAGCTCTTCGTCTGTGTCTCTGTGGATAAGTCAATCGTGATGCCGGTTGGCGGGTCTTGTACGACCCGGGCAGGCGCTCACGGTTCTGCCGCGTCGCGGCGTCATTGTGTGCAATTGTTTCGCATTTTGACAGCATCCAGCCAATGCGGCAGGCCTCAAGGCGTCAGCCCCGAGAGTGACAGCTCGGTGTAGTCGCCATCGGGGCGCTGGTCGGTATAGCGCACGCGCACCGGATACCACTCGTGCTGCGGCGCCAGCCAGATATCGACGCGGTCGTCATAGGAACCGGGCTTGGGCATGCGCACCACATGCCAGGTGTGCAGATGGCCGACGGGCAGG
>NZ_JAELUH010000360.1 GCF_016429215.1 Herbaspirillum sp. ASV7 | reverse complement strand
CCCCCCCCCCCCCCCCCCCCCCCCCCCCCCCCCCCCCCCCCCCCCCCCCCCCCCCCCCCCCCCCCCCCCCCCCCCCCCCCCCCCCCCCCCCCCCCCCCCCCCCCCCTTTTTTAATGACCCGGCGACCCCCGAGATCTACACTTGTAGTGTATCGTCGGCAGCGTCAGATGTGTATAAGAGACAGCGCCACGGCTGCCCGCCAGAGCGGCGGCCGCAGTGCCGCACGCCGCAATCGTGCCGCCTTCTGGTTCCTGGCGCCGGCCTGCCTGATGACGCTGGTCTATGTGCTCTACCCCATCCTCTACACG
>NZ_JAELUH010000359.1 GCF_016429215.1 Herbaspirillum sp. ASV7 | reverse complement strand
CCCCCCCCCCCCCCCCCCCCCCCCCCCCCCCCCCCCCCCCCCCCCCCCCCCCCCCCCCCCCCCCCCCCCCCCCCCCCCCCCCCCCCCCCCCCCCCCCCCCCCCCCCCTTTTTAATCATCCGGCCACCCCCGAGATCTACACTTGTAGTGTATCGTCGGCAGCGTCAGATGTGTATAAGAGACAGCACCTGCTGGACGCCGGTGCCTATGGCGTCATCTGCCCGCAGGTCGATACGCCGGAGATCGCGCGCCAGTTCGTGGCGGCGTGCCGTTACCCGCCCATGGGCAACCGCTCCTTCGGCCCGGCGCGG
>NZ_JAELUH010000358.1 GCF_016429215.1 Herbaspirillum sp. ASV7 | reverse complement strand
CCCCCCCCCCCCCCCCCCCCCCCCCCCCCCCCCCCCCCCCCCCCCCCCCCCCCCCCCCCCCCCCCCCCCCCCCCCCCCCCCCCCCCCCCCCCCCCCCCCCCCCCCCTTTTTTAATGATCCGGCGCCCCCCGAGATCTACACTTGTAGTGTATCGTCGGCAGCGTCAGATGTGTATAAGAGACAGGGTCACCTTGATGCCGCACTCTTCCATGATGGCCAGCTTGGCTTCGGCGGTGTCGGCACCGCCGGAGATCAGCGCGCCTGCATGGCCCATGCGCTTGCCCGGGGGCGCGGTCACGCCGGCGATGAA
>NZ_JAELUH010000357.1 GCF_016429215.1 Herbaspirillum sp. ASV7 | reverse complement strand
CCCCCCCCCCCCCCCCCCCCCCCCCCCCCCCCCCCCCCCCCCCCCCCCCCCCCCCCCCCCCCCCCCCCCCCCCCCCCCCCCCCCCCCCCCCCCCCCCCCCCCCCCCCTTTTTAATCATCCGGCGACCCCCGAGATCTACACTTGTAGTGTATCGTCGGCAGCGTCAGATGTGTATAAGAGACAGGGTCTATGCCGATGGCAACAACAATGGCGTGGTCGACGCCGGCGAGGCCGGCATCGCCAACGTGACGGTGCAACTGGCTGGCACGGACTGGAACGGCAATGCGGTGACGCGCAGCACGCTGACCGC
>NZ_JAELUH010000356.1 GCF_016429215.1 Herbaspirillum sp. ASV7 | reverse complement strand
CCCCCCCCCCCCCCCCCCCCCCCCCCCCCCCCCCCCCCCCCCCCCCCCCCCCCCCCCCCCCCCCCCCCCCCCCCCCCCCCCCCCCCCCCCCCCCCCCCCCCCCCCCCTTTTTAATCATCCGGCCACCACCGAGATCTACACTTGTAGTGTATCGTCGGCAGCGTCAGATGTGTATAAGAGACAGTACGTGACCAGGCCATGCCGGCTTATGCCGTGGCCTGAAACGGTTTAAATCATATAAACGATATGCGGGCCGCAACCGCGGTCCGTTCCCAACTTCTTTAGGAAATTCATGAAAGTCTTCTACGAC
>NZ_JAELUH010000355.1 GCF_016429215.1 Herbaspirillum sp. ASV7 | reverse complement strand
GGAGCCGGGGCATCTCTGCCGCATCCGGGCAGAGCCGGCCATCCTGGCTGGCATGCAGCATGGCGATGGCATCGGGTGTCAGCAGTGGCAGATGCAACAGGCTGGCGCCGCGGGCCAGCATGCCGGCTGTCTCTTATACACATCTGACGCTGCCGACGATACACTACAAGTGTAGATCTCGGTGGGCGCCGGATCATTAAAAAAGGGGGGGGGGGGGGGGGGGGGGGGGGGGGGGGGGGGGGGGGGGGGGGGGGGGGGGGGGGGGGGGGGGGGGGGGGGGGGGGGGGGGGGGGGGGGGGGGGGGGGGGGG
>NZ_JAELUH010000354.1 GCF_016429215.1 Herbaspirillum sp. ASV7 | reverse complement strand
CCCCCCCCCCCCCCCCCCCCCCCCCCCCCCCCCCCCCCCCCCCCCCCCCCCCCCCCCCCCCCCCCCCCCCCCCCCCCCCCCCCCCCCCCCCCCCCCCCCCCCCCCCTTTTTTAATGATCCGGCGACCCCCGAGATCTACACTTGTAGTGTATCGTCGGCAGCGTCAGATGTGTATAAGAGACAGGTGTCCCCCTGGTGGACGACGGGCTGCGCGCTGCCGGCGCTGATCGGCGGGCGGCTATCGAAGGCCATCGCCGGCATGCTGCCCGCACCAATGGCCACGGCCGCGCCGGCGCTGGCCAGCTTGCCG
>NZ_JAELUH010000353.1 GCF_016429215.1 Herbaspirillum sp. ASV7 | reverse complement strand
CGGTTTTGCCGCGCTGCTGGAGCAGCGTCCGGACGAACCGGCCATCCTGTCCGACGGCGGCGCCCTGCTGCGCCAGCTAGTCGCGCATGACGACTGGTTGCCCGACGATTACGCGCAGCCCCATCCCTGTCTCTTATACACATCTGACGCTGCCGACGATACACTACAAGTGTAGATCTCGGGGGTCGCCGTATCATTAAAAAAGGGGGGGGGGGGGGGGGGGGGGGGGGGGGGGGGGGGGGGGGGGGGGGGGGGGGGGGGGGGGGGGGGGGGGGGGGGGGGGGGGGGGGGGGGGGGGGGGGGGGGGGGG
>NZ_JAELUH010000352.1 GCF_016429215.1 Herbaspirillum sp. ASV7 | reverse complement strand
CCCCCCCCCCCCCCCCCCCCCCCCCCCCCCCCCCCCCCCCCCCCCCCCCCCCCCCCCCCCCCCCCCCCCCCCCCCCCCCCCCCCCCCCCCCCCCCCCCCCCCCCCCTTTTTTACTGATCCGGCGACCCCCGAGATCTACACTTGTAGTGTATCGTCGGCAGCGTCAGATGTGTATAAGAGACAGGCCGTGGATTGCCATCCCCGCCTTCTACCGGCGCGAGGTCACGCTGACCCATGAGCAAAGCGGCGAGCAGCGCCATGTCAGCTTCCGGCCACGCCTGGTGACCGACAGCCTCTATTCGCTGCGCAAT
>NZ_JAELUH010000351.1 GCF_016429215.1 Herbaspirillum sp. ASV7 | reverse complement strand
CCCCCCCCCCCCCCCCCCCCCCCCCCCCCCCCCCCCCCCCCCCCCCCCCCCCCCCCCCCCCCCCCCCCCCCCCCCCCCCCCCCCCCCCCCCCCCCCCCCCCCCCCCCTTTTTAATGCTCCGGCGACCCCCGAGATCTACACTTGTAGTGTATCGTCGGCAGCGTCAGATGTGTATAAGAGACAGGCAGTATCTCGTCCTCGGCCAGCGGATAGGGCGTGCCCAGGGCCTGGTAGGGCAGACGCCGGTGCCGGCCTTCCAGCACGCGCACGCGGCAGCATCCGCACTCGCCGCGTCGGCAGGAGAAGGGCAG
>NZ_JAELUH010000043.1 GCF_016429215.1 Herbaspirillum sp. ASV7 | reverse complement strand
CGCCCGCGTCACCCTGGCGTAAGCAGGACCGCGCATGATTGCCCTGTTGCAGCGGGTCAGCCAGGCCGCCGTGGTGGTGGACGGCCAGACGCTGGGCGCCATCGACACCGGACTGATGGTCTTGGTCTGCGCCGAGCGCAATGACACCGATGCCGAGGCTGATGCGTTATTGAAGAAACTGCTGGCCTACCGGGTCTTTCCCGACGAGGCCGGCAAGATGAATCGCAGTGTTGCCGACGTGCAAGGCGGCTTGTTGCTGATCCCGCAGTTCACGTTGGCGGCCGATACCAATTCGGGCACGCGGCCCTCCTTTACACCGGCGGCGGCACCCGAGCTGGGTCGTGCCCTGTTCGAGCGCTTCGTCGACCAGGCCCGTGCGCGGTATGGCGCGGACAAGGTCGGCAGCGGTCGCTTCGGTGCCGACATGAAGGTGTCGCTCACCAACGACGGCCCGGTCACGTTGTGGTTGCAGGTCAAGCCCAAGGCGGCCGCTGCCGTTGTATAAGTGAAGCCAGGATGATCCTGGCAGCAGGAACCCGGCATTGAAGCAGAACCGGACGTCCCCAACTGGATTGGCAATAGTATTTTGAATGTGGCCTTACTTTCGGAGGTGATATGAAATTCTGGAGCGATTCTTTCAAGGACGGCGCCATGATCCCCGGTGAATTCGCTTTCGCCGTGATCGATCCCAAGACCCATGTCGCATTGTCGGCCAATCGCAATCCGCATTTCGCCTGGAGCGACCTGCCCGCCGGCACCCGTTCGTTGGCGCTGGTGGTGCATGACCCGGACGTGCCTTCGCGTGGCGACGACGTCAACCAGGAAGGCAAGACCGTGCCCCTGGACCTGCCCCGGGTGGATTTCTATCACTGGACTCTGGTCGATGTCCCGGCCACCGTCAAAGAGATCAAGGCCGGCCAGTTCAGCCACGGCGTGACCGCGCGCGGCAAGCCCGGGCCGGCCGTGCTGGGTGAGCTGGGCGAGTTGATGCCGGGTGCGCGCCAGGGCATCAACGACTACACCGGCTGGTTCGCCGGCGACGGCGACATGCGCGGCGACTACTTCGGCTATGACGGCCCCTGCCCGCCGTGGAACGATGCGCTGGTGCATCGCTACATCTTCACCCTCTATGCGCTGGACGTGGAGCAGTTGCCGGTCACCGGCAACCTGGAAGGCTCGGTGGTCCTGACCGCGCTGCGCGACCACGTCCTGGAGCAGGCCTCTCTCACCGGCCTGTACACGCTCAACCCCAACGCCGTAGCGCGTAGCTGATTCGATTCATCCGCATGACCGATATCCTCCTGATCCGCCACGGCGAAACCGACTGGAACGTGGACAAGCGCCTGCAAGGCCACATCGACATCCCCCTGAACGAGGCCGGCCAGCGCCAGGTCAGGGCGCTGGGTGAGGCGCTGGCGGGGGAGGGCATCGAGGCCGTCTTCGCCAGCGACCTGCAGCGCGCCCACGCCACCGCCCAGGCGGTGGCCGAGCTGGCCGGGCTGGCGGTACAGACCGATGCCGGCTTGCGCGAACGGTGCTATGGCGCCTTCGAGGGCCTGCGTCATGTCGATATCCAAGACCGTTATCCCGACGCCTATCGGGTCTGGAAGGCGCGCGAGCCGGACGCCCGCTATCCGGCCGGCGAGCGCATCGCCGAGACCATGCGCGAATTCTACGAGCGCTCGGTGCAGGCGGTGCAACGCATCTTGGCTGCAGGCAAGTATCGCAAGGTCGCCATCGTCACCCATGGTGGCGTGCTGGAATGCCTGCATCACTGGGCCAGCGACAGCCATTTCACCCAGCCGCGCAGCTTCGACATCTTCAACGCCAGCGTGAACCGACTGCACTGGGACGGGCAACGGGTGCGCATCCGCTCATGGGGTGAGATCGGCCATCTCGATCGTGAGACGCTGGATGAGGTGGATCGCTGAGCTAGGCTCGCTCTGGTTTCCTGGCGGCAGCATCTGTTGGCATGGGCGCAACAATTGATGCTGCCCAATAAATAATCAGCGGCAAAGATGTAACTGCGCCCGATTCTTGTTGGGCGCGCCCCGCAATCGCGCTAAAATAGCGCCCTTCCCCAAATCTCCCCCTGATCCACGTCGTGAACATTGGGCCTTATTCCCTGCGCAACAACGTGTTCGTCGCCCCCATGGCGGGTGTGACCGACCGTCCGTTCCGCCAGTTGTGCAAGCAACTGGGGGCAGGGTATGCCGTTTCCGAGATGGCCGCGTCCGACCCGCGCCTGTGGCACAGCGAGAAGACCTCGCGCCGCATCAACCACGATGGCGAGATGGAACCCAAGGCGGTGCAGATCGCCGGGGCCGATCCCGCCATGCTGGCCGATTGTGCGAAATACAACGTCGAGCGCGGCGCCCAGATCATCGACATCAACATGGGCTGCCCGGTCAAGAAGGTCTGCAACAGCTGGTGCGGTTCGGCCCTGTTGCAGGACGAGGACCTGGTGGCGCGCATCCTCGATGCGGTGGTGGCAGCGGTCGATGTGCCGGTGACCCTGAAGTTTCGCACCGGCTGGGACCGCGCCAACAAGAATGCCCTGAAGATCGCCGCCCGCGCCCAGGCCGCCGGTATCGCCATGCTCACGCTGCACGGCCGTACCCGCGCCGACGGTTACAGCGGTGAGGCCGAGTACGAGACCATCGCCGCGGTCAAGGCTGCAGTGACCATTCCCGTGGTGGCCAATGGCGACATCACCTCGCCGGACAAGGCGCGCGAGGTCTTGCGCGTCACCGGGGCGGACGCCGTCATGGTCGGCCGTGCCGCCCAGGGGCGGCCATGGATCTTCCGCGAGATCGACCATTTCCTGCGCACCGGCACTTACCTGCCGGCGCCGCTGGTCACCGAGGTCGAGCAGTTGATGGACGAGCACCTGCAAGCCCACTACGCCTTCTATGGCGACTACCTGGGCGTGCGCACGGCGCGCAAGCATATCGGCTGGTATGTGCGCGACCTGCCGGGTGGCGAGGATTTCCGCCGCCGCATGAATCGCATCGAGGATTGCGGCCAGCAACTGCAGGCGGTCCGGCAATTCTTTGCCGATCAGGCGGCCTACGGTGAACGGCTGCAATACGGCCTGGCCGAGGCAGTGCCTCTGGCGGCCTGAACGGCAGGGCGGCAGGGCGGCAAGACAGCACGACAGCAATCGGATGCGCCCCGGCGCAATTGATCAACAACACGGCATGGCCACGCAAGAAGAGCGCAAAGGGGAAAACAGCGCACTCGTGGTGACGTGACCAGGCCGATAAAAACAGAAGCAGCAACGCAATGAGCAAAGAAAGTATTGAGGATGTCGTCAAGAAGAGCCTGGAAAAATATTTCCGGGACCTCGGTGAACAGCTCCCCACCAATGTCTACGACATGGTGCTGGTGACGGTCGAAAAGCCGGTCTTCGAGACCGTGATGGCGCGTGCCGAGGGCAACCAGTCCCAGGCCGCCGAGATCCTCGGCATCAACCGCAACACGCTGCGCAAGAAACTCCAGCAGCACGGCCTGCTGTAGGGTACGCGCACGCCGTCCGGGCCGCAAGGCCGGGGTGGCGCGGGTCCCCACAGCTTCCTTTCCACGGTTTTCAGGTTTCCCTTCCTTTACCAGTCTTGCCTACCATGATCAAACAAGCACTCATTTCCGTATCCGACAAGGCAGGCGTGCTCGAATTCGCGCGCGCGCTGTCCGCCATGGGCGTCAACATCCTGTCCACCGGCGGCACTGCCAAGCTGCTGGCCGACAACGGCGTCCCGGTCACCGAAGTGGCCGACTACACCGGCTTCCCGGAAATGCTGGATGGGCGCGTCAAGACGCTGCATCCCAAGGTGCATGGTGGCATCCTGGCCCGTCGCGATTTCCCCGAGCACGTCGCTGCGCTCGATCAGCACGGCATCCCGACCATCGACATGGTGGTGGTGAACCTGTACCCGTTCCAGCAGACCGTCGCCAAAGAAGAATGCTCCCTGGAAGACGCCATCGAGAACATCGATATCGGCGGCCCGGCCATGCTGCGCTCCTCGGCCAAGAACCACAAGGACGTCATCGTCATCTGCGACCCGACCGACTACGAAGGCGTGCTGGCCGAGCTGAAGTCGGGCGGCGACCTGCCCTACGAAAAGCGCTTCGCGCTGGCCAAGAAGGTCTTTGCCCACACTGCGCAATATGACGGCGCCATCACCAACTACTTCACCGCCCTGGGTGAAGACAAGCAACATGCCACCCGCAGCGCCTATCCGGCCACGCTGAACCTGCACTTCGAGAAGGTGCAAGACATGCGCTACGGCGAGAACCCGCACCAGAGCGCCGCCTTCTATCGCGACATCAAGAAGGTCGATGGCGCCCTGGCCAACTACACCCAGCTGCAGGGCAAGGAACTGTCCTTCAACAACATCGCCGATGCCGATGCGGCGTGGGAATGCGTCAAGAGCTTCGACCCGGCCACGGAAGCGGCCTGCGTCATCATCAAGCACGCCAACCCCTGTGGCGTGGCCATCGGCGCCAGCCCGCTGGAAGCCTATAGCAAGGCCCTGCAGACCGACCCGACCTCGGCCTTCGGCGGCATCATCGCCTTCAACCGCGAAGTGGACGCCGCTGCCGCCGAAGCGGTGGCCAAGCAGTTCCTGGAAGTGTTGATCGCGCCGTCCTTCAGCGCCCAAGCCAAGCAGATCTTCGCTGCCAAGCAGAACGTGCGCCTGCTGGAAATCCCGCTGGGTGGCGGCCTGAACGGCTACGACTTCAAGCGCGTCGGCGGTGGCCTGCTGGTGCAGTCGCCGGATGCCAAGAACGTGCTGCTGGCCGATGTGAAGGTGGTCAGCAAGAAGCAGCCGACCCCGCAGCAACTGCAGGATCTGATGTTCGCCTGGCGCGTGGCCAAGTTCGTCAAGTCCAATGCCATCGTGTTCTGCGGCAATGGCATGACCCTGGGTGTGGGCGCTGGCCAGATGAGCCGCATCGACTCCGCCCGCATCGCTTCGATCAAGGCGCAGAATGCCGGCCTGACCCTGGCGGGCTCGGCCGTGGCTTCCGACGCCTTCTTCCCGTTCCGCGACGGTCTGGACGTGGTGGTCGATGCCGGCGCCACCTGCGTCATCCACCCGGGTGGCTCCATGCGCGACCAGGAAGTCATCGACGCCGCCAACGAGCGCGACGTGGTGATGCTGCTGACCGGTACCCGTCACTTCCGTCACTGATCGCTGTTCGCTCCACGCTCCAGCAAAAACGCCCGGCTTCATGCCGGGCGTTTTTGTTGGTGCATCGGACGCTGCAGCGGGCTCGCTTCAGCCGTTGTCGGTGATGAATCCTTCATGCCGGGCGATGCGCGTCAAGGCGGCTTCAAAGCGCTGGCGCGATTCGGCGGTCAACTGTTGCAGGTATCGATGCAATTGCGCGTCGGCCTCGTTGCGATTGGCGCATTGCGCGCTGTAGCGCTCGAACTGCGCCAGCTGCATCAGCAGTTCCGCCACATGGCGCGGGCATTCGCAGGCCACCGTGGTGGACTGGTTGGCGAAGGCGATCAGCTCGTTGTCGTTCCAGCGGCGCTCCGGTGGCGCCGTATCGGCGATATCGTCCTCGCGCGCGGGCAGCGAGAGCGCCGCCAGCCCGCGCAGCCATTGCAGGATCACCACGTCCGGCTGCGGCGCGCGCAGCAGGCTGATGCCCACCGCCGCCAGCGTCTCGCACACGGCTTCGCTGGCAAATCCATACAGCACCGCCATGGGCAGGCCGCTCAGGGCCGGGGCCGCGCTCTCCAGCGCGCCCAGCCAGCCGGCGTGCAATTGCGGCTCGTGCAGCAGCAGGGCATCCACTTCTTCGCGCTGCAAGGCCATGGCGGCCTCTTCGATGTTCTTGAACGGGCCCAGCAACTGTAGCGGACGGCCCAGCCGTTGCATCAGCCCCGGTTTGTCCAGGCGTTGCGCCAGGGTGGTGCCGATCACGGCCAGCCGCCACCGTCCTTGCGCCGCCTCGGGGGGCGTCGGCCGCGTGGCGTGCAATTCGGCGTGGGTGGCGGCGACCTGCTGCAACTGTTCCATGTCCAGCCCGGCCAGACTGCCGATGGCGTGGCCCAGTTCGGTCAATTGCCGGATCAGCGCCAGGCGTCGTATGTCCGCCTCCGAATACAGGCGCTGGCCGCTGGGCGAGAGCTGGCCCTGGGTCAGTGCGTAGCGGCGCTCCCAGACGCGCAGGGTGGCCACGGGCATGCGCAGCATGCGCGCCACCGCGCCGGTACGGCGCAGGGCCTGGGCTACGGGTTGCTCCGGGTCCGGGGCACTAGGGGCGGAAGGAGAATGGGCTGGGCTCATGGTTTTCGTTGAATCAGATTTGACACAGATTGTAGATGCAAATTTGGCGTCATGAATCAGAATTTGTGGTTTTTTTAAGTACAATCCGGTGTCATGTCATCCAAAAGCCAAGCCACCGGACATCGCGGCAACAAGGCGCACTTGCCCAGCAAGCCCTGCGCCGCGTGTGGTTTGCCGATGACCTGGCGGCGCCGCTGGGCGAAGAACTGGGACGAGGTCAGATACTGCAGCCAGGCCTGTCGTCGAAAGCGCAGCCCGGCCGGTCTTTGAGGAGTCGAACCATGTACCGCAAACACCAATGCGACCCGGTGCTGGATACGCCTTCCCCGGAAGAGGAAGAGACCGCACCCGCGCCCCTGTCCCTGCTGCCCTTGCTGCCCACCCTGGCGGCGGCGCGCGAGCGCATTGCGGCTGTGCGTCCCGGCGCTTACGCCCGTACCCGCAATCATCTCGACGGCGCCGTCACCGGCCTCTCACCCTATCTGACGCATGGGTTCGTCAGCCTGCGCGAGGTGCTGGCTGGCGTCTGCAGCCGTCATGCACTGGATGTGCAGCACAAGTTCGTCTACGAGCTGGGCTGGCGCGGCTTTTACCGCTACGTCTGGGCCCGGCGCGGGGCGCGCATCTTTGACGCGCTGCATGCCGGCCCGCTGCCCGAATCAGTCTATGCACGGCAGCTGCCGGCCGATATCCGCGCCGCCGCCACTGGCCTGCCGGTGATCGACCAGGCCGTGCGCACCCTGTATGCCACCGGCACCCTGCACAACCACGCCCGCATGTGGCTGGCCAGCTATGTGGTGCACCTGCGCAAGGTGCACTGGCGCGCCGGGGCGGACTGGATGGTGGGCCATCTGCTCGATGGCGACCTGGCCAGCAACCACCTGAGCTGGCAGTGGGTGGCCGGCACCGGCAGCCACAAGCCCTATCTGTTCAATGCCGAGAACGTGGCCAAATATGCCCCCGCCGAATGGCATAGCCCGGCGACGGTGCTCGACACGAGTTATGAAGCCTTGTGCCAGATCGCCCTGCATCCCGATCCGGTGGCCGCCGAACCTGCCCGGCGCACACGCGCGCAGAGCCAGGAGCCGATCCTGCTGTCGGCGCCACCGGAGCACTTGGGCAGCCTGGCGCCCCAGGCCAGCGCCGTGGCCGGGCGCGATGTCTGGCTGGTCCATCCGTGGAGCCTGGGCGAGCTGCCTGCCGGGTTGCCGGCCGACACGGTGGTGGTGGGCCTCTATCTCTCGGACTTCCACCTGCTGTGGCCCTGGGACCAGCGCCGCTGGGACTTCGTCGGCGCACGTCTGCGCGAACTCACGCCGCTGCGCTGGCACGGCGATGCCGCCAGCGTTGGTCGCGCCCTGAAATCCGCGCGCAGCGTGCGCTGCCTGGCCGATCCCCATCTGGCGCCGTGGCTGCCGCTGTGGGCGCACTGCGTGACACCGCCCGAACTGTTCCCGCCGGTGGACAAGCCCTGTGACCTGTTCACCCAATGGTGGCGCCGCAGCACCCAAGGGCTGCACAACGCCGACGAGCTGCTGGTGCGTACCGGGCACCGGGCAGCGGGAGCGGCGTGATGGCTGAGTCCGGTGCCGACCAGCGGGACGAGCTGACCGTGCTCTACGACGGCGCCTGTCCTCTTTGTCGCCGCGAGATCGGCCTCTACCAGCGCGGTGCGGACCAGGAGCGGCTGCGCTTTTGCGACATCAGTCGCGCCGAAGTGGCGCCATCCGCGCTGCCCTGTGGTCTCACGCGCGCCGAACTGCTGGCGCGATTCCACGTCCGACGTGGCGATGGTGCGGTCTTCAGCGGGGCCCAGGCTTTCGTCCAGTTGTGGGCAGCGCTGCCGGGTTGGCGCTGGCTGGCCCGCCTGGCGAAGCTGCCGGGCATGCTGTGGCTGATGGAGCGCAGCTATCGCGGCTTCCTGCGGGTGCGTCCGGCCGTGCAGAGGCTGGTGCTGTGGCTGGAGCGCCGCCAGGAGCGACACTGACATGTCCGTCGGCCTGGTCTGGTTCAAGCGCGACCTGCGCCTGCGCGATCATGCCGCGCTGGCGCAGGCCGCACAGTGCGAGCGCGCCTTTGGCCTGTTCATCATCGAGCCGGCCTGGCTGGAGAGCTTCGAATGCGATCCGCGCCATGTGGATTTCCTGCTGCGCTGCCTGGCGCCCTTGCAGGCGGCATTGTGGCAACGCGGCCTGCCGCTGCTTGTGCGGATGGGCGAGGCGGTGCAGGTGCTGGAGTCACTGCGTCGTCAATGGGGTGTGACCCATCTCTTCAGTCATGAAGAAACCGGCCCCGCCTGGAGCTATGCGCGCGATATCTCGGTCGGCCGCTGGAGCCGGCTGCAGGACGTGCAGTGGCAGGAGTGGCCGCAGACCGGTGTGGTGCGCCGCTTGCGCAGTCGCGACGGCTGGGCCGCGCGCTGGACGCGGCGCATGGAGGCGCCGCAGGTGGCGATCCCCAGCGGTTTTGGCACGCCACCCGGCATGCAGCCTGAGCGCTTGCCGACACTGGCCGAACTGGGCCTGCCCACTCCGCGCGTGCAGGCAGCCGCTGGCGAAGCCGTCGCGTGGGACAGCTTGCGCGCCTTCCTGGGCGGCGGCGGGCGCCATTACCGGCGCGGCCTGTCCAGCCCGCTGACTGCACCCGATGCCTGCAGCCGGCTGAGTGCGCATCTGGCCTTTGGCACGCTGTCCATGCGCAGCGTGCACCAGGCCACCGAACTGGCCATCGAACACAGCGCCGACCGTGATCTGGCCTATGGTTTGCGCGGTTTTGCCAGCCGCCTGCGCTGGCATTGCCACTTCATGCAGAAGCTCGAAGACCAGCCCGATATCGAATGGCGCAACGTGGCGCGTTCGCTCGATGGCCTGCGCCCGGGTGATGGCGCAGCCTGGGGCCAGGAGGCCCAGGCACGCTTCGACGCCTGGTGCGCAGGCCGCACCGGTTATCCCATGGTCGACGCCTGCATGCGCCAGCTCTGCGCCACCGGCTGGCTCAATTTCCGCATGCGCGCCATGCTGGTGAGCTTCGCGGCCTATCATCTGTGGTTGCACTGGCGTGCGCCGGGGCTGTTTCTGGCGCGGCAATTCCTGGATTTCGAACCGGGCATCCACTGGAGTCAGATGCAGATGCAATCCGGCACCACCGGCATCAACACGCTGCGCATCTATTCGCCCGCCAAGCAGGCGCGCGACCACGATCCGCTGGGGGAGTACGTACGACGCTGGGTGCCGGAGTATGGCAGCTGCGCCTATCCCGATCCCATCGTCGACGAAAAGAGCGCGCTGGCCCAGGCCAAGGAGGCGCTCTATGGCCAGCGCCGCAGCAGCAGCGCGCGCGCCGAGGCCGACGCCATCCAGGACCGGCACGGCTCGCGCAAGAGCGGCCTGCCTGCGACCGCCGGGAGGCGCAGCCGCCAGAAAGCACCCGATGCGGGACAGGGTGTGCTGTTCTAGCGCATGGCCGTGCGCTATCGGTTAGACTGGCGAGCATGAAAATCCTCGGTATCGACCCTGGCTTGCGCACCACCGGTTTCGGGGTCATCCACAAGCAGGGCAACACGCTTTCCTACATCGCTTCCGGCACCATCAAGACGCCGGATGGCGATCTGCCCTCGCGCCTGAAGGTCATCCTCGGCAGTGTCTCCGAAGTGGTGCGCACTTATACGCCCGACTGTGCGGCCATCGAGAAGGTCTTCGTCAACGTCAACCCGCAATCCACATTGCTGCTGGGCCAGGCCCGCGGGGCAGCGATCTGCGCGCTGGTGGCGGCGGACCTGGCCGTGGCCGAGTACACCGCGCTGCAGGTCAAGCAGGCGGTGGCCGGCCATGGGCGGGCGCAGAAGGCCCAGGTGCAGGAGATGGTGGCGCGCCTGTTGAAGTTGCCGGGGCTGCCCGGCACCGATGCCGCCGATGCGCTGGGCGTGGCGATCTGCCACGCGCATGGTGGCGGTGTCCTGTCCGACCTGGGGGCATTGGCCCCGGCGCTGGCGCGCAAGGGCATCCGCATGCGCGGTGGCCGGTTGGTGGGTTAGGTTTTCCCGAAGCGCTTGAGCAGGCGCTGCGCCGGCAGCACCACCGCCAGCACCACGGCACCGGCCACTACCCCGAAGACCGCGTTCAATACCGCCGGCGTCACCGCGTGCAGCACCGGGCCGATTACCGCGATCTCGCCGGCCATCGTGGCGGCCTGCTCGATGGCGTGATGCGCGAAGGGCAGGCCGTGCGTGAGGATGCCGCCGCCGACCATGAACATGGCCACCGTGCCGATCACCGACAGGCTGCGCATCATCCTGGGCGCCGCCGCCAGGATGGCGCGGCCGATGCCGGCCTTGATGCGGCCGAAGCGGCTCGGGCCGGTGTTCTGCAGCAGATAGAGCCCGCCATCGTCGAGCTTGACGATGCCCGCCACCAGGCCATACACACCCGCCGTCATGATCAGGGCGATGCCCACCAGCACCGTGATCTGCTGTTGCAGCGGCGCGCCGGCCACGGTGCCCAGGGTGATGGCGATGATCTCGGCCGAGAGGATGAAGTCGGTGCGCACGGCATCTTTGATCTTGTCGCGCTCGTAGGCCACCGGGTCGCTGTCTTCAGACGAGGTGGCGGCGAGTTCGTGGTGTTCCTCTTCGTGTGGCAGGTACTTGTGGGCCAGCTTCTCGAAACCCTCGAAGCAGAGGAAGGCGCCCCCCAGCATCAGCAGCGGCGTCACCGCCCAGGGGATGAAGGCGCTGATGGCCAGCGCCGCCGGTACCAGGATGGCCTTGTTCTTCAACGACCCCTTGGCCACCGCCCAGACCACCGGCAATTCGCGCTCGGCGCGCACGCCGCTGACCTGCTGGGCGTTCAGTGCCAGGTCGTCGCCCAGCACGCCGGCGGTCTTCTTGGCGGCCACCTTGGTCATCAGGGAAACATCGTCCAATACCGTGGCGATATCGTCGATCAGGGCAAAGAGGGCGCTACCGGCCATGGTTTTCCTTTGTCTTCATGCAAGCGGGGGTGGTTCGATACTGTTTATCCGAACAGTGCTGTATCATCCCGGGATTATCACAGAAGCTGCAGCCCACGCACATCATTGACGCCATGATCGGTCGACTCTCCGGAATCCTTCTAGAAAAAATCCCGCCCAACCTGCTGGTCGACTGCCAGGGCGTCGGCTATGAGGTGGCCGTGCCCATGAGCACCTACTACAACCTGCCCGGGCTGGGCGAGAAGGTCACGCTGCTGACGCACCTGGCCATCCGCGAGGACGCCCACATCCTGTTCGGGTTTGGGACCGCGCAAGAACGCAATACGTTCAAGGAGCTCATCAAGATCTCTGGCGTGGGCGCGCGCACGGCGCTGTCCATCCTCTCGGGCATGTCGGTGGCGGACCTGGCACAGGCCGTGACCCTGCAGGAAGCCGGCCGCCTGACCCGCGTGCCGGGCATCGGCAAGAAGACCGCCGAGCGCCTGCTGCTGGAGTTGAAGGGCAAGCTCGGTGCCGATCTCGCTGCGGTGGCTGGCGTGGTGCACACCGATGCCTCGGCCGACATCCTCAATGCGCTGCTGGCGCTGGGCTACTCCGACAAGGAAGCCACGCTGGCCATGAAGCAAGTGCCCAAGGACGCCAGCGTCTCGGACGGCATCAAGCTCGCCCTGAAGGCGCTCTCCAAGGCTTGACCCCGGGCAGACAAGGATTAGAGCATGAGCATCCAGACCGACGATTTCTCCGAACAGCGCATCATCTCCGCCACCCCGGCCTCGGCCAACGAGGAAGCCATCGAGCGCGCCCTGCGGCCCAAGCAGCTGGACGAATACGTTGGCCAGGAAAAGGTGCGCGCTCAGCTGGAGATCTTCATCTCGGCCGCCCGCAAGCGTGGCGAACCGCTCGACCATACCCTGCTGTTCGGCCCGCCCGGCCTGGGCAAGACCACCATGGCCCACATCATCGCCCGCGAAATGGGCGTGAACCTGCGCCAGACCTCCGGCCCCGTGCTGGAGCGCGCCGGCGACCTGGCGGCACTGCTGACCAACCTGGAAGCCAACGACGTCCTCTTCATCGACGAGATCCACCGCATGTCCCCCGTGGTCGAGGAAATCCTCTATCCGGCGCTGGAGGATTACCAGATCGACATCATGATCGGCGAAGGCCCGGCGGCCCGTTCGGTGCGCCTGGACCTGCAGCCCTTCACCCTGGTGGGCGCCACCACCCGCGCCGGCATGCTGACCAATCCGCTGCGCGACCGCTTCGGCATCGTCGCCCGGCTGGAGTTCTACACCCCGCCCGAGCTGGCGCGCATCGTCACCCGCAGCGCCGGCCTATTGAACGCGCCCATCGTCGAGGATGGCGCCCTGGAGATCGCCCGCCGCAGTCGCGGCACGCCCCGTATCGCCAACCGCCTGCTGCGCCGCGTGCGCGACTATGCCGAAGTCAAGGGCGAGGGCCGCATCACCCGCGAGATGGCCGACGCCGCCCTGGTGATGCTGGATGTGGACCCGGTCGGCTTCGACCTGATGGACCGCAAGCTGCTGGAGGCGGTGCTCTTCAAGTTCGGCGGTGGACCGGTCGGCCTGGACAACCTGGCCGCCGCCATCGGCGAGGAGCGCGACACCATCGAGGACGTGCTGGAGCCCTACCTGATCCAGCAAGGCTACCTGCAACGCACGCCGCGCGGCCGCATCGCCACGTCGGCGGCCTATCAGCATTTCGGCGTCGCAGCGCCCCGTACCGGCCCCAACGGCGAGCTGTGGGGCGGCTGATTCCATCGCCTGGAAGCGGCGCGGTTCTCATTGGCGCATGCATTTTTGCAGTACCTGAAAAAGCGATTTGCGCAGTGCAAGACAATCCACGGGAATTTCGTTTGAATCTCGTATAAAAGCGAGTTTTTGCTTGTGCAAAAACTAATCGTCATCGACAATGGATAGCTATTCACTATCTTTCGATGTGAGCCCTCCATGCTAATGTCGAGCCAAGCCCTCCGCTACGCGCATCAACTGCTCGATGCGCGGGCCCAGTCTCAGATCATCCCGCGCATCTCCGAGTCCGAGCCGCTGTCGGTGGAGGATGCCTACGACATCGCGCACAGCATCCGCAACATCCGCGTCGCCCAGGGCGAGCAGCCCATTGGCCGCAAGATCGGTTTCGTGGTGCGCAAGAACTGGGAGCGCTACGGCATCATCGACGATGCCCGCATCCCGACCTGGGCGCCGATGTGGGACACCACGGTACGCTTCGCCGAAGACAACCACGGCCTGCAATCCCTTACCGGAGCGGTGCAGCCGCGCATCGAACCGGAGATCGTCTTCAAGCTCGGCAAGACCCCCGCGCCTGGCGCCTCGTTGGACGACCTGGCCGATTGCCTGGAATGGATGGCGCATGGCTTCGAGATCGTGGTCTGCCCCTTCCCCAAGTGGGAGTTTACGGTGGCTGATTCGATCGCCGCCTTCGGCCTGCATGGCACCCTGATCGTGGGCGAGCCACATGTGCTGTCCTCGGCCACCCGTCATCATCTGCCGCAGATCCTGGCCAGTGCCAGCGTCTCGCTATCTTGCACCACCGACACCTCCAGCGTGCTGCGCGCGGCCGGTTTCTGCAATGACGAGATGGATAGTCCGCTGCACGCGCTGTGGCACCTGCACCAGTTGTTGCAGAAGCAATCGCGCTTCCGCCAGTTGCAGGCCGGCGAGATCATCAGCACCGGCACCTGGACCGACGCCTGCCCGATCGAGCCCGGCCAGACCTGGACCACGGCCTTCTCCGGCGTGACCCTGCCAGGCCTGACCGTCTCCTTTGTCTGAACGCAGGCGAGGCTTTCAGCCATGGCCATCTGGGTGGATGCGGACGCCTGTCCCGGCGTGATCAAGGACATGCTCTTCCGGGTGGCTGATCGCACCGGCATCCAGGTGACGCTGGTGGCCAACCGGCCGCTGCGCACGCCGCCTTCCCGATACATCAAGTCCATGGTGGTGAGCGCCGGCTTCGACGTGGCCGACCGCGAGATCGCCCGGCAAGTCGCGCCCGGGGACCTGGTGGTCACCGCCGACATCCCGCTGGCCGCCGACGTGGTGGCCAAGGGCGCGCTGGCGCTCAATCCGCGTGGCGAGCTCTACACGACCCAAAACATCGGCCACCATCTCAGCACCCGCAACTTCATGGAAGAACTGCGCAGCAGCGGTGTAGAAACCGGCGGCCCGGCCGCCTTCAGCGCCAGTGACGGCCGCGCCTTCGCCCGTGAGCTGGACCGTTACGTCCTGAAGGCGTCCCGGTCCACCTGAGCCGCGTGGCTTACTGTTCGCGCAGCCAGGTCTGGGTGCGGCCCAGCATGGGCATGCCGATATAGCCACGCACGTTGAGTTTCTGTCCATCATCGACCACCGTCAGCTTGCTCTTGTAGACCTTGCCATTGGCCGGATCGAGGATCTGGCCGCCGTTGTACTCTTCCCCATCCTTCTTCAGGCCTGACAGGATGGTCATACCGATGACCGGCTGGTCCTTGCGCTCGCCCTCGCACTTCTGGCAGAGCGGATTCTGATCTTCATCGGGTGCACGGAAGAGCTTCTCGATCTTGCCGCTCAACTCGCCATTGCTTTCGGTGATGCGGATCAATGCCTTGGGCTTGCCGCTGGCATCGTCGATGCTCTTCCACAGACCCACCGGCGAGCCATCGGCCCAGGCGGTGGCGCTGGCCAGCAAACCAGCCATCAATACGGCCGCAGTGGAAAAGCGTGAAGGGGAGGTGATACGGGGCATGCTGGTCTCCTGGTTGTCAATATGATATTTGAAAAAAGCACGATTGTTCTAATTTGTTCGAGCCAGTCTAGTCAAGGCCGGGTCGCAAGGCAAGCACAAAAAACAAAAGCCGCCGCCCCTGGTCGGGGACGGCGGCTTTTCAGCGGACAGGGGCCGGCTTTACTTCAGCTTGGCCAGTTGTTCCTTGACCTTCTCCAGCGTCGCGCTGAAGTTGGCCACGCGCTCCTTCTCCTGCGCCACCACGGCCTCGGGCGCGCGCGCCACGAAGCTCTCGTTGGACAGCTTGCCATTGGCCTTGGCGATCTCGCCGGTCAGGCGGGTGACTTCCTTGCCCAGGCGCTCACGCTCGGCGGCCACATCGATCTCCACCTTGAGCATCAGCTTGACTTCGCCGACGATGGCCACCGGTGCCGGCGACTCCGGCAGCTGCGCCACGATCTGCGCTTCCGACAGGCGCACCAGGCCTTGCAGGTAGGGCAGGAAGGATTCCACCGCAGCGGTGTCGGCCGCCTCCACGATCAGCGGTACACGCAGCGACGGCGCCAGTTGCATCTCGCCACGCAGGTTGCGGCAGGCATCGGTATAGGCCTTGAACTGGGCGACCCAGGCTTCGGCTTCGGTGTCGATCTTGTCCAGGTCCGGACGCGGATAGGCCTGGCGCATGATGGAGTCGCCGGCCGCCAATGTAGCATCGGGCTTGCGGTCCGTCAGCGGCGCCACGCTCTGCCACAGCTGTTCGGTGATGAAGGGCAGCACCGGGTGGGCCAGGCGCAGCACGCTTTCCAGCACGCGCAGCAGGGTGCGGCGGGTAGCGCGCTGTTGCGCCTCGTTGCCACTCTGGATCTGGGCCTTGGCCATTTCCAGGTACCAGTCGCAATACTCGTCCCAGACGAACTTGTAGATGGCGGTGGCGATGTTATCGAAGCGGTAGTCGGCAAAGCCCTTTTCCACCTCGGCTTCGGTACGCTGCAGCAGCGATACGATCCAGCGGTCGGCCTTGGAGAACTGCAGATGCTCCTTGTCGCACACGCCCTTGACGTGACCGTCGAAACCGCAGTCCTGGCCTTCGGTATTCATCAGCACGAAGCGGGTGGCGTTCCAGAGCTTGTTGCAGAAGTTGCGATAGCCTTCGCAGCGGTTCAGGTCGAAGTTGATGTTGCGGCCCAGGGTCGCCAGCGAGGCGAAGGTGAAGCGCAGCGCATCGGTACCGAAGGCGGGAATGCCGTCGGCGAATTCCTTGCGGGTGGCCTTTTCGATGCTGGCCGCCTGCTTGGGATTCATCAGGCCAACCGTACGCTTGGCCACCAGTTCATCCACGCCGATGCCGTCGATCAGGTCGATCGGGTCCAGGGTATTGCCCTTGGACTTGGACATCTTCTGGCCCGAGGCATCGCGCACCAGGCCGTGCACGTAGACGGTATCAAACGGCACCTTGCCCGTGAAGTGCGTGGTCATCATGACCATGCGCGCCACCCAGAAGAAGATGATGTCGAAGCCCGTCACCAGCACCGAGGAGGGCAGGAACAGCTTGTAGTCCGGGGTTTCTTCCGGCCAGCCCAGGGTGGAGAAGGGCACCAGTGCCGAGGAGAACCAGGTGTCGAGCACGTCTTCATCGCGCTTGACGGCACGGCCGCCGGCTTGCGCGCGGGCTTCTTCCTCGGTACGGGCGACGTAGATGCCGCCGTCCTCGTCGTACCAGGCCGGGATCTGGTGACCCCACCACAGCTGACGCGAGATGCACCAGTCCTGAATGTTGTTGAGCCACTGGTTGTAGGTATTGGTCCAGTTCTCGGGGACGAACTTGATCTCGCCCGAGGAGACTTTTTCCAGCGCGGTCTCGGCAATCGACTTGCCCGGGAAGTAGGTCCCTTCCGGGGCCGGCTTGCTCATGGCCACGAACCACTGGTCGGTCAGCATCGGCTCGATGACTACGCCGGTACGGTCGCCACGCGGCACCATCAGCTTGTGCGGCTTGACCAGTTCCAGGAGGCCCAGCGCATCCAGATCGGCCACGATCTGCTTGCGTGCCTCGAAGCGGTCCAGGCCGCGGTACTTCTCGGGGGCATTCTCGCTGATGGTCGCCTGGAGGGTGAAGATGCTGATCTTGTCCAGGTTGTGGCGGGCACCGACCTGGTAGTCGTTGAAGTCGTGCGCCGGGGTGATTTTCACGCAGCCGGTACCAAATTCCTTGTCGACGTATTCATCCTTGATGATGGGGATCTCGCGGCCCACCAGCGGCAGCTTGAGCATCTTGCCCACCAGCGCGGCATAGCGTTCGTCGGTCGGATCCACCGCCACGGCGACGTCACCCAGCATGGTTTCCGGACGGGTGGTGGCCACCACGATGTGACCGCTGCCATCGGCCAGCGGGTACTTGATGTGCCACATGGAGCCGTCTTCTTCTTCCGACACCACTTCCAGGTCCGAGACGGCGGTGCCCAGCACCGGGTCCCAGTTCACCAGGCGCTTGCCGCGATAGATCAGGCCTTGCTCGTAGAGGCGCACGAACACTTCGGTGACGGCCTTGGACATCTTCGGGTCCATCGTGAAGTACTCACGCGCCCAGTCGGTGGAGGCGCCCATGCGGCGCATCTGGCCGGTGATGGTGGAGCCGGATTTCTCTTTCCACTCCCACACCTTCTCGACGAATTTTTCACGGCCCAGGTCGTGGCGCGAGACCTTCTGCGCATCCAGCTGGCGTTCCACCACGATCTGGGTGGCGATACCGGCGTGGTCGGTACCGGGAATCCAGGCGGTGTTGTAGCCGCGCATGCGGTGGTAGCGCGTCAGGCCATCCATGATGGTCTGGTTGAACGCGTGACCCATGTGCAGGGTGCCGGTCACATTGGGCGGCGGCAGCTGGATGGAAAACGAAGGCTTCTCCGCGTCGGTGGTGGCGGCGAAGTAACCGCGCTTTTCCCATTCCTCGCGCCAGAATTTCTCGATCTCGGCGGGCTCGAACGACTTGGCTAATTCCATGATTTGACGTGTGTGTGGCGAAACCGGACATTATAAGGGACGTCAAGGGAGGCGCTCCCCAAATCCGTCGAAGCTGGCCGCAAATTGCGACATCTGGATGCCTCGGAGCCGGCACGCCGGCGCAATCGTGCTATTGTCTGACTAGAATAGTCAGATTTGGAGAATCCTATGCGAACATGGCAAATCCAGGAGGCCAAGGCCCAGTTGTCGGAGTTGCTCCGTGATTCGGAGCGCAGTGGCCCCCAGGAAATCACCTGGCATGGCCGGTCTGTCGCTGTCGTATTGTCCAAGGCCGATTACGAGCGCCTGAGCGGCGCCGGCCGGTCGCTGGTGGAGTTCATGCAGGGTTCGCCACTGTTCGATCGCGACGATATCGACCTCAGTCGCGATGACAGTCCAGCCCGTGAGGTGGATTTTTGAGCTACCTGATCGATACCAACGTGCTCTCGGAGCTGCGTCGTCGCACACCGGACCCGGGCGTGCTGCAGTGGTTCGCCGCGCGTCCGGCCAATACGCTCTACTTGAGCGTGCTGACCCTGGGGGAGTTGCGCAAGGGGATTGATGCGCTGGAGCAAGATGCCCGCAAGCTGAGCTTGCTGGATTGGCTGGAGACCGAGCTTCCCAGCTTTTTTTCCGGTCGTGTCCTGGCCGTGGACGCCGTCGTGGCGGACCGATGGGGGCGCTTGCAAGCCCAGGCCAGGCGACCTTTGCCCGCCATCGACAGCTTGCTCGCGGCCACCGCCATGGCCCACGGCCTGACCCTGATCACACGCAACCTGAAAGACTTTCAGTACACAGGTCTGCAACTCATCAGTCCGTGGAGCCAATGACGGGGCATCGCTACAACGCGACGCTCGCCGCCTGGCCTGTCAGCATTACCGGATGGGACTGAGCAACGCCGGTTGGCCGAATTCGACCAGCTGGGCGCCGGATTTTTCCAGGTAGGTCTTCCAGAAACCCGCCAGGGCCTGCATGGTCTTGGGATCGCGGTAGCTCTTGCTCTTCTTTGCGTCTTCGCTGAGCAGGCCGGCACCGATCACATAGACCCGCGCCCCGCCGAAGTCGCCCAGCAACTGGTTCTGCTCGACCAGCTGCATTTCCCGCGCCGGATCGATCTTGCGCACGCTGTGGCCATGGTCGGCATAGAAGCTGGAGACCGAGGAGTTTTCCAGCATGTCCGATACCAGCAGCACGACCTTGTTACGGGCCTTGGACTTGCGACTCAATTCGGCGATGGCCTTGATGCTGGCCAGCACGTCGGACTTGGCGATCTCACCGCTGGTGCCTTCAAACGCGCTGCGCAGGGCAGTACCGGCGACTTGCGCGGCCAGCTGCGGCTGGCGCGTCATGCACTGATCGAACTTGGCGAGGGCGGTCTTGGAGATGTCGTTGCGGCGGGCCGGATCCAGCGTCGCATCCAGCCGGCCGGAGGCGAGCACTTCCGTGTAATGCCCCTGGGTATAGGCCGAGAAGGTGATGACCTGGAAGCCGTTGCCCGGTGTCAGGAAGGGCTTGAGGTTGTCGGCCACCGATTGCTTCAGGCTACCGTCAAGCAGGGTGGTCTGGTCGATGGCGACGAACAGCTCGGTCTCCAGCGTGGCGGTGGGCGCGCCGACCAGCTTGTTGTCGTGGCAGGTCGGGATGGCATCGATGGCACCAGCCCAGGCATCTGCGCCAGCCAGGCTGGCGATGAGCAACAGTGCAGACCACTTCATCACAGCAGGTCCTCCAGCTCGGCATCGGCTTCGCGTGCCTTGCGTTCACGTTCGTCCTTGCGGCGTTTCAGTTCCTCGCGCACCCGCGCGTTGAGTTCCTCGGGCAGTTGCGCCATCATTTTCTTCTTGGCGTCCTTGTCCTCGCCCAGCGCATCGAGCTGGGCCATCGTGTCCTGCAGGCTGTCGCCGCTGGTCGGGCGGGGTGCGGTCGCTGCCGCCGCCACGGGCGCTGCCGCCTGCAGTGGCGTGGCATGGTGCATGGCCACGGCGGCGGCGTGGGTGCGCTCGTTGACGCGTTCGGCGGCATCGGCCAGGCGGGTTTCCTGCATGAAGTCGCGGAAGGTCTTGGTCAGGTGCTGCCCCGAAGTGCCTTCGCTGCTGTTGCGCATCATCATCTTCTGTTGCAGCACCGACAGCCTGGCCTGCGCCGTGTCGGCAATGCGGCGATAGTGTTCGCGCACGGCACTGTAGCTGGAGTAGCGTCCGTTGCCGATGTCACGATAGGCCTGGGCGCTGTTCTCGCCGGCGAAGCCCCAGCGGTAGCCGAAGATCACCCCCAGGATCTGCAGGAAGACGAACACGAAGGCCAGCACGATGAAGGTGGCCCAGCCACCGTGACGGTCGATGTCGGCTTCGTCGGCGACGGCCTTGCGGTCGGCTGCGCGGTTGGCGGCGTCGTCCTCGGCCGGCAGGCGCACGTTGGCGGCAGACATGTCCAGGCTGCCAGCGGTCGAGCGGGCGGCACTGCTGGCCTGGCTGCTGCTGAGGGTCACGCGCGCTTCCAGCTCACGCTCCAGTACCTGACCGCGCACATAGGTGGCAAGACCTGCCACCAGCAGCACGAAGATGACCGTCAGGATGGTGATCTTGTAGCCCGGGTGGGCGCCGACGCGGTTGCACAGCTGGGTGAAGGTCGGCATGTCGTCATCGGCGGACTGGGCACGTGCCAGCGGGATGGTACCGGTGAAGAGCTTGGGCTTGCGGCCGTTCTCGATCCATTCGCGGCGGGCGTGCTTGATGCGCTCGGACTTGTAGAGTTCATGTCCGGCCAGGTGGGTGAAGGCCACTAGGATCACCGAGATCAGGAAGGCGATGCCATAGGCACCGGTCTGCTGCAGATTCTCGCTGGCGCCCGGCAGGGTATAGCCGGCCAGTACGTAGGAGAAACCCATCGCCTCCACGAACACCATCGACACCGTCAGCAGCCAGATCCAGTTGGGCGTGGCCTTGCGACCGTTGTCGCCGGCCTTGGTCAGATAGGTGACCTTCTCGTTGAAGTCATGCTCGTCCTGGACATGGACGAAGTCCTTGTACTCCTGACAGAGCGTGCGCTCGCCCTTGTACCAGCCGGGGAAGCTGGCATCGTCGTTGACGTCGCGCGAGAGGCGGGCGATGCGGCCGATCAGCGGGAAGCTGACCCAGGTGTTGAACCACCACCACTTGACCTTCTCCCAGAGGGTCATGATGACGACGGCGGCCATGAGGACGCTGACCACGCTCCACGCAGCCAATGGGTAGGTATCGAAGAATTCTTTCATAGGGGCTCCCGGATCCGGATGTTCTGGTTATTGGTTCATTGGTACATCTTGGGTTTGAAATCGGCGACATAAGGCGTGCTGGCGCGCAGGTAGACAAGACGTCCAGTCTTGGCCGTGGTGGCGCCCTGGCTGTCGAAGACAATATCGGCGCACTGCATGCCGCCCTGGCCGCGCAGGAACACCCGATACAGCAAGCCCTTGCTGCCCAGATAGGTATTGACCTCGGGCTGCAGGGTCACATCCGGCTTGGCGTTGCCACGGCGTGCGGCGTCGTAGTTCTTGTAGACCTTGAACTCGGGCGGAGTGGCCAGTGCGCCGTCGCCGGCCAGGACCGCGATGCGGTTGATCACCACCTGATGGCCGTTGACCTGATCGGTCCAGGTCTTGCCGTACAGGCCGGGGATATGTTCGCTGGTCCGGTAGGTGCGGCCGTCGGCCAGTGCCTTGACGCTGTTGGCCGCGCGCGGCCGGTCGCGAGTGCAGTCGGCCAGTACCGGCGGTTCATCGGCATAGGCGGGGCTGATGAGGGAGAAGAAGGGCTTACGGCTCTCCACCTTGCCGATGCCGGCCACCTCGTTGGAGGCTACCAGTGGAGCGCCGCCGAAGTCGATCCAGTTGCCACCGATGCCGGCGCCAGGGCGCGCGCTTGCCGTGGTTGGCGTGCTCGCCTTGCCGGACGCGACTGCGGCCGTGTCGCTGGCGGGCGCGCCCTCGTCTTTGCCTGCGGTGTTATTGCCATTCTTCCTGGCCGTGGAAGAATGGGCGCGCGGGGTGACGCTGCTGCTCATCCGAGTAGCGGGCTGTGTGGGCTGGCTGGCAGCTGCATCGGCTTCTGCCTGGTTCACGGCCTGGCGGTAGAACTCCACGCGCGGACGTCGTGCCGCCAGGTAGTTGTCGAAGCTGGCCTTGTCACTCAGTTCCACGATGTCGACCCGGCGGTTCTGCGCCCGGCCTTCCTCGGTCTCGTTGCTGGCCATCGGGTAGAACTCGCCAGCGCCCTGGAAATACAGGGACGCCGCCGGCACGCCATGCTCCTGCATGAAGCGCGACACCGTGCGCGCACGACGTTCGGACAGGTCGGCATTGAGCCGCGACGAGCCGGTGTCATCGGTATGGCCGACCAGCAGCAGTTTGCGCTGGGCCATCTTGTCCAGGTATTGCTGGCGCAGCTTGGGATCCTGGATGGCAGCGGCGCTCTTGCGCAGGTCGTAGGTGTCGGCAATGGCGGCGAAGTAGAGCCGGGCGCGTGGTGTCAACTGGTCCGAATTGCTTTCGAAATGGCCGCCGGCACCGGCCGGATCGCGCACCTCGACCACCGAACCGGCCGTGTCCTGTCTGGCCTTGGCATCGTCCCCGGCGGGGATGGCCTCACCCTTGCTGTCCAGTGAGGTGACTTTCACGTCGAGCTGGTATTGCTTGGCGATCTTGGCCAGCTCGCAGCGGCGCTTGTCGATGTCATTGCCGATCAGGCCGCCGATGACGCCGCCCAATGCGGCTCCGACCAGCAGGCCCTTGTTGTCGCCGCCGACCTGGCGGCCCAGCAGGGCACCGGCAAGCACGCCCACGCCGATGCCGATGTTGCGGGCGTTCTGCGAGCATGGATCGTCGCTGGCGAAGGTTTCCTTGAAGGATGGTTGTCCGGTGGCCGGATCGACCGCGCAGCCCGAGGCGAAGCTGGCGCCGATGGCGGCGACCAGGGTGCGCACCATCAGTGTCTTGCGACTGAGTGTGAGAGTCATGAGTCTTGTCTGCTGACGGCGGTATGGGATCGCCGTGGATCTGCTTGCCAGTCGCGCATGCCCCCCGGCATACGCCCGCATGGGCGCGACGCGTCGTCTGGTGTTCCGGTGGCAGCCGGACGGATCAGGCCCCCTTGCCCGTCTGCCGGGTCCTCTGCTTGGCCCCGCTGGCTAAGGCGATGGCGAAAAGCGGGACGAGGATGGCTTGCGTCGTCATGGTCTTGTGGCGGACGGCTGGTTGCCGGCAGCGCAACGCAATTTCCTCGTGGAAAATATACCATGTAGAAAGTTTCTCAAATAGCGAGATGGCAATTTTTTTTGATTTTTAGTTAAATTGCGACGTAAGTTTTTGGTGACTATCTCGTTATTTGATGAGTGTTCCCATTGCGCAAGAAAGAACTTTTGCCGGGCAGAGCTTGCCAGCCACGACCATCGGTGTAGAATCCGCCCCACGACGCCGACCGTACAAACGGGAAGCGTCGCATCGCTAGGGGTCCTGGCACCGGAGCACATGCTCTGGCAGCCGGGTGAGAAATACCCTTGAACCTGATCTGGATAATGCCAGCGAAGGGAAGCAACCGGCAGCATGACGTACCCACGGCACCGTCCCATCCCCGCCGTCCGTCCTCTTCCGCAACCTCCTTTGCTGGCTCCGAGCCATGAGTCATCAAGCAAAGGAGCCGAAATGAATGCCAACCCGAAATTCCTGTCCGCGACGGCCACCGTCGACGAGGCAGCCGTCCAGCCTCTCCCGAATTCCCGCAAGATCTACGTGACCGGTTCGCGCCCCGATATCCGCGTGCCCATGCGCGAGATCAGCCAGTCCGATACGCCGGCCATGTTCGGCTCGGAAAAGAACCCGCCCATCTACGTCTACGACACCTCCGGTCCCTACACCGACCCGGATGTCAAGATCGACATCCGTGCCGGCCTCTCCACGCCGCGCCTGCCCTGGATCCTGGAACGCAACGATACCGAGGAGCTGCCCGGCCCCACCTCCGAATACGGCCAGCAGCGCCTGAACGACCCGGCCCTGGCCGAGCTGCGCTTCAACCTGCACCGCAAGCCGCGCCGCGCCAAGGCGGGTGCCAATGTCACCCAGATGCACTACGCTCGTCGCGGCATCATCACGCCCGAAATGGAATTCATCGCCATCCGCGAAAACCTGCGCCGCAAGGAATACCTGGAGCAACTGAAGGCCTCCGGCCCCATGGGCAACAAGCTGGCCGACCTGATGGGCCGCCAGCACCCGGGCCAATCCTTCGGTGCGTCGATCCCGGCCGAGATCACCCCGGAATTCGTGCGCGAGGAAGTCGCCCGTGGCCGCGCCATCATCCCCGCCAACATCAACCACCCGGAAGTGGAACCGATGATCATCGGCCGCAATTTCCTGGTCAAGATCAATGCCAACATCGGCAACTCGGCCGTGACCTCCTCCATCGGCGAGGAAGTGGAAAAGATGACCTGGGCCATCCGCTGGGGCGGCGACAACGTCATGGACCTGTCCACCGGCAAGAACATCCATGAAACGCGCGAATGGATCATCCGCAATTCGCCGGTGCCGATTGGCACCGTGCCGATCTACCAGGCGCTGGAAAAGGTCAACGGCAAGGCTGAAGATCTGACCTGGGAAATCTTCCGCGACACCCTGATCGAACAGGCCGAGCAGGGCGTGGACTACTTCACCATCCACGCCGGCGTGCGCCTGCAATACGTGCCGCTGACGGCCAAGCGCATGACCGGCATCGTCTCGCGCGGCGGCTCCATCATGGCCAAGTGGTGCCTGGCGCATCACCGCGAGTCCTTCCTCTACGAGCACTTCGAAGAGATCTGCGAGATCATGAAGGCCTACGACGTCAGCTTCAGCCTGGGCGACGGTTTGCGTCCCGGCTCCATCTACGACGCCAACGACGAAGCCCAACTGGGCGAGCTGCGCACCCTGGGTGAGCTGACCCAGATCGCCTGGAAGCACGACGTGCAGGTCATGATCGAAGGCCCCGGCCACGTCCCCATGCATCTCATCAAGGAAAACATGGACCTGCAGCTGGAGCAGTGCCACGAAGCGCCGTTCTACACCCTCGGCCCCTTGACCACCGACATCGCCCCCGGCTACGACCACATCACCTCCGGCATCGGCGCCGCGCAGATCGGCTGGTACGGTACGGCCATGCTGTGCTACGTCACCCCCAAGGAACACCTGGGCCTGCCCAACAAGACGGATGTGAAGGACGGCATCATCACCTACAAGATCGCCGCCCACGCCGCTGACCTGGCCAAGGGCCATCCCGGCGCGCAGATCCGCGACAACGCGCTGTCCAAGGCACGCTTCGAGTTCCGCTGGGAAGACCAGTTCAACATCGGCCTGGACCCGGACAAGGCACGCGAATTCCACGACGAGACCCTGCCCAAGGACTCGGCCAAGGTGGCGCATTTCTGCTCCATGTGCGGCCCGCACTTCTGCTCCATGAAGATCACCCAGGAAGTGCGCGACTATGCCGCCAAGGAAGGCATCTCCGAGATCGATGCGCTGAAGCAGGGCATGGAAGTGAAGTCGGTCGAGTTCGTCAAGATGGGCGCCGAGATCTACTCCAAGCAGTAAGCGCGGCCATGCAGATCGAACTGAACGGCAAGCCTCACCCGCTGCCCGACGGCGCCACGCTGGAACAGCTCATTGCCGGCCTCTCCCTGGCTGGCAAGGCGGTGGCCGTGGCGGTCAACCGCCAGGTGGTGCCCGGTGCGCGCTGGCCCACGCACGCGCTGGCCGAGGCTGACAAGGTAGATGTGGTGCGCGCCATCGGCGGTGGCTGACCTGGTCAGCTACCGCCGCGCGTACCCTACACACAAGGAATCGACATGAACATGAATGACGCCCCCCTTCAGAAAGAAGACCCGGGCCTGACCATCGCCGGCAAGACCTATCGGTCGCGCCTGCTGGTCGGTAGCGGCAAGTACAAGGATCTCGACGAGACCCGCGCGGCCACCGTCGCCAGCGGCGCCGAGATCATCACGGTGGCGATCCGCCGCGTCAACATCGGCCAGGACCCCAACGCCCCCAGCCTGCTGGACGCAGTGCCGCCCTCCGAATTCACCATCCTGCCCAATACCGCCGGCTGCTACAACGCCGCCGATGCGGTCTACACCCTGCAACTGGCGCGTGAACTGCTGGGTGGGCACAAGCTGGTCAAGCTGGAAGTGCTGGGCGACGAGAAGACCCTCTTCCCCAACATGCCCGAGACGCTCAAGGCCGCCGAGACCCTGGTCAAGGATGGCTTCGACGTGATGGTCTATTGCAGCGACGACCCCATCCAGGCGCGCATGCTGGAAGACCTGGGCGTGGCCGCAGTCATGCCGCTGGCCTCGCTGATCGGCTCGGGCATGGGCATCCTCAATCCCTGGAACCTGTCGCTGATCATCGAACAGGCGCGCGTGCCTGTGCTGGTCGATGCCGGCGTGGGCACCGCCTCGGACGCGGCCATCGCCATGGAACTGGGCTGCGACGGCGTGCTCATGAACAGCGCCATCGCCGGTGCGCGCGACCCCATCCGTATGGCACGCGCGATGAAGCTGGCGGTGGAGGCCGGCCGCGAAGCCTTCCTCTCCGGCCGCATCCCGCGCAAGTTCAGCGCCTCGCCTTCCTCGCCCATGGCCGGACGCGTGGCCTGAGCATGGACGCAGCCTATCGCGCCACGCCGCCCTGCGTGCTGGTCTTCTCCGGCTCCGACCCCAGCGGCGGGGCCGGCATGCAGGCCGATATCCCGGCCATCACGGCGCTGGGTTGTCATCCGCTGTCGGTGCCCACGGCGCTGACGGTGCAGGACAACGTCAGCGTGTTCGCGGTGCATGCGCTCGATCCCGAGCTGGTGCGTCACCAGGCCCAGGTGCTGATCGACCGCTTCGATATCGCGGTCGTCAAGCTGGGCATCGCCGGTAGTCACGCCAATGCGGAGATGATCGCGTCGCTGATCCGGCAATTGCGCCAGCGCAATCCGGCCATGCCGGTGGTACTGGACCCGGTGCTGGCCAATGGAAAGGGCGACCAGCTCTCGCGTGACGATGCCGCCCGCGTGATCGAGCCGCTCTACGCGTTGGCCACCGTCATCACGCCCAACCTCAACGAGGCGCGTCGTCTCTGTGGTGACGTGGGTCCGGAGCGGCAGGCGGCCTTGCTGATGCAGCGCGGCTGTGCGCACGTGCTGCTCAAGGGCGGCCATGGCCCGCAAGAGGAGGACGTGATCAACCGCTGGTATGGGCAGTTGTTCCGATCCGAGTTCGCCGAGGACGCCATCGAAAGCGCCCGCTGGCGCTGGACCCGCCTGCCGGATGAATTCCACGGCAGCGGTTGCACGTTGGCGGCGGCCCTGTCGGCCTGCCTGGCGCGTGGCCTGCCCATGCGCGAGGCCATCGAGCAGGCCCAGCACTACACTCAGCACGCCCTATCCACTTCCTATGCCATCGCGGCGGGACAGCGTATCCCCAACCGCGTGGCTGCATTTGAATTCGCCTCTGCGGCAGGAGCCTGACATGAAACCCGATTATTCCAAGCACTTGCGTGGCCTCTACATCGTCACCCCGGACTGGGATGACACCGCCCAGCTGCTGGCCGCCACCGAGCTGGCACTGCAGAACGGCGCCGCGCTGGTGCAGTATCGCCACAAGAGCGCCGGCCCCGCGCAACGGCGCGACCAGGCCAGCGCCTTGCTGGCCCTGTGCCGCCAGTATGAGGTGCCGCTGATCATCAACGACCATGTGGACCTGTGCCTGGAGATCGATGCCGACGGCATCCACGTCGGTGGCACCGATGCCTCCATTGCCGAAGTGCGCCGTGCGGTGGGGCCGGACCGCATCGTCGGCGCCTCCTGCTACGGTACGCTGGAGTTGGCGCATGCCGCCTATCGCGATGGCGCCAGCTACGTGGCCTTTGGTGGCTTCTATCCGTCGCGGGTGAAAAAGTATGACTTCCGCACCGCGCCGGACATCATCGCGCAATCCAAGCGCGAGATTCCCCTGCCGGTGGTGGTGATTGGCGGCATCACGCTGGAGAATGCGCCGCCGTTGGTAGCGCAGGGGGCGGATATGGTGGCGGTCATCAGCAGCGTCTATCTGGTGCCGGTGGCTGAGCGCAAGACGCGGGAGCTGGCCGATCTTTATCGCTGATGAAGGCGGCGACGAAAACCGTTTGGACTGAGTAGCCGCTTGGCGGCGTATCGAAGGCGCGCAGACGCTTGCACACAGTCCTGCACCTTCGATACGACCCTGCGGGTCTACTCAGTCCGAACGGTAGCGAGAAAAAAATGCCGTTCGCAAAAACACCCCAAAGGTTGGATTTATGTCCAACTTTTGGGGTGCAGTTCACAAGAACGGCATTTTTTTATTGAGTGATGCGGATCAGCCTTCCAGCAAGCTGCGCAGCATCCAGGCATTCTTTTCATGCAGCTGCATGCGCTGCGTCAGCAGGTCGGCGGTGGGTTCGTCGGCAGCGGCGTCGACGGTGGGGAAGATCGAACGCGCGGTGCGGGTCACGGCTTCCTGGCCGGCCACCAGCTGGGCGATCATCTCCTGGGCATTGGGCACGCCATCGGCTTCGGGAATCGAGGACAGCTTGGCGAATTCCTTGTACGAACCCGGTGCCGGATAACCCAGGGCGCGGATGCGTTCGGCGATCAGGTCCACGGCCAGCGCCAGCTCGTTGTACTGGCCTTCGAACATCAGATGCAGGGTGTTGAACATCGGACCGGTCACGTTCCAGTGGAAGTTGTGGGTCTTCAGGTACAGCGTGTAGGTATCGGCCAGCAGCTTGGACAGGCCGTCGGCGATCTTCTTGCGGTCCTTGTCGTTGATGCCGATGTTGATCGAGGGGGCTGCCACGTTTTTCTTTGCCATCTTTCGCTCCTTAGCTGTTCGGTTTTTCGTAAGCGGGTGAACACAACATGGCGATTCTATTGCAAATCACCAACGGTGGTATGGATAAGAGAGTGGGGCCGGTGTTCCGCAGTTCAACCGTTTTATTCGATAAACGGCGTGCGCCAAATCAAAGAGGCCGACAGGATTGATCCTGTCGGCCTCTTGGCAGCCTGGACGGTAGCCGCTTCAGTGCGACCGGCGTTGCAGCGCGCTGCGATACAGCGACAGCGACAAGGCCACCGCGCCGATGGCGGCGATGGCCGCGAACAGGAAGACCTGCGGATACCCCAGCTGGCCCGCGATCGCACCGGCCACGGGGCCGGTGATGCCTAGCGCCAGGTCGAGGAAGACGGAATAGGCCGCCAGCGCCGCGCCGCGATTGGCCGGCGACACCAGGTTCACCGCTTCCACCCCCAGCGACGGGAACACCAGCGCGAAACCGAAGCCGGCCAGGCCGGCGCCCAGCAATGCCAGTTCCGGCGTGGTGGCACTCCACAGCAGCAGCAGGCCTACCGATTCAGTCAGGAAGCTGACCACAGCCACGCGATAGCCGCCAAAGCGGGTGATCGAATTGGCGAACAGCAGGCGCGCACCGACGAAGGCGCTGGAGAATGCGGTCAGCGCGAAGGCCGCGCTACTCCAGTGCTGGTCGGCGTAATACAGCGTGATGAAGGTCGCGATAGAGCCGAAGCCGATGGTGCCGAAGGCCAGGCCCATGCCATAGGCGAAGACCTTGCGCAGCACCAGCTTGAAGGACAGCTGTTCACCCTGCACCACCGGCGTGACCGGGCCGCCACGCGCCAGCACATAACCCAGCACGGTCAGCAGCATGCCGGTCAGGCCTATCATGGCAAAGCCCAGCGAACGATCCAGCACCACGCCCAGCGGTGCACCGATGGCCAGCGCCGCATAGGTGGCGATGCCGTTCCAGGAAATCATCTTGGCCGTGTTCTCGGAACCCACGCGACCCACGCCCCACATGATGGCGCCAGTACCGACCAGGCTTTCGCCAAGGCCCAGGAAGGCGCGGCTGACGAACAGCAACACCAGCGACAGGAACGGCAGCGGCTGCGCCAGTGCCGACAGCAGCAACAGGCCGCCGCTGGCCGAGCACAGCAGCATGCCGCGCATCACGGTCTGCTTGGCGCCGACGGTATCGATCATGCGGCCGGCATTGGCGCGGCTGACGAAGGTGGCGAAATACTGCACGCTGATGCCCAGCCCGGCGATCACCGAGCTGTAGCCCAGGTCCAGGTGGATGTAACCCGGCAACACCGCCATCGGGATGCCGATGGCCAGGTACACCAGGAAGGTAAAGAACGCGGTGGCAATGATCTGCCGGGTGACCTTGGCCGGCGTGAGCGGACGCGCCGGCGCGGCAGGACTGGGACTACATGAATCGTCGGACATGGCGGGGGAGTTCGGAATGAGGAGACTGCGCGCGCGGATGTGCGCGTGAACAGCAATCCGAATTCTACTCCTGACGTCAAAATGCTGCAGGACAGCAAAGAATTTTTACGTCCAGAATCAGAGACTTAGTCGCATTTGCGCGACGTTATCTGCTTGGCAAGCCGGTCTTGCTGCCCCGTTTCATTGCTGGCAGCGCAAGGCCTCGGTGGCCTGTTCGCGCACGCTGGGTGCGTAATCGGCGCCCAGGATCTCGGGTTCCAGCTCGGCCAGCGCGCGCTGCACGGCCGGCTCACACCAGTGGCCCTGCAGGCGCACCAGCACGCTCAGCAGGTCGGGGGTGAGACGGTCCAGCACCGGGCGTACCTGTCGCGCCAGGTCCGGTGGATTGGCGAAGGGTGGCCGCTGCTCGGCGCGCCATTGGCGGTGCAGGTCGCGCTGGACGATCTTGCCGGCGTCGAACTGGTCCTGGAAGAAGCGGCGCGTCCATTGCGGATCCAGCTTGAGCAACTGGGCGCGCGCGGCCACGTCATCGAGGATGAGGGCTTCGCGCGCCGGATCGTCGATAGGCGCGTGCGAATTCCACTTGCTGCGGGCCACCGGCGCGGCCACGTCCAGGCGCGTCTTCTGCAGCGTCAGCAATTGTTCGATATCGGTGCGCGAGGCTGGTGGGGCGGTACTGGCGCAGGCCGACAGCAGCAGGGCGACGACCAGGGCGGGAATCAGGCGAAGCATGGCGGGCAGAAGGGCAGATGTTGGTCGGAAGGCAAGGCACAACGCAAGCCGGTGGGCGGCAGTATAGCGCGCCCACCGCGGCCTGCCCCACCCATGCCCGCGCCCTTTATAATCGCGGGATGCAAAATCTTCTCCACAACCTCAACGAGGAGCAGCTCGCCGCCGTGACGCTGCCGGCGCAATCGGCGCTGATCCTGGCCGGCGCCGGTTCCGGCAAGACCCGCGTGCTGACCACCCGCATCGCCTGGCTGATCCAGACCGGGCAGGTCTCGCCCAACGGCATCCTGGCCGTGACCTTCACCAACAAGGCCGCCAAGGAAATGACGGCGCGCCTGTCGGCCATGCTGCCCATCAATACCCGGGGCATGTGGATCGGCACCTTCCACGGGCTGTGCAACCGCCTGCTGCGCGCCCACCACAAGGATGCCGGCCTGCCGCAGACCTTCCAGATCCTGGATACGCAAGACCAGCTCTCGGCCATCAAGCGCCTGTTGAAGCAGATGAACGTGGACGATGAAAAGTATCCGCCGCGCAACCTGATGTACTTCATCAACAGCGCCAAGGACCAGGGCCTGCGCGCCAAGGACGTGGATGCCTACGACGACTACAACCGCAAGTTCGTCGAGCTCTACGAGCTGTATGATCAGCAGTGCCAGCGCGAAGGCGTGGTCGATTTCGCCGAACTGCTGTTGCGCACCTATGAACTGCTGTCGCGCAACCAGCCCCTGCGCGAGCACTACCAGAGCCGTTTCCGCCACATCCTGGTGGATGAGTTCCAGGATACCAACGACCTGCAGTACAAGTGGCTCAAGCTCATGGCGGGATCCCACAACGCGGTCTTCGCGGTGGGGGATGACGACCAGAGCATCTATGCCTTCCGCGGCGCCAACGTGGGCAACATGTCGGCCTTCGAACAGGAATTCCGTGTCGAGAACCTGATCAAGCTGGAGCAGAACTACCGCTCCCACGGCCACATCCTGGATGCCGCCAATGAACTGATCGCCAACAACAGCAAGCGCCTGGGCAAGAACCTGCGCACCGACGCTGGCCATGGCGAGCAGGTGCGCGTCTATGAGGCCACCAGCGACCTGCAGGAAGCGCAGTGGATCATCGAGCAGGTCAAGGACCTGATCGCCGAAGGTTGGTCGCGCAGCGAGATCGCCATCCTCTACCGCTCCAATGCGCAATCGCGGGTGCTGGAGCATGCGCTGTTCAGCTCGGCCATTCCCTACCGCGTCTATGGTGGCCAGCGCTTCTTCGAACGCGCCGAAATCAAGCACGCCATCGCTTATCTGCAGTTGATGGACAACCTGCACAACGATTCGGCCTTCCTGCGCGTGGTCAACTTCCCCACGCGCGGCATCGGCGCCAAGGCCATGGAGTCGCTGCAGGATGCGGCACGCCAGTACGGTTGTTCGCTCTACGCCGCCGTGCCCTATGTGGCCGGCAAGGCGGGTTCCTCGCTGAACGCCTTCGTCAAGCTGATCGAAGGCGCGCGTTTCGAGACCCAGCATCTGCCCCTGCCGGAGATGGTCAAGGTGGTGCTCGATCTGTCCGGCCTGATCACGCACTATCGCAACGAGAAGGAAGGCGCCGACCGCATCGAAAACCTGGAGCAGCTGGTCAGTGCGGCCACGCTGTTCGTCTCGGAAGAAGGCTATGGCCTGGATGCGCCGGCCTTCCTCGGCCCGCAGGCGCAGGCTACGGCGGGCACCGCCATCACCATCGCCGATGGTGTGGAAGTGCTGGACGCCGATGCGCCGCTGGTGACCATCATGTCGCCGCTGTCGGCCTTCCTCTCGCATGCCTCGCTGGAGGCCGGCGACAACCAGGCCCAGGCCGGCCAGGATGCGCTGCAGCTGATGACGGTGCACTCGGCCAAGGGTCTGGAGTTCGATGCGGTCTTCATCACCGGCATGGAAGAGGGTCTGTTCCCGCACGAGAACAGCGCCAAGGAAGAGGGCGGGGTGGAAGAAGAACGCCGCCTGATGTACGTGGCTATCACGCGCGCCCGCAAGCGCCTGTTCATGACCTTCTCGCAGACCCGCATGCTGCACGGCCAGACCCGCTACAACACGCGCTCACGCTTCTTCGACGAGCTGCCCGAGCAGGCCATCAAGTGGCTCTCGCCCAAGGTTGCCCAGCATCACTGGTTCGCCAATCCGAAGTCGGCCTGGGATGAAGTGCCGGAGTCGGGCAACAACAAGATCGCCCAGAGCTTCTCGCGCCAGACCGATTCCGGCTGGCGCATCGGCCAGAACGTCTCCCATGCCAAGTTCGGCGAAGGCGTCATCGTCAACATCGAAGGCGGTGGCGGCGCGGCGCGCGCGCACATCAACTTCGGCAAGTTCGGCATGAAACTGCTGGACCTGTCGGTGGCCAAGCTGGACAAGGTCTGATCGCAGCGGCGTGAGCGCCTCATGCGCTCACGCATCGTCCCAACTGTGCTCGCGCTGTCGCCGTGCATGTTTCAGCCAGGTCCTGACCTGCTCGATATCTCCGAAGGCCGCCAGGGCGGCGCGCAGGTCCTGGCCTTGCTGGCGTAGCGCGGTGATGCCGCGGTTCAGGTAGCGCATCATCTTCTCCGGCGTCAGGCGCGCCTGCGGCGCGAGGCCATAGGCCCGTCTGAACTGGCGCTCGACGTGGACGATTTCCTGGTCCAGTTCTCCCAACTGTTCCTGCAGGATCTGGTTGTAATGGGCCAGCCGCGCTTCGCTCACGGTGTCGAGGGGGTGTTGGCCGATGTGTTCCAGTTCCAGCTGCAGCTCCAGAAGCCTGAGCAAATCATTCTTTTCATAGGCCTGGTTGACCTGCTGCATCAGCGTGGTCTTGCGGGCGCGCTCGGCTTCGTCGGGCTCACGGTCGGGATGCAGGGCGCTGGCCAGCCGGCGGTAGACGGCGCGGATGGACTGGCTCAGTTCGATGCGCTGCGCCTGCTGCTGTTGCTCGGCGGCCCGCTGCTTTGGGGGCTTCTTGCGACTGGCGCGCTGCGTCTCGCGCGCCTGTGCTGCGGCCATGCGCTCGCGCTCCTGGCGCTCCAGCATGGCTTCCATGCGCTGCATGATTTCCTCGGGCGTGCCGCTGGTGAAGTCGTCCTCGGCTGGAGTCGGATCTTTTGACTGGGCCTCTGGTGCTGGCGTTTTTGCGGCCGGTGCGTTGTCGTCGGTATCGTCTGGCTGGCCGTGCTGCTGGTAGATCAGCGCCAGCTCGGCGTCGTCGCCCCGCTGCAGCAGTGCCTGCGCCATGTCGGCGATGAGGGCCGACAGCGTGATCCGCTCACCCTTGCCCAGTGCCTTGTGCGGCCAGGCCTCGTGCAGGCGGTAGACCGCCTGGCGCTTCAGGCCGAGCAGTTCCTGTTCCAGTGGCAGGTACTGGGCGGAGTACTTCTGGTGGAAGGCGTCGCTGGCGGCTTCCCATTCCAGCAGGCGGGCGCGACGCTCGCCGATCTCTTCGATGAGCGTGTTGAACCGCTCCTGCGCGGGGGACAGCCGGGTGGCGCTTTGGCCGTCGACGATGCTGACGGTGTGGGGGGCTGGCTTCTTCATGGGCGAGCGATGGTGGACGGTGCAGGATTATAGGGCCTGGTTCAGGATCTGTTCTCCGGCTGCATCAGGCGGTGAAACGACCATCCGGGTACTGCGCGCACAGGAATTCCACGAAGGCCCTTACCTTGGGACTCTGCAGGCGACGTGAGGTATGCAGTACCCATAGTTCGACTTCGCTACCCATCTCGCCCCACAGCTTCAATTGCCCGGCCTGTACCAGCGTGCCGGCCACCGACCACGGCAGCAGCGCCGCGCCGGCCCCGGCGCAGACGGCGTCCTTGACCATCATCAATGAAGACAGCCGCAACACCGGTTGCGGTGCGACCAACAGCTTGCCCGCGCGCAGGGACCACACGTCGCCCTCGCGATAGGTCGGCATCACCACCGCCGCGATCGTATGTGTCAGGCCCGCCCGCGCGCGTGGCATGGGCAGCGTGGGCGCGGCCACCAGCACCAGGCTGTCGCGGGCGAAGCAGCGTCCGACCAGATTGCCATCCTCGCCGGGATTGATGCGGATGCAGAGATCGAAATGCTCCTGCACCAGGTCCACCATGCGGTCCTCGGCCACCACGTCCAGCTCAACTTGCGGATACTGCGCCCGGAACAGGGCCGACAGCCGTCCCAAAGCCAGCTGCGAAAACACCAGCGGCGCGGCGATGCGCAGGCGGCCGCGTGGCGCGGTGCTGCCTTCGCTGGCCTGGGTCATGGCCTCTTCGATTTCGCGCAACGGACCCTCGCTGCGCTGGAGCAGCAGTTGCCCGGCGGACGTGAGCGTGAGCCGTTGCGTGCCGCGCTCGACCAGGCGCACGCCCAGTTCCTGTTCCAGGTCGGCCACCCGACGTGACAGCGTGGCCTTGGCGCGCCCGCTCTCACGGCTGGCGCGGCCGAAGCTGCCGTGGGTGGCGACCAGCTGCAGATCGACGAGGGCATTGATGTCCATGGTGTCTCAAGAATGATCCGGTGTGTCCCGATTTTACAGTCTGTGTTCGAAGGATGAAACGCCTTATCGTGTGTTCCATCAACCCAGCGCATCAACTTACCCACAAGGAGTCACACCATGAAAACCATTCGTTCCCTGCAACTGATGCAATACGGCGGCCCGGATTCGGTCCGCATCGCCGATCTCCCGACGCCGGTCGCCGGTGCCGGACAAGTGCTGGTGCGCGTGCATGCCGCCGGCGTCAATGCCCTGGACTGGAAAGTACGCGAAGGCTATGTCAAGGATGCCTTCCCGCTGCCACTGCCTGCCGTACTCGGCATCGAGCTGGCCGGTGTGGTGGAGCAGGTCGGCAGCGATGTCAGCCACTTGAGCGTGGGCGACCGTGTCATGGGTTCGCTGGGTCGCCTGGGCGCCTATGCCGATCTGGTCGCGGTGGATGCCGACAAGCTGGCGCTCCTGCCTGCGGGCTTGAGCATGGTGCAGGCCGCCGCACTGCCGGTGGCGGCGGTGTCGGCCTGGCAGAGCCTGCATCTGGCTGGCCCGGTCAAGGCCGGCCAGCGCATCCTGATCCATGGCGCAGCCGGCGCGGTGGGTGGCTTTGCGGTGCAGTTCGCTCACCAGGCCGGCGCCCACGTCAGCGCCACCGCCCTGGGCAGCCATGCCGACTATGTGCATGGCCTGGGTGCCGATCATGTGATGGATTACCAGGCCGCGCAGTTTGAAGCCCTGGTCAAGGATATCGACCTGGTACTCGACTATGTCGGCGGTGAAACCCTGGAGCGCTCCTGGTCGGTGCTGGCCACCGATGGTGCCATCGTCAGCACCGCTTCGCCGGCCATCCTGGCCACTACGCCACCTGGCCGTCGCGGCCTGTGGTTCATGAACCAGCCTGACCGGGTGCGTCTGGCCGAAATCGCCCGCGAGGTGGCGGCAGGGAGCCTGCAGTCGCAGATCGCGGCGGTCGTCCCCTTCGAGGAATTGCCAGCAGCCATCGAACGCAGCCGGACCTTGCCGCAACTGGGCAAGACCGTGGTGGACTTCCTGCGCTAGACCGCGTTGCAGCGGCTTCAGGCGTCGGCCACAACACGCAGGCCCCTTTTGAGCCCCTATTTCACTCCCCTTTTTTGAAGGAAAGCATCATGAGCATTCTCGTTACTGGCGCCACCGGCGCCGTTGGATCACTGGTCGTCCAGGGCCTGGCCGCGGCCGGGGTCGAGGTCAGCGCGCTGGTGTGCACGCCGGGCAAGCACGCATTGCCCGCAGGCGTAAAGGAAGTCGTCGGCGACATGCGCGAGATCGCCTCGCTGCGCGCCGCGCTGGCCGGCGTGCGTACGCTGTTCCTGCTCAATGCCGTCACGCCTGATGAGCTCACGCAGGCCTTGAGCCTGCTCACGCTGGCGCAGCAGGCGGGTATCGAGCGCATCGTCTATCTGTCGGTGATCCATGCCGACCGCTTTGTCGATGTGCCGCACTTCACCGGCAAGCATGCCGTGGAGCGGATGATCGAAACCATGGGGCTGCCGGCCACGATCTTGCGCCCGGCCTACTTCATGCAGAATGACGTGCAGATCCAGTCGGTGGTCTCCTCCTACGGTGTCTACCCCATGCCCATCGGAGCGGCCGGCGTGGAGATGATCGACGTACGCGACATTGCCGATATCGCCGTGGCTGAGCTGCTGGCCCGTGACCGCGCACCGCAGGCGCTGCCTGCACGCACGCTCGACCTGGTGGGGCCGGACAGCATCAGCGGTGTGAGCGCGGCGGCGGTGTGGAGCGAACTGCTGCCACGTCCCATCCAGTATGGCGGCGACGACCTGGACGCGTTCGAACAACAATTGGCCACCTACGCGCCGGACTGGATGGCCTATGACATGCGCCTGATGATGGCGCGCATCCAGCGCCATGGCATGCATGGACGCGAAGGATCGTTGCAGACCCTGCAAGCGCTGCTGGGTCGGCCGTTACGTACGTATCGCGCACTGGTGCAGGAACTGCTGGCGAAGTAAAAGCAAGGCGGTGGTGGCCGGGCGCCTGGCCACCCGGCCACCACCTATCTTGTCCACAGGGAAATATTCGTCCGATATACGACAGGCGATCATTCTTCGCTTGTATAGCTACCTACTAGAAGGTAGACTGCGTCCATGAATAGCGCTCTCACCACTTCTGAAAAGATTCTTCAGTGTGCCCAGGCCTTGCTGGTCGCGGGCGGATACAACGGTTTCAGCTATGCCGACATCGGCAAGGTCATCGGTATCCGCAATGCCAGCATCCACCACCACTTTGCCAGCAAGGCGGTACTGGTGCAGACCCTGGTGCGACAGTATCGCGAGGCGGCACAGGAGGGCGTGGCCGCCATGGAACGCAGCATCACCGATCCGCTGACGCAGTTGCGTGCCTATGCCGGCTACTGGGAAAACTGCGTGAACCAGCCAGAGGCGGCTTTTTGCGTCTGCGCCATGCTGGCAGCCGAGATGCCCATGCTGCCGCAGGAGATCGCCATGGAGGTCAAGGCGCACTTCAGGTTCTTCGCGCTGTGGCTGGAGTCGGTGCTGGAGCGCGGGCAGCGGCAGGGCAGCCTGCAATTGGCGGCTTCCCCCCGGGTGGAGGCCGAACGCTTCCTGGCCAGCATCCATGGCGCCATGCTGTCGGCCCGGGCCTACGACGATCCCAAGATGTTCGGGGTCATCGTGCATCCCATGCTGGAGCGCCTGGCAGCGGCCTGAGTCGGCGGCAGGCGGGAAGTACGCGGGACGCGAGTGAGTATTTCATCGCGTCCTCATTTTTTGATCAATGTATCTACCAATTAGTAGGTAGGTATCTTGTTTATTTGGCCAGGGGCCTGGCCACTCTCCAACACCAACGAAAAGGAAATGCAATGTTCGGTATCTCATCCCTGGGCTGGGTCCATACGATTGGCAGCCTGCCGGCGATTCCGCTGGCCATCTACATGCTCGCCCGGCACGGGCGCATCCGTCCGCGTTCGTTGCCGGGCGCACTTTATTTCGTCTCCATGCTGGTCGGTGCGCTGACGGTGTTCCTGGTGGCGAAGCGACCGGAGAGCAACTTCATCGCGATGCTGACCCTGGTCTTCCTGCTGCTGGGAGTAGGGATGAGTTTTGCGTCATCATGGCTGGGGCGCTTGGCGGTGTATGTCGAGAGCATCGCCCTGTCGGTGACCGTGTTCCTGCTGCTGGTGCCAGCGGTGTCGGAAACCCTGCGCCGGGTGCCGGACGGACATCCCTTCGTCACCGACCTGAAGTCGCCCGTGCTGCTTGCTGCACAGGGGGCGTTGCTGCTGGCACTGTTGTTGGGTGTGACCGCGCAGGTGATCTGGCTGCGTCGCCAGGGGCGCTCACAGCCGGGGCGCGCGGCTTAGTCAACCCCGGGTCGGCAACGGCGCCGGCCTGACACTGGAGTAGAGCCCATGGCACGCAATCCCGTGACAGCAGTCAGGCCGGTGGACCCGGTCGGCCCGGTGCGCCGGGTCGATAGCGGCGCGACCTATTTCCGCCATCTGGAACTGTGGCGCGTCAATTCCGAGTTCCAGGCCGCGGAGCGTCGCCGACGGTTACGCTTGGCGCAGGGGGTGAGCGATGACGAGTTCGCGCAAAGCCTGCGCGACAGCGTGGCCGGCAAGCGCTGAAGCGCCCTCAGCCGCGCGCGATCATGGCCTGTACCTCGTCCCAGGTCGCGGCATAGGCCCCGGCCTTGGAGGCGGCAATGGCCGCGCCCGCTGCCGCACATCGCAGGTGGGCCTCGGTGGGCGCATCCGGCTGGCGCAACTGGCTGGCGATCCACCCGCCCATGGAGGCGTCGCCGCAGCCAACCGTATCGACTACTTCCACCGCATAGGCGGCTTGCTCGATGACCTGCTCGCCCTTGATCCAGCGCATACCCTTGGCGCCCAGCGTGTAGAGGATCTCTGCCTGCGGGGCCAGCGCCTGCAGGGTCGCCAGCGCATTGCCGTCGCCGGGGAAGAGGCGCTCCAGGTCTTCGTCGGAAACCTTGACGTAGTGCGACAGCCCCAGCAACTGCTTGAGCAGGATGCGATAGGAGGGGCTGTCCATGAGCTTGCGCCAGTTCGGGTCGAAGGCGATCTTCTTGTTGCGCATGGCCGCTTCCTGGGCGACCTGCAGCAGCCGTGAGGCCAGCGGCTCGCGGGCCAGGCTGATGCAGCCGAAGTGCAGGATGCGCGCCTCGTCCATCCAGCCGGCCGGCAGGCGTTGCACATCGAAATGCAGGTCGGCGCTGTCGTCGCCGATGAAGAAGTAGTCGGGCGGCGTGGTCGAGGTGACCATGGCCAGCAGCGGCGCCTTGGCATGCTGCTGGGTGAAGCGCATGTCCAGCCCGGCCTCCTGTGCCAGCCGGTAGAGCTCGTTGCCGAACAGATCGGTGCTGACGCTGCCGGCATAGCCGGTGGCCACGCCCAGGCGGGCGGCGGCACGCGCCACGTTCCAGCAGGCGCCGCCGGCAATGGCGCGCCATTGGCCATCGGGCTGGCGGATGAAGTCGGTCAGGGCTTCGCCAAAGACGACGAAGGCGGCGGGCTGGGTCATGCTGGTCTCCATGGGCAATGTTGTAGTAGGGGTGCTACCCGCAGGGCGAGCTAGTCCTGCAGGGCGTGACGGGCACAGACCTCATCGGTCACCAGGCCGGTGAGCCAGCCGCCGCGCAAGGCGGCGCGCACGGCGGCGGCCTTCTTGCTGCCGCCGCAGAAGGCGATCACCGGGCGCGCTGGCCGGGGCGTCAACGGCGGCGTTGTCACGCGCGGCGACAGCGAGGATTGCAGCATGGCGCCACTGGCATCGAAGGCGTGGCAGATCATCTCGCCCACCGCGCCCAGACGCTGGAGCTCGGCCACTTCGTCGTCGTCGATGAAGCCATCCTCGTGCATCGCCCCCTGCAGGGCCACGGTGCCGATGCCCAGGAAGGTGATGTCGGCGCGCTCGGCCAGGCCGGTGACGATCTTGTAGGCGCGGTGGTTACACCATTGGCGGCGGTCCTGTTCGCTCTCGGCCACGCGCGGGGCCGGCAGCAGGTAGAAGCGCGCGCTCAGTTTCTCGGCGGCCTGCAGGGCCACGTCATAGCGGTTGGCCGAGCCGTCCGAGGCGAAGGCGCCGATCATCGAGACGATCTGGTGCTGCGGCCTCTCCATCTCGCTGATGCGCTCGATGGCGGCCTTGAGCGTGCGGCCCGAGCCGACGTTGACCACCAGCGGGTTCTCCGAACTCAGGTATTGCTCCATCAGCTCGGCGCCGGCCACGGCCAGCATCTGCTGCACTTCCTGCGATTCATTGGGATTGTCGGCGCCACCGGCGCCGGGCACCACGCGGCAGACTTCCAGTCCATAACGCTGCTGCAACCCCTGCGCCAGTTCCAGGCAGGACGAGACCGGATGGCTGATCTGTACCTTCACCAGGTTGGCATCGGCCGCGTAGGCCACCATGCGCTGCGCCATCTGGCGCGAGATGCCGAGCCGTTCGGCGATTTCATTCTGGGTATTGCCGGCCACGTAGTACATCCAGGCGGCGCGTGCCGCCAGGTCCAGTTTGGATGCGCTGCTAGACATGTTCTCCTCGCCAGCGGCTTGGGAGCGTCTCCGCAAGCCGGCTTTTGTTGTATCTGTGATTGCTGTTCAGGGACGCCATTTTACGGCGAGTTGCTTCCTGCATTATTGATAAATCCGGGCATTTGCTCAATCAAATTGCAAATGCTTGACAATAATTCGGCAATCGCTGATTATTTGCTCACAAAAACAATATTTGCTCAAAAATCGGCCCAACCGGCACGTGCAAAAACGGCCTCGCCCAGGCGTAGTCGTCGAGGGGGAACGTGCACGGCGGCACATAACATTCGGAGACAAGCATGCCCACATTCGCGCCCTCACGTGCGTCCAGTTCCATTCGCGTCCGTATCACCCTGGCCGCTGCGGCGGTATCTGCCCTGTTCCTGTCCGGCCTGGCGCAGGCCGAGCCGGTCACGCTCAATATCGCGTCCATCAACAATCCCGACATGATCGAGTTGCAGAAGCTGGCGCCGCAGTTCGAGAAGGCCAATCCCGACATCAAGCTGCGCTGGGTCACGATGGAAGAGAGCGTGCTGCGCCAGCGCCTGACTACCGATATTGCCACCAACAGTGGCCAGTTCGACCTGATGACCATCGGTGCGTATGAAGCGCCGATCTGGGCCAAGAAAGGCTGGCTGGCGCCGATGACCGGCCTGCCGGCGGACTACGACGAAGCCGACCTGATCAAGCCGGTGCGCGAGGGCCTGTCGGTGGACGGCAAGCTGTATGCCCTGCCGTTCTATGCCGAAAGCTCGATGAC
>NZ_JAELUH010000350.1 GCF_016429215.1 Herbaspirillum sp. ASV7 | reverse complement strand
CCCCCCCCCCCCCCCCCCCCCCCCCCCCCCCCCCCCCCCCCCCCCCCCCCCCCCCCCCCCCCCCCCCCCCCCCCCCCCCCCCCCCCCCCCCCCCCCCCCCCCCCCCCTTTTTAATGATCCGGCGCCCCCCGAGATCTACACTTGTAGTGTATCGTCGGCAGCGTCAGATGTGTATAAGAGACAGGGCCATGCGATGCTGGATGGCAATGCCACCGCCCAGCGCCTTGACGCGCTCGATGTTGCGCTCGGTGATGGTCTCGGCGTGGTCGAACATCCAGTGCAGGCCATCGAAGGGGATGTCGCGGTTGACC
>NZ_JAELUH010000349.1 GCF_016429215.1 Herbaspirillum sp. ASV7 | reverse complement strand
GCGCATCCCGTATTGCAGGGCGCGCTGCAGGCCATGCTGGAGGCCCTGCACGAGGACTGGTCGCTGCCGCGCCTGGCGGCGCTATGCCACATGTCGCGCGCCACCTTCGTGCGGCGCTTCCAGGAGGCTGTCTCTTATACACATCTGACGCTGCCGACGATACACTACAAGTGTAGATCTCGGGGGTCGCCGTATCATTAAAAAGGGGGGGGGGGGGGGGGGGGGGGGGGGGGGGGGGGGGGGGGGGGGGGGGGGGGGGGGGGGGGGGGGGGGGGGGGGGGGGGGGGGGGGGGGGGGGGGGGGGGGGGGGG
>NZ_JAELUH010000348.1 GCF_016429215.1 Herbaspirillum sp. ASV7 | reverse complement strand
CCCCCCCCCCCCCCCCCCCCCCCCCCCCCCCCCCCCCCCCCCCCCCCCCCCCCCCCCCCCCCCCCCCCCCCCCCCCCCCCCCCCCCCCCCCCCCCCCCCCCCCCCCTTTTTTAATGACCCGGCGACCACCGAGATCTACACTTGTAGTGTATCGTCGGCAGCGTCAGATGTGTATAAGAGACAGGATGTAGCCCGACAGCGGGCCGCCGACGATGCCCGAGACCGGATTGCCGGCCATGAACATGGCGGTCATGCGGCCGCGTCGCCGGGCCGGAAACCAGTAGGTCAGATACAGGATCACCCCCGGGAAG
>NZ_JAELUH010000347.1 GCF_016429215.1 Herbaspirillum sp. ASV7 | reverse complement strand
GGCATGGTCATGCTGGGCGTGGTGGTGGCGCTGACGGCCTTCTTCCTGCTCTACATCCTGGCCTTGCAGACCAGCGTGATGCTGGAAAGCCGACGCCTGAACAGGCAGCTCGACGCCCAGCGTGACCCTGTCTCTTATACACATCTGACGCTGCCGACGATACACTACAAGTGTAGATCTCGGTGGTCGCCGGAGCATTAAAAAGGGGGGGGGGGGGGGGGGGGGGGGGGGGGGGGGGGGGGGGGGGGGGGGGGGGGGGGGGGGGGGGGGGGGGGGGGGGGGGGGGGGGGGGGGGGGGGGGGGGGGGGGGG
>NZ_JAELUH010000346.1 GCF_016429215.1 Herbaspirillum sp. ASV7 | reverse complement strand
CCCCCCCCCCCCCCCCCCCCCCCCCCCCCCCCCCCCCCCCCCCCCCCCCCCCCCCCCCCCCCCCCCCCCCCCCCCCCCCCCCCCCCCCCCCCCCCCCCCCCCCCCCTTTTTTACTGATCCGGCGACCACCGAGATCTACACTTGTAGTGTATCGTCGGCAGCGTCAGATGTGTATAAGAGACAGGGCCAGCAGCGCGTCCAGGTTGAGCTCCTCGCGTAGTGGCGTACCGGCCTTGGCGCGCGCCAGCAGGACGAAGTCATCGGCCAGCGAGAGCGTGCTGCGTACCGATTTCTCGATGCGCGCAAACATG
>NZ_JAELUH010000345.1 GCF_016429215.1 Herbaspirillum sp. ASV7 | reverse complement strand
TCCTAAAGAGGGAGGAGGAGACAACGGATCGGTGTCCTGACGCGTTGATCGAATCAGCGTCAACACAAGCGCCGTACGCGCCGGAACTACCGAAATCCTGGACTACCAGGCGATGGCCTGCTGGGCCCTGTCTCTTATACACATCTGACGCTGCCGACGATACACTACAAGTGTAGATCTCGGGGGTCGCCGGATCATTAAAAAGGGGGGGGGGGGGGGGGGGGGGGGGGGGGGGGGGGGGGGGGGGGGGGGGGGGGGGGGGGGGGGGGGGGGGGGGGGGGGGGGGGGGGGGGGGGGGGGGGGGGGGGGGG
>NZ_JAELUH010000344.1 GCF_016429215.1 Herbaspirillum sp. ASV7 | reverse complement strand
CCCCCCCCCCCCCCCCCCCCCCCCCCCCCCCCCCCCCCCCCCCCCCCCCCCCCCCCCCCCCCCCCCCCCCCCCCCCCCCCCCCCCCCCCCCCCCCCCCCCCCCCCCCTTTTTAATCATCCGGCGACCACCGAGATCTACACTTGTAGTGTATCGTCGGCAGCGTCAGATGTGTATAAGAGACAGGGGCAAGGAAGTCGCCGCCAAGACCGACGACTACGTCCACGAAAATCCGTGGCGCGCCGTGGCCATCTCGGCCGGCCTGGGCCTGCTGGTCGGCCTGGTCATCGGCCGCAGCAAGTAAGCGCCGCGC
>NZ_JAELUH010000343.1 GCF_016429215.1 Herbaspirillum sp. ASV7 | reverse complement strand
CCCCCCCCCCCCCCCCCCCCCCCCCCCCCCCCCCCCCCCCCCCCCCCCCCCCCCCCCCCCCCCCCCCCCCCCCCCCCCCCCCCCCCCCCCCCCCCCCCCCCCCCCCCTTTTTAATGATCCGGCGCCCACCGAGATCTACACTTGTAGTGTATCGTCGGCAGCGTCAGATGTGTATAAGAGACAGGCCTTGGCGCCCTTGGCGAATTCTTCTGCCACGCCCTGGCCGTATGCGGTACGGTCATCGATCACGGCGATCTGCTTGGTGCCCAGCTTCTGCACGGCATACTTGCCCAGCGCGGCGCCCAGCTGCG
>NZ_JAELUH010000342.1 GCF_016429215.1 Herbaspirillum sp. ASV7 | reverse complement strand
CCCCCCCCCCCCCCCCCCCCCCCCCCCCCCCCCCCCCCCCCCCCCCCCCCCCCCCCCCCCCCCCCCCCCCCCCCCCCCCCCCCCCCCCCCCCCCCCCCCCCCCCCCCCCCTTTTTAATCATCCGGCCCCCACCGAGATCTACACTTGTAGTGTATCGTCGGCAGCGTCAGATGTGTATAAGAGACAGCAATGCAGCCAAGCGCGGCAGACGGGGTATCAGCCAGCGCATGGCGAAAGTGGGGCTGACTGCGATATCCAGGCTGGCCCCATGGGTGGGCTGGGACATCAGATGCTGACTGTCCCGATCAAGACG
>NZ_JAELUH010000341.1 GCF_016429215.1 Herbaspirillum sp. ASV7 | reverse complement strand
GCCGCGCACCCAGGAATTGGCGCCATCGGCCCCGACCACCAGGGCAGCCGACAGCGACTGGCCGGCCTCCAGCGTCAGCGTGGCGGCCTCGGCGCTGACCGACAAGGCGGTCGCGCGGCCCTGGACCTGTCTCTTATACACATCTGACGCTGCCGACGATACACTACAAGTGTAGATCTCGGTGGGCGCCGTATCATTAAAAAGGGGGGGGGGGGGGGGGGGGGGGGGGGGGGGGGGGGGGGGGGGGGGGGGGGGGGGGGGGGGGGGGGGGGGGGGGGGGGGGGGGGGGGGGGGGGGGGGGGGGGGGGGGGGG
>NZ_JAELUH010000042.1 GCF_016429215.1 Herbaspirillum sp. ASV7 | reverse complement strand
CATGTTTGCGCGCATCGAGAAATCGGTACGCAGCACGCTCTCGCTGGCCGATGACTTCGTCCTGCTGGCGCGCGCCAAGGCCGGTACGCCACTACGCGAGGAGCTCAACCTGGACGCGCTGCTGGCCGATGCCGCTGACAGCCTGTGGCCACTGGCGCGCGAGCGCAACGTGCGTATCGATATCGAGGGGGATGGTTTGCCGCACTGGGTGGCGGGCGAGCGGCAGATGCTGGTGCGGGCATTGGCCAACCTGTTGAGCAATGCCATCAAGTTCGGCCCGGTAGGCGGCCGCATCCTGTGCACGGTGCAAGAGGACAGCGAGTTGCCTACGCCCTGGCTGGTCTGCCACGTCGACGACCAGGGTGCCGGCTTGCCCGCCGATGGCGCAGGCTTGTTCGAACCCTTCTACCGCGCTGGCCAGGGCAGCCAGCCAGGCATCGGCCTGGGCCTGAACTTCGTGCAGACGGTGGCGCAGCTGCACGGCGGCCAGGTCAGTGCGCATAACCGCGACGGCGGCGGCGCCCGCTTCACGCTGCGGCTGCCAGCCCTCGATGAGATGCCATGACGGTGGGGAGACTCAGAAATCGTCTTCCGGATCGATGAGGTCCAGGCGATAGCCCAGCGTATAGATGGTGGTGAGCTTGACACCGTTCTCGGGACGCAATGCCAGCTTGCTGCGCACCAGCGACATGTGGGTATCCAGCGTGCGCGAGGCCACCAGGTCGCGCCCCCAGACCTGCTCCACCAGCGCCTCGCGGGACACCACCGCGCCCAGCTGCGAGAACAGCAGACAGGCGATGTCGAATTCCTTGGGTTTCAACTCCACCGGCACACCGGCCAGTTGCGCCACCCGCTTGATCTTGTGCAGACGGTAGGGACCGACCTCGATCAGGTCCGAGGGCGGCACCACCGCGATCTCCTGCGCGGGCAGGCGTCGCGAGAGCACATGCACGCGTGCCAGCAGTTCGGCGCGCCGCGCCGGTTTGATCATGTAGTCGTCGCCCCCGGCCATGAGGCCCAGCACCACATGCTCCTCCAGCGAGCGGCTGGAGAGGATCAGCACCAGCATGCGCCGCCCGAGGTGCGCGCGCACCCAGTCCAGGACCTGATGGCCGGTCATGTCCGGCAACATCCAGTCCAGTACCAGCAGGTCGAAGGCGCTGCGCTGCAGGGCCGCCAGCAAGGCTGCGCCGGTGGAAAAATGCTGGCAGTCATGGCCGGCCTGCGTCAGGGTCGTGCGCACCAGTTCGGCTTCCAGCGGATTGTCTTCCAGGATGGCAATGTTCATTGAAATGCTCTCTTGTCTTCCGTCTCGCGCCAGGCGCAGATTTCCGGCTGGAAATACCCCGCGTGCCTACCGTGCAAAAGCGCAGATGATACCGGGATCGCCCCGCGCACGCAGGGCAGCCGCACACACCCGACCATGCCATTTCCATGGCGCAATGAATCTGTTAACTTGTGTTAACCATTCCTAGCGCCGCCTATCCTCACACAATCACACTGACCATAATTCGCCCACGGTCACGGCGCCTCCCTCTGGCAAGTTCGGGCGGCGTGACATCAGACAACGACAACAACGAGGATCAAGGTATGGCGAACATTTTGATACTGGAAGGCAAGCCTGAATTACGACGCAGTTTCAACCGGGCATTGACCAGCGAGGGGCATTGCGTGATGGAGGCCTCCTGCCTGGAGAACTTCATGGTGCATGCGAACGTGGCCGACATCGCCGTCATCGACGTCGACCTGCCCAGGCACGAAGGCTATCTGGCCGCGCGCCACCTGCATGGCCAGCGTCCCCGGACCGGCGTGATCCTGCTGGGCGAACAGGCCGGTGGCGCCGAACTCATCCGTGGCCTGCGCCAGTTTGCCGACCAGTTCCTGACCAAACCTATCAGCCCCGAACTGCTGGGCGCGTACATCGCACCGATGGTGCGTCGTCTGGGCGACACGGGCTGGCGACTGGACCCGCTCAAGCGCGAACTGCAATCCCCGGGCGGCCATCGTGCCACCCTGAACCATCAGGAGATGTGCCTGATGGGACTCTTCGCCACCCGCCCGCGTGCGACCACCGTGTCGCGTCGCGATGTCGTCACCGCGCTGGGCTACGACTGGATGGATTACGACGAGCGCCGCCTGGACCAGATGGTGAGCCGCCTGCGTCGTCGCTGGTTCAACCACACCGGCGCCGAGCTGCCCCTGCATACCGAGCGCGGCACCGGCTATCGCATCTCGGTGCCGCTGCGGCCTGCCTGAGACCTTGCGCATCTGCCCGCGTCGGCCCCCATCGCGCGTTCCGCTCGCCCGGAACGCGCGTTTTCCTTGTGCGCGCGCTTGCTCAGAAAGTCGCCAATGCATTGAGGAACCAGCCATGGCTGCGATAGGACAGGTCGGTAAGATTGTCCGAGAAGTTGGTGAAGTTGTAGCCCACCCCCATCTTGACGTTCTCGTTGACATGGCGATACACCCCCACCAGGAAGCCTGAGCGCGCGTCGCCCGCTTCCTTGGCCGCCAGCCTGCGCGCTTCCACCAGCGCATCCCACTCCTTGACGATGTGCAGGTCGGCCCGCAGCACCCACAGGTCGGCACGGCTGGAGAACCAGTCACCCGAGGTCTTGGTCAGGCTCAGCTGGCCCAGGCGCATGCCATACTTCACACCCACCGACAGCCACGGCAGGACATCGTAGGTGGTGTCGATATTGAAGACCTGGCTCTTCTGCGCGTAATCGAGCGCGCCACCCGTGGCGGAGGTGCTGTAGGCACTGCCATCGACCTGGCCGGCCGACGGCACATTGTAGAAATAGGTGTACTTGAACAGGGTATTCCAGCGGTCATTGTCGACCGGACGATAGGCCGCTCCCAACACGGTCTCGCTATAGTCGCCGTCGTAGAACGCGCCCTGCGAGTTGCTGCTGCGCGAGAGGTTGAACTTGCCCAGCAGGCGCCAGGACGGACTCAGTTGGTACTGCGCCTGGTTCTTCCACAGCCAGGTACGGCGGTTGATGTTGACTGCCGCGCCACTGCAGTTACCGGCGGCGTCGTTGGTCACGCAGGTGCCGCCGACGGTGCCCAGCGTGGTGCTGCGGTCCATGCGGTACTCGATGGCGCCGGTGTATTTCAGGCCATCCTTCTTGAAGGCGGCCGACAGGCCCACGGCGTCGCGCTTGATATCGCCCGAGAGCGGATCGGACAATGTACCGGTCTCGTACTTGCTGGCGAAGCTCCAGCGCATATCCGGGGCATAGTCGACACCGAAGGCATGGGTCAGGCTCTTGGGACCGGCACCCTCGGACCAGCGCGACTCGGCGAAGGTGCCGACCTGGTCGTTGAGGCGATAGTGGGTGCCGGACGTGAGCGTTCCCTGGCGGCCGGCATAGTTGCTGTCGGCGCTCTCGGTTTCCATCGTATAGGTCAGGTAGACCGTGCTGCGTTCGTCGACCTGGTAGTCGCCCGACAGGCGCCCGCCCATGCCGCCATCACCGCCCGAGGCTTCCGCGCCCAGGCGCAGCTTGTCGCTGACTTGCCAGCTGCCGCCGAGACCGGCGCGATCGTTGTCGCTGCGGTTGCCGCTGCGGCTGGCCGTGCCCTGTACGAAGGCATAGCTGTCCCAGGACTTGTACTGCAGGCCGGGTACGCGTGCAGCGGCGACACCGGCAGCCGCCGTGGCATCGATGGGGCTGCGCATCTGCGCATTGCCGTTGGCTGTGACACCGGTGGTGGGGACGATGGATGAGGCCGGTCCATTGCTGCCCGGTGTGAGCAAGGCCTGGCCACTGGCCGAGGGTGCGCTACCCTCGCCAATGGCGGTGGGCGGCACCGTCTCGACCAACGATTTGCCGGCGTCCTTGCCCAGCTCTGCGGCCCGCTCGGCTTCGCCATCGGCCAACGGGCGATAGTCGATGCGCGCAATCACATCCATGCGCGCGCCATTCTGCGACAGCAAGGAACTGGCATTGTTGACCACGCCGGTCGGATTGATGCCGTTGCGATTGTCCTGCCGCACCCCCACCGACACGCCCCACTGCGCATCGATCTTGTGGCGCAGCGCCGCTTCGCTGGAATTGGCGCTCTGGCTGGCGGTACTGTTGACCTGCTCGCGCCGGTCCAGCTTGACCGCCAGCTCGGTACGCTCGTCCACCGGCACCACCGCCGTCATGCCCTTCTGCGAGAGTCCATCACCGCTGGGCAGTGTCGCGCCGGGGCCGGAGAAATCGGGATCGCGCTCCTGCCAGTAAGCGCTCAGGCGCCCCTTGAAGCTGCTGACATCCCCCAGGTCGATGGCCGTGTCGATGCGGCGCGCCGTGGCGCCCGCACCGGTGGACTGGTTGGCGAGGAAATCATAACCACCGGTCATCGAACTCAGGCTGTCGCTGCCGATGCCCGAGGAGCGCGCCAGTTCGCCCTTGATCCAGGTCGCCGGGGTATAGCGATAGGTGGCATCCACGCCCTTGAGGTTCTGCTGATTGCTCTCCTCGCCCTGGCGATACAGGGTGGTTCCCAAGCGCAGGTGATCGTCCAGCCAGTGGCTGGCACGCAGGCCGATGGCACTGGAACTGACCTCGGTCAGGCCGGGCACGTATTCGTAGGTGGCGACCAGGTAGACCGGGTTGCCGTTCACGCTGGCGGTCTGCACCAGCGTACTGCCATCGGTGGTCGATGGCAGCGCAGCGCGCAGGGTGACGCGGCCTTGCAGGTAGTTGACCTCGTAGTCCTGCGCGGGCGTGAGCGGGGTACGCTGCAGCACCAGGCCGGAATCCTTGTCGCGCACTTCCACCCACAGGCGTTCCGAGCCTTCGGTCAGGTTCAGGTGATGCAGGTAATACAGCGAGCCACCGGTGCCACGGAATTGCTCGCGCGATTGCAGCGTGCCGGGGTCGGCCACGAAGGCGTTGATACTGGTGCGCTTCTCACCGTAGCGGGTGGTGTCCTTGGAATTCCACACCAGGTTGGCACCGTACAGGCCACGGCTGAACTGGGTCAGCTCGGTGCCGGTCCAGGCGGTCTGGAAGTTGCCCCACATGACGTAGGAACTGTCCTTCTCCAGCTTGACGAAGAAGCGGCCCTGGGTCGGCGCATCGTCGGTGATGGTGCTGTCGTCACCATAGACCGGATAGTAACGGTTGGGATCGATACGGCGCAGCAGGTAGTTAGGATCCTTGGTCTGGAAATTGGAAAACAGGTCGCGCAGCGGCTGTTCGCCGGTATCGGCGCTGGCCGTGAGCAGGTATTCGCCCTTGATCTTGCCCTTGAGGTAGAAGGCGCCACGGCCGTCGACCCAGGTCGAATTGTCGTAGTGACTGGTATCGGTGGTGACCAGTTGTGCCGGGCCGGTGGTGCGATCCTGGCCGACGGTGAGGTCACCGACGACGAAATAGAACCAGTCGGTGTCGGCCACCGACAGGTTGCGCCGGAAGATGGCGGTCTTGCCGTCGGCATGGCGCAGCGCCACCTCGACCTGGTGCGGACCCGGCGGCAGGATCTGGCGCATGACGAACTTGCCCTGTTCATCCACCGGAATGGGCATGCCCATGGCGGCGATGCTGTCACCGCTCTGCACGTGCTCGCCGCTGATGGTGACCGAGCCACCGCGCGCCGCAATATTGCGCAAGGACAGGCTGGATTCGCCATAGCCGGCCAGTTGCTCGCGCCGCAGCTGTTGCGCGTCCGGGGCCGGCGCGGCGCGCTCGGTCAGGCGCAGCGGCTTCATCAGGGTTTCGTCGAAGTTGCCATCGCGGTCGATCACCCGCACGAGATAGCTCAGCTCATCGGGTGCATTGGCCGGCGCCTGCCATTGCACGGCATTGCCGGGTGCGAACGGTACCACGGCCAGCGGTGTCTGCTGGGCGTTCTGGCCCCTGGCGAAGATGCGCAACTCGGCCTTCTTCTGCCACCACAGGTAGTTGCTCCAGGTGCCGAAATAGATCTCGCGATTGCGCGCGACGGTGCTGGGCGCCACCCAGACGTTGAGGGCCGGTACGGTATTGAGGGGGTCGAACTTGATCTGGATATCGGCCTTCTCCAGCGCCACGTCGACACAACGCTGGCGGTCGGCCTCCTGGGCGCGATGGCGCAGATCCACCGGCTGACCGTCGATGGTCACCGAGAACGGCATGTCGCTGGCGACCGGATTGACGGCGCAGGCATCGTTGTCGATGCGCTTTTCCCGACCGACTGCTACCGGCTCTTCGCGGTACCACACGCGCAGCGCGACGCGGCGATTGCGTGCCCTACCCTCGGCGCTGTCGTTGCTGGCCAGCGCTTGCGATTCCCCCCGGCCGGCCACGCTGAAGGCCTCGGCCGGCAACTGCAGGCGCTGGCGCAGGAACGCCGCCACCGCCAGCGCTCGCCCCTGCGACAGCGCCTGGTTGGTCGAATAGGGCGAACGCACGATGCGCTGGCTGTCGGTGTGGCCGATGACTTCGATATGGATATCGCGCTTGCCCTGCAACGACGTCGCCAGGGCAGACAGCATGGCCACCGAGCGCGGCGTCAGTTCGGCAAGACCGGAGGCGAAGTAGCTGTCGCCGCCATCGTCCATCATCTTCAGCTCGCCTTGCGCCGGTCCCTGCGGCGCGGCGGTATCGAGCATGATGCGCTGCTGGCCATCAGTCAGCGCCGAAGGCGAGAGGGCGTCTAACTGTGACGACTGGGTCTCGGTATTGGGTGCCACGGCCTCTACCAGCGTGCGGCTGCGGTCGAGCATCTTGCCGCGCAGGGCGGCGCCATTGTCCGATGCAGACCCCTGTGTGGTGTCCTGCGCGGCGACCGGCAGGCAGACCAGGCCTGCTGCGCTCAGTGTGACGGCCAGCTTCTTGGCGCGCAGCGCGGCAACCTGGGTTGGGCGGCGTCCTGTTTTCATTGTGCATCCTCGATTTCGATGTTCAGCGTGTAAGCCCCCTTCTGTGCGTGCCAGTCATCCTGGATGCGCTGGCGTATCGCTTCCATGCGCGCGCGCACCAGTTCGGCAGCGCCGCTGCCGCGCTGGTAGGCCAGGCGCACCACGGAGGGACGCTGCTTGAGTTGTTCGGGCAGGGCCGCCATCTGCTGTTGCCATTGCGGCTGCAGCACGGTCTGGCCATCGATGAAGGCGGCATCCGACAGTTCCAGGCGCACCACGCGATGGATCGTCGCGCCGAAGTTGAGCTTGGTGACCTTGCCACGGGTGATGCGCACGTCACGCGGGTTCTCGGTGGTGAGGCGATAGCCGCTGGGCAGGGTGCGCTCATCAAGCTTCATCACGAAGTTGGCGCCGCGGTCCTGGTTGGGTATGTCCGGACAAGGCACATGGAAGCGCCCTTCCGAATCCGTCATCACCAGCAGGCCACGCGGGGTCACCACGCGCACTGCAGGGATGCCGGGCTCATCCTGGTCCTGGTAACCGTTGGCGTTACGGTCATCGAAGACCTTGCCGATGATGTCCGGGCAATCGAAGGTCGGATCAGGCACGACGCGCACCTGGGCTTCGGCGATGCGCGAGAGCAGCGTGTTGCTGCTGTTGGCCGCCCAGGCCTGGTTGGTGTAGGTGCCGTCACCCACGCCGGTGCCTACCACCAGGATGAGGCGATAGACCTTCTTTTCGTTGGCGGCGAAGTTCTGGCCGGTCCAGCTCAGGGTGCGGCCGCTGACGGCGGGTTCGGCGCGCACGCCGTTGTAGGTGGCGCTGCCGCTGCGGTACTTGAAGCCGGCCGGGATCTGGTCACGTACCGTCACTGCCGAGATGGCATAGGCCTTGTTGTTGATGGCCGTGATGGTGTAAGGCACCAGGTCACCGCGCGAGACGTTGATCATCGGCGTGCTCTTGATGACGGTGATCACGTCGCTGTTGCCCGGGTCCAGCGGGATATGGTTGTTGAGGATGTCCGCCGAGGCCGCGCTGATGAAGAAGCTCAGGTAATACTGCGTGGTGGCAGCACCGCCGGCGACGATGCCCACGCAGGCGGCCGGATTGGCCAGCGCCACCGAGCTCGCCGGGGCGGTGTTGCTGGCCTGGACCAGTGCCGGATTGGGAGCGGCCCCCACGGTCACCGTGCCATTGCAGGGCGGCATGGCGCCGGAGACGCCCGGCAGGTAGCCGGCCGGGCTGGTCACGGTCAGCGTATAGACACCGGCCGGGAAGGCATTCTGCAGCAGGAACTGGTAGAAGCCATCACTGCCGGTGACCTGGCTGGCACTACCACCGACCAGGTGGACGGCCGGATTGAAGCCGGCCGGACCGGCGATGGTCACGGTGGCGCCGGCCACGGGCTTGCGGCTCTGGGCGTCATACACCACGCCGGAAGGGTCCAGCGGCAGGTTCTGCTCCACCACCTGGTCAGCCGCCACCAGCGTGATGCCGGTGATGGTGCCGCCCGTGTTGGCGGTACCACGGTTGTCTCCCGAGGTCGGCGTCTGCGGCAGCACATTGCCGTTGCGCGAGAAACTGATCATGAAGTTGCTGCCGGTCGGCAGGCCCGACACTTCGTAACCCGGGCAATGCAGGTTGTCGAACTGGTAGAAGCCATTGGCGTCGGTGGTGACCGTGCAGATCAGGGTACCGGCCCGGGTCAGCGTGACGGTCCATCCGGCCACGCCGGCGGAACTGCCGTCGTTGGCACGCACGCGGGTATGGCTGCTATCGAGATAGACGTAACCATTGACGATGGGCGGACGCAGGGATAGTGCGCCGCCCTCGCCGAAGTTGTAGTTCTGCAGGTTGTCGCCGGCCAGTACGACCACGTTGCGGATGATGTCGGCATTGTTGGACAGCACCGGCTTGGCCGAGGCCAGCACACCCGGATTGCCCGCGCCAATGGTGGTGCGGCCATCGGCATAGAGGGCCGGCTGGATTTCGCTGAGGGTGTAGCCACTGCCGTTGCTGGGCTGCAGGTTGCTGAAGCTGTAGCTGCCGTCGGCGGCCGTGGTGGTGCTCAGGTTGACGGCATTGCCATTGGCATCGGTGCCGCTGAGCTTGACGGTGACGCCGGCGATACCGGTTTCACCGGCATCGATCACGCCATTGCCATTGGTATCCACATACACCCGGCCCGCGACCGCGCCCACCAGCAAGGGCACTTCGGCGAAGTTGTTGTCCACCGAGACGGTGTTGAGACCGGTCAGGTTGATGCCGCTGATGGCCGAGGGCAGCGTGGCTAGCGGCGTGGCCGTGCCACCTGTGCTGCCGGCCGTGGTGATGCCGTTGGTGGTGCGCGGCGGCTGGGTCGGCTCGGTCACGGTGTAAGTGCCTTCGGGCAGGCCGGCGAAGCTGTAGCGGCCATCGGCGCCGGTGGTGGTGGTCCGGCTCACCGGGTTGCCGTTCACATCGGTGCCGGTCAGGTTGATGGTCACGCCTGCGAGGCCGCTGTCGCTGTTGTTGAACACGCCGTCATTGTTGCCATCTGCGAAGACCCGGCCCATGACCTGGCGGCCACTGGGGACTTCGGCGAAGTTGTTGCCGCTGCTATCGGTGCCCGGGGGCAGCACGATGCCGGAGATGCGGCTGGGCAGGGTGGCCGGTCCGGTCACGCTGCCTGCGGTGCCACCATGGCCGACCGCACCGGCGATGGTCAGGCCGTTGGCGGTATTGGCCGGCTGGGTCGGTTGCAGCACGGAATAGGTACCGGGGGCCAGGTTGGTAAAGGAGTAGGCGCCATTGGCATCGGTGGTGGTACTGGCCACGACGGTGCCGGCGGCATTGAGCAGCTGGATGCTCACGCCGGCCAGGGCCGTGTCGGCCAGGTCCTTGACACCGTTGTTGTTCTGGTCGAGGAAGACAATGCCCGAGATCGACGAAGGTGCGACCTCGGCGAAGTTGTTGTTCGGCGAGGACGACACCTGGCCGCTGCCATCGCGCTGCAGGACGATGCCCGAGATGCGGCTGGGCGTGACCGCAAGTGAGGTGGCGCTACCCGGCGTGCCGCTGCCCCCTGCAATGGGGCCGGCGGTGGTGATGCCATTGTTGGTGCCGGCCGGCTGGTTGGGCTCGGTGACCATGTAGTTGCCGGCATACAGACCCGTGAAGGAATAATTGCCCAGCGCATCGGTCAAGGCCTGGCGGCTCACCGTAGTGTCGTCCCCGGTACCGGCAATGCCGTCCGGACCATAGCTGGTGCCGCTGAGCTGCACTACGACATTGGCCAGGCCGGTATCGATACCCTGCTCGAAACTGCCGTTGGGAACCACGTTGTTGTCACGGAAGACCTTGCCCGAGATATAGCCCAGCGGGCTGATGACCAGGTTGGCACTGGCCGGCTGGACGTTGTTGCCGGCATTGGTCTTGAGCGCGGCCGAGGCAATGAAGTTGTTGTAGCTGCCCGCCGTGGTGCCGGTCACATCGACGGTGATGGTGCAGCCGCCGGCGGGGATGGTCGATCCGCTGCTGTAGCTGATGCTGCCCGCGCCGGCCGTGGCCGTCACGCGCGCGGTGGTGCAGGTTCCGCCCAGGTTGGGAGTGGCGGCGACCACGATGGGGCCGGGCGACGTCGGCAAGGTATCGACCAGGTCGGCGGTAAGCGTGGCGGCGGTCGCGTTGGTGTTGCCCAGCACGATGGTCAGCGTCGAGACGCCGCCCGAGGTGATCGAGACGGGATTGAACTGCTTGTTCACCGAGGGCGGATCCAGCAGCGTGAGCGTGGCGCTGGCCGGGTTCTGGTTGGTCACGCCTTCCTTGCTGGTGAGGCCACCGGCCGGGATGGTATTGGTGTAGATGCCGGCGATGTTGCTCACCACATCGAACCTGACCACGCAGGCGCCATTGGCGGGAATGGTGGCGCCGGTCAGGGCCACCGAGGTGGCCGAGACGGGTGCGCTCACATAGCCGCCCACGCAGGTGGTCGAGGCGTTGGGGGTCTGCGCGACCACCACATTGGCGGGCAGATTATCGGTGAGGGCGGCGGCGGTCAGCGCGATGGCGTTGGGATTGCTGATGGTGATGGTGGCCGTGGAGGGCGTGCCCGGCGACACCTGGGTCGGCGAGAACGACTTGGCGATCACGGCCGGGTCGCGCGCCTGCACGGTGGCACTGGCCGCTACCGGATTGCTGGCGCTGCCATTGCCGATGGTGCCGGTGACCTGGCCGGTGCCGATCACGTTGACATAGCTGCCGGCAGCTGCCACCAGGACATCGACTTCGGCGATGCAGCTCTGCGACACACCGCCCGAGGCCGCCGGCAATGAGCCACCGGTGACCTGCACCTGGCCACTGGTGGTCGAGACGATCGCGCCGGCGCAGGTGGTGCTGGCGTTTGGATTGGCGGCCACGGTCACGCCGGCAGGCAGGTTATCGACGGCTGCCAGGTTGGTCAGCGGCAGGGCCACGGCATTGAGCAGTGTCAGGCGCAGGCGCGAGATGCTGCCGGGCGTGACTACCTGGGGCGTGAAGGACTTGGTCACGCCGATATTGCCGCTGGCCGACAGGCTGGTCACGGTTGCGGTAGCGTTGGTGATGGCCTGGTCGTTGATGATGGCCCCGGCCGGGATGGTGTCCTGCACGGTGCCGGTGGTGATCATGGTCACGTTGGCCGTGATGGTGCAGCTCTGGCCGGCGGCCAGGTTGGCATTGGAGAGCAGGATGCTGGCACCATCGCTGCCGGCGCTGACGATGCCGCCCTGGCAGGTCGTCGTCAATGCGGGCTGCGACGACAGTTGCATGCCGGTCGGCGTGCCGTTGGCGACACCACCGACGGTAAAGTAATTGGCCAGTCTCAGGCCAGTCAGGTTCAGCGAGCCACCGTTCTGGATGCTCACGGTCAGCACGCTGGATTGACCCGGTGCCGACAGGTTGTTGGGATTGGTATTGTTGGTCACCGACACGGCACCGCTGGTGCTGTTGTTGAGCGTGGCGGTGACGGCGCTGGTATTGCGCACGCCTCCGGTGGCCGTGACGTTACCCACCGGAATGGTATTGACCCAGGCCGCCGCACCGGTGCCGGTGACGTCGAAGAGGAAGTCGCAGCGACCGCTGGCCGGCAACACCACGCCGGCAATCGAGGCACTGGCGGCGCCGGCCACGGCCGTGATGCTGGGTGCGCCAGCGCAGGTGCTGTAGGCATTGGTGGGCGAGGCCAGCGTCATGTTGGCCGGCAGCGGGTCGATGGCGCTGACGTTGTTCAGGGTGCCGGTGCCGATGTTGGCCAGCGAGATGCGCACGGTGGAGCGGCCGCCGGCACTGATGGTGGCCGGACTGAAACTCTTGGACGCCTGCAGCGCCGCGCCATAGACCAGCGAGGCCGACACCGGACCGGGACTGGACAGGTTCACCGTAGCGCCATCGGCAAAGGTGGATGAGCCGGTCAATGCGCCTGCCGCCAGCGTATTGGTATAGGTATCGGCCGGACCGATCACCTTCACCTGTACCTGGCAGGTGCTATAGGCGCCGGTGCCGTTGCCGCTGCGACCGGCCAGCGATGCGCCCGTCAGCGCGATGCTGTTCGACCCCGGCGCGGCGGTGACGATACCGCCATTGCAGCTGGTCGAGGCATCGGCCGGATTGGCCACCACCAGCTGGTTGCCGCCCGTGCCCAGCGGCAGCAGGTCGGTGAATTGCAGGTTGCTGATGGTATTGGCGGTGGTATTGGTGACGGTCAGTGTCAGTACCGATACCGTGCCCTCGAAGGCGTTGGACGGATTGAAGATCTTGCCGATGGTCAGGGCATCGACCACGGTGATGCCGGCACTGGCTGAGTTGGAGTTGCTGGTAGCGCCATTGCCGACCGATCCGGCAGGCAGCCCGTTGGTGATGGTGGTGGCGCTGCTGGCGTTCTTGGGCAGCATGGCCCAGAAGGTCAGCACGCACACGCCCGGCGATGCCCCTGAACCGGCCGGCAGGTTGCCGATGGTGAAGTGCAGGTCGTTGTTGGTGGGGGAGATATCGCTACCGGTCAGCGTACAGCCGGTACCGGCTATCGAGGGCGCCGGCGAGGACAGGCCGACCATACCAGCCGGCAGGGTATCGTGCACCACCACATTGCTCTTGGCGGCGGACGAGTAATTGTTCACCGTTACCGCGTAGCGGACGGGGTTGCCCGGCGCCACGTACTGCGGCGTGGCGCTCTTGCCCACCAGCAGCTGGTCCACCACGGTCACGCTGTGCGTGGCCGTCTGGCTGACCACGCCGGAGCCGCCGGTATTGACCGCGCCTTCGGCGATGGTATTGGTAAAGGTCTGGGGTGTACCGGGCGTGGCGAGCGTGCCCGTGAAGGGGACGGTGATGGTGCAGCTGGCGCCGGGCGCCAGGGAACCGCTTCCGCTGAGGCTCACGCCATAGTTGCCGGCGGTGGGCGCGACGCTGGCAGCCGGGCAGGTGGTGGTGGGCGTGCCGACCTGCAGGCCGCCATTGGCGATGTTGCCCACGCCATCGATGGGCGAGTCGCTCAGGCTCAGCAGGGGGATACTGGACACCGTGCTGGCGTTGCGCAGCGTGATGGTCAAGGTCGCATTCTGGTTGGCACTGATGGTGCCGGGCGAGAACTGCTTGGATACCTGCAGCAGCGACACCACCGACAGCGACGCAGTGGCATCGTTGGCCGGCACCAGGCCACGCTGATTGCCGAAGTCGGCCGTGCGGCTGATGACGTTGCTGACCGTGTTGCTGTAGTGGCCTGCGGTGCTGGTGCCGATCACATCCACGGCCAGGGTACAACTGCCGCCAGCGGCCACGGTGCCGCCGATGGCCAGCAGGCTGGTGGCGCCTGCAGCCGGACTGAAGCTGGGCGCGCTGCCCCCGCCGCTACACGTAGCCGTGGCATTGGGCGTAGCCGCCACCTGCAGGCCGCCAGGCAGGTTGTCGCGGATGGCGAAGCCCGGCGAGTCACCGGCGCCATTGAGCGGCAGGACCACACCGGCCGGATTGCCGATGACAATCGACAGGCGCACCCTGCCTTCATTGCTCAGGACGGTCGCGGCCGAAAAGCTCTTGCTGATGGTCGGCAAGGCAATGTTGTTGATGTTGATCGATTGCTGCGCCTGGTTGGCGTTGTTCACTGCGTTGCCGCCATTGTCGGTACCGCTGACGGTATGGGCTGCGATGGTATTGACCGGTGCCGTACCGACGGCCATGGAACTCACTTCGACATCGATATCGCAGCGCCCGTTGGCGCCGTTGAGCAAGGCGTCCGGCACGCTGGCCCCCGCCAGGGAAATCTGGCTGCTCCCCAGGACGGCGCTGAGCGTACCGGCTGGCGCCAGATTGACGTTGCCGCTGCCATCGGTACACACGAAGTTCCTCACGCCCACGCCAGCCACCTTCAGACTGGCGGGCATGGTGTCGGTGAAGCCCACGCCGGTCACCGGGCCGCTGGGATCGCTATTGGTGAGCGTGATGCGGAAGGCCGTGACATCACCGGGATTGATGGGATTGTTATAACCCGGCGCCACGCTCATGGAGACATCGAGCGCCGCCAGCGCGGGAGCGCCATGGGCCAGTGCGGCCAATGCCACCAGCGCGGTGGCCAGCGAAGAGCGGGAAGGCAACAGGCCAGCAAGACGGCCCAACAGTCTGGAGTCGAACATAAGCTTACAGAGTCAATGGTGATCGAACCGACCATTCGGACCGGTAGCCGCTCCGGCCGCCGACGGTCGCCCGCGCATCCTGGTTTCCCTTGGACGACGAATTTTCTTTGTTTAGGACTCGCCGAGGCTGACAAATCACGACCTGACCTGACACGTCATGACACAAGCTGACATCCAGAGCTGGTGCGGGTTTTCGGGCGTACACACCCCTCCTCGCGAAAGACTGCTTCGCATGGATGACCGACACAGGACGTGTCTGCACCGGACGGCTGGTCGACACAGGCGACGCAGCATCCTCGCAGCGGTGGATGGATCAATTCAGCTCGGGATGGGAAGCGATGCGGCAGCGCCGAATAACCCGGCAAGCCTGCATCGTCGGCGAGGCCGGCAGAGCCGCCTCAATGGACGATGTCGTTCATTCCCAGCGACGACGAGATTGGACGGCCACCAGGCTTGCCACCTCCGCGTCCTCCCCCCGAAGGAAATCCGGACATGGCAGCAGTTACCGTCTCAACAGCTTTGTTGCCCAACAATGAAAAATTAACCATAACAGCAACATGGTTAATTTATTCTAACATTAATTATCTTTTTGTCTACATATAAAGACAATTTATTGATGTTTTCGCAATATCTCCTCATGAAAAATTGATTTTAAAATGTTATTTTTATCAATTTCAATTTTACCCATGAAGATGTACGCGTAGCCCAATATCAGGAGTTGAGCGTTGATAAATCATAGATGAGGGACGTTTGCCAATATAATGAACAAATTAGCTATAAAAGATCACAATAAGGAAAATCCTGATAGTAGCCAGGAGGGAGAAAACGGAGAATTTTGCAAATTATAAATAGATTTAATCATTTACGATAAATCTACACCCATCAGGAGTTCTCATGTCCCAGAATGAGCAGCACTTCCTCGTCGTCGATGACTTTTCCACGATGCGCCGCATCGTCAATGCCCTGCTCAAGGAGCTTGAATTCAGCAAGAGCACCGACGCCGACGATGGCGCCAGCGCCTGGAAGATGCTTGAGGGCGGGACGGCCCCCATCAGCTTCGTCATCACCGACTGGAACATGCCCAATCTGGATGGCCTGCAGTTGCTCAAGAAGATCCGCGAGAGCAGCAAGCACGCCCACCTGCCGGTACTGATGATCACCGCCGAGGCCAAGAAGGAAAACATCGTTGCCGCCGCCGAAGCCGGGGCCGATGGCTACATCGTCAAGCCCTTCAATGCCGCCACGCTGGGTGACAAGATCCAGAAGATCCTGGCGCGCCGTGCCCAGCTGGGCCAGTAAATCCGATTTCCGCGCGGAGCCATCCCATGAATGAAATCATCGATGAAGTCGCCCTGAGCACGAGCATCAATGGCACCCAATACGAGATCCATAGCCGTATCGTCCTGCATCCCGACAAGGGCCGGCTGTGCGAGTACCGCGTGCTGTTGGGGAGCGTCATCATCCGCGACTGGACCGAAGGCGAGATCGCGCCCTGCTTCGCGGCGGGAACGATGCGCATGATCTAGCACAAGGGAAGACGAGAGGAAAAAACCTGGAGAGGGAGGCGGGAGGCGGGAGACGGCAGCGCAAGAAGAACCACAAGACCACGAAGAAGAACACGAAGAACAATAACAAGCGCTGCAAGCAGCAACGCCATCGGCCATCCCTTACCGGGTGGCCGATGGCGTTTTGGGCTATGGCCTGTTCATCCGTTGGCGGCCTGGCAGGGCTGCTGGCGATGCTGGGCCAGCCACCCCGCCACCTGTTCCTGCGGCAAGGGCCGGGCAAACAGGTAGCCCTGGCCGTAGAGCGCCCCCAGCTCCGAGAGGATGGCCAGGTGCTGCTCGGTTTCCAGGCCCTCCACCACGCAGGCCAGCGCCATGTCATGGGTCAGCGCCAGCAGCGACTTGACGATCTTGTGGCTCACCGCATTGCGCTCGATATCGGCCACGAAGCTCTTGTCGATCTTGATGCGTGTCAGCGGCAGCGCGTGCAGGTGGCTCAGGCTGGCATAGCCGGTGCCGAAATCGTCGAGCGTGATGCCGCAACCGAGCTGGCGCAGCGAGGCGATCATGCGGCGGGTCTTTTCCAGATCCTGCAGCACGGCTGTCTCGGTGATCTCCAGGTCCAGGCGCGCGGGGGAAAATCCCGATTGCCTGATGACCCTGACGATCTCGGCCATGCCCTCGCTGGTGTTGATGTCGTTGGCCGAGAGATTGAAGGACAAGCGCATCTGCTCGGGCCATTGCGTGGCGGCGGCCAGCGCCTTCTTCAGCAGGGTCACGCTCAGCTGGTTGATGATGCCCATGCGCTCGGCGGCCGGAATGAATTCCACCGGGGAGATCACGCCCCGGCTGCTGTTCTGCCAGCGCGCCAGTGCCTCGAAGGCGATGGGGGTGCGGTCGGACAGTCGGACGATGGGCTGGAAGAATACCGCCAGCTCACGCTCGAAATCGGCCTGGCGCAAGGCCTGCTCGATGTTGGCCTTGCGCTGGATCTGCTCCTTGTCCTGATCGGAAAACAGCGTCACCGCGCCGCGCCGCTCGCGCTTGCCCTGGTAGAGCGCATAGTCCGCATGCTCATAGAGCGTGGCGGCGTCGCTGGCCATGTCGGGGAAGGTCGCCACCCCCACCGAGGCGGCAATCTGCACCGTGGCACTGGACAGGCGGAACGGCTGGCGCAGTTTCTCGCACACCAGCGCGCCGATCTCGCGCAAGGCGTCGTCGCTGAGATCGCGATCGATGATGAGGGCAAACTCATCGCCACCGAGGCGGGCCAGGTGCATGTCCTTTTCGCGACAGATGGCCTGCAGGCGCTGCCCGACCACTTCCAGCAGATGGTCGCCGTGGGCATGGCCATAGAGATCGTTGACGGCCTTGAAACCGTCGAGATCGAGGATGGCCACCGCGAAGCGCTCCTGCCGCGCCGAGGCGCGGGTGCAGATGTGATGGAGCTGGGTGAAGAACTTGCGACGGTTGGGAATCTGCGTGAGCGAATCGACGTTGGCCAGCTTCAGGTTTTCGTTGCTCAATTGCGCCGTCTTGAGCTGGGCGTTGACCAGGCCGGTGAAATCGCGATAGTGGCTGTTGACGATGACCAGCATGCCGATGGTCACCAGCACCACATTGAGCGCCGCAGCCACGAACACCGGGGTATGCGTGGACAGGAAGAAGACCGTGAAGATGCCATTGACGATGAAGGCCGTGGTCAGGGCGGCCGAACGCATGTACATCAGGCAGAAGATGCAGCAGATGACGGTGATGCCCATGTAGAAGGCCACATGCGCCTGGGCGTAGGCATCGCCATAGGGAAACAGCATCACCGACCAGATCGAGAAACTCAGGGCGATCGGGGCCACCAGGAAATTGGTGCGTCTCAAGGCGTGCGCCGCCACCTGCGGCGAGGGATCGACATGGCGGCCACGCCACCAGAAGCTCAGACGCAGCGCGCACATCACCGTCAGGATGGCGGGGAAATACAGGCCCAGCCAGTGCGGTGCGAGATCCAGGTAGGTGTGCGCCAGCGCCCAGCTGTTGACGATGAGGATGAGATACATCATCGGCATCTTGGCCGAGAATGCCTTGTACTGCGCCACCAGCAGCTCGGGCTGGTCGTCGACACGCCAATAGGCACGCAGCATGTTCGTCAGCGAGGAGAGTCCCATCATCCTATGCCATTTCATCTGGACGTTGTTATCGGCCTCAGGAGCACCGGCGGTCTTCGAAAGGTGAGAGGCATTATAGCGCCCGGCCGTAACGGTCAAACTCAGGAAATGCCTGATTTCATGGGCCTATAAGGCGTATAGGAAGATCCGTTGGCATTGCTGTCAGACACTGTTTCCGGGCATCACTGCACGGCCGCATCACGGCCCTCGATGATCGCGCCCAGCCGCCACGACACGGCCTGTGCCGCGGCGTGCAACAGGCGTGCAATCGGCCCGGTCAGGTCGGTGTCGTAGCTGCCGCCGCTGCCCATGACCGCCATCACCAGGGCCAGTTGCCCGGCATGGTTGAACACCGGCGCGGCCAGGGTGTTGATGCCCGGCACCGGACGTCCCAGCGCCTGATCCATGCCCTGCGCGCGGATCTGCTGCAGACGGTCGGCGTACTCATGGCGCAGGCTGCCATCGGCATGGCTGACCGTGCCAGGCTGGGCGCCTTCCATGCGGATGGCATCCATGGCCAGGGCACCGGCCAGCATGTCGGCCGGCTGATGGGCGGCGCAGACGCGACCGATGGCCGTATTGACCATCGACAGCACGGTGCCGATGCGCAAGCTCACGTGCTGCGGCCGCGAGGATTCTTCCAGCCTCACCACGGTGGGGCCCAGGGGACCGACCACGGCCAGCGCCACCGACAATCCCGTGGCCTGCGCCAGCGGCGCCACCTCTGCCTCGGCCTCACGCAGTGGCGAGAGCCGTTGCAGGGCGGCCAGCCCCAGTTCCAGACTCAGGGGGCCGGGGAAGAAATTGCCGGCCTCGTCGCGCGCCAGCATGCCGATCTTCTGCAGGCTCACCAGATGGGGAAAGGCCTTGGCGGCCGGCATGCCGGCCAGCCGCGCCAGGTCGCCCAGCGGCAGCGGCCGCGCAGCCAGCAACAGCGCGTCCAGCAACTGGCCGGTACTGTCCAGCGACTGGATGCCGCGCTGTCCGCGCACGCTTTCTGCATCTGCGGCGAGCAGGTCCTGGTGCGGGTTCATCAGGAGTTCTCCTTCATCGTGGTGGCGATGGCATCGATGGTCTGGCGCAACTGGCGCGCCACGCTGCCGCGCCAGCCGGCATCGATGGCACCGGTCGGGCCGATCACCGTGACCAGCAGCAACAATGGTCCGGCCGCGTCCAGCAGCGGCATGCACAGGCTGCTCACGCCGGGACTGGGCGCGTCGATGGCGCGTTCGAGGCCGCGCTTGCGGATGGCGTCGAGTTCATCCACGAAAGCCTTCCAGCGCGTCCGGCCCGCGCCCGGATGCTGCGCCTCCCACAGGGACTGCCAGGCGGCCTGCGGCTGGAAGGCGCAATAGGCGCGGCCGGTGGCCGTCTCGCCCAGCGCCATGACGGTACCCACGTGCAGGTTCACGTGCAGGGGATTGCCGGCATGGGCGTAGTGCACGATGGTCGGGCCTTCCGGCGTGGGCAGCGACACCGCCACGCTGTAGCCGGTCGCGGCACTCAGTTGCTGTACCTGCGGCATGGCATGCCGATAGGCCGGCGCCTGCGTCAGACGCGACATGCCCAGCCGCAGCGCCAGCGGTCCGGCCTCGTAGTGGCCCTCGCCCGGGGTGCGCTTGATCAATCCCAGGCGCAGCAGGCTCACCAGGTAGGTATGCGCCTGGGCCGACGACAGCTCGGCCGCCCCGGCCAGCTCCACCAGCGGCATGGGCTGGCGCGCCGCCGCCAGCGCCTGCAGCAGGCGCCCGGCCACTTCCACGCTCTGGATTCCTCGTTGTGTCTTGGCAGGTGTGGCACTCATCCGGTGGTTCTTCCAGGTGTCAGGCAATGGATCAAGCCTGGATTCTAATGCATCGGGCCCCGCCGGCCATGCACCAAAGCCATGGTGCAAAAAACATCAATTAATCCATGACAAGCATATTTGATATTGACTAATCAAAAAGCGCTGACTAAGATGAGCCAACCTGAACACTCCAGGCGACACAAGAACCGATCAGAACCACGATGACGTGGACGGAGACACCCCACGATGGCGCCCGCCATGTCCCCGCACGTCCCCACCCACTTTCATTGAACGAGGCAGACATGGCCAAGGCATTTGCATCCCAGGCGGATCTTGAAGCGAAGAAGATCACCTTCGAACGTATTTCCGAAAACGCCTACGCGTATACCGCCGAGGGCGATCCCAATTCCGGCGTCATCATCGGCGACGACAGCGTGATGGTGATCGACACCACCGCCACGCCGGCCATGGCCCAGGACCTGATTGCCCGCATCCGCAGCATCACCGACCTGCCCATCAAGTACGTGGTGCTGTCGCACTACCACGCGGTGCGCGTGCTGGGGGCTTCGGCCTACTTCAAGGAAGGTGCCGAACAGGTCATCGCCAGCCGTGGCACCTACGAGATGATCGTCGAGCGCGGCGAAGCCGACATGAAGTCCGAGATCGAGCGTTTCCCGCGCCTGTTCGCGGGCGTGGAGACGGTGCCCGGCCTGACCTGGCCGACCATGGTCTTCGAGCGCGAGATGAGCATCTTCATGGGCAAGCTGGAAGTGAAGGTCGCCCACCTCGGTGCCGGTCACACCAAGGGCGATACGGTGGTGTGGATCCCCGGCCAGAAGGTGCTCTTCTCGGGCGACCTGGTGGAGTACGACGCCGCCTGCTACTGCGGCGACGCCCAGCTGGAACAATGGCCGGCCACCCTGGATGCGCTGGCCGCATTGCAGGCCGAGGCCCTGGTCCCGGGTCGCGGCCCGGCGCTGCTGGGGCGCGAGCAGGTCGAGCAGGGCCTGGCCTATACCAAGGATTTCGTCTCCACCCTGCTGCGCGCCGGGCGTGAAGCGGTGGCCGCCAAGATGGGCCTGAAGGAAGCCATGGCGCACACGCGCAGCCTCATGGATCCCAAGTTCGGCCAGGTCTTCATCTACGAGCATTGCCTGCCCTTCGATGTCACCCGCGCCTATGACGAGGCTTCCGGCATCGTCCATCCGCGCATCTGGACCGCCCAGCGCGACCAGGAAATGTGGACGGCGCTGCAGGCCTGATCCAGCGCCTGCCAGCATAGCGAGGAGACCAGAACATGACACCCAGCCAGAACATCGATTACCAGCAACTGCGCTTCAGCTACCGCCCCTGCGCGGAGCAAACCCCAGGCATGGCCGCACGCGTGCATCCGGTGGTGGTGGTGGGCGCCGGCCCGGTGGGCCTGAGCACCGCCATCGACCTGGCGCGCCAGGGCATCGCGGTGGTGCTGGTGGACGATGACGACACCCTCTCCACCGGCTCGCGCGCGATCTGCTTTGCCAAGCGCACCCTGGACATCTTCGACCGTCTCGGTTGCGCCGACCGCATGGTCGGCAAGGGCGTGGGCTGGAACCGCGGCAAGGTGTTCCTGCGCGACCAGGCCGTCTACGAGTTCGACCTGCTGCCCGAGGAAGGCCATGCCCGTCCGGCCTTCATCAACCTGCAACAGTACTACGTCGAGGGCTACCTGCTGGAGCAGGCGCAGACCCTGCCCCAGATCGAGATCCGCTGGAAGAACAAGGTCAGCGCCATCGCCCACCATGAGGATCACGAAGCCCTGCTGGTGGACACGCCCGATGGCCCCTACACCCTCAAGGCCAGCTACGTGGTGGCCGCCGATGGTTCGCGTAGCCCGCTGCGGAGGATGATGGGCCTGGAAAGCCAGGGTCATACCTTCCGCGACCGCTTCCTCATCGCCGATGTCAGGATGGACGCGCCCTTCCCGGCCGAGCGCTGGTTCTGGTTCGATCCGCCCTTCCATCCCAACCAGTCGGTGCTGCTGCACCGCCAGCCCGACAATGTCTGGCGCATCGACTTCCAGCTCGGCTGGGATGCCGACCCGGTACTGGAGAAGACCGCCGAAAGGGTGATCCCGCGCGTGCAGGCGCTGCTGGGCCAGGAGGCGCAGTTCTCGCTGGAGTGGGTCAGCGTCTATACCTTCTCCTGCGTGCGCATGGAGCGCTTCCGCCATGGTCGCGTGTTCTTCGTGGGCGATGCGGCGCATTGCGTCTCGCCCTTCGGCGCGCGCGGCGCCAACAGCGGCATCCAGGACGCCGAGAACCTGGCCTGGAAACTGGCCAGCGTCCTGCAGGGCCACGCGCCTGATGCGCTGCTCGACACCTATGCCAGCGAGCGCGAATACGCGGCCGATGAGAACCTGCTCAACTCCACCCGCTCCACCGATTTCATCACGCCCAAGAGCCGCGTCAGCCGCCAGTTCCGTGACGCCGTGCTGGCACTGGCGCGCGAGCACGGCTTTGCGCGCCGGCTGGTCAACAGCGGCCGGCTGTCCCTGCCGGCGACCCTGCGCGACTCGCCGCTCAACAGCGCAGACCGCGCACCATTCGCCAGCGCCCTGTGCCCCGGCGCGCCCTGCGTCGATGCGCCGGTGGTCACGGCTGCCGGCGCCTCCTGGCTGCTGCGGCAACTGGGCGACCGCTTCGTGCTGATGGTCTTCAGTGCCGCCGCAGCCTTGCCGCAACGCCAGTTCAATGCCCTGCTGGAACTGACCCACCTCATGCAGCCGCGTCCGCTGCACCTGCTCTTCGTCAGCGACGCGCCCGTCACCGCGCAGGACGAGTTCCTGCTGGCCAGCGTCAGCGGCGGCATCGCCACGCAGGTGCAGGACAGCGACGGCCTGGCCGCGCAGCGTCACGATGCCCGTCCCGGCACTTGCTACCTGATCCGGCCCGACCAGCATGTCAGCGCGCGCTGGCGCGACATCGATGCCGGCCAGATCGCCGGCGCCCTCCTGCGCGCCTATGGGCATGGCGCGGCGGCGCTGCCGCACCGGCACGCCGCCTGAATACCGAACCCGAGACCATCCATCCAACTACACCGGAGACTCCAATGACACTCAACACCGCCCCCAACCTGGCACGCCCGGATGACTTCTACGAAGCGCTCATCAACATGCATCGCGGCCTCGATGACGAGGCCAGCCAGGCCGTCAATGCCAAGCTGATCCTGCTGCTGTGCAATCACATCGGCGGTCATGAGGTCTTGCTGGAGGCCATGCGCCTGGCACGTGCCAGCTCGGCTGAAGCACTGGCCGAAGCGGCCTGAGCGACGCCCTCCGCCCTTTTCCGACCTGATACAAGAGCGCCCATCCAGGGCGCCTAACCCAAGGAGACTTTCATGATGACCCCATCACCGGGCGCCGGCACCCTGTCCGCGCCCCCGTCGCTAGCGCTGGAGGCCGAAGACGCCGTCTACCGCAAGGTCTGGCTGCGTATCATTCCCTTCCTCTTCGTCTGTTACGTGGTCTCGTTCCTGGACCGCATCAACATCGGCTTTGCACAACTGCAGATGAAGCACGACCTCGGCTTCAGCGATGCCATGTATGGCCTGGGCGCGGCCGTGTTCTATGTCGGCTACGTGCTGTGCGAAGTGCCCAGCAACATGGCGCTGGCGCGCTTCGGCGCGCGCCGCACCTTCAGCCGCATCATGGTGCTGTGGGGCCTGGCCTCGGTGGGCATGATGCTGGTGACCGATGCGGTCCACTTCTATACGCTGCGCTTCCTCTTGGGGGTGTTCGAGGCGGGCTTCTTCCCCGGCATCGTGCTCTACCTCAGCTACTGGTTCCCGGCGCGCCGCCGTGCGGCGGTGATGGCGATCTTCTTTGCCGGGGTGGCGGTAGCGGGCGTGCTGGGCGGCCTGGTCTCAGGTTGGATCATGCGTGACATGGGCGGCGTCATGGGCATGTATGGCTGGCAATGGATGTTTGCCATCGAAGGCGCGCCGGCCGTGGTGCTGGGCCTGGTGGCCATCTTCTGGCTGGCCGACAGCCCGGCGCAAGCGCCCTGGCTCACGGCGGAGGAGCGCAGCTTCCTGGTGGCACGCCAGGCCCAGGAATCGACCCGCACCCACCATGCCAGCGCCCACTCGCTGGCCGCCCTGAAACAGGCGTTGTGCCATCGCCACACCTACCTGTTCGCCTTCATCTACTTCGCCCTGACCTGCGGCTCGCTGACGCTGAACTTCTGGATGCCGCTGATGATCCGCGACTTCGGCATCCAGGATGTGGTCTCGATCTCGCTGTATTCGGTGATCCCCAACGCCATCGGCGCGGTCGGCCTGATCCTCATTGCGCGCCGGTCGGACCGTCGCGGCGAGCGCCACGGTCATTTCCTGGCCTGCACCACCGGCGGCGCGCTGGCATTGGCGGCGCTGACCCTGCATCCGTCCAGCTTTGCGGTCTCGCTGGGCCTGCTGTCGGTGGCTGCGGTGCTGATCTTCGCGGCGCTGCCGATCTTCTGGTCGCTGCCGCCGGGCCTGTTGCCGACCCAGACGGCGGCCACCGGCATCGCCTTCATCTCCAGCGTGGGCATTACCAGCGGCATCGTCAGCCCCTGGCTGATCGGCCTGGTCAAGACGCGCACCGGCAACATGGATATCGCCCTCTATATCCTGGCTGGCCTGCTGCTGGCCAGCGGCCTGGCGATGTGGGCGCTGATCCCGCGCAAACCCCTGGACGGCAGCGCCCGCCGCTAGCGCACCTGGCACCGGCCACCAGGCCGGCCCCGGATACACCGGCGCCCGGGCTAACGCCCCGGCGCCGCTTGTCATTTTTCATCGCTCATTTGTGCAACGCTGTTTCATCAGGTCAAGAAACTGTCAGATTTATTTGATACAGTGGCGCCCGCCAGTCTTCGGGGCGATTTTCCGTTCCGGCGACCACTCTGCGACAATGCCCCTTTCCCTGCATCCCGACCCGGCCACCCGCTATGACGATGAAGACGACCTCCCCGCAACTGAAGGCCTATGACGTGGTCAAGCCAGGCTTCGGCTGGATCGACGCCCTGGTACTGGCGGTGCTGTTCGGCCTGCTGTGGAGCGCCATGCACTTCGGCCGTGGGATGCTGGTGCATTTCGACCCCAGTGACCAGCTGGAGGTCGATGCCTCCCCGTCCATGATCCCCTACTACGCCGGCCGCACCCTGCTGCGCATGTGGATCGCCTTTGCCTTCTCGCTGGCCTTCGCCATCGGTACCGGTTACCTGGCCGCCAAGAACCGCCGTGCCCGCGCCCTGATCCTGCCGGCGCTGGACATCCTGCAGTCGGTGCCGGTGCTGGGTTTCCTGTCGGCCACCGTGACCGGCTTCATGGCCCTGTTCCCGGGCAGCCTGATGGGGGTGGAATGCGCGGCCATCTTCGCCATCTTCACCGGCCAGGTGTGGAACATGGCCTTCGGCTTCTACCACTCCATGGTCACCATCCCCACCGACATGCAGGAAGCCGCCAGCACCTATCGCCTCACCGCCTGGCAGCGTTTCCGCACGGTGGAGCTGCCGGCCTCGGCACACAGCCTGATCTGGAACTCCATGATGTCCTTCGGTGGCGGCTGGTTCTTCGTCGCCCAGAGCGAGGCCATCAGCGTCATGAACAAGGACCTGAAGCTGCCCGGCCTGGGCTCCTACATGGCACAGGCCATCGAACAGGGCGACCACAATGCGGCGCTGTGGGCCGTCATCGCCATGCTGGCCCTGATCCTGGTGAGCGACCAGCTGGTCTGGCGGCCGCTGCTGGCCTGGGCCGACAAGTTCAAGATCGAACTGACCGAGTCGACCTCGCCACCCACATCCTGGGTCTACGACCTGCTCAAGGGCTCCTACGTCTTTACCTGGCTGCAAGAGAAACTCTGGGACCCGCTGGGCCAATGGCTGGCACGCCAGCGTCCGCGCAGCAGCAGCGAGCCGACACCGGCCCGCATCGCCCGCCAGCGCTGGACTCACCGCATCCTAACCGGCCTGATCTGCGCCCTGCTGGCCTTCGAGGCCCTGCGCGGGCTGGTGGCGGCCATCGATGCCCTGCACGGGGCGATGAGCTGGAGCCTGTTCGCCCATATCGTCTGGCTGGGTTTCCTGACCATGCTGCGGGTGCTGGCCATGACCGTCATCGCCACCCTGATCTGGACGCCGGTGGGCGTGTGGATCGGCTCCAAGCCCGAGATCGCCCGCTTCGCCCAGCCGCTGGCCCAGATCGGCGCGTCCTTCCCGGTCAACATGACCTTCCCGCTGGTGGTGGGCTGGTTCGTGGCGGCCAACATCGGCATGAACTGGGGCAGCATCTTCCTCATCGCCATGGGCACGCAGTGGTATATCCTCTTCAATGTCATCGCCGGTGCCATGGCCATCCCCAATGACTTGAAGGAAGCCGCCCGCATGTACGGCCTGTCGCGCTGGAACCTGTGGAAGACCCTGATCCTGCCGGCCATCTTCCCGTTCTGGGTGACCGGCGCCTGCACCGCCGCCGGCGGCGCCTGGAACGCCTCCATCGTGGCCGAGCTGGCCACCTGGGGAGACGTCACGCTGCAGGCCGATGGCCTGGGCGCCTATATCTCGGCCGTCACCAAGTCCGGTGACACGCCCCTGATCATCGCCAGCATCGGTGTGATGTCGATGTTTGTGGTACTGATGAACAAATTCGTCTGGCGTCGCCTGTATGCCTTCGCCGAACGCCGTTTCCGCCTCGACTGACCCGCATCGACCGACCCGCATCGACAGACCATGAGCCAACCCATGAGCAATCCGCATCTCCGCCCCGCCGTCGCCGAACTCAACGCCGTCAGCAAATCCTATAACACCGCTGGCGGCCACGAGCTCAAGGTGCTGGACAACATCGACCTGGCCGTCCACGAGGGCGAGCTGCTGGCGCTGCTGGGCCAGTCCGGCTCGGGCAAGTCCACCATCCTGCGCTGCCTGACCGGTCTGGTCGAGCCCAGCTCGGGCCGCACCCTGGCCGGCGGCAAGCCGCTGTATGGCGTCAACCGCGATGCCTCGGTGGTGTTCCAGACCTTTGCGCTGTACCCCTGGCTGACGGTGGAGCAGAACGTGGCCGTGGGCCTGATGTCGCACAACCCGACCCGCGAAGAACGCGATGCGGCGGTGGACCGCGCCATCGAACTGATCGGCCTGGGCAACTACCACAGCGCCTACCCGCGTGAGCTCTCCGGCGGCATGCGCCAGCGCGTGGGCATCGCCCGCGCGCTGGTGTCCAAGCCCAAGCTGCTGTGTCTGGACGAAGCCTTCAGCGCCCTGGACGTGCTCACCGCCGAGAACCTGCGCCAGGAACTGATCAGCCTGTGGCGTGCTCCCGAGAGCGGCCTGACCTCGATCTTCATGGTCACCCACAACATCGAGGAAGCGGTCGAGATGGCCACCCGCATCGTGGTGGTGTTCCCGCGTCCGGGCCGCCTGGGCCTGGTGCTGGACAATCCGCTGCCCTACCCGCGCGACAGCAAGAGCCCGGAATTCCAGCGCCTGGTCAACATCATCCACGACGCCATCACCACCCTGTCGCTGCCCGACCTGCCGCCCGAGGTGCATGTGGCGGGCGAGGCGATCTCGCGCGGCCGCAAGCGCATGGAGTCGATCCCGCTGATTCCGGTGGGGCAGATCCTGGGCCTGATGAGTCTGTTGCACGACGAGCCGGAACTGAACAACATCTACGACATCTCCGACGAGATCGGCAAGGAATTCGGCGAGACCATCGCCACCGTCAAGGCCGCCGAGATCCTGGAGCTGGTCGACACGCCCAAGCAGGATGTCTTCCTGACCGACCTGGGCCGCCGCTTCGTGGCCGCCGACCGCCTGGGCCAGCGCGCCATCTTTGCCGAGCAGGTCTTCAAGCTGCGCATCTTCCACATCATCCTGGCGGTGCTGGGCGAGGCCGAGGAGATCGAGGCCGAGCGCGTCATCCGCGACATCGGCAGCGCCCTGCCCTACGACAATCCCGAAAAGACCTTCGAGACCATGATCGCCTGGGGCCGCTATGCCGGCCTGATGGATTACAACGCCAAGACCGGCATGGTGTTCGTGCCCAAGGACGAGGACGACGAAGACGGCGCTGCGAGCTGAGCTGGCTTCTGCTGCGCGGCGCCGGGAAGCCAGCGCAAGGTCACTGTAGCGCCAGGGCAGCCTGTTCCTGCGGCGCGCTCAGGGATCTGTCCTGACGGATCTTGAAGATCGCCACCACCTTGAGCAAACCGCTGGCCTGTTGCGACAGCGACTGGGCCGCTGCGCTGGCCTGTTCCACCAGGGCGGCATTCTGCTGGGTCACCTGGTCCATCTGCACGATGGCCGTATTGATCTGTTCGATGCCGCTGCCCTGTTGCTGTGATGCGCTGGCGATATCGGTCATGATCTCGCCGAAGCGCTGCACCGAGGCCACGATCTGCGCCATCTGCTGGCCGGCATTGCTGACCAGCTGCGAACCGGCGCCGACGGTGGACATCGATTCACCGATCAGGTCCTTGATCTCCTTGGCGGCCACTGCGCTGCGCTGGGCCAGCGAGCGCACCTCGGAGGCCACCACCGCAAATCCCCGCCCCTGTTCGCCGGCGCGGGCCGCTTCCACAGCGGCGTTGAGCGCCAGGATATTGGTCTGGAAGGCGATCCCTTCGATGACGCTGATGATGTCGGCCATCTTGCCGCTGCTGGCGGTGATGCGTCCCATGGTCTCCACCACCTGATCGAAGGCCTGGCTGCCGGCGACCGCAGTCTGGGACGCCCCGTCCGACAGACGCAGCGCTTCGCCCGCATGCTGGCTGTTCTGGCGCACGGCGGTGGTCAGCTCTTCCATGCTGGCGGCGGTCTCTTCCAGGGAGGCAGCCTGCTCTTCGGTACGTTGCGACAAGTCGAAGTTGCCCTGGGCAATCTGGTTGCTGGCCACCGAGATGGTCTCGGCGGCGGACTTGATGCCATGGGCGATCACGTTCAACTGATAGCGCATCTGTTCGATCGAGGCCATCAGGCTCGAACTGTCGCCCTCACGCACGCGCACTACCGCAGTGAGGTCGCCGCTGGCGATGTCGCGTGCCACGGCTTGCGCCTCGGCCGGTTCGGCGCCGAGCTGGCGCAGGATGCTGCGCGCGATCAGCGCCGAGGCCGCGGCGCCGACCAGCAGGGCCAGCACCGCCGCCGTCAGCGTCACCATGCGCAGCCACAGATAGGTACTGCGTGCGCTGGCGGCTGCTTCCTCGTTGAGCTGGTCCTCGAAATCGGCCAGCTCGGTGAGTGACTTGATCCACACCTGCTGCTTGGGACGCACCTCGGTAACGAGCACCTTGCCCGCCTCGGCCGCCTTGTTTTCCAGCCCCAGCTGCACGGCCTTGGCCATCAGCGGCAGGGTGGCTGTCTCATCGTTCTTGATCTGCACCAGCAACTGGTGCTCACGTTCGGTCGTGGATGGCTCGTCGGCAAACATCTTCGCCAGCGCCGCGTAGGCGTCGCCATACAGCTTTTCCTGGCGTGCCAGGGTCTGGGACTCCGCCTGCATGGCTGGCAGTTCGTCGAGCAGGGCAATGTTGCGTATCGCCAATGCGCGCTGGCTGAGCGCATTGCGCAGTGTCGTGACCAGCTTGATCTCGGCATTGTTGACGTTGGTGATGTCGTTGAGCGCATCGTTCACGCGCGCCATGCCGTACAGACCCAATCCGGAAATGCCCAGCAGCAAGACCAGGATCAGACCGAAGCCCAACACCAGCCTGGTGACGACTTTCAAATGACCCATCATGTATCCCCTATCAGAGAGACCCCTGCCTATCGATGCGGATGGCCGGAGAGAGTTTGACCGTGCTTGCCGGGAGACGGACTGCAGAACCTTCCTGATCGACACGGGTGCCGGGAAGGTTTGCGTTGTGATGGTTGTTATGCAAAAGGTGGCAGAGAGAACGCCGACAAGCAAGAGCCAGTCTATGCTGCTGGCGATCACGCCAAAACGAGGATTAACGAGGTTTTACAGCGTCACTAAAAAGTTAGCTTTTTACGTACATTTCTGTTTTGACCACCTCTGTCCCGGAATGATGTTTTCGGCACAACGGCACATCAGGCGGGCGATACACCCTTGCGCCGCAAACGGCTGGCGCTCACCGCCGTGGCCAGCACCGTGGCCAGCGCGGCGACCCACAATGCGAGACGTATCGCCTCGCCATCCTGGGCAGGATTCATCTGCACCTGGCCCAGCGCCACGGCCGCTGCGGTCCGCACTGCCAGGATCACACCCAGCAGGGCCGCCCCCAGGCACTGACCGAAGGTGCGCATGATGGCCAGCACTCCGGACGCATTGCCGCTGCGCTCGCGCGAGACATTGCCGAGCATCTCGCGGTTGTTGGGACTCTGGAAGAAGCCGAAGCCCATGCCGCAGACCAGGGCGCGCCAGCCGATATCCCAGGCGCCGGCATGGTCGGGCAAGAGTGCCAGCAGCGCCAGCCCGAGCGCAAACAGCGCCAGCCCCAGGGTCGACAGCAGCGCCGGTGAATGGCGGTCGGCCAGACGGCCGGCATGCGGCGCGACCAGCACGATGCCCAACGGCCAGGGGGTGAACAGCGCAGCCGATTCGAACGCCGTGTAGCCGTAGGCATTCTGGAACAGGAAAGGCAGGGCCACGAAGGCGATACCTTGCCCGACGAACGAAGCCAGCGAGGTCAGCGCCGCCAGCGAGAAGCGCGGGTTGCTGAAGATGTCCAGCGGCAACAGTGGATCGGCGGCGCGGCGCTGGCCCCGCACGAAGGCCAGACCGGCCAGCAGCGCGGTGAGCGCATAGGCAGCCGCAGTGAGGGCGGCCTCGCTGCCCTGGCCGGGTTGGGCGAAGCGCGCACAGGTATCGGCGGCCATGATCACTGCACCCATGGCCAGGGCCGACCACAGCGCACCGGCCAGATCGAAGGGCGCGCGCGAGGGCTTGCGCGTATCCGGCACGGCATTCCAGGCCAGCCAGACCGCTGTGATCCCCAGCGGCACGTTGATGGCAAAGATCCACTCCCAGCCCAGCATGGCCAGCAAGGTGCCACCCAGCACCGGACCCACTGCCGTGCTGGCGGCCACCAGCACGGCGTTCAGACCAAGGATGCGGCCCAGCAGGCGGTTGGGAAAGACGGTGCGATGGATCGCCGGGGCAATGCTGAGCATGGCCGCACCGCCCAGCCCCTGCAGGATGCGCATGAGGATCAGCAAGCCCACCGAGTTGGCCAGCGCACAGCCCAGCGAAGCCAGCGTGAAGACGGCCAGCCCGACGCTGAACTGGTTGCGGAATCCCACCCGCGCCGACAACGCCGCGAAGGCCGCCAGCGTCATGGCCGTGGCCAGCAGGTAGGCATTGGCTACCCAGATCGAGGCCGCAGCCGAAGTCTGCAATGCCGCGCTGATCTGCGGCAGCGCCACGTTGATGATGGTGCCGTCGAAGACCGCCATGGTGGTGGCCGTCATGACGGCCAACATGGCGCGGCGTCGTTGCTTGCCTGGCAAGCCTTCATCGTTGGGGTGATCGGAAAACAGTTCCATGGCGGGCCGTCGCAAAGTGTGCAGGAGAGGACCTCACTATAGCGATGCGCCAGACAAGGCGGAAGACGCACGGCTTGCATTGGATAACTGCATGCAACGCCATGTCATGACTGCCATCGTGCTAGCATGCCCGCATGCCCGATTCCGACCTGAACCTGCTCATTGCGCTCGACGCCCTCATCACCGAGGCCAGCGTGGCTGGCGCGGCGCGCCGCCTGGGGCCGCTATGCCGGCCTGATGGACTACAACACCAAGACCGGCATGGTGTTCGTACCCAAGGACGAGGACGATATCGACAATGCCTGAGCGCCGCTGCGGTAACGATCAATGACAATGGCCGCCCATGGGCGGCCATTGTCTTGTACGGATCCCGCCAGCCCTAGGCCGTCAGGCGGAAGGCACTCACCAGTTCGTTGAGCTGGCCGGCCTGCTCCTGCAGCGACTTGGCGGCAGCCGCAGCCTGTTCCACCAGTGCGGCATTCTGTTGCGTGACTTCATCGATATGCGTGATGGCCTGGCCGATCTGGTCGATGCCGGCGCTCTGCTCATGGCTGGCACTGCTGATCTCGCTGACCACGTCGGTGACGCGCTGCACGCTATTGACCACCTCGGCCATGGTGGCACCGGCGCGCTCGACCAGCTGGCTGCCCAGGCCGACCTGGCTCATCGACTCGTCGATGAGGGCCTTGATGTCCTTGGCTGCCGAGGCCGAGCGTTGCGCCAGAGTGCGCACTTCCGAGGCGACCACGGCAAAGCCGCGCCCCTGCTCGCCGGCACGGGCCGCTTCCACGGCGGCGTTCAGGGCCAGGATATTGGTCTGGAAGGCGATGCCGTCGATCAGGCCGATGATCTCCGACACCTTGCGCGAGGATTGCTCGATGCCGCTCATGGTCTGCACCACCTCGCTGACCACCTGGCCGCCGTCGGCTGCCACGGTTGCCGCCGTCGAAGCCAGCTGGTTGGCCTGACGGGCATTGTCGGCGTTCTGCTTGACGGTGGAGGTCAGCTCTTCCATCGAGGAAGCGGTTTCCTCCAGCGAACTGGCTTGCTGCTCGGTGCGGTTGGACAGGTCCAGGTTACCCGCCGCGATCTCGCCGGAGGCCGTGGAAATGGTCTCGGTACTGCTGCGGACCTGGCTGACGATGCTATGCAAGTTGCTGTTCATGGTCTTGAGCGAATCCATCAGCTCTCCGGTCTCGTCACGACTCTGCACGACGATGGTCGCCGTCAGGTCGCCCGCAGCCACTTGGCGGGCCACGGTCACGGCCGCAGCCAGCGGGCGCGAGACCAGGCGAGCGACCCGCACCGCCAGCAACATCGAGAGGACCGCACAGGCCAGCAGCGTGGCAGTAATCGAATACAGCGAGAACTGATAAGTCTGGATAGCCGTGGCGTGGGAAGTTTCCGAGCCCTTGTTGTTGACGGCGATGAGCACATCGAGCTTCTTCAGGGCATCCAGATAGCTGGTGGAGAACGCGCCCCAGAACACGGCCATGGCCTCGTCCTTCTTGTTGGTCGTGGACAATTGCAGCAGCTTCGCGTGCTCGGCGGCGATGACATCGACGTCCTTGGCGATCTGCGGATAGAGCTCCTTTTCCTCCGGCTCCGAGAGCATGGTGCCGTAGCTGGCGACGGCTTTGCGTGCGGCCTCCAGCTGCGCGGCGGCGCCGGTCTCGGCGGCCTTGCGGGCGGCATCGTCGTTGGCGATCAGGTGTTGCAGATCGAAGGAGCGCATGCGCGCCAGGTGGGTCTCGATGGCACCGGTTTCCCGGATGCTGGGCAACCAGTTGGTGGCGATATCCTCGGCCGTGTCGTCGACACGGCCCAGTTGATGCAGGGCAAACACGCCCAATCCCAGGACCAGGATGACCACCAGCGAAAACACTGAGATCAGCTTACTGGCGATCTTCATGTCAGCGAACCATTTCATATACCCTCCCCGATTGGCCATTCACGGCCATGATGACAGAGACCCGCGCCATTCAGCCTTATGTCAGGCAGCTGTGGCGCGGCCGCCTCACTGGCGGCTTCTCAAGTCTCATACGGTAAGAGCTTGGATAACTGTGCACAATCAGGATTAACCTGAAGGCAACCGGCAGCGCAAGGAAGGTTCAGGCCACTGACGTGGCGCGGCGTCGTTGCGCGCCGGGCATGCCCTCGTCGTCGGGGAGGTCGGAGAACAGTTCCATGGGGCAGGCGTCCAGTGGAGCAGAGATGGGTTCGGGGGTTCAGGGACTCACGATAGAGATCCGTCAGACAAGGCGGAAGACGCACGGCTTGCATTGGATAACTGCACGCAACGCCATGTCATGACTGCCATCGTGCTAGCATGCCCGCATGCCCGATTCCGACCTGAACCTGCTCATTGCGCTCGACGCCCTCATCACCGAGGCCAGCGTGGCTGGCGCGGCGCGCCGCCTGGGCCTGAGCGCCTCGGCCATGAGCCGCACCCTGACGCGGCTGCGCCAGGCCACCGGCGACCAGTTGCTGGTGCGCGCCGGCCGCCAGATGGTCCTGACACCCTGCGCCGAAGGCTTGCGCGAACGCGCCCGCAATGTGGTGCACGAAGCCCGCTCGGTATTGCGTCCGTCGGCGCCGGCGCTGGCGCTGGCCAGCCTGGAACGTGACTTCATCGTGCGCGCCAACGATGGTTTCGTGGAAGCCTTCGGCGCCGCGCTGATCAGCGCCGTCACTGCCGAGGCACCGCTGGTGCGGCTACGCTTTGCGCCCAAGGTGGAGCGCAGCCCGTTGCCGCTGCGCGAGGGCAGCGTGGATCTTGAAATCGGCATCGCCATCGAGATGGGGCCGGAGGTGCGGCTGCAAACCCTGTTCCGCGACCGCTTCGTGGGGGCGGTACGCGAGGGTCACCCGCTGGCGGCCCTGCGCCGGGTCAGCGTGGAGCGCTACGCCGCTTTCGAGCATGTCAGCGCCTCGCCGCGCGGCAGCATCAGCAGCCCGCTCGATGCAGCCCTGACCGAGCGTGGCCTGCAACGCAAGGTGGTGGCCGTGGTCCCCAGCTTCCCGGCGGCGCTGGCGGTGGTGCGCGCCTCCGACCTGGTGGCCATGGTGCCGCGCTCCTTCCTCTACGGTGGCAGCAAGCAGCCACAGTCACGCAGCGCCAACGGCATCCACGTCTTCGAGTTGCCGCTGCCCACCGACCCCATCATCGTCTCGCTGATGTGGCATCCGCGCGTGGAACTGGATCCGGCCCATCGCTGGCTGCGCGACAAGGTCCGCGCGGTCTGCGCACAGCGGCGCTGAACCAAGCGGCTCACCCGGCCTCCAACCGACTCCCTGCTACGGAACCCAACGCCATGCACCTGCACAGCATCCATCACGTCGCCCTGATCTGCTCCGACTACGCGGTATCGAAGGCCTTCTATGTCGACCTGCTGGGCTTGCGCGTGGTGGCCGAGCACTACCGCGAAGCCCGCCAGTCCTGGAAGCTGGACCTGGCCCTGCCGGATGGCACGCAGATCGAGCTGTTCTCCTTCCCCTCGCCACCGGCGCGGCCTTCCCGGCCGGAAGCCTGCGGCCTGCGCCACCTGTCCTTTGCGGTGGCCGACGTGGTGGCAGCCAAGCGCTATCTCGAAGAACATGGCGTGGCCGTGGAAGACATCCGCATCGATGAATATACGCAAAAGCGCTTCACCTTCTTTGCCGATCCGGATGGCTTGCCGCTGGAGTTGTATGAGCTGGAGATCGATGGTGCAGAAGAGGTCAAACCCTGCTGACATCGCTCTACTCCATTCTGATACCGTTCGGACTGAGTAGGCCCGACAGGGCCGTATCGAAGGCGCACAGACGGTGGGCCTTCGATACGCGGCTGCGCCGCTACTCAGGACGAACGGCAGGTAGCGGTGCAGGCAAATCATTCCTGGAATCGCTCTATTCCATTCCGATACCGTTCGGACTGAGTAGGCCCGCCAGGGCCGTATCGAAGGCACACAGACGGTGGGCCTTCGATACGCGGCTGCGCCGCTACTCAGGACGAACGGCAAGTTACGGCGCAGGTAACATCAAAAATCAAGCTGCGCCGACACCACCAGCATGCGTCCCGCGCCGGTGCCGGCATAGCCGTTCTGCATCACCCAATAGTTCTTGTCGAACAGGTTTTCCAGATTGGCGCGGTAGGTGACGGTCTTCTCGCCCAGGCGGCTGACGTAACGCGCGCCCAGGTCGACGCGGGTCCAGCCGGGCACCTTGAGGGTATTGGCGTCGCTGTACCAGGTCGAACCCGTGTTGATGATGCGGGTGTTCAGGGCCAGCCCGGTCAGCCACGGGGTATCCCAATCTGCCCCCAGGTTGAAGTTATGACTCGGGACTGCACCGATTTCCTTGCCGTCATTGGTCCCCCCGACCGTGTGCGACTGGCGGGTATCGAACAGGGTGCCGCTAGCCATCAGGCGCAGGCCGCGCTGCGCCTCGCCATAGGCCGACAGCTCCAGGCCGCGCACGCGGGCACGACCATCCTGGGTGGCAAAGGTCTGCGAACCGACCACGGCGGTGGAACTGTTGGCGCGCTCGATCTGGAACACCGCTGCCGAGGTGGTGAGTCGGCCCCAGTCGAGCTTCACGCCGGTCTCATATTGCTTGGTCTTGTAGGGAGAGAAGGCCTGGCCGGCATTGGCATACTGCGCGCCGGCAAAGCCGCCCGCAGACAGGCCGGCGGTGTAGTTGGCATACAGCGACAGATTCTCCAGCGGCTTGACCACCACGCCCAGCACCGGCGAATAACCGGTCTTGTTGCTGCTGGAGCCACCACTGAGACTGTGGCTGTAGACCTGCTGGCGACGCAGCCCGCCGGTGAGCAGCAAGCGGCCATCGAGCAGCGACAGGGTATCGGTCAGCGCCACCCCGGTCAGCCGCGTCTGGCTCTGTGGCGTGGGCTCGCCACGTGCAGCGGTCACCGGCGACAGCGCCACCGGGTTGTAGAGATTGGAGGCCACGCCACTGGCGTTGACGAAGTAGAAGTAATCGGTCTGCTGGTCCAGGGTATTGGCGCCCAGGGTCAGCGTGTGCTTGATGCCGGCCGTCTCGAAGCGCGCGCGCAGGCCGACGTCGGCCGAGGTGCTGCTGACCTTCTGGTCGTAGTAGCCATTGCGTACCGTGGTATCGCCCTGCAGGCTGGTAATGGTGGCGCTGGGGAAGCTCTGCGCCGAGCTGCCCTCGTGGTAGCCGATGGCGCCGTAAGCGGTCAGCTGGTCGCTCAGGTCATACTCCAGGCGGGTTGCCACCACCTTGTCGTCCAGCTGCAGGGTGTTGCCCGGATAGAGGTTGCTATCACCGTCGGGCGCGCTGGGCATGCTGGTGGTGCCGATGCTGAACTGCGGGCGGAAGTTGCGCGTGTCCTCATGCTGGGTATAGGCATCCAGGCTCCAGCGCAGCTTGCGACCGGTATAGTCCAGCGCCACCGAGCCCATGGTCTGCTGCTGGTTGTTGTCGCGCACGCTGGTCTTGCCATCGGCATAGAGGGCGTTGACGCGGATGCCCCACTCCTTGTCCTCACCGAAGCGGCGACCGATATCGGTCTGCAGGCCGAACTGGGCGCTGCCCACATAGGTCGCGGTGATGCTGGAGACCGGCTCGGCGGTGGCGCGCTTGCTCACCAGGTTGATGGCACCACCCACGCCGCCGGCCGGCCCCATGCCATACATCAGGGTACCGGGGCCCTTGAGCACTTCCACGCGCTCCAGCATGGCGGTGGACATGCGCCCCAGCGAGACCAGGCCGTACAGGCCATTGAAGCCGGTATCGTTGACCGAGACCGGCAAGCCACGGATCTGGTAGCTGTCGCCAAAGCCGCCGTCGCCATTGGTATTGCGCACCGAGGATTCGCTGGCGATGACGTCGCCCACCGTGCGCGCCTGCAGGTTGCGCATGCCTTCGGCGGTGTAGTTCAGCGTGGAAAAGGGCGTGTCCAGCGCATCCTGCGTGCCCAGCACGCCCAGGCCGCCGCCGCGCGCCACCTGGCCGCCGGCATAGGCCGGCTTGAGGCCGCTATCGCTCTGCCCGGTTACGGTGATGGCCGGCAGGGTGCCATCCTTGCCATTGTTGCCGTTGTTGCTGCTGTCGCCCTCACCGGTACTCTGCGCGAACGCGGCCGGTGCCATCAGCAAGGCGCCCAGCGCCAGGCAGCGCACCGCTTGCGCAATGGCGGTCGGTTCGGGGGAAAGACGGGGATACTGCCTGGTGGACGGGGCCTGCCGCATGATGCTTACCTTTCGGATCGGGATGGTTGGTGCTGGATGAAATGACAAGGAGGCGAAACACGCGCCTGCCTGCACCGGATGCAAAGAAGACGCGTTCTCACCCTCCTTGACACCCCAGGATCGAAAACGGATCAGGCCGGTCCAAAAAAATTATCTGTCGGCGCCCCCCGGACGGCTTGCCAGGCGCCTGCTGCCGCGCAGCAATTGCTATACTCGCCCTGCCCACGCCTTCCCCCGACGCCATGCAGACCATCAAGAAATCCACGCTTTCCCGTTTCCATTCCGGCACCCTGCTGGGCGCTGCCGTCGTACTGGGCATGCTCTACTTCGGGCGAGAGATCCTGGCGCCTCTGGCCGTGGCCGGCATCGCCAGCCTGATCCTGCTGCCGCTGGTCAGGAAGCTCGACGCCCTGGGTCTCAATCGCGCCGCCGCCGCCCTGGTGTCGGTGCTGCTGGTGGGCTCCTGCATGGTGGCGCTGGCGGTGGTGCTGGCCTTCCAGCTGGTCAGCGTCACCCGTGACCTGCCGCAGTACCGCGACGCCATCCAGGACAAGGTCGAAGCGGTGAGGACCATGACCGAACGTCCCTTTGCCCGGCTGGAGGCGGAGCTGAGCGCTGTGATCCCGCAGAGCGCCCCCGCCGAGACGAGCACGACCCGCAACGGCAAGAAAACCGCCCACACCACCAACACCGTCCAGCCGCCCGTGGCAACAGCCCCGGCCGATGCCGGCATGACCGTGCGCGGCGCGATCCGGCGCCTGTTCTCGCTGGCCTGGGGTCCGATCGGCCAGGCCGGCATCGTGCTGGTACTGCTGGTGTTCATCCTGCTGGAGCAGGAGTCGCTGCGCGAACGCGTCATCCGCCTGGCCGGCCTGACCGAGATGAGCCGCACCATGCAGGCGCTGGGCGATGCGGCCGAGGGGGTGTCGCGCTTCTTCTTTTCGCAGTTCCTGGTCAATGTGGTGTTCGGCCTGATCATGGGCAGCGTGCTGGCACTGGCCGGCATTCCCCACGCGGTGCTGTGGGGCAGCCTGTGCGGCGTGCTGCGCTTCGTGCCTTACCTGGGGGCGTTGGCCTCGGGCCTGATGATCTCCATCTTCATCGCTGCCATCGATCCGGGCTGGTGGCTGGCGCTGTCCTTCCTGGCCTTCTACCTCTGCCTGGAGGTGGTGGTGGCCAACTTCATCGAGCCGCGCGTCTATGGCCACAGCTCGGGCCTGTCGCCGCTGGCGGTGATCGTCTCGGCGCTGTTCTGGGGCAGCCTGTGGGGGCCGATCGGGCTGCTGCTGTCGACGCCGCTGACGCTGTGCCTGGTGGTGGCCGGACGCCATGTGGCCGGGCTGGAACCGATCAGCATCCTGCTGGGCGAGGCGCCCGACATGAGCCATGCCGAGCGCTTCTACCAGCGCGCGCTGGCCGGCGAATCCGAAGCCATCATCCGCGCCGCCCGCACCCACCTGCAAAAGCAGAGCTTTGCCAAATACTGCGACCAGATCCTCTTGCCGGGGCTGGCGCTGGCGGCGATCGACCTGCGTCAGGGCCGTATCGAAGGAGCGCAGCAGACGCGCCTTTTGAACACCATCTCGCAACTCACCGAGACGCTGATGCAAAGCCCTGGTGCATCCAGGAGCCTGCGTCGTCGCCGCGACGTGCCGCTGCTCAACAGCGGCGTAGGTGCCCATCTGCGCGCGCTGCGCATGGAAAGGCTGGGACGCTGGCAGGGATCGCTGGATGTGCCGCAAGGTTCGGTAGTGCTGTGCTGCGGCCTGAGCCAGGAACGTGACGAGCTGCTCAGCGAGCTGCTGGTGCATGCGCTGCGCGTCAATGGCATCGATGCCCGCAGCATCACCGTGGACCAGCAGCAGGAGCGGCCCGACAACAGCAAGGCCGAACTGGTGTCCATCGTGTTCCTGGTCTATCCGACGCGCGAGCAGTTGCAGGCCTGGCAGGACATCGTCACCCTGCTGCGCGAGAGCCTGCCGCAGGCATTGCTGGTGAGCATCCGCCCGCCGCTGGGCGACAACGAAGCCCCCGCCGCCAGCGTCAAGGACCAGGTCGACATGCTGCTGTCCTCCTTCGAGGAAGGGCTGGCCTTTGCTGCTACCCATAGCCGGCCGGCGCGCTGAACGGCGGCGCCAGCACTCTTCGAAACAAAAAAAACCCGCTTGCGCGGGTTTTTTCTTGCCAGTCCGAAGACCGGATCAACGCTTCAGCTGCGACAGGTCACGCACCGCGCCACGGTCGGCCGAGGTGGTCAGCGCCGCGTAGGCTTGCAATGCCTGCGACACCACGCGCTGGCGGTTGCCCGGCTGCCAGGCGGCCTCGCCACGTGCTTCCATGGCGGCACGGCGCTTGGCCAGGTCGTCAGCGGAGATGCGCAGGTTGATGGTGCGGTTGGGGATGTCGATGTCGATCAGGTCGCCCTCTTCCACCAGGCCGATGGCGCCGCCTTCGGCCGCTTCCGGCGAGGCGTGGCCGATCACCAGGCCCGAGGAGCCGCCCGAGAAGCGGCCGTCGGTGAACAGCGCGCAAGCCTTGCCCAGGCCCTTGGACTTGATGTACGAGGTCGGGTACAGCATTTCCTGCATGCCGGGGCCGCCCTTGGGGCCTTCGTAGCGCACGATGACCACGTCACCGGCCTTGACCTGGTCGCCCAGGATGCCTTCGACGGCGGCGTCCTGGCTCTCGAACACGCGGGCGGTGCCGGAGAACTTGAGGATGCTTTCATCCACGCCAGCGGTCTTGACGATGCAACCCTTCTCGGCGATGTTGCCGTAGAGGACGGCCAGGCCGCCGTCCTGCGAATAGGCGTGCTCGCGATCGCGGATGCAGCCGTTGGCGCGGTCCAGGTCGCTGTCGGGGAAGCGCTCTTCCTGCGAGAACGCCACCTGCGTGGGCACGCCACCCGGAGCGGCGCGGAACAGCTTGTGCACGGCCGGGTCGCTGGAGACGCGGATGTCGAATTTCTCGATGGCTTCGCCCAGGGTCTTGCTATGCACGGTGGGACGCGAGGTATCCAGCAGGCCGGCACGCGCCAGCTCGCCCAGGATGGAGATGATGCCACCGGCACGGTGCACGTCTTCGATGTGGTACTTGTTGGTCATCGGCGCGACCTTGCACAGGCAGGGCACCTTGCGCGAGATGCGGTCGATGTCGGCCATGGTGAATTCCACCTTGGCTTCGTGGGCTGCGGCCAGCAGGTGCAGCACGGTGTTGGTGGAGCCGCCCATGGAGACGTCCAGGGTCATGGCGTTTTCCCAGGTTTCCTTGGTGCAGATGTTGCGCGGCAGGATGGAGTAGTCGTCCTGCTCGTAGTGGCGCTTGGCCAGTTCGACGATCAGGCGGCCGGCGCGCAGGAACAGCTCCTTGCGGTCGGCGTGGGTGGCGACGATGGTGCCGTTGCCCGGCAGCGACAGGCCCAGCACTTCGGTCAGGCAGTTCATCGAGTTGGCGGTGAACATGCCCGAGCAGGAACCGCAGGTCGGACAGGCCGAGCGTTCCACTTCGGCCACGTCGGCGTCCGAGATGTTCTTGTCGCCGGCCTGGATCATGGCGTCGACCAGGTCCAGCTTGATGACCTTCTTGTCGGCGTTGACGGTCTTGATGACCTTGCCGGCTTCCATCGGGCCGCCGGAGACGAAGACCACAGGGATGTTCAGGCGCATGGCAGCCATCAGCATGCCCGGGGTGATCTTGTCGCAGTTGGAGATGCACACCATGGCGTCGGCACAGTGGGCGTTGACCATGTATTCGACCGAGTCGGCGATCAGGTCGCGCGAGGGCAGCGAGTACAGCATGCCGTCGTGGCCCATGGCGATGCCGTCATCGACGGCGATGGTGTTGAATTCCTTGGCCACGCCGCCGGCGGCTTCGATCTCGCGTGCCACCAGCTGGCCCAGGTCCTTCAGGTGGACGTGACCGGGCACGAACTGGGTGAAGGAGTTGACCACGGCGATGATGGGCTTGGTGAAGTCGCCATCCTTCATGCCGGTGGCGCGCCACAGGGCACGTGCGCCGGCCATGTTGCGGCCTTGGGTGGTGGTATAGGAACGATAGGTCGGCATGGTGGGTGTCTCCTCAGGGCTGCTTAGGGAAAATGGGACAAAATGGGACGATAAGAGTGCCCCTGGCTCTACCATTTGTCCAATATATAATTCGATGCGAATTAATATCTTTAAGATATTAATCACCATAAAAAGAAAGGCCCGCGCGATGGCGGGCCGATCTCTCCTGGCGCAAGCCAGCGTAGCAGCGCTGGCCTAGTCCGCCTCCCCCGCCTTCCTCACCGTGATCGGCTCCACCACGCTCAAGAGCAGCACCAGGCACAGCAGCGAGGTGCCGACCATGTAGAGGAAGACGCTGGTCCAGTCGTAGCGGTCCAGCAGCATGCCTACCGCCAGCGGGGCACAGGCGCCACCGATCTGGCCCAGCGAATTGACGATGCCGAAGGCGGTCGGGTAGGTGGCCTTGGTGGCCAATCCCATGGGATAGGCGGAGTAGCCGGCAAAGCCGATGCCCAGCGCCAGCCCGGAGAGCATCAGCAGCGCGCCCAGGTAGGCGACGTTGTCCGGGGCCTCCACCAGCAGCAGCGTCATCGCTGCCGTACCCAGCGCACCCAGCAGCATCATCGGCTTGCGACGACCGCCCAGGAGCCGGTCGGAAATCACCCCGCCCAGCATGTTGCCGGCCACCGCGCCGATGAAGGGGGCAGACGCCAGGAAGCCCATCTTGACCGAGGCAAAGCCCTTGACCGTGACCAGGTAGGTCGGCATCCACGACATGAAGATGTTGGCGATGCCGATCATGCAGCCATAGCCCAGGGCCACGCCGATCACGTTCCAGGAGGTGAAGACCTGGCGCAGGGTTTCCAGGCGCGGCACGCGGCGGGTGCGGTTGATGCCGTCCAGCCAGGGCATGGCCGTGACCTGGGCGCCGGTGGCG
>NZ_JAELUH010000340.1 GCF_016429215.1 Herbaspirillum sp. ASV7 | reverse complement strand
CGAGCTCGGGTGCGTGACCGTTCTCGAAGGTTCGGTAGACTCCGGCGATGGAAACCAGTTCCGCCTCCAGCGATGCGGCGAAGATGCGCGCCGCGGTGTTGCCCGAGGCTCCGGCCAGCGCGCGGCCTGTCTCTTATACACATCTGACGCTGCCGACGATACACTACAAGTGTAGATCTCGGTGGTGGCCGGAGCATTAAAAAAGGGGGGGGGGGGGGGGGGGGGGGGGGGGGGGGGGGGGGGGGGGGGGGGGGGGGGGGGGGGGGGGGGGGGGGGGGGGGGGGGGGGGGGGGGGGGGGGGGGGGGGGGGGGGG
>NZ_JAELUH010000339.1 GCF_016429215.1 Herbaspirillum sp. ASV7 | reverse complement strand
TCCAGGGCGACCACGCTGGCCTGGGCCTGGTGCGCGCCTTCGCCGATGGCCAGGATCAGCAGCCCGAACGCGGCGGCATTGAGCAAGGCGCTACGGGTATCGAAGGCATGCGCAGACAGCGCCGTATCTGTCTCTTATACACATCTGACGCTGCCGACGATACACTACAAGTGTAGATCTCGGTGGGGGCCGGATCATTAAAAAAGGGGGGGGGGGGGGGGGGGGGGGGGGGGGGGGGGGGGGGGGGGGGGGGGGGGGGGGGGGGGGGGGGGGGGGGGGGGGGGGGGGGGGGGGGGGGGGGGGGGGGGGGGGGG
>NZ_JAELUH010000338.1 GCF_016429215.1 Herbaspirillum sp. ASV7 | reverse complement strand
CCCCCCCCCCCCCCCCCCCCCCCCCCCCCCCCCCCCCCCCCCCCCCCCCCCCCCCCCCCCCCCCCCCCCCCCCCCCCCCCCCCCCCCCCCCCCCCCCCCCCCCCCCCCCCCTTTTTAATCATACGGCCACCACCGAGATCTACACTTGTAGTGTATCGTCGGCAGCGTCAGATGTGTATAAGAGACAGGATATGCGATGCGCGTGCCATGCAGCGTTACCAGGTCCAGCTTGGTACGGCTGGTCCGCCCCGCCTGCGTGAGCTCGACGATCAGGCCATCCTCCCCCAGGACCACGACTTCACGATCAGTAGCAT
>NZ_JAELUH010000337.1 GCF_016429215.1 Herbaspirillum sp. ASV7 | reverse complement strand
CGCCTTCGCACCGCAAGGCGAGGGCGTAGGCGAGGGCGCCTTCTTCGCGCCGACCCTGCTGCTGGCGCGTGATACCGCCGCCGGCAGCTCGGTGCACGAGCTGGAAGCCTTCGGCCCCGTCAGTACCTGTCTCTTATACACATCTGACGCTGCCGACGATACACTACAAGTGTAGATCTCGGTGGTGGGCGGATGATTAAAAAGGGGGGGGGGGGGGGGGGGGGGGGGGGGGGGGGGGGGGGGGGGGGGGGGGGGGGGGGGGGGGGGGGGGGGGGGGGGGGGGGGGGGGGGGGGGGGGGGGGGGGGGGGGGGGG
>NZ_JAELUH010000336.1 GCF_016429215.1 Herbaspirillum sp. ASV7 | reverse complement strand
GATAATCCTCGACCCGATCGACCAGGTTGAACATCTGCTCCGCGCTATAGTTGATCAGGACGGTTTTGTGTACGACTGCCATCGAGGGTGATCCGTTTGATAAAATCGCAAAGGCACAATTTTAACCCTGTCTCTTATACACATCTGACGCTGCCGACGATACACTACAAGTGTAGATCTCGGTGGGGGCCGGGTCATTAAAAAGGGGGGGGGGGGGGGGGGGGGGGGGGGGGGGGGGGGGGGGGGGGGGGGGGGGGGGGGGGGGGGGGGGGGGGGGGGGGGGGGGGGGGGGGGGGGGGGGGGGGGGGGGGGGG
>NZ_JAELUH010000335.1 GCF_016429215.1 Herbaspirillum sp. ASV7 | reverse complement strand
CCCCCCCCCCCCCCCCCCCCCCCCCCCCCCCCCCCCCCCCCCCCCCCCCCCCCCCCCCCCCCCCCCCCCCCCCCCCCCCCCCCCCCCCCCCCCCCCCCCCCCCCCCCCCCTTTTTAATGACCCGGCGCCCCCCGAGATCTACACTTGTAGTGTATCGTCGGCAGCGTCAGATGTGTATAAGAGACAGGCGTAGATAGGCCTTGATCAGGGCAGCGAAGCCCAGCACCGCCAACAGGGTATGGAAGATCAATCCCGAGCTGAAGCCCGCAGCGGCCACCAGACCGGCCTTGC
>NZ_JAELUH010000334.1 GCF_016429215.1 Herbaspirillum sp. ASV7 | reverse complement strand
CCCCCCCCCCCCCCCCCCCCCCCCCCCCCCCCCCCCCCCCCCCCCCCCCCCCCCCCCCCCCCCCCCCCCCCCCCCCCCCCCCCCCCCCCCCCCCCCCCCCCCCCCCCCCCCTTTTTACTGATCCGGCCACCACCGAGATCTACACTTGTAGTGTATCGTCGGCAGCGTCAGATGTGTATAAGAGACAGGTCTTGTGCACCGTGATCGGCAACGCATCCTGCAGCACCGAGGCCACGCCGCACGTCCCTTCCTCGCTCTCGGACCAGCAGGAGCCGAGATAGAGCCCGGCGCGCTTGAAGTCGTGGCGGCGCTCG
>NZ_JAELUH010000333.1 GCF_016429215.1 Herbaspirillum sp. ASV7 | reverse complement strand
CCCCCCCCCCCCCCCCCCCCCCCCCCCCCCCCCCCCCCCCCCCCCCCCCCCCCCCCCCCCCCCCCCCCCCCCCCCCCCCCCCCCCCCCCCCCCCCCCCCCCCCCCCCCCCTTTTTAATCACCCGGCGACCACCGAGATCTACACTTGTAGTGTATCGTCGGCAGCGTCAGATGTGTATAAGAGACAGGCACCGAGGCCACCTCGGCCTGGCAGCACGGCACCAGCACCATGAAGCGGGCCTGCTTGGCCAGGGCGAAATGGATGGCGTCGTCGGTGGCGGTGTCGCAGGCGTGCAGGGCGGTGACCACGTCGAT
>NZ_JAELUH010000332.1 GCF_016429215.1 Herbaspirillum sp. ASV7 | reverse complement strand
GTTCATCGCTTGGCGCGAGACCTCGCCGGTGGTGGCACCGGACACGAAGCCGCTGGCCAAACGCTGGCCCAGGCCACCAGGCGCGCCGAGGGGAATGATGCCGCCGAGGGTGGTGGTGGTGTAGGACCTGTCTCTTATACACATCTGACGCTGCCGACGATACACTACAAGTGTAGATCTCGGTGGGCGCCGGAGCATTAAAAAGGGGGGGGGGGGGGGGGGGGGGGGGGGGGGGGGGGGGGGGGGGGGGGGGGGGGGGGGGGGGGGGGGGGGGGGGGGGGGGGGGGGGGGGGGGGGGGGGGGGGGGGGGGGGG
>NZ_JAELUH010000331.1 GCF_016429215.1 Herbaspirillum sp. ASV7 | reverse complement strand
CCCCCCCCCCCCCCCCCCCCCCCCCCCCCCCCCCCCCCCCCCCCCCCCCCCCCCCCCCCCCCCCCCCCCCCCCCCCCCCCCCCCCCCCCCCCCCCCCCCCCCCCCCCCCTTTTTTAATGATACGGCGCCCACCGAGATCTACACTTGTAGTGTATCGTCGGCAGCGTCAGATGTGTATAAGAGACAGGCCCTGGGCGCTGCAGGGGGCCAGGGTGCAATCCTCTGCGATCATGGGCGGCTTGCCGGCCTGGATGGCAAAGAGCGTGGGGTCGTCGCCGCCACCGCGCATCGGATAGCCGGCCCGCAATTCGGCC
>NZ_JAELUH010000041.1 GCF_016429215.1 Herbaspirillum sp. ASV7 | reverse complement strand
CCCCCCCCCCCCCCCCCCCCCCCCCCCCCCCCCCCCCCCCCCCCCCCCCCCCCTTTTCAAGCAGAAGACGGCATACGCGATACATAACGGAGTCTCGTGGGCTCGGAGATGTGTATAAGAGACAGGCTCAGGGGCGAACATCCATTCGGAGACGATAGCCACGCCCACGTCCGCGCAGACGGCTGCCCGCACGCCCTCGGCCGCGCTCACGCGCAAGTGCCCGCTGACCGTGACCGAGACCTCGGCGCTGTCCCGTTCGAATGACCAGGTGGTCGCGCCACCGGCATCGGACAGGTAAACCACGGCCTCGTGATGCACCAGGTCGGCCGGCATCTGTGGCACGCCACGCTGCGCCAGGTAAGCGGGCGTGGCCACCACCATGCGGCGCCCGGTGGCGAGCCTGCGCGCCGTCATCGAGGAATCGCCGAGATTGCCCATACGCAGCGCGATGTCGATGCCGTTCTCCAGCAGATCGATATGGCGGTCGTCGAGCACCACTTCGATCTCCAGCTGTGGATGGCGCTCCATGAAACGTTTGATATGGGGAATCACATGCAGCCGCGTGAAGGTGACCGCCGCCGAGACGCGCAGCTTGCCCACCAGCTCGGCGCTGACACCCCGCACCACGCTGTCGGCCTCGTCGGCCATCGCGATGGCGCGTTTGGCCGACTCGTAGTAGGCCTGCCCGGCTTCGGTGGGCGTCAAGCCACGGGTGGAGCGCAACAGCAGCCGCGCCTGTAGCCGCTCTTCCAGTTGCGCGATGGCCTTGGAGACGGCGGGCTGCCCTACCTGCAGGCGCCGTGCCGCCGCCGAGAACGAGCCGGTTTCCACTGTGCAGACATAGGTTTCCATCAGGGCGAGTCGGTCCATTGCATTCCTTTGGCAGGCGCCACGCGTGCGCTTGAGTATTCCGTGAAGGAATGAATTATATGCGCGCTGCCGCTCTACCCGCGCCTTGACCGCCACTTCTGCGTTCGCAGGAATAAAGCCTATGCCATCCGGCCGGCTACCCCGGCGCGTTCAAGGCGCCCATAGTTCGCCCTGTCGCAACCTTTTATTGAATCCACGAGGACATCCCATGAACACCTTCACCATCCCGACCGCCGCTACCGTTTCCCCTGCCAACCAGGCCATCTTCGACACCCTTCGCAAGGGCCTGGGCATGGTCCCCAACCTGTACGCGACGTTCGCGCACTCGGAGCATGCGTTAGGCAATTACCTGACGCTGCAAAACGGCAAGAGCTCGCTCACGGCCAAGGAGCGCGAAGTCATCAACCTGGTTGTCAGCCAGGTCAACGAATGTGTCTACTGCTTGGCCGCGCACACGGTGCTGGGTGGCATGGTCGGCTTCACGCCCGAGCAGATCATTGCGATCCGCAAAGGTGGCGCCGCCTTTGACGCCCGCCTGGATGCGCTGGCCCGCCTGGTCAAGAGCGCTGCCGAACACCGCGGCCATGCCGCGCCTGCGCTGGTGGAGGCCTTCTTCGCGGCCGGCTATTCGGAGGGCAACTTGGTCGATGTCGTGATGGTGATCGGCGACAAGATCATCACCAACTACCTGCATGCACTGACCCAGGTGCCGGTCGATTTCCCGGCCGCGCCTTCGTTGTAAGCACGGCCAGCCCTCGCCACCCTACTTGAGGATGCACCATGTATCAGCTCCACTATCTGGCTGAACGGCACGGGGCCTTGCTCCCCGTGCATGGGGTGGAACGCGCCCGCGTCTTCGAGCAGCTTTTCTTTCACGCTTCCGCGCTCAGTCCGGCTTTCGGGCAGGCGGGCTATTTCCGGAAGCTTGCGCCTGAAGCGCTGCCCCATGCGATTGCACGTTTTCACGGGGAGGCATTGCGTACGCTGGCCGTGCTCGACCGTCTGCTGGCGCAGCACCCCTTCGTCGCCGGCAGCAGCTATTCCATCGCCGGCATCGCCCATTTCGGCTGGATCTGGCGCCGCCAGTTTGCCGGGGTCGATCTGGAGGCCAGCCCGCATGTGGTGCGCTGGTTTGCCACGATGTCGCAACGCCCGGCAGTACAGCGTGCCATAGCCCGGGTGGAGTCGCTGCAGCCGCCAGCTTGACGATGCCGGCTGCAGTTGACCCGTTCACACGATCTGCCAACCACCTTCAAAGGAAAAACCATCATGACACTGCAAGACAAACTCGATGCCTTCAAAGCGGACTTCAAGGGCGGCAAAGCCCCCTACTTCGCCCCTCCCGAGATTCATCCCGTGATGGAGCGCGCCACCGCCGAACTGATCGCTTCCGGTCAAGCCGGCCGTGCGCTCAAGGCTGGCGACCGTGCGCCGGAATTTTCCCTGGCCGACCCGAACGGGAAGGCCGTTTCGTCGGCCGAACTGCTTGCCCGCGGGCCGCTGGTGATCAGCTTCTATCGCGGCGTCTGGTGCCCCTACTGCAACCTCGAATTGCAGGCCTTGCAGGAATCCTTGTCGCGTTTCCAGGAACTGGGCGCGAACCTGGTGGCCATCTCGCCGCAGACCGCTCCGAACAGCCGCAAGTCCCAGCGCCAGAACAAGCTCGACTTCCCGATCCTGAGCGACGTACGCAATCAGGTGGCGGCCGCATTCGGCTTGCGCTTCAGCCTGCCGGACTACCTGATCGAGCTGTACAAGAACCTGAAGAACGATCTGCCTGCGTTCAACGACGACCCGGCCTGGACCTTGCCGATGCCCGCGCGCTACGTCATCGGCCAGGATGGCGTGATCGCCTATGCCGAGGTCAACCCCGACTACACCCGCCGTCCGGAGCCCGAGAGCCTCCTGCCGGTGCTGCAGCACCTGCTCGCGGCAAAGTAACCGACGGTCCACGCCGTGAGCGCACTGGTGCCGGCCGTGCTGAGATCTTCGCGGCCCTCACGCCCGCCCTGCCGCTTGGCCATTGCGCGCCAGCAGCAGCGGGTACCCCAGGACTCGGCAAAGACGACCGCGAAGAGCTTGAAGCAGCTCTTGATGTGGAATACTTCAATGCGCACGGATACACAGAACTTGACCACTCAAGAAAATTGGCAGCCGTAATCGAGTCTGAAATTCAGGAGCTGTGTTCGGCAGTTGATTGTGCTCGGCAAATCGTACATGCCTCTTAAGGAAGACATGTCGAGGATTCCCGCAGTCAACGCGAAAACGTTCCAGCGGGTTCGTGATGGTCAACTAACTGGCCTTCCGCCGGAGGTAGAGCAGGCCTTTGAAACGCTCATTGGTACTGGCAGCTACTTCACATGAGGGATACGCTTACGCATGGCGACATAGACATATGCCGCGCATCCGAAGGTAATTGCGGGACGCGACACTATGAGGCCTCTCCTGGCGGTCGGCGATGCCCACTCGCGGAGCTGTGTGGGGCGTTTAAGAGAGCAGGCACAAGGGATGACGCTGTGAATTGAGCACCGACACCGCAAAAGTTTGATGTAAATCGGAAGACTATAATTCCATGAATCCACTGCGTGAGCGCAGTCGAGAAGAACGAGAAATTTCCCGCATGACGGGGCCACGCGCATTCCGGCGGAGACGATTCGTTGTGAAGAAAGATTTACGTCCTCTTCGGGTTGTAATTCGACGATCAATGCCTTTGAAACCCAATCCCAAGTGGGACGCCGTGCCCAGCATCCATAGGACGGATTGGTTGCTTTTACGCTGATATCCGAAAATTTGCCTCAAGGCTCACAGCGCTCAGCGCGGCAGTCCCTGTCTCCACGCCAGCAGAAGGTCTTAAACCACCACGATATCGTCGATGACCCGTTCCACCCCCGGCGTATGCAGCGCCGCCCGGCAAGCCTCTTGCCGTTCAGCAAGGGAGCTCACCATTCCCGTGAGCGTCACCACCCTGTCATTGACGGTCACGTACAAGGCCTTGGTCTGGACATGTGCCCGTCTCTGCAAGGCCGCCTCAATGCTGCTTTTGATGTCTCGCGGCACGGCGCGGGCTTGTACCTTGATCTGGTTGCTGATCCCGATCAGGCCGAACAGATTCCTCAGCGACTGCTCGGCAGCTTCGCGCTGGTAGTCAAATTCGACCTGGCCTGACAAGGTGATCCAGCCATTTTCCACCTTGATCTGGATGCCTTCTCTGGGTAGTACAACGTTCCATTCGATCGCGTTCCTGGCCGATGCCGCGATTTCGCTATCCAGTCTCTGGCTCGCCCCGGGCAGTCGAACGTCGATTTCTACCGCCAGGCCCTTGAGACCGCCCACCCGCAAGGCTGCGCGTTCGGCGGCGTACTTTTGCGCATAACTGGAAAGATGACCGGTCAGCGTCACGATCCCGTCGACCACCTCCACGCCGATGCGATTGTCATCGAAGGCCGTATCCCAGGACAGTTCGTCCATGACTTCTTGCCTCAATTGATGGTCGCTTTTCATCATCCTGCTCCTTCGAGAAGCGTCAACATGCCCGCCGGCTTGCGCAAGCGGGCGGCCTGGCGAAAGACCGGAACCGGTATCCTCCGCCACCGACAGGCCCACCAGACTGCTGCCGTTTTCGCTGGCGAACCGGATGGCCGCTTCGACGGCTTTTCCGGCCAGCGTCGGCCCATCGGTGGGAACAAGGATTTTTTGCAGATGCTCATCGAGGAATCTCCCGGATTGGACCGTGTCCCCATCAGGATCCGGCCTTGGCGGTCTTGCCGGCCGATTTCCTGGCGTGCTGGTCATTGGCAACAGCGGCTGCGGCAAGCATCTGCGGTGCGACGTGTCTGAGGCTATCGCTCCAGGCTTCGCTGATCTGCTTGCCACTTTCCATCATCTTGCCGAACATGCCCGGCATCTCCTGGAGGCTCTTCTCGAACAGGTGAGACAGATCTCCATTGCCGGCCAGGTGATGATCACCGGCGCTGTGCACGCAAGTGGCGCACTCCTTGTTCATCTCGACCATCCGCTGTTGCAGCGAATGATTCAGTTTGACCGTGACATCGCCGAGCAGCTTACCCAACTGCCCGGCAAAGGCCGCGCTTTCCTGCAGCCCACCGCGCCAGCGTTCGGCCACCATCGAGGCAGCTTCCACCGGCGTTCTCGCCTCTACGCATTGCTTGGCCAGCAAGATCGCATTACCTGTTTCTTGACGCAGGAAATTGGTGTCGAGGTCATAGATCTTGCTCAGGCATTCCAGCGTGCCGGCGCCAAGTTCGACACCCGACTCGATTTGATGGCTGGCCCAGACCAGCCAGAGGTCGGCGTACTTATCCATATTGGCGGCAGCCATGGGATTTCCTTTCCGAAACGGGCGCTACTTGAGCAATGGTGAATACCGAGATCCTGACAAGGTCTGGAATCCACATGAAGATTTTACGGATCGCACGGGGCGCAAAACTGATGCAAGTCAAGTTCGAATAGGGGAAAGCTCCTAGCCCTTCTGGGCGCCTTGACTTACATCAGTAGCCTCAAGCTGAGCATGGAGCAGAGTTGCCAAATGCGATCCCGGCACCCACTGGCTCCGGGGAAAATTCCCGGAGCGCCCATGCGATATCTCTCGACAACCCAGCAACGGCATGAGCACCGCTGCGCGCGGCTCAATTCAATGGGCTGCCGAGCCCCCCGTTGTCGAGGGTTCCTGGTGGCCCGCCTGGCAAGCCTGGCGGGCGCACACCCATGTGCCCGTACCACCCCTCCGCGTCTTGGCGGAGCAACTTCAGGGCAGCGGGACCACGCGCCCGGAACCTACATCATGGAGAAACAGGATGCCGTTTTTGCTGGAAGGAAAAAGAGGACTGGTGGTCGGTATTGCCGACAAGCACAGCATCGCCTGGGGTTGCGCGCGGGCAATGCATGCGGCGGGAGCCGAGCTGGCCGTGACCTGGCTCAACGACAAGGCACGCCGCTATGTGGAACCTCTGGCCGATCAGGTGCAGGCCAGCATCATGAGCCAACTGGACGTCAGTCATCCCGGCGAGATGGAGCAACTCTTCGAACTGATCACCACGCAGTGGGGGCGGCTCGACTTCGTCCTGCATTCGATCGCCTATGCACCGGCGGCGGACCTGCATGACCGCGTCGTGAATTGTTCGCCCGAAGGATTTGCCAAGGCGATGGACGTGTCCTGCCATTCCTTTATTCGCATGGCCCGTCTGGCGCAGCCCCTGATGAAGAATGGCGGCAGCCTGATCACCATGAGCTATGTCGGTGCCGACGAGGTCGTCAGCAACTACGGTGTGATGGGGCCGGTCAAGGCCGCACTGGAGGCCAGCGTCCGTTATCTGGCCAGCGACCTCGGACCGGCCGGCATCCGTGTCAATGCCGTGTCGCCTGGTCCGCTGGCCACCAGGGCCGCGTCCGGACTGCACTGCTTCGAGGAATTCCTTACCGATGCGGCGCGCCGTTCGCCCATGCGCCGGCTGGCCAATATTGATGACGTCGGTGATCTGTGCAGCTTTCTGGCCAGCGATTCCTCCAGCGTCATCACGGGGAACACCCTGTACGTCGACGCGGGCTATCACATCGTCGCCTGAGCGAACTTCAGCGTGCGCCAACGATGGGCCGCCAGGGCGCCCTACCCGCCGGCCCGCTGCTAGCCGCCGATACCATGATTTTCTATGGCTTTAGATTGAATGATTGATGCCAGTCAAAAGCCACCGCTTTCAATCGCATCCAGCGCTACTAAGATGAATCAAACGGAGGAAACCAGTGCACTGAACATTGAATCGTTCCAGTGATGCCCGGAGGGAAACAGCGCTCTCGTCGAGGATTTTTCTTGCCGTCCGCAAGTGGTCCCCCACCCATCGCGCCACCACTCGCCCGGGGGCCAGGAGCCAGGAGCCAGAAATGAGCAAGTCCGACACCACCGCCAGCGGCCGATTGTTTCCCGTTCTGACGTGCAAGAGTTGCATCGTGCGGCGGCAGTGCTTTCCCCGCGACCTGAGCGCTTCGGAGATCGAACAATTCGAACAATTGGTGGGTCGGCGCCGGAGGGTCTTGCGGGGCCAGTTTGCCTATCGCGCGCATGACGAATGCACCAAGCTCTTCATCATTCGCATGGGCAGTTTCAAGACTGTACGCGTGTCCGCCCAGGGTGGCGTGGATGTCATCGCCTTCCACCATGTGGGTGACCTGCTGGGAACGGAGAGCGCATCGCACTCCCGCTACGACGTCGATGCGATCGCACTCGAAGACAGCCAGATCTGCGAGGTCTGCTTCAGCGGGCTGGAATATCTGTCGAGAAAGATTCCCAGCCTGCAGCATCAGATCCTGCATCGACTGAGCAACGAGGTGGCGTCGATGCAGCAGCAAAGCCTGTTGCTGAAGTCCAGGTCGGAGCAGCGCTTTGCCTCCTTCCTGTTGGACCTGTCGCGCATTTCCTCACGTAGCGGCCACTCCGCAACCGATTTCTCGTTGCGCATGAGCAGGACCGATATCGGTCTCTTCCTCGGGCTGACCAATGAAAGCATGAGCCGTCTCATCACCCGCTTCCGGAAAGCCGGCCTGATCGAGGTCAGCGTGCGTCACGTGCGTGTACTGGCCGTTGAGGCACTCGGAGAACTGGCCAGCGGCACCATCTCCTGGGACCAGTATGAACAGGACCAGATGGAGCGACCCTGCGCCCAGGCGCAGGCAAGGGAGATGGGCCAGGTACTGGCCCTTGAACGCACGGCCGCCAGCGCGCGCAGCGCCTGATGACCGTCTTCTTGGTCAGCGACGCCGAATGCGACAAACTGAATCATCGTCAATTAACTCAGACAGGTCAGACGCACATCCCAACGATCCCAACCTTGCTCAAGAGCAATCTGAAAAACTCATGCTCTCGAGCAACCTCGCCTGAGTGAGCAGGCGTCCATGGCCTCTCCTGCCCTGCTCTTGTGCGAAATCTCGATAAAGTGTTGGTTCTGAACTGATCTTTTGCAGGGTTCCTTGACTCGTGCGTTGATCAAGAGTCGTTAAATCGTTAATATTAGGGCCACAAAGTTGAAGAAAATATAAGCCGACGCTGATGTGTCGGCCGCCAACTGAGCGTCCAAGCGGGCGTACACCAGCCCGAGGACGTCCACTCATAGGGGTACCCAGTGATGACAGCGTTCCCGGAGTTCAAGAATCCTGAGGGTAGAGCGGACTTATCCCTATCGGGCGCTCAGGATTTGGATGAGCGCGATAATATGACGCCCTCACAATTAGAGGACGTAATCGTGAATAGCGATTCGTATGGAATACGACTGACCGACACGGCGGCCGGGCGTAGTTCGGCAAGCATGCTGATCAACAAGATGTACGCCTGGCGGGGTTATCCCGGTACCCACCAGCTCACTGATGACCCCAATCGCATTACCCTGACCGCCACGGACAAGGGTGAGACAGTGGGGACACTCACCATCGGGATCGACTCGCCGATCGGCCTGATGGCCGACCAGATTTTCAAGGAAGAGCTGGACGTCCACCGCCGCCGCGGTGCCCGCCTCTGTGAATTCACCAAGTTCGCCTTCGATCCCTCGGTGCGCTCGAAAAACGCGCTGGCCAATCTGTTCCACCTGGCGGTGATCTATGCCCGTAACATCTACGATTGCACCGACATCGTCATCGAAGTCAATCCGCGCCATCGCCGTTTCTACGAGCGCATGCTGGGTTTCGAGCAGGAAGGCGAGCTGAAGATCAATCCGCGCGTGAATGCACCGGCCTACCTGCTGCGCGTGAACTTCGAGTACGTGACCAAGCAGATCGAGAAATATGGCGGTACCTTCGATGCCGAAGGCGGCACCACAGAGCGTTCGTTCTATCCCTATTTCTTCTCCCCGCGTGAGGAATACGGCATCATCAATCGCCTCATGCGCATGGATGAACTGCACGCCGCCTGACCTCCTCAACCCCTCTTACGCCCTCCCCTCCATCGATGAGCATTTCTTTTAGCTATGAAAAGGCGTTCTCACGCAATATTGGCTGGGTGACCCCGCAGGAACAGCAAATCCTGCGCAACAAACGGGTTGCCATCGCCGGCGGTGGCGGCGTCGGCGGAGTCCACCTGCTGACCCTGGCACGCCTGGGGATCACCAAATTCCACATCGCCGATTTCGATACCTTCGACATCCACAACTTCAACCGCCAGGTCGGAGCCATGATGTCGACCGTGGACCAGCCCAAGTCCGAAGTGCTGGCGCGCATGGCGCGTGACATCAATCCCGAGATCGAGATCAAGATCTTCCCCGAGGGGGTCAACCAGAACAACCTGCGCGAATTCCTGACCGGGGTCGATCTGTATGTGGATGCCCTGGACTTCTTTGCTTTCGATGCGCGTCAGCAGACCTTCGCCATGTGCGCCGAGCTGCGCATCCCGGCGACCACCGCGGCGCCCCTGGGCATGGGAGCGGCTCTGCTCAATTTCCTGCCGGGCGGGATGAGCTTCGAAGAGTATTTTCAGTGGGGCGATCTGTCCGATCTCGACAAGGCCATCCGCTTCGTGGTGGGTCTGGCTCCTGCCGGCCTGCACCGCCCTTACCTGGTGGTGCCGGAGTCGGTGAACTTTGCCGAGCGGCGCGGCCCGTCGACCATGATGGCCTGCCAGTTGTGCGCGGGTGTGGTCGGTACCGAGGCCTTGAAGATCCTGCTCGGGCGCGGCAAGGTCCTGGCCGCGCCGCATGGTGTGCAGTTCGACGCCTATCGCAACAAGCTGGTGCGCACCTGGCGTCCCGGCGGCAACCGCCACCCACTGCACCGCCTGATGATCGCCATCGCCGGCAAGCAGATGCGCAGCGCCCTGGCCGGCGCGACTCCGACGGCAAGCGGTAGCGAGGCCAGCAAGGTGGACATCCCCCCTTCCATTTACCGCATCCTGGATCTGGCACGTTGGGCGCCCAGCGGCGACAACACCCAGTGCTGGCGCTTCGAAGTGGTCGCGCCCGACCATCTGGTGGTGCACGCCTACGACACCCGCGCCGACACCGTCTACGACCTGGACGGTCACCCCAGCCAGATCTCGGTGGGCGCCCTGCTGGAAACCATCACCATCGCCGCCAGCGCCCAGGGCTTGCGCACGACCTGCTCGCGGCGCCCGGACAGCCCGGTCGAGACGCCCCTGTTCGATCTCCGTTTCTCGCACGATCCCGGGATCGCGCCCAGCCTCCTGCTCGATGCCATCGAAAAGCGCAGCGTGCAGCGACGCCCGATGCACACCCGCCCCCTGCGCGAGGACGAAAAGAAAGCGCTGGAGGCAGCTGTCGGCCCGGACTACACGATCGACTGGATCGAGGGTTTCGGCCCCAAGCTCAAGACTGCATGGCTGATGTTCAACAATGCCAAGCTGCGCCTGACCATGCCCGAGGCCTACGAGGTCCATCGCCGCATCATCCACTGGAACGCCAGCCGCAGTCCCGACAAGGTGCCGGACCAGGCCCTGGGCGTGGACAAGATGACCCTCAAGCTGATGAAATGGGCCATGGTGAGCTGGGAGCGTTTGTCGACGATGAATACGCTGATGGGGACCTGGGCTCCGCGCCTGCAGATGGATCTGGTGCCGGGCCTGGCCTGCGCCGCTCACTTCGTGCTCAAGGCCCGGCGCGCCCCGCAGGGCATCGACGACTATGTGGCGGCAGGTCGCGCCGTGCAGCGCTTCTGGCTGACCGCGACCCACCTTGGCCTGGTGATGCAGCCGGAACTGACGCCCCTGATCTTCTCCAGATATGTCCGCGAGGGCCGCTCCTTCACGCGCCTGCCGGCTCTGCAGGAGCGCGCGCGCCGGCTTGAGCAGGATGCCTCGGCCCTGATCTTCAATGACCAGCTATCCCCCGTCTACATGGGCCGGCTGGGTGCCGGCCCGGCACCCACTGCCCGCTCGGAGCGGCTGCCGGTGGAACAACTGCTTTACCGACCGGACAGCGACAGCGCTCCTTAGCTCCCTGGCTCCCTAATCCAGCAGGGAGCAACTCATGCCACCCATGCGGAAGTGGCGGATCAGATCGGCGATATCGGCCTTGTGCCATTCCGGTAGGTTGCGCTTGAGCGTGGCCAATTGTGCCTTCAACTCGGGCGCCTCACCGCGCCGCGGGGCGCTCTTGAGCGCCATCATGAACTTGAGCAGACCGGTCGAGTACAGGCGCGCCCGCCCCGCCAACGGCTTCACGGCCTGGCGGAAGTCTTCCGGATAGAAAGCCGCGCGTAGCGAGTTGTAGTAATCCTCGGTGAAGAGCGCCGGTTGCCGGTCTGCGTACTGGTAGGCGAAATAGTTGATCGAGCGCTCCGCCTTGAGGTGGCCGAAATCGACCATGTACACCCCGCCGTCCGGCTTGAGGATACGCGCCACCTCGGCATAGGTCTGGCACAGCATGTTCACCGTGGGCAGGTGATGCAGCGCCATGGTCGACATCACGGCGTCCACCGAGGCGTCTGCGAAACTGCCGAGGTCGGTGATGTCGCCGTGTCGGAATTCGACGTTCTTCAGTTGCATGCTGACCACCAGCGCGCGCGCGTTCTCCAGCATCGGTTCGGACAGATCGACCCCGATGAAGCGGATATCGGGGTTCAATCGCGCCACCATGGCCAACTGGTTGGCCGGCCCGCAGGCCAGGTCGACCACCGTATCGCCCGGTCGGATCACTTCGCAGATGTTGGCGCAGTGAAACAGGTAGACGGGTGCCATCACGGCATGCTCACGTCCGGCCTCGACATAGGCAGCAACATTGTCGGGATCGTCCATCACAAGGTCGGGTTCGGTGAGCCTTGGGCTCTTCTCGCGCGAGAAAATCTCACGCACTACTGTTCCTAACAATTGTGCATTTGGCATGGTATTGATTCCCAATGAATGAATAGGTGCAACTGGTGCAATTTGATCTTGTCGATTTTTCTTACATTTCTGACCAAAAATCCAAGATTTCACCGCGATGATTTTAATAAGTCTTTGATTTTAAATTGGAAAAAATCACTGGCATGTTGATTGCTTATTACGTTGCGTCGTCGTTAAACACGCTGCTATTCAAACGGTAAGAAGAGTTTAATGTTTAATCGGCACTTTATCGCGGGATAAAGTAAATTTTTGGCAAGGGCTGTCGCAGCGCTAAATGCCTTGATTGGGTTGTCTTTTTCATATCCGATACTCAAATCTCACGTATTTGCGTCCTCATCTGGAGATTACTATGATCAGCACTAAGACTCTGCGCTCCCTCGCCGTTGGGGCTGTCATGACTGTGGCAGCTGCCGCGGCTCACGCCCTCCCGACTTTCACCGTCAATCCGAACAGCAACGGTCTGTCCACGCAAGGCAGCACCTTCACCGCAGACGCGATGAATGGCGTGTCGTCGGCCCGCATCAGCTACACCGGCAATGGCAGCACCTTCACCTACACGGGTGTCGGTTATATTGACTTCACCGCCTTCAGCCTGAACGATACGGGTATCAGTGCAGTCATCACCCGCGCCAACTTCGACTACGGCATCTACGCCACCTTTACCCAGAACTTCACTTGCGGTTCCTTCCTGGCACCGGGTGTGAGCTGCTCGGTCTCCTCGATCACGCTGAGCCTGTGGGCCGATCCGGGCAATGACAACATCTATAACAAGGCCACCGTCAGCAGCAACGCTTCCGTGACCTCCGTGGGCAGCCAGGTGTTGCTGGGTACGGTCAACCAGGTGTTTGCGGGTGCTGCCGGTATCGATGCGCTGGGTGGCGCGTTCCAGAACATCAACACCAACTTCGCGCTGACTGCCGCTGGCCAGCTGTTCTTCACCTCGCCTGATCCGTTCTACCAGTTCGCCTTCAGCGCCTTCAACAACACCTCGCAAGGCCTGACCTGCAACGGCAATACCAACCCGGCCACCGGCGGTGCCGCCAATGGTTGCGCCGGCTCCTTCACTGCCATCGCGATCAACAACGAATCCGGTATCACTGACTTCAACAACATCCCGGAACCGGCTTCGCTGGCCATCTTCGGTGCCGGCCTGCTGGGTCTGGCAGGCCTGCGTCGCCGCAAGTCCTGATTCCCGACAGTCGTTCCAGCCTTGCCTGACGGCCCGGTCGCTTGCGCGACCGGGCCGTTGTCATTGGCGCTGTCCGCGTCAGGAGAGCATCCTTTCCGTTGCCACAGGCCGACGGTTCGGCCAGCAGTATCGTGGTCAAGACCGCCACGGGTCAAACTGCTCTGGACACACCCTATGCCTCGGTGGAAACGACCCGGGGCACGATCGACAAGCCCCAGGTGCTGACCAAGCCCGAGGTCGAAAAACGTTACGCCGACTTCCTCGGGAGCCTGCCCGCGCGCCCGCTTGATCAAGCGCGAACTGCAGCGTGCGGACGTCAAGGCCTTGAGCATCGAAGTCATCGGTAAGGGCGCACGCGATCCTCGTGTAGCGCAGAAGCGCGGCGTGGCCGAGCCACGCAAGCGCTTCGTCGAAATCAAGATCCGATGAATCGTGTGGATGGCGCGTGGCCTTCAGCGCGGCAACTGCTCCAGCTCGGGCCTGGCCAGGTACAGCACCTGGTAAGCCACGCCGGCGTCATGATCCAGCTCTGACTCCGAAAGCAGGATACGGCTCACGCGCCATTGCTGGACATCCACGCCGACGGCGCCAGCGACGATGGCCGGCCGTGACACCTGGGCCTGGTTACGTGCGGTTTCCTCCGCCAGGACGGCTGCCAGGTCGGCGTCACGGGCGATGTCAACGTCCTGGCGATAGGCCAAGCGCGCCACATTGCCGTTGCCGCGGCGGGCGTCCAGCGCCAGTCGAGTCTGGATCTCGGGGCGGCCGAAGCTGTCGGTCACCGAACGAAAGCGGCTGCCCACGAATTGGGTCAGCGCCTGCGCGTTGCGCCACAGGTAGAGCGAGGAATAACTGTGTCCGGTGGCGCCATGGTGTCCTGATTCACGAAGGAGAAAGGCCTTGAAGTAGAGATCGCGGGTGTCGTCCCAGAGCTGGCCGCGCTGGGCAGCCCTGGAACGGATGCGTTCAAGGTCATAGTCGGTGGGGAGGCGATGTTCGTAATGGGCGATGATCATGATGGCGATGGGTAGGTAGATGGATGACAAGGCGGCGGGCCGTCGCACGGACGAGGCCAGCCTGTTGACACCTTAGTCTTGTGCGATCGCCGGGGGCAGATACAGAGCCGCCGATTTCGATGCGCAACTCATCGCTGCGTGCCTTATGCATAGTGCGTATAAGGCACGCGGCACCATGGCTGGGGATTGTTCTGGATGCGTGAAACGGCCTGCTTCCAGGTTTGCATAAGGTCAAGCTGGGGCAAGTTCGGTGCCAACTGAAGCATCGATCTCATCCTATCCTCCCAAAGTGATATCCTTGACAGCCTGTCGGCGCCATGGCGCACCGATGCCTTACTTAACCAGACACAGCTTGCAATGACTACCCAGAACTTCTTCTCGACGCAACATTCCATCCAAGTCGCCACCGATGTGCGCGAAGCGGCCATGCAGAATCCCGGCTTCGGCAGCGTCTTCTCGGCCAACATGGCATCGGCCCGCTACACCACCGCCGACGGTTGGCATGATGGCAAGATCGTCCCCTACGCCCCGCTGAGCATCGCCCCCAGCGCCCTGGTGTTCCACTACGCGCAGGAGATCTTCGAAGGTCTGAAGGTCTATAGCCTGGAAGACGGCGGCTTCTCGCTGTTCCGTCCGGATGCCAATGCGCGCCGCTTCGTCAAGTCGGCCGAGCGCCTGGCGATGGCCCCGCTGCCGGTGGAGCTGTTCCTGGAATCGGTCGAGAAGCTGGCCAAGACAGACAAGGACTGGATCCCCAAGGCACGCGGTTCCTCGCTGTACCTGCGTCCGGTGATGTTTGCCAGCCAGGCCGCGCTGGGCGTGAAGCCGGGTTCCGAGTATGCCTACTATGTGCTGGCCTGCCCGGTCGGTGACTACTTCAAGGATGGCAACTCCGGCATCTCGCTGTGGGTGTCCGAAAACTACTCGCGTGCCGGCATCGGCGGCACCGGCGAAGCCAAGTGCGGCGGCAACTACGCCGCCAGCCTGGCCGCGCAAGCCGAGGCCCAGCGCCAGGGTTGCGACCAGGTGGTGTTCCTGGACAGCCGCGACAAGACCTGGGTGGAAGAACTGGGGGGCATGAACATCTTCTTCGTCTTCAAGGATGGCTCCATCCAGACCCCGCCGCTGGGCGGCACCATCCTGCCGGGCGTGACGCGTGACTCGCTGCTGACCCTGGCCAAGAGCCTGGGCATCGAAGCTCGCGAAGAACCCTATTCGATCGAGCAATGGGAGGCTGACGCCCGCAGCGGCAAGCTCACCGAAGTGTTCGCCTGCGGCACCGCCGCCGTGATCACCCCGATCCGCCACATCAAGCGTGCCAATTCGGAGTTCACCATCGGCGAAGGCCAGGCTGGCAAGACCACCCTGCTGCTCAAAAACGCCCTGCTGGACATCCAGCAAGGCCGCGCCGAAGACAAGTTCGGCTGGGTCAAGCGCCTGGGCTAAGGGCCCGTCTCATCCTGGCATTGACATGGACATGGGGGCGCAGTCCTGCCCCCATGCCAGCCTTGCTCATACGCAGGGCAAAGAAGCTAAGAAGAAAATCGCAGTTTGGCCTGCTCATGGCTGCCCCTATGATGTCTGCATCCCATCAACAGCGATGCCACTCATACAGGACACGCCCTCATGTCATCCTTCCCCGCCGAACTGCTGCAACGTATCGCCGACGGCGCCGCCCAGCGCGATGCCCAGCGCGAGCAACCCTTCGCCCTCATCAACGAGATCAAGGCCACCGGTTTCGGTGGGCGCCGCCTGGCCGCCCGCTACGGTGGCGGCGGCGCCAGTCTGGTCGAGACCCTGGACGCGGCCATCACCCTGGCCCAGGCCGATCCCAACATCGCCCATATCTGGCGCAATCACCATGTGGCGCTGGAGCGCGTGCTCAATACTCCCTCGCAGCACCCGGCCCTGCGCCATCTGCGCGAACAGGTCGCAGCAGGTGCGCTCATTGGCGCCGCCCATACCGAACTGGGACATGACCAGATCGGGGGCGCCGGCCCGCTGTCCACGCGGCTGGTGCGCCAGGGCGATCACTATGTGGTCAACGGACAGAAGTTCTATTCGACCGGCTCGCTCTTTGCGGACTGGTTGCACATCACCGTCTCGACCGAAGACGGCGCACGCGCCATCGTCCTGCTGCCGCGGGACACGGAAGGCATCAAGACCGTGGATGACTGGTTCGGCATGGGCCAGCGCCTGACCGGCAGCGGGACGACCCTGCTGGAGAATGTGCTGGTGAAGGCCGACGAAGTGCTGCTGCCCCATGAGGTGCCGGTACGGCAGGCGGTATTCGGCTCGACCATCGCGCAACTGTTCCTCACTGCGGTCATTGCCGGCGTGGCCAGTGCCATTGCGCGCGATTCTGCCGCGCTGCTGGGCAAGCGCAAGCGTAACTTCTACTACGCCCCGACGGCCGCGGCCTCGCAAGACCCCATCCTGCTGGCGGCGCTGGGTGAACGCGAGGCCGATGCCTTCGCCACCCGTGCCATCGTGCTGGCGGCCGCCGAGCAGGCCGACCGCGCCTATGCGGCCCTGCAGGCCGAGGCACCCGACGTCGACGACCAGGTCCAGGAGGCCGCCGCTGCCGCCGCCAAGGCCAAGGTCACCGTGGATCGCATCGCCCATCACGCCGCCACCGCCCTGTTCGACATCGCCGGGGCCTCGGCCACCCTGTCGCACCTGAACCTGGATCGCCATTGGCGCAACATCCGCACGGTGTCGACCCACAACCACACCAGCCACAAGGCCTATGCCCTGGGCAACCTGAGCGTGAACCAGGTGCGGCTGCCAACCCTGGGCTTCTTCTAGGCGCATGCTGTCGGGGAGCGTAACTGTATTTAAATCTTTCAAATCAGCCTGATCCCAGTAGAATTGGCAAAAAACTAATTCACTCTGCATTCAGGCGGTATGAAGACTCTACCAAGTTCCCTGACAGCAAACCGATCTGTTCGTGCTGACAGCCTCACTGTCAGGACCGCTGCTTCGGTGCGTGTGATGCGGCTGTGGAGCCTCTTGCAGTTCTTTCTGGTCCTGCTGGCATCGCTGTGCATGGTGGCACCGGCAGACGGCGCCCAGCGCGAGCTGAAGGTCGGGGTCTACCAGAATCCCCCCAAGATCTTCTTCGATCATGCCGGCCAGGCCAGCGGGATCCACATCGACCTGCTGCGCCAGATCGCCGATCGCGAGGGCTGGCAACTGCGTTTCGTCCCCTGTGATTGGCAGGCCTGCCTGCGTGGCTTGCAGTCCGGCTTGATCGACCTACTGCCTGACGTGGCCTACACGGAGGAACGCGACAAGCTCTTCCAGTACACCACCGTTCCGGCGCTATACAGCTGGTCCAGCCTGTACCGCAATCAGCGGGTCGCAATCCAGTCAGTGTTCGACCTGAAAGGCAAGAAGATCGGCGTGCTGGGCAATTCGGTGCAAGCAAGCTACTTCCGCAATCTGATGGAAAGCTCCGGGATCCAGGTCAGCCTGGTCACCCTGCAGGACCTGGAAGCGGGTTTCCGCATGGCCGCCGCCGGCCAGATCGATGGCGTGATCGCCAGTCAGCAGGCGGGCGACATGCTGGCCGACCGGCACCGCTTGTCCGGCACCAACATCGTGTTTCAGCCGGTAAAGCTGTTCTTCGTCAGTGCCAAGGGGCATGACCTGGATACACTGGCCACCATTGATCGCTACCTGACGCGCTGGCAAGCCGATCCCAGGTCGATCTACTACGAGATCCTGGGCAAATGGGCGCCGGTCAACACCGGCATTCCCCCCTATGTGTGGTGGTTGCTGGGGGGCGCATTGAGCCTGTTGACCTGCGCCAGCCTGATGGCGGTCTACCTGCGCCGCGAAGTGGCCCGTCGCACGGACAAGCTGAGGCAAAGCGAAGCCTCCCTGCGCATCGCCGCCACCGCCTTTCATTCGGCCGAGGCGATCTGGGTCATGGATGCCCAGCGCAACGTACTGGAAGTCAATGCCGCCTTCACCGAGCTGACCGGCTACCGCCTGGAGGATCTTGCCGGCCAGGCCATGCCGCCCTGCCGCCTGGAGAACTCGTCGCTGGACTTCCGGCCCCACCTCTGGGAGCTGTTGCATGGCCGTGGCAAGTGGCATGGCGAGTTGCTGGTGCGCAAGAAGGATGGTAGCGAATTCTGTGCCGTGCTCACCCTCACTGCCGTGGCTGCACCCGACGGCGAGGTGAGTCACTACGTGGGCACCCAGCTCGATATCAGCGCCCAGAAGGCCTTGCAGGAAGAGACCCGCCAGCTGGCCCTGTACGACCCCCTGACCGCCCTGCCCAATCGCCGGCTGTTGCTGGAGAAGATACAGGCGGCTGTGCTCCAGGCCGGGGGTGGCCCGACGATGGCGGCGCTGTTCTTCATCGATGTCGACAACTTCAAGGATCTCAACGATGCCCTTGGTCACCCCATGGGCGACCTGCTGCTGCAGCAGATCGCTGCGCGCCTGCTGGTGCTGGCGGGCGACAGCGGGATGGTGGCCCGGCTGGGTGGCGACGAATTCGTGGTCCTGTTGCACGCGTTGCCGCGTGCAGAGGCCGCGCAGGGAGCGACGCTTTTCGCGCAACAGATCATTGCCTGCATGGAAAGGCGCTTCGAGCTGGACGGGATGGGGCATTTCGCGACCTGCTCGGTGGGTGTGGCGCTGATGCAGGATGACCATGCCGACGTCAAGGACCTCCTGCGCCGGGGGGACCTGGCTATGTACGCCGCCAAGACCAATGGTCGCAACACCTACTGTCTCTTCGATATGGAGATGGAGCATGCGTTGCATTTGCGCATCGGCCTGGAGGCCGATCTGCGGCGCGCCATCGAGGCTGGTGAATTTGATTTGCATTACCAGCCGCAACGCGACCTGGCGGGCTGCCTGATCGGCGCCGAAGCGCTGGCCCGCTGGACCAGTCGCAAGCGAGGGCCGGTCTCACCGGGTGTCTTCATCCCCCTGGCCGAGGCATCGGGCCTGATCCTGCCGCTGGGCCAATGGGTGCTGGAGGAGGCCTGCCGCCAGGCGGTGCGCTGGAATGGACAGGATGAGAAGGGTGCGGTGGTCATCGCCGTCAACGTCAGTGCAGTGCAATGGCGCCAGCCGGACTTCGTGGACACGGTCCTGGAGATCCTCGCCAGGACCGGCGCACATGCTTCGCATCTGAAGCTGGAATTGACCGAGTCGGCCATGGTCGACGATGTCCAGGCGACCATCGTCAAGATGCTGGAGCTCAAGCGCCACGGTTTTGCGCTCTCGCTGGACGATTTCGGGACAGGTTATTCCTCGCTGTCCCTGCTCAAGCGTCTGCCCATCGACCAGATCAAGATCGATCAGTCCTTCGTGCGCGAGCTGCTGGTGGCGCCCAGCGACGTGGCCATCGCCAAGAGCATCATCGCGCTGGCCGAGGCGCTCGGCCTGGAGGTGATCGCCGAGGGTGTCGAGACGCTGGCGCAGCAACAGTTCCTGGCTGCACTGGGATGCGGCCGCTTCCAGGGCTACCTGATCGGCCGCCCGGTCCCGCCGGCCCAGTTCGACGAGCTCAACCGGGCCGCCTAGCGCATTCGCGGCCCGGGGCCAGATGGTGGCCGGCAAGCGCCCGCCCGGCAGGTAAAGGGCGATGCTGGGAGATCTACTCCTTGTGTTCGCTGCGGATCGGGGCAGTTCAATGCAGGGATTTACGGTCGGTCACGACCAGGTATTCGGCGTGCAGATGGGCGGCCTCCAGCACGTGGCGGAATTTTTCCTTTTCCAGCGGCAGTGTCGCCAGTTCGTGCTGCAGCAATTGCTCGAAGATCTCGGCGGCGTCGGCCGCCTCTGTCCCGGTGGCCTGCATGGCCAGCAGGCAGTTGCGCACCGTGGCGCGCACCAGGTCCTCCACCGGTTCGTCGTGCTCCGACATGTCGCCCAGGCGGGCAATGATTTTCACATGGCGCAAGGCAATGCTCATGGCATTGGTACACATGATCTCCTCCCTCGTTATGAGGGAAAAGATAGGCCCTGTCGGCGCCTGCCGCCATCGGGAGTTTCCTGGTTGCAAGGCAGGCAAGGCCCGCTAGGCTTCAGTACAGCCCGGCCTCGGTGCGCTGTGGCAGTTCCTGGTCGTAGCTGGCACCGTCGAAGACACCGCCGCTGAGGCGGTGATGCATCTGGCCCGGGCTGGGCAGGCTGGTACGCTCCACCTGCGATTGAGCCGACCACAAGGCCGAGCGCACGATGGACTTGGAGCAGTGGAAGTAGGCGGCATCGATCTCCACCACGATCACGCTGCGCGGCAGCTTGCCGCGCATCTCGAAGCGCGCCAGCAGGGCCGGTTCGATGGAAATCGTGGCGCGCCCGTTCACGCGCAGGGTCTCGCCCACGCCGGGGATGATGAACAGCAGCGACACACGCGGATCGGCCAGGATATTGCGCAAGTTGTCGACGCGATTGTTGCCGGGACGGTCCGGCACGGCCAGCGTGCGCTCGTCGAGGATGTGGACGAAACCGGCCGGATCGCCCTTGGGCGAGCAATCCAGCCCCTCCTCGCCGACCGAGGCCAGCACCACGAAAGGCGAGGCACGCACGAAGGCTTGGTAGTCGGCGTTGAGATGATCGATTTCCTTGACCAGGGCACGTTCGGTGGGCTGGCCGTAGATGGCATCGAGCTGTTCCAGGGTGGTGATGCGGTGACTCACGTCGTGCTCCTTCACGAAAAGAGGGAGGGCCAGTATAACGGCAAGAATGCTATCGGACCGCCGTCCTTCTCCTGCGCAAAGCGTATATCGATATCGATTTTTATTCGTTCCGCGCAGCTTGCCCCATTCATTAGAGTGAGCGACTTCCACGCAACAAGAATGAACCCACTCCATGAGCAAGCCTATCTTCTCCGCACTCTCCGCGTTCTCCCTGAGCCGCATCGCCACCGCCGTGGCCGGCGCCGCCATCCTGCTGGCCGCCTCGTCCGCACACGCCGATGCCACCCTGGACAAGATCAAGAGCCGCCACAAGGTCGTCATCGGCGTGATGCTCTCCGGCGGCCCCTTCGGCTCCATCGATCCGTCCAACCAGAAGCCGGTCGGCTGGAACGTCGAGCTGGCCCAGGACATTGCCCGCCAGTTGGGTGTGGAGCTGGAGACCGTGCAGGTTCAACCGTCCAACCGCGTGCAGCTGCTGCAGCAGGGCAAGGTCGACCTGCTCATCGCCGGCATGGAATGGACCCAGGAGCGCAACGAGATCCTGGGCTTTGCGCCGACCCCGTTCTATCGCGTCGGCGGCATCGCCATCGTCCCGGCCGACAGCCCCATCCGCCGCTGGGAAGACCTGCGCGGCAAGGAAGTCTGCCTGTCCCAGGGCAGCAGCTACGCCAAGCCGCTGGCCAACGACTACGGTGCCACCCCCAAGGGCTTCAAGGGCTCCTCGGAGTCGCTGCTGGCGCTGCGCGGAGGCAATTGCGTGGCGGCCGTGCATGACGCCACCCTGCTCAATCCGCTGGTAGCCACCAATCCGGAATGGAAGAACTACCGCACCATCGCGCCGGAGCTGATCCCCGGCAACTCGGTGGTATGGACCCGCAAGGGCGAGCAGGATACCGCTGCTGCCATCGACAAGATCGTGCAAGGCTGGCACAAGAGCGGCTGGCTGATCGCAACAGAGAAGAAGCTGGGCATCACCCCGCCCTCGCCGGCCCTGCCCGAGCTGCACAACAAGTTCAAGAGCGCCTGAGCGACCGGCATGACGATCTCGCAGTGGCCTGAGGCCGCCGTGGCGGCCATCAAGCTGGCCGGCCTCAACTATGATTTCCTGCTCGCGGCCAGCGAGCGCAGCTCCTTCCTGCAAGGGTTGGTGGTGACCATCGAACTGGCGCTGGCGGCCATCGTCTGCAGCCTGGTGGCCGGCCTGTTGATGGCGGCCATGCTGGTGTCGCGCCAGCGCGCGCTGGCCTGGCTGGCGCGCGGCTTCGTCGAGCTGACCCGCAACACGCCCACGCTGGTCCAGCTTTATTGCGCCTTCCTGGTACTCAACATGCTGCTGACCGAAGCCCTGAAGCTCTCCGGCGGCAATCCGCTCACGCCCTTCATCTGGGTGGTGATCGTGATCTCGCTGCACAAGGCGGCCTTCCATGCCGAGTCGCTGCGCGCCGGCCTGCAGGCGGTGCCGCCGGTGATGCTGGAGGCGGCGGCCTCGCTGGGCTTTTCGCCCACGCGGCGGCTGTGGCTGGTGCAGTTTCCGCTGGCGCTGCGCTTTGCCTTGCCCAGCCTGGTCAACAACCTGGTGGACCTGGTCAAGATGACCACGGTGGCCTCGGCCATCGCGGTGGGCGATGTGACCTATCAATCCATCATGATCTGGAGCCAACGCGACAACGTACTGGAGCTGATGCTGCTGATGCTGGTCTTCTTCGGTGTACTGACCTGGTTGGTCAACCAGGCCGGACGCGTGCTGGAACAACACTGGAGGATGCCTGGCTATGGCCGATAACAGTGAACTGACGGCCCCGATCGCCCTGGCGAGCGGGCGCACCCTGCGCAGCATCACCCTGCCAGCGCTCGGCGCCGTGGCGCTGGCGGCATTGCTGGCGGTGCTGGTGCTGTGGCTGATCCCGGCCTGGCAGGGCTGGCCGCTGGCCGCCCACCTGCAACGCTGGTTGCCGGCGCTGCTGTGGGGCATGCTCGCCAACATCCAGATCAGCGTGCTGGCCATTGCCATCGGTACGGTGGCGGGCCTGTTCGTGGGGGCGCTGCAGCTCTCGCCACTGGCCCCGGTGGCGCGCCTTGCGCGCTGGTATGTGCAGGTGTTTCGCAATGCGCCGATGCTGATCCTGATCTATTTCAGCACCTACGTCTTCCCCTTCGAACTGCACCTGGGCAGCCACTATGTGGCCTTCCCGGACTGGATCAAGGTCACACTCGGCCTGGCCCTGCCGGCCAGTGCCAATGTGGCCGAGATCTTCCGTGGCGCCATCGGCTCGATCCCCTCGGCACAGTGGGAGGCTGCCGCCCTGCTGGGGTTGCGTCGTTCGCAGGCCTATCGCTGGGTGATCCTGCCACAGTGCCTGCGCCGCATGCTGCCGCCCTGGATGAACCTGTACGCCACCATCACCATGGGCACCGCCCTGGCTTCGCTGGTGGGGGTGAAGGACCTGCTGGACACCGCACAGATCGCCAGCAGCACGGTCAACCGGGTCGATTTCACGGTGGCCGTGTACTTCCTGACGCTGCTGCTGTTCTTCCTCTACTGCTATCCGATTTCGCGTTTGACGCAATACCTGGAAAAGAAACATGCCTTCCATTGACTCCCCAACGAGCGCCCAGCCCCTGGTCAGCCTGCGCGATGTGCAGCTCACGCTGGGCGGCAACGCCATCCTGCGCGGCATCGACCTGGAGGTGCAACGCGGGCAGGCGGTCTCCATCATCGGTCCCTCCGGCTCCGGCAAGTCCACCATCTTGCGCTGCGTGACCGGCCTGCTGCGTCCGCAGGCGGGCCAGATCGTGCTCGACGGCGTGGACATCCCTGCCCTCAAGTCCGAGGCGCAACTGGCGCAATTGCGCCAGCGGGTGGGCTTCGTGTTCCAGCAATACAACCTGTTCCCGCACCTGACGGTGCTGGAGAACCTGGTGATGGCGCCGATCCGCATCCTCGGGCTGGACCGCGCCAGCGCGCGCAGCCGTGCGCTCGCGCTGCTGGAGCGGGTGCGCCTGGCCGGCAAGGCCGATGCCTATCCGGGTGAGCTCTCCGGCGGCCAGCAGCAGCGCGTGGCCATTGCCCGCGCGCTGGCCATGCAGCCGGAACTGATCCTCTTCGATGAAGTGACCTCGGCGCTGGACCCGGAGATGGTGGGCGAGGTCCTCACCGTGATCCGCGAACTGGTGCAGGACGGCATGACCTGCGTGCTGGTCACCCATGAAATGCGCTTTGCCGAGGAAGTCAGCGACCAGGTCTATTTCATCGAAAGCGGCCGGGTCGTCGAGCATGGCCCGGCCCATCACATCTTTACCGAGCCGGACAACGAGCGCACCCGTGCCTTCCTCAACCGCGCGCTCAATGGCGAACGCGCGACTGCACGCAACAGCTTCGCGCCCATCGACTTCAAGCGGCTGAGCTTCTCGGTCTAGCCGCCCCCACAGAACCAGATCACAGAGAGGACACCCTCATGAGCATCGCCCAAGAACGCGCCACCGCCGTGGCATCCATCCTGGCCCGCATCCGCCAGATCGAACAGCAACAGGGCCAAGAGGGCATCAGCCGCGCCGCGCTGCAGGCCATCACCGAAGTCTTGCAGGAGCTGGCCGAGCGCCGCGACCTGTTCAGCTTCGCCGATTTCCCACCGCCACAGGCCGACAGCGGCGCTACCTCGACCCGCTACTACCTCAACCACGAAGGTGCCGACACCGACAAGGACGACATCGCCCTGTATCTGAATTCCATCATCCCCGGCAAGACCACCTTCCCGCATAACCATGACACCTGGGCGGTGATCGTCGCCGTCAGCGGCCAGGAACTCAACCGCCTCTATGAGCGCGAGGATGATCGCTCCGACCCTGAACAGGCGCGCATCCGCCTGGCCCGTGAGCTGGTGGTGCAGCCCGGTACACCAATCAGCTTCCTGCCGGACGACCTGCACAGCATCCACGTGCAAGGCGATGCGCCGACCCTGCACTTCCACCTCTATGGCCGCCCGCTGGATACCCTGACTGGCCGCATCGGCATCGACCCGCAGACCGGGCGTATCCTCAACTACAACCAGAACTTCTTCAACCGTGCGGAGAAAGCCGCATGAGCCGCCACCTGCATACTGAACTGATCCACGCCGGCACGCCGCCGCTGGCCGCCGGTACCGGCCCGGTCAATGTGCCGGTGGTGCGCACCAGCACCCTGCGCTACGCCAGCACGGCCGAGTACGACGACATCCACCAGCGCCGCGGCGCCGGCGAGAACGTGGCCGCCTATGGCCGCCATGGCCTGGACACCCACCGTGCGCTGGAGAGCGCCATCGCCACCCTGGAAGGCGGGCGCCATTGCTTCCTGGCGCCCTCGGGCCTGGGTGCCATCACGCTCACGCTGCTGGCCCTGCTCTCGCCGGGCGAGCATGCCCTGGTGCAGGACAGCGTCTACTCGCCGCTGCGGCGGGTGGACCATAGCCTGCTCAAGCGCTTTGGCATCGAACTGAGCTATTTCTCGCCCTCGCGCGACGACGTCGCCAGCCTGATCCGGCCAGAGACGCGCCTGCTCTACCTGGAGGCGCCCAGCTCGCTGCTCTATGAAATCCCCGATCTGCCGGTACTGTCGGCCCTGGCGCAACGCCGCGGCGTGATCGTGGCCACCGACAATACCTGGGCCTCGGGTTACCTGTATCGCCCGCTGCAACTGGGGGCACAGGTGTCTATCCTGGCGGCGACCAAGTACATCTCCGGCCATTCAGATGTCATGCAGGGCGCCGTGGTGGTCAATGATGATGCACTGGCGCAGCGCCTGCGCGAGGCCAGCGACAGCCTGGGACTGGCGGTCAGCCCGGATGATGCCTACCTGTCCCTGCGCGGCATCCGCACCCTGCCGGTGCGGCTGGCACAGCACCAGGTCAATGCGCTGCAGGTGGCGCAGTACCTGGAATCGCATCCGCAAGTGGAACGCGTGTTCTACCCGGCGCTGCCCTCGGACCCCGGCCATGCCCTGTGGAAGCGCGACTTCAGCGGCGCCAATGGCCTGCTGTCGTTTGCCTTCCGCCAGGCCGACGGCGAGCAGGCGCGCCGCTTCATCGATACGCTGGAACTGTTTGCCATCGGCGCCTCCTGGGGTGGTTACGAAAGCCTGGTGCAGCTGGCTGCGCCGGCGCGCCTGGCCGAGCACAGCTACTATCAGGGTAGCCAGCCGGTGGTGCGCCTGCATGTCGGCCTGGAAAACCCCAACGACCTGATCGACGATCTCTCGCGCGCCTTCCAGGCGGCCCTTTCCCACTGAAGTGCTACCGACATCATGGCTGATCTCATCTCTTCGACGACCCTGAAACACTGGCTGGATGAACGCGCCGAACTGGCGCTCTTCGATGTCCGCGAAGCCGGTCAATTCGGTGAAGGACACCTGTTCTTCGCCACCCCGCTGCCCTATAGCCGACTGGAACTGGACGCGCCCCGCCTGGCCCCGCGCAAGGAAGTCCGTGTGGTGCTGGTAGACGACAACGACGGCGTCGCCATCCGCGCAGCCGCCCGCCTGGAAGCCCTGGGCTACCGCCAGGTATTGGTGCTGGACGGCGGCGTGCCGGGCTGGGCGGTGGCTGGCCATACGCTCTTCAAGGGCGTCAACCTGCCCTCCAAGACCTTTGGTGAGCTGGTCGAGCATGCCTATCACACGCCCCACATCAGCGCGCTGGAACTGGAACAATGGCGCAGAGAAGGCAAGCCTTTCGTGCTGCTCGATGGCCGCACGCTGGAAGAACACCACAAGATGACCATCCCCGGCTCGGTGGCCTGCCCCAATGGCGAACTGGCCTATCGCATCGCCGCGCTGGTGCCCGATGCCGATGTGCCGGTGGTGGTCAACTGCGCCGGCCGCACGCGCAGCATCCTGGGCGCGCAGACCCTGCGCAACCTGCAACTGGCCAATCCGGTGCTGGCGCTGGAAAACGGCACCCAGGGCTGGTACCTGGCCGGCCTGCAGCTGGAGCACGGCAGCCAGGCGCGCTATCCAGACCAGGTCCCGGAAGACCTGACGGCCGCACGCGGCGCCGCCGAACGCTTGCGCCGCCACTTCGGCATCGCCCGCCTGGATGCCGCACAGGCCCAGGCCTGGGTCGATGACAGCACCCGCACCACCTTCGTGCTGGATATCCGCAGCGAGGCCGAGTACCGAGCTCGCACCCTGCCCGGCGCTGCGCACGCCCCGGGCGGCCAGTTGATCCAGGCCACCGACCAGTACGTGGGGGTGCGCAACAGCCGCCTGATCCTGCTGGACGATGAGCAGGTCCGCGCCCCGGTAGTGGCCAGCTGGCTGTATCAGCTGGGCTTCGAGGTGGCCGTGCTGGCACAGGGTATCGCCACACCGCTGCGCCTGCCCTCGGTGCCGGCGGCGGGATGGACGCTGCCCCGCGCCGACGCCAGGCAGGCCACGCAGCAGGTCAAGCAGGGGTCGGCCCGCCTGCTCGACCTGCGCAGCAGCGCCGCCTATCTGAAGGAACATGCCCTGACCAGCCAATGGCTGGTGCGAGCACAACTGGCGCAATGGCTCCGCTCGCAGGAGACCACGCCGCACACGGTCTACCTGATTGCCGACAGCGAAGCCATCGCCGCGCTGGCCGCGCAGGACCTGCGCGAGGCCGGTGTCAGCGAACTGGCCTGGATCGCCGGACTGGAACCGCTGCGCCAGGCCAACTGGCCCACGGCCGTGGATGCTGCGGCACTATCGCCGCAGCAGCGCATCGACTACCTCTTCTTCGTGCATGACCGCCATGAAGGCAATGCCGAAGCGGCACGCCAGTACCTGGCCTGGGAGACGGCATTGATCGCGCAATGCCGCGAAGGGGAGCTGGAGGCCTTCCGGCTGGATCGCTTGCCGGCCTAGTCGAGGATGGCCTGCAGGCGTGCCAGGGCATCATCGACCACGACCTCGGGGGCCTTCTCGATCTTGCGCGCACCCCTGGCTTCCAGGTCCATCATGCGGATCTGGTTGACCAGCGCCGCCCCTTGCGTGCGGGTGCCGGCACCACTCAGGTTGACGGCGAAACCGGCGTGCCGGGCAAAGTCACCTCCCTGCGTGATGGGCGCCACCAACACCGTGCCCATCACATTGAACACCGACGTCGACAGGATCAGCGCGGGCCGATGCTCGCCGCGCTGATCGTGACCCTGTGTCGGCTCCAGGTTGACGACCACGATGTCGCCACGCTCGAACTTGACGCGCCTCACCATGTTTCGCGGCCTACCGGCTTGAGCTTGCTCCACGCGGCCATGTCCGCCGGTTCTGGCGCCTTGAGGTCGCATTGGGCGACCAGGTCTTCGAGCGCATAGGTATGGCGTTTTGGCTTCAGTAGCGCGCCTTCGGGGCGGATATCGACCGTGAGCTTGTCACCCAGCTTGACATTGAGCAGGCTGAGAAATTCGGTGGACAGGCGCACTGCCGCGCTGTTGCCCCATTTCTGGATAGAAAGTTCCATGCATATCTCCATGATGTAGATACATTGTATAAACATGTATCCGGCGGCTCAAGTGTTGCGTAGATACAATGTATCTACCATCTTGCGTGTCATGGGATTTTCGCACGAAGCGCCTGCGGTGATGCTGAGCGTGCTGCAGGAGAGCGCATTGATCTTGCAAATATCGTCGGAATTCTTTGCGCCAGCGACGCTGCCCGCCTATCCGGCGGCGCTTCGATGCCAGCCGCCGGGCATCGCATAAGCACATACGAATTCATTCCTTTCCGAGGCCAATTTCCCCTTTCTATACTGGCTGGCACCTGCTGTTACACACCTCTCCACGCCACGGTTCAGAAAGGACCTCCATGCAATCGGATCGCCGCGACCTGCTCAAACACCTGGCGCTGGGTAGCGCTGCCCTGCTCACCCTGCCCGCGCTGCCACTGCGCGCTGCACCCGCCAGGCCCGACGTCATCCGCATCGGCGTGGCGCAACCGGGCATCGGCAATCCACCGGTGTTCTCGGGCAGTTCGGCGGCGGTGGCCAATGCCAAGGGCTGGGTCGAGGAAGAATTCAAGGCCGATGGCATCAAGGTCGAATGGTTCTTCTTCAAGGGCGCCGGCCCTGCGGTCAACGAGGCACTGACCAACCAGCAACTGGACTTCGCTTTCCAGGGTGACCTGCCGGCCATCGTGGCGCGTGCTGCCGGTCTCAAGACCAAGCTGGTGCTGGCCACCGGCGTGCGCTCCAACATCTACCTGGCGGTGCCACCGGATTCGCCGATCCAGTCGGTCAGGGACTTGCGCGGCAAGCGCGTGGCCATCTTCAAGGGTACCAATGCGCAGTTGCCCATCAACCGCGTACTCGAAGCCAATGGCCTGCAGGAGCGCGACTTGCGCTCCATCAACCTGGACCAGGCCACCACACTGGCGGCGCTCTCCACCAACGACATCGACGCCGCCTTCGGCAACATCAACCTGCTGCGCCTGCGCGACAAGAACGCGGCCCGCATCGTCTTCACCAGCAAGGGTGGCTCACCCATCTTCACCACCCAGTCGCATGTGCTGGTGACCGAGCAGTTCGCCCAGCACTATCCGGACACCACGGCGCGCGTGGTCAAGGTCTTCGTCAAGGCGGCCAAGTGGGCGTCCGACGAGGTCAATCGCGACGAGGTGCTGCATCTCTGGGCCAAGGCCGGCACGCCCTACGAGCACTGGCGCGAAGACTACGACGGCCAGCCGCTGCGGGTGCGCATCAACCCCAACTTCGATCCCTTCCTCGTCGCCCGCTACAAGGATTCGGTGGAGCAGGCCTATCGCTTCAAGCTCAGCCGCGCGCGCTTCGACGTGGACCAGTGGATCGACCAGAGCTACCTCAAGGCAGCCCTGAAGGACTTGAAGCTGGAGAACTTCTGGCCGGTGTTCCAGCCCGACGGCAAGATCCTGGGAGCGTAAGCGATGAGCACGCCACCGGCCGCATTGACGGCCTCACTCCCGACGTCCGGCGCGGCGCCCGCAGGCAACGCCTACACGGCATTCTTCGGTCGCCACGCCACGTTCTGGCTGGCGCTGCCTTTCCCGCTGGGCTTGCTGCTGCTCTGGACGGTGGCCGCGCAACTGGGCTGGGTCGCGCCGCAGGTGCTGCCCTCGCCGCAAGCGGTGCTGACCACCTTCATCGACCTGGCGCAATCGGGCGAGCTGCTCGACAACCTGGGCATCAGCCTCCTGCGCGTGCTGTTGGGCTTTGGCGTGGGCGTGGCCGGTGGCTTGCTGCTGGGCGTGGCCATGGGCCTGTCGCCGCTGTTCAAGGACTATGTCTATCCCTTCTTCAAGGCCTTCAGCCAGGTGCCGGTGCTGGGCTGGCTGCCCTTGCTGATGCTGCTGGTGGGCATCGACGAGGCGCTCAAGATCATCCTCATCGCCAAGGCGGCACTGGTGCCCATCGCGGTCAACACCTACAAGGGCATCGAGAACGTACCGGCGCGCTATGTCGAGGTGGCGCGGGTGCTGCGCTTTTCGCGCTGGCAGCTGCTGTGGCGGGTGATCTTCCCGGCGGCGCTGCCGCCGATCTGGAATGGCGTGCGCTATGGCTTCACGCATGCCTGGCTGGCGCTGGTGGTGGTGGAGCTGCTGGCTTCCTCCGAGGGGCTGGGCTACATGATCGTGTTCGGCCGCCAGCTGTTCCAGCTGGATGTGGTCATTGCCGCCGTGGCGGTAGTGGGCGTGGTGGGCTACCTGGGCGACCAGGTGCTGGCGCGTATCGAAGTGATCCTGCTCGGCTGGCGCCGCAGCGGTTTTTGAGGAGACGCCATGAGCACATCCCGACGTGACCGTCACCCAGTGCCGCCGGCCCTGCGTGGCTGGGTCCTGCCCGTTGCGCTGGTGTTGCTGTGGTGGCTGGCGGCGCGCTTGCACTGGTCCACCTCGCCGTTGCTGGTGCCGCCGGGTAAGGTGTGGGACACCGCCGTGCAGCAGTTGCTCAGCGGCGACCTGGCGCGCGCCCTGGCGGCCAGCCTGCGGCGCGACCTCATCGGCCTGGCCATTGGCGTGACGGCCGGGCTGGCCTTCGGTATTGCCTTCGGCCTGTCGCGGCTGTTCGAGCGCATGATCGGGCCGACCTTCCACACCATCAAGCAGATCTCGCTGTTTGCCTGGATCCCGCTGCTGTCGGTGTGGTTCGGCCTGGGCGATGCGGCCAAGGTGGCCTTCCTGTCGCTGGCGGCGTTCTTTCCGGTGGTATTGAACACCTTCGAGGGCATCCGCAGCGTGCCGGGCGAACTGATCGAGGCGGCCCGCGTGCTCAAGTTCAACCGCCGCCAGTGGCTCACCAAGCTGGTGCTGCCGGCAGCCGCGCCGTCCATCCTGGCCGGCATCCACCTGGCCCTGGTGTATGCCTGGCTGGCCACGCTGGGGGCGGAATACCTGCTGGTCTCGGGCCAGGGCATCGGCAACACCATGATCGACGGGCGTGAACTGTTCCTGATGGACCTGGTGATCTTCGGCGTGCTGGTGGTGGGCTTCGTCGGCTTTGCCCTGAACTGGCTGGCCGCGCGCATCGAGCGCCGCCTGCTGGCCTGGCGCGGCCGATCGGTGGCGCAATTCTGAATTTTTCAAGGAGCAATGATGGCCCAGGCCGGTACGCTGGAAATCCAGCACCTCAGTAAATCCTATGCCGTCAAGGACGGCGAGCTGGCCGTGCTGGAGGATGTGACGCTGCACATTGCACCCGGCGAGTTCGTCAGCATCGTCGGCACCAGCGGTTGCGGCAAGTCCACCCTGCTGCGCCTGATCGTGGGGCTGGAAGACCAGTACCAGGGCCAGGTCCTGCTGGATGGCCAGCGCATCGTGGGCACCAGCCTGCAGCGCGGCATCGTGTTCCAGGAGCACCGCCTGTTCCCCTGGCTGACGGTGGAAGGCAATATCGAACTGGGCCTGCTCAATGCGCCCGGCACGGCCGCGCAAAAGCGCGAGGCGGTGCGCGAGCATATCGCCCTGGTGGGCTTGCAGGGCTTCGAGAAGTCCTATCCGCACCAGTTGTCCGGTGGCATGGCGCAGCGCGTGGCCATTGCCCGCGCGCTGGTGAGTAAGCCCGAGATCCTGTTGCTGGACGAGCCCTTCGGTGCGCTCGACGCCATGACCCGTGCCTATCTGCAGCAGGAGCTGCATCGCGTGTGGCAGGCCGAGGGCATCACCATGATCCTGGTGACCCACGATGTGGAAGAAGCGGTCTACCTGGGTGACAAGGTGGTGGTGATGGAGCCGCGCCCGGGCCGCGTGCGCCGCATCGTGCCGGTGTCGCTGGCCCATCCGCGCGACCGCGCCGACCTCGGCTTTGCCAGCGTCAAGCAGCAGGTGCTCGACGAGTTCTCTCATGACAGCGCCAGCCTGGCCGAACCGCCGCTCAAGCCTGAACGCACACCAGCCCCGCCCCTGCCGGCCGCCCTGTGGCAATTCGCGGTATGAGCCGGGCCCCTCTCATTCGCCCTGCAATCCCCATCGCTTCATCCAACAAGGAGATCCGCCATGTCTGACACCCTGCTTGAGATCCACCCGGTCGCCGGCCGCATCGGCGCGGAAGTACGCAACATCCGCCTCTCGGCCGCGCTGGGGCCGGCCACCTTTGCCGCCGTGCAGGCGGCGCTGCTGCGCTACAAGGTGTTGTTCTTCCGTGGCCAGCACCACCTCGACGATGCCGGCCAGGAAGCCTTCGGCAAGCTCTGGGGCGAGCTGGTGGCGCATCCCACGGTGCCGGTGCGCGATGGCACCGGCTACCTGCTGGAACTGGATTCCGAACACGGCGGGCGCGCCAACTCCTGGCATACCGACGTGACTTTCGATGTGGCCTATCCGCAGGCCTCCATCCTGCGCGCGGTGGTGATCCCGGCCGCCGGCGGCGACACGGTCTGGGCCAATACCGCCCAGGCCTACCAGGACCTGCCGCCGGCGCTGCGCCAGCTGGCCGACCAGCTGTGGGCGCTGCATACCAACGACTACGATTATGCCGCCCGCTTCAACACCACCGAGGCCGGCCTGAAACGCTATCGCGAAGTCTTTACCTCCACCCTCTACGAGACCGAGCACCCGGTGGTGCGGGTGCATCCCGAGAGTGGCGAGCGCACGCTGGTGCTGGGGCACTTCGTCAAGAAGCTGCTGGGTTACCCCACGCCGGATTCGGAACACCTGCTCAAGCTCCTGGAAAGCTACATCACCCGCCTGGAAAACACCGTGCGTTGGCGCTGGTCGGTGGGCGACGTGGCCATCTGGGACAACCGCGCCACCCAGCACTATGCCGTCAACGACTATGGCGACCAGCATCGCGTGGTACGCCGGATCACGGTGGCCGGCGACGTGCCGGTATCGGTGGATGGCCGCTCCAGCGTCTCGCGCAGCGTGCAGCGCAAGCCGGCCGAATCGGTCAACTCCATCCGTGTGCCGCAGCCGGCAAGCGCACAGCCTGTGACGGTGGCGCCATGAATGCGCCGCGCAAGCAGATGAAGCTGGGCGCCTTCGTGATGGCCACCGGCCATCATGTGGCGGGCTGGCGCCATCCCGGCGCGCAGCCCGATGCCGGCCAGAACATCGCCCACTACCGCCAGATCGCCCAGGCGGCCGAACGGGCCAAGTTCGACGCGCTGTTCCTGGCCGATGGCGTCGCCATCCGCGCGCACGACCCGGAAACCCTGCACCGCACTGCCCGCGCCGCTTCCTTCGAACCGTTGACGCTGCTCTCGGCGCTGTCCCAGGTGACCGAGCATATCGGCCTGGTGGCGACCGTCTCGACCACCTACAACGAGCCCTATCACGTGGCGCGCAAGTTCGCCTCGCTGGATCACCTCAGCCATGGCCGCGCGGCCTGGAACGTGGTGACCTCCTGGTCCGAGCATGAGGCCCGCAACTTCAATCTCGACAAGCATCCCGAGCACGCTGCTCGCTACCAGCGCGCCGAGGAATTCGTCGACGTGGTGCGGGGCCTGTGGGATAGCTGGGAAGACGATGCCTTCCTCTATGACCGCGAAGAGGGCCTGCTCTTCGACCCGGCCAAGCTGCATGAGATCGACCATCGCGGTATCCACTTCTCGGTCAAGGGCCCCTTGAACGTGGCCCGCCCGGTGCAGGGCCATCCGGTGATCGTGCAGGCCGGTTCTTCCGAATCCGGCCAGGAGTTGGCGGCGCGCACGGCCGAGGTGATCTTCACGGCGCAGCAGTCGCTGGCTGACGCCCAGGCCTTCTACACCAGCCTGAAGTCGCGCATGGCGCGCCATGGCCGCCATCCCGACCAGCTGAAGATCATGCCCGGTGTGTTCCCGGTGGTCGGCCGCAGCCACAGCGAGGCGCAGGAAAAGTATGAGGAGCTGCAATCGCTCATCCATCCCAGCGTGGGCGTGTCGATGCTGCAGCGTCACCTGGGCGGCATCGACCTGTCCGGCTATCCGCTGGATGGCCCCTTGCCGGAGAACCTGCGCGAACCCAACGGTTCCAAGAGCCGCTTCCACCTGGTGACGGCGATGGCGCGGCGCGAAGGGCTGACCTTGCGCCAGCTCTACCTGCGCGTGGCCACGGCACGCGGCCACTGGTCCCTGTATGGCACGCCGGAAAGCATCGCCGACGAACTGGAAGCCTGGTTCACCCAGGGCGGCGCGGACGGCTTCAACATCATGCCGCCGACCCTGCCGGCCGGGCTGGACGACTTCATCGCGCTGGTCTTGCCGGAGCTGCGCCGGCGCGGCCTGTTCCGTAGCGAGTACGAGGGCCGTACCCTGCGCGAGAACCTGGGACTGGCGCGGCCGGCTCACCAGCCATACCGGCAGGATGGCAGGTGGCAGCCCAAGGTGGCTTGATGGGCTAATGGGGATCGGTTTTATTTTTTGATGTATATATGCATCAAAAAATGGTTTATGATGCATATATGCGTCAAAAATCAGATTTCACCTCTACTGCGGTCCTGGATACGCTCGCCAGTCTTGGCGCGCGTATCCGTCGTGCGCGCCGCGCGCGCAAGCTCTCGCTGACCGATCTGGAGCAGAGGACGCGCATCCATCGCAGTACGCTCGGCCGGCTCGAACTGGGCGATGCCGGGGTCTCCATCGGCGTCTTCCTGACGGTACTGGAAAGCCTGCAGGAACTCTCCGACATCGCCTTGCTGGTGAGCCACCCGGAAACGCCACGGCATCTGCGCGTGGCACCCCCACCGGAACTGGATCAGGATTTCTGACCCGCACCAGGCCGCCTGCACCAGTATCGCCATGCTGAAACAACCGTCCAGAACAAAATTCTGTGCGGTTTGCCCTCCCCAGTTCAGGTGAAACGCCTGCCCCTCCCGCCGTATTCTTGATAGCCAACGCCAGGGCCATGTCCTCCTGCGGCCTTGCGCCCACCTCTCCCGATTCGCCGTTTTCCCTTTCCATCCAGCACCGGAGCAAGACATGGCCCTAAAAGATTTCAAGGTACTCACGTTTGACGTCGTCGGCACTCTCATCGACTTTGAAGGCGGCATGCTCGCCTACCTGCGCCAGGCGGTCCCCGATAGCAAGCTTTCCGACGAGGATTTCCTGGCGGCCTATCGCGCTGCCCGCAGCGACGGCAATACCGGCTGGTATCCGGATGACCTGGAACGCTGCTGGCACGTCATCGCCCCCGGCCTGGGCCTGCCTGACAGCGATGAACTGGCGCGCGGCCTGCGCGATTCGGTGGCCCGCTGGCCGGCTTTCCCGGATTCGGTGGAGGCGCTGCAACGCCTGCGCAAGCACTTCAAGCTGGTGACCATGACCAATGCCCAGAGCTGGGCCCTGCAGCACTTCGCCCGTACCCTCGGTGAGCCCTTCGACATGCTCCTCAGCTGTGACGATGCGCTGTGCGAAAAGCCCGATCCGCAGTATTTCGCCTATGCCCGTGGCCGCTTCGAAGGCCAGTGGGGCTACTGCCAGGCTGACAACCTGCATGTGGCGCAGAGCCAGTACCACGACATCGGCGTCTCCAAGGCACTGGGCATCACCACCTGCTGGATAGAACGGCGCCACGGCAAGGCCAGCTCGGGCGGCACCATCGCCTCGGCCCACACGGTGCCCGACTACCACTTCCATACCCTGGCCCAGCTGGCCGACGCCGTCGAGGCCGGCCGCTAAGCATCCCGCCATCCCGCCACCCCACTCAGGAGCAGCATCATGGACGACAAGAACAAGAGCAGTCTGGACCACCTCATCGGCGCCGACGAAAGCCAGCGCCTGATGAGCTGTATGCAGCGCGGCGCGACCCGCCGCGACATCCTCAAGATCCTCATGGCCGGGGGCATGCAGGCGACCCTGGCGGGTGGGCTGGCGACCACGGCCATGACTGCCCATGCACAGACCCCGCGCCGTGGCGGACGCATCACCGTGGCCAGCGATACGGCATCGGTCAGCGACACGCTCGATCCGGCCAAGCAATCCAACAAGACCGACTACTGCCGTGGCACCATGATCTACAACGGTCTGACCACGCTGGACGCCACTCTCACCCCGCAGCCGGCCCTGGCAGAGTCATTTGCCACCAAGGATGCCAAGGTCTGGGTGTTCAAGCTGCGCAAAGGGGTCAGCTTCCATGACGGCAAGCCGCTGACGCCCGCCGACGTGGTCTTTTCGCTCCTGCGTCACAAGGACCCGGCCACCGCATCCAAGGCCAAACCGCTGGCCGACCAGATCGAGAGCGTCAAGGAAAGCGGCCCCGGCGAGGTCACCATCACCCTTACCTCGCCCAATGCCGACCTGCCGGTGATCGTGGGTACCTTCCACTTCCATATCGTCAAGGCCGGCACCACCGACTTCAATGCGGGCATCGGCACCGGACCTTACAAGCTCAAGGAATTCAAGCCCGGCATCCGTTCGGTGATGGTACGCAACGACAACTACTGGAAGCCCGGCAAGCCCTACCTGGACGAGATCGAGCTGGTGGGCATCGGCGATGAAAGCGCGCGCGTGAATGCCCTGCTGGCCGGCAGCCTGGACCTGGTGGCCAACCTCAACCCGCGCTCCATCGAACGCATCAAGGGCAGTGCCGGCTACGCCATCCTGGAAACCCAGTCCGGTGCCTATACCGACCTGATCCTGCGCAAGGACGTGGGGCCCGGGGCCAATCCGGATTTCGTGATGGCCATGAAATACCTGCTCGATCGCGAAGTGATGAGGAAGAACATCACTCTGGGCCATGCCGTGCTGGGCAACGACCAGCCGATCGATCCCACCAACCGCTTCTACCTGGCCGGCCTGCCGCAGCGCCAGATGGATCTGGACAAGGCCAAGTTCCACCTGCAGAAATCAGGCATCACCGGGCGTGTACCGGTGGTGGCCTCGACGGCAGCCATGTATTCGGTGGATATCGCGACAGTGATGCAACAGAGCGCCCAGCGCATCGGACTCGAACTGGAACTCAAGCGCATGCCGGCCGAGGGTTACTGGTCCAATCACTGGCTCAACAGCCCGGTGGGCTTTGGCAACGTCAATCCGCGCCCCAGTGCCGATGTGTTGCTGACCCAATTCTTCCAGTCGTCCGCGCCTTGGAACGAGTCGCGCTACAAGAGCGAGAAGTTCGACCAGTTGCTCACCGGCGCCCGTGCCGAGATCGATGTCGGCAAGCGCAAGCAGATGTATGCCGACATGCAGACCCTGATCCACGAGCAGGCCGGTATCGGCATCCCGATGTTCCTGGCTAGCCTGGATGGCTATAGCAGCAAGCTCAAGGGCCTCTCACCGATTCCCCTGGGCGGGATGATGGGCTATGCGTTTGCCGAGAACGTCTGGCTGGACGCCTGATGCATTGACTTGCAAACACGCCGGGCTGGCCGTTGGCTGTCCCGGCGTGTCTCTTTTGGCTTACACTCTATCGCCATTGGCAGGCAGCTGCCCGAGGCGAGGCGATGAGAATACTACTGGTCGAAGACGACCCCATGATCGGCGAGGAAGTGCGCGCCGCCCTGAAAGACAACGGTTATGCGGTCGACTGGACCCGGGACGGCCAGGCGGCCCTGGGAGCGCTGGGGCTGCAGCCTTATGACGCCCTGCTGCTGGACCTGGGCTTGCCCGGCAAGGATGGGCTGGAGGTATTGCGCCATCTGCGCCAGCGCCAGGCCACACCGGTGCTGGTCATCACCGCCCGCGACGGCGTCGATGACCGTATCGCCGGCCTGGATGCCGGCGCCGACGATTATGTGCTCAAGCCCTTCGCCATCGGTGAGCTGCTGGCGCGACTGCGCGCGGTCCTGCGCCGCAAGTCGGGCGCTGCCACCGACCTGCTGTCAAATGGCCCACTGGAACTGGACGTGGCAGCCAAGACCGCCCGTTGGCGCGAGCAAGAACCCACCGCGCTGTCGGCGCGCGAGTTTGCCCTGCTGCATGCCCTGATGGTGCGCCCCGGCGCCATCCTCTCGCGCGGCGAGCTGGAACAACGCATCTACGGCTGGGGCGAGGAAGTGGAAAGCAATGCCGTCGAGTTCCTCATCCATTCATTGCGCAAGAAGCTCGACAAGGATGCCATCAGGAACGTCAGGGGGATGGGATGGCTCGTGTCAAGGGAGCAATGATCTCCTCGCTGCAGTGGCGCCTGTCGCTGACGCTGACCGGGGCCATCCTGCTGGTGGCCATCGGCGCAGGCTGGCTGGGCTTCAAGTCGGCCTACGACGACACCATCGGCCTGCAGGATGACCTGCTCATGCAGGTCGGTTCCCTGCTGGACCGGCTGGAGGTGACGCTGCCTGAAGAGGGCCTGGTGGGCGGATATCCCGGTGCCGACCATGAGTTCCGCATCACGCTGCAAAGACTCGACGGCCCCGGCCGTGGGTCCACGTCCGGGCAGCATTTGCTCGCCCTTCCCGCCGACCTGCCGGATGGCCTGCAGACGGTCTTGGCGCACGGAGAGTATTTCCGCCTCTATGTCCGCACCTTGCGCTCGGGACCACGCATCGCCTTGTCCCAGGAAACCGATGTGCGCGACCAGATCGCCTATCGCAATGCCTGGCGTGCGGTCCTGCCCTTCCTGGCGCTGGTGCCGTTGTTGCTGTTGGTGATCCATCGCTTGGTACGCGGCCTGCTCGCACCGGTCAACATGCTCAGCCAGGAAATCGACCGCCGCCGCGACGATGACCTGCAGGCCATTGCAACGACCACCCTGCCGCGCGAGATACAGCCCTTCGTCGAGGCCATCAACCGCCTGCTGGAGCGGGTTGCCTATACGCTTGCCGCGCAACGACGCTTCGTGGCCGATGCCGCCCACGAATTGCGCACCCCGCTGACCGCCCTGTCGCTGCAGGCTGAACGCCTGGAACAATCCGGACTCACCGGGGACGCCCGCCAGCGGCTGGCGCGCCTGCGCAGCGGCATCGAGCGCGCCAAGACCCTGCTGCACCAGCTGCTGACGCTGGCCAGGACCCAGGCGGCGGCGCCACGGGAGAACGCCGTCGTCGCCGTGCGCGCACTGATCCGCCAGGTACTGGAAAGCCTGCTGCCGCTGGCCCAGCAAAAGAACATCGATATCAGTGTGGATGCGCCAGAGGATGTGCACATCGCCTCCAGCGAGCTGGAGCTGCTGTTGGTGCTTAATAACCTGCTCGACAACGCGATCCGCTATACGCCGGCCGGTGGGCATATCGATATCACGGTACGTCAGCAGCCAGGCCAGGTCAGGGTCGTGATTGCCGACGACGGCCCGGGCATTCCGATGGCACAGTGGCAACAGGTGTTCGAACCGTTCTATCGCCTCAACGGCAACCAGGAGCCGGGCTCGGGGCTGGGTCTGGCGATTGTCAAGGCCATCGCCGATCGTCTGCATATCGATATCAGCTTGGCTTTTTCCGATCCGGATCAAGGAAGCGGCTTGCAGATCAGTCTTATCCTGCCTGCAGCAGCCGCAGCGACGCCCGTGCCATGATCCGCCCAGCACTAAGCCCTGTCTAAGTTTCGGCTAGTAGCATCGGAAGCGCCAGCAAGCGGCTGGTATTTTCTTTCCAGGAAAGGAGCCAAGCATGACAACCGCCATCAGTGGCCTGTCCAGCAACTGGAGCACCCCGCACCACGTCGGGACCGCGCCACCACGCACGACCGGGATCGACAGTGACGGTGACCGCGACAACAGCGCACCGGGTGAAGTCGAGAAGCCCAAGGCAAGCTCGGGGGCGCTCGGTACCATCGTCGACACGCACGCCTGACCCGTCTTGCTGGCCATTGCCGCACGGATGGCCAGTGTTTCACCGGAGACTCCCGCAAAGCCCAATACGCCATGAAACGAACTCATTACCATCCCCTCTCGGTCACCCTGCACTGGGTGATCTTCCTGCTCTTCGTGGTGGCGCTGGCCACCATCGAATACCGTGGCGAAGTGCCCAAGGGCGATCCGCTGCGCGACCTGCTGCGCACCATCCACATGCATGCCGGGCAACTGGTGCTGATCCTGGTGCTGCTACGCATCCTGGCGCGCCAGCTGCTGGGCGTGCCGCCCGAGCTGGACTTGCCCAGGCTGCAGCGCCTGGGATCACAGGTCGTCCACCTGCTGTTGTATGGGGTGATGATCGGCCTGCCCATCACCGGCATCCTGTTCACCCAGGCCGGCGGACGCGAGGTGGTGTTCTTCGGTGCCACCCTGCCGGTACTGATGGCCAAGAACGAGGCCTTGCGCGGACCGATCAAGGACGTCCACGAACTCATGGGCAATGCCGTCTATTTCCTGGTGGGGCTGCACATCCTGGGCGCACTGTGGCATCAGTTCATCGACAAGATGCCTATCCTGCAGCGCATGTCGTGGAAGTCATCGCGCTAGCCTTGAGTGCATCTTTAGCGCTGTGAGACCTGGTTGCGTTGCGGCTGGCCTGCGGTCACAGGGAGGCTGCCGGTCGCTGGCGGCCAGGTCACCAACGAAGCAGCCATGGCCCGCACAGGGTGCCAGCCGCCGTCGGCAGCGCCACACCCAAGACATACCAGACACCCCAGAACGGCGGTGCCATCTCCACGCAATAGAGCGAATAGACCAGCACGCCCTGCGCCCCCGCCACCAACCCGGCCACCGCGCCGGCCGCGCGCAGTTGCGTGGGGGCCAGTCCGCGCAGGAACCACTGCATGGACGCCAGCGTAGGCAGCGACAGCAAGGCCACGTTGGCCGAACACACCTCCCAACTGCTGCCCAGCAGCAGATCCAGCCGCTGAGAAGCCGGCGCCAGCGCCAGCCAGCTGGCACCGGCCAGCCATAACAGCGCCGGCGGCAGCAGCAGCGCCGCTGCAGGGCCCAGGCCGACGCGCATGCCCGGCCGAGCCAGACGGGCTGCAATCCATTGTCCGATCAGCATCGCCGCCAGCGGGAACGACACCTTCATCCAGAACATCGGCTCCAGCAGCAACGAGCGCAGGTCACTACGCACACCGTAGAAAAGGGCCAGCAGCAGCGCAGCACCGATCAATCCCGAAGCCAGCGCCACGACCATGCGCGCGGACGCATTGCGTACCAGGATGGGCTGGCCGGGACCGTCAGGGTCTCCCGTACTGGCGGCCAACATGTTGATCAATTCCATGGTTTTCATCGGTATCCCCTATGGCGCCCCTGAGGGCTGGCTGCGCAATCATGCGTTCTCTTGTCTATTCGCTCAGCAAGCCGTCTTGGTTACCACTGCTGCGAAATAACTTCATCGAAATTTATTGAAGCCGCGCTGTAACCGGACAGCATGCCCCGGCGAAATAACCAGCAGATCGGCAGCCTGGATGCAGAACCCGGGGCTGGACCGGTCAGAATCATCTTCCACATCATCCATTTTCAAGGAGCACACCATGAACAGCCGTATCGTCGCCACCGCCGCCCTGACCCTCGCCACGCTTGCCTCGGGTGTGGCCATGGCGCAAGACAAGCAACCAATGAACAAGACCGCCGTCGAGAAGTGCTATGGCGTTTCCCTGGCCGGCCAGAACGACTGCAAGGCTGGCGAAGGCACCACCTGCGCCGGTACCGCCAAGATGGATTACCAGGGCAATTCCTGGAAGAACGTTCCGGCCGGCACTTGCACCTCCATCAAGACCCCGCGCGGCATGGGTTCGCTCAAGCCGATCTGAGCCAGCAGAGGCCGGCGGCCCTGAGAGCGCCGCCGGCCAGGCAATGGCGCAGGAATCCGGCGTGGATATCGCTGCCATCCTGGGCAGCTGGACCACGCCGACACTTTCCCCTCGTTTTACTCAACGGAGCATTCCATGGGCCAACCTGTCCCGCAGTCAGCCACGCAGTCAGCCACGAAGCAGTCTCACGATAGCCTCCGGTCATGCACCGCCGAGGCCTGCGCTGGTCAATGAGAGGAGACCATCATGTTGACCAGAATGAAGTTGCGTAATGGCCTGGTACTGGTGCTGGGACTGTTGACACTGGCGCTGTGGCTGGCCGTTGCGATGGCCTGGCAGGGTGCACGCTCGGCCACGCGCGCGACCACGGCGCTGATCGAACTGTCGGACCGGCATATCCAGCCATTGCATGACACGGAGCGCCTGTTCCTGAACACCCTGATCAACATGGACAACGCCTACATCAACCTGGTCAAGGGCGATGAAATCAAGTCCAACGACTATAGCCGGCGTGCCTCGGCCGCGTTGCAGGAAGCACGCAAGGCCTTCGATGGCTATCGGCAGGGATTGACGCCCCAGGCACTGTCGGAACCGGAGGCGGTGCGTGTCTCTACGGCCTATGAAAGTTATATCAAGGTATTGAACCTGCGCGAGGTAGCGCTGTATGACGTGTCACTGGACGACTACGCCGCCGCCACCGTCAGCGCCGAAGCCGCCGACCGCGAATTCGCCGCCACCCTGCGTGCAGTGATCCAGCGTGCGGAACAGGTCAAGGATGCCTTGCGCCGGGAGTCCGAACAGCGCTCGCAGCAGGCCACGATGCTGGCCGTTGCCATGCTGGCAGCCTCCCTCCTGCTCATCGCCGCCTGCTGGCTGTTGTTCTCCCGCCTGCTGCTGCAGCCGCTCCAACGCGCGGCCGAGCATTTCGACCGCATCGCCGATGGCGACCTGAGCCGGCCGGTGCAAGGCATCTCCGGCAACGAGATCGGTACCTTGTTGGCGGCGCTGGAGCGCATGCAGGGAGGCGTAGCAGCGACCGTGCTCCATATCCGCGATGCGACCCGTGATGTCCACCATGGTGCGGCTGACATTGCCCAAGGCAACGGCGAGTTGGCGCAACGTACCGCTGCCCAGGCCGCCGCATTGGAGGAGACAGCCTCCACGCTCGAAGCGCTCTCCACTGCAGTGCGCAACAACGCCCAGAACGCCGAACGCACCAACTCTCTCGCAGCTGCGGCAGCCCACGATGCCGAGCGCGGCGGTCGGGTCATGGGCGGCATTGCCAGTGCCATGGCACAGGTCACGGCCAGCGCCGCACGCATCTCCGATATCGTCAGCGTGATCGACGGTATTGCCTTCCAGACCAATATCCTGGCGCTGAACGCATCGGTCGAGGCAGCCCGTGCCGGCAGCCAGGGACGCGGCTTTGCCGTGGTGGCCTCGGAAGTGCGCTCGCTGGCCCTGCGCAGCGCCGAAGCGGCGCGCGAAGTCAAGGACCTGATTTCGGCCTCCATCGGCTCGGTCGGCCAAGCCGCCGAGCAGGTCAAGCAAGCCGACCAGGCCATCGGGCAGATCGTGGTCTCCTTCGGCAATGTCATGACCACCGTCAACGATATCGCCACTGCCACGCGCGAACAAGCCGAGGGGATTGCGCAGGTCAGCCGTACCCTGGGGGAGATGGATCGCGCTACCCAGCATAACGCGACCCTGGTTGAACAGACTGCGGCTGGCGCCCATGCACTGACCGAACAGGCGGCCTCCCTGACCGGTTCGGTGGCCAAGTTCACCCTGGCGCAGCCGGCTTTACCGGTCCTGTCTGCCCCCTCCCTCTCTTCGCCCGCAGCGGATTCCATCTTGCTCCCGCAATGACGGGATGACAGGATGACGGATGTCACCGTTCGCATGAGCAGGATCAAGCAGTAGCTCAACCAGCAAGCGCCTCAGGACCCTCGCCTCCGCCTGCCAAGACGATCCACGCTTGATCCTGACCAGTCCAGCCGCTCTGTGACGGCCAGCAGAACTGCCGCCGGCGTCACGCACAGAGCGATTGAGCGATGTCAAGCCAACAGCGCGCCAGTCAGCCACCCGCCGCCTGCAAGGTGATTCAATTGCCTAATGTCCATCAATAACGCTAAAGGCATTGGCGCCATGTCCTCTCTTGCTCGTTGCACCCGGCATCCTTGTTTCCCCAGCCGTATCTGCCTGCTGCTCATGTTCCTGATGACCCTGTCCATGCCCGCACAGGGAGCCGATACCCCCGGGACCACCCAGCTCGCGCCCGTGCAGATGACCGGCATCATCGACGACCTGCCCGCAGAGCTGGCGCCATCGCTGGATGCCGCTACCCGGGAGAAGATCCTGCGCGGCCGCTATGTAGCCCGTCTGGGCGATTGCGTGGCCTGCCATACCCACGACCGCAGCAAACCGATGGCCGGTGGCTTGCCGCTGGAAACCCCGTTCGGCAAGCTGTACTCCACCAACATCACACCGGACGCCAAGACCGGAATCGGCAACTACAGCTTCGCCCAGTTTGACCGTGTCATGCGTGAAGGGGTGGCTGCCGACGGTCACCATCTCTATCCGGCCATGCCCTACCCGTCCTATGCACGCATCTCCGAGGAAGACATGCAGGCCCTCTACGTCTACCTGATGCGGGGTGTGCGTCCGGTCGCACTGGCCAACCAGGCGCTGGAGATGAAGTTCCCCTTCAACCAGCGCTGGGGCATGGCAGTGTGGAACTGGGCCTTCCTGGATAAGCAAGTCTTCCAGCCCGACATGAGCCAGAGCGTTCAATGGAACCGCGGAGCCTACATTGTCCAGGGCCTGGGTCATTGCGGTGCCTGCCATACGCCACGCGGCCTGGGCTTCCAGGAAAAGGCCATGTCCGAGGCCGGTAGCCGCGGACCGCTGTTCCTCTCTGGCGAAACCGTGGAGAACTGGCGCGCACTGAGCCTGCGTGGTTTATGGAAGCCGGATGACGTGGCGCAGTTGCTCAAGACCGGCAGGAACCGTTTCGGCACCGTGGCAGGCAACATGGTCGATGTGGTCCAGCACAGCACCCAATACCTGAGCGATGAGGATCTGCTTGCCGTGGGCGTCTACTTGGCCGCGCTGCCCCCCGCGCCCGATGGCCTGCCGATGAAGCTGCCGGCAGCCGCGGCAACGGCCACGCAGCCGTCGGATCTCTACACCACGCGCGGCGGCCTGGGCTATGTGCAGTTCTGCGCCGACTGCCACCGTCCTGACGGGGGTGGCGTCAAGGACGTGTTCCCCAGTCTGGCCGGCAACCCGGCCCTGCAGTCGGCAGAGCCTTCCTCGCTGATCCACATCATGCTCACCGGCTGGCGCTCGGCGCGTACCGCGGGCGCGCCGCGTGTGATGACCATGCCGGCCTTTGCCACCCTCGACGATCGCGAGATCGCCGAGATTCTCAATTTTGCCCGCAGCCGATGGGGCAACCGCCCCAAGGCCAACATCGACGCCGCCACTGTGCGCCGCATGCGCGCCGAGGTGGCGGGTGCCCAGGGTGCGCCCGCGACGTTCGTAACCCCGCGCCTGGCCGATATGCTGGACGAAAGGAACGCGTCCCAGCTGGTACTGGGAGCACGCCTGAACATCGAGACCCGCCAGATGCTGCCAGGCCATGTCGGCAATGCCTTGAAC
>NZ_JAELUH010000330.1 GCF_016429215.1 Herbaspirillum sp. ASV7 | reverse complement strand
CCCCCCCCCCCCCCCCCCCCCCCCCCCCCCCCCCCCCCCCCCCCCCCCCCCCCCCCCCCCCCCCCCCCCCCCCCCCCCCCCCCCCCCCCCCCCCCCCCCCCCCCCCCCCCTTTTTAATGACCCGGCCACCACCGAGATCTACACTTGTAGTGTATCGTCGGCAGCGTCAGATGTGTATAAGAGACAGGGGCGGCAGCACCCTGCGCGACTTCATCGCCGTCAACGGCCAGTCGGGTTACTTCCAGCAGAGCTACTTCGTCTACAACCGTACCGGCGAACCCTGCCGCATCTGTGCCACGCCGATCCGACAGATC
>NZ_JAELUH010000329.1 GCF_016429215.1 Herbaspirillum sp. ASV7 | reverse complement strand
CCCCCCCCCCCCCCCCCCCCCCCCCCCCCCCCCCCCCCCCCCCCCCCCCCCCCCCCCCCCCCCCCCCCCCCCCCCCCCCCCCCCCCCCCCCCCCCCCCCCCCCCCCCCCTTTTTTAATGATCCGGCCACCACCGAGATCTACACTTGTAGTGTATCGTCGGCAGCGTCAGATGTGTATAAGAGACAGGCCTGCAGCGCATCGACGAGAACCTGTCGCGCCTGCGGCTGCAGGCGCGCCTGACCGCCGGCGACGCCCGCCAGGACGACTGGTGGGACGGCCAGCCCTTCGACCGCATCCTGGCCGACGTGCCCTG
>NZ_JAELUH010000328.1 GCF_016429215.1 Herbaspirillum sp. ASV7 | reverse complement strand
CCCCCCCCCCCCCCCCCCCCCCCCCCCCCCCCCCCCCCCCCCCCCCCCCCCCCCCCCCCCCCCCCCCCCCCCCCCCCCCCCCCCCCCCCCCCCCCCCCCCCCCCCCCCCCTTTTTAATGACCCGGCGACCACCGAGATCTACACTTGTAGTGTATCGTCGGCAGCGTCAGATGTGTATAAGAGACAGTCCCAGAAGCGCTGCTGCTGTCCCTGCCAGCTCAGCTCCAGCTGGCGGCTGTCGTCGATGCGACCGATAGCGGCGGCAGCCAGGCCGCGCTGAGCAAAGCGCGCCAGCACCTGCGGCAGATGCGCAT
>NZ_JAELUH010000327.1 GCF_016429215.1 Herbaspirillum sp. ASV7 | reverse complement strand
CATCCTGGAAGAAGCACTGCGCCGTGGCCACAACATCGTCGCCATCGCCCGTGACGCCGGCAAGATCCCGGCACGCACCGGCGTGACCGCCGTCGCCGCCGACGTCAAGAACGCCGCCGTCCTGGCCCTGTCTCTTATACACATCTGACGCTGCCGACGATACACTACAAGTGTAGATCTCGGTGGTGGCCGGATCATTAAAAAGGGGGGGGGGGGGGGGGGGGGGGGGGGGGGGGGGGGGGGGGGGGGGGGGGGGGGGGGGGGGGGGGGGGGGGGGGGGGGGGGGGGGGGGGGGGGGGGGGGGGGGGGGGGGG
>NZ_JAELUH010000326.1 GCF_016429215.1 Herbaspirillum sp. ASV7 | reverse complement strand
CCCCCCCCCCCCCCCCCCCCCCCCCCCCCCCCCCCCCCCCCCCCCCCCCCCCCCCCCCCCCCCCCCCCCCCCCCCCCCCCCCCCCCCCCCCCCCCCCCCCCCCCCCCCCCTTTTTTAATGACCCGGCCACCACCGAGATCTACACTTGTAGTGTATCGTCGGCAGCGTCAGATGTGTATAAGAGACAGGTACTGCGCATCGAAGGGGGCGCAGATGCGTTCTACCGCGTCGCAGATCTGCTGTTGGTCGTCATCCAGTTCAAAGTCCATGCTTGCTCCCGGTCAGGTGTTGCCCGTGGCACCGCGCTTGCGCAGT
>NZ_JAELUH010000325.1 GCF_016429215.1 Herbaspirillum sp. ASV7 | reverse complement strand
CCCCCCCCCCCCCCCCCCCCCCCCCCCCCCCCCCCCCCCCCCCCCCCCCCCCCCCCCCCCCCCCCCCCCCCCCCCCCCCCCCCCCCCCCCCCCCCCCCCCCCCCCCCCCCCTTTTTAATCATCCGCCGACCACCGAGATCTACACTTGTAGTGTATCGTCGGCAGCGTCAGATGTGTATAAGAGACAGAACTCCTTGTCGGTGCGCGCATACATGGTGGCGGTGGGGGCGATGTCGAACAGCGCCACCCGGCGCACCGCCTGCGCGTGATCCAGCGCCAGCCGGTGCGCCACGCGGGCGCCACGGTCGTGGCCGA
>NZ_JAELUH010000324.1 GCF_016429215.1 Herbaspirillum sp. ASV7 | reverse complement strand
CCCCCCCCCCCCCCCCCCCCCCCCCCCCCCCCCCCCCCCCCCCCCCCCCCCCCCCCCCCCCCCCCCCCCCCCCCCCCCCCCCCCCCCCCCCCCCCCCCCCCCCCCCCCCCTTTTTTAATCATCCGGCCACCACCGAGATCTACACTTGTAGTGTATCGTCGGCAGCGTCAGATGTGTATAAGAGACAGGCCAACCAGGCGGCGGCCGATGCCCGGGCCGCTCGCACGCAGCAGGTTCTGCAGGCCGAGCGCAATACCCGCGACGCCATCCAGGCCATCACCGACAAGCTCACCAATGAAAGGGATACCGCCCGCC
>NZ_JAELUH010000323.1 GCF_016429215.1 Herbaspirillum sp. ASV7 | reverse complement strand
CCCCCCCCCCCCCCCCCCCCCCCCCCCCCCCCCCCCCCCCCCCCCCCCCCCCCCCCCCCCCCCCCCCCCCCCCCCCCCCCCCCCCCCCCCCCCCCCCCCCCCCCCCCCCCCTTTTTAATCACCCGGCCACCACCGAGATCTACACTTGTAGTGTATCGTCGGCAGCGTCAGATGTGTATAAGAGACAGGTGCTGGCCACCACCGTCAGCACCGAGAGCGCGAGCCGCCCGACATGAGGGATTTCCTGGGCTCCATCGGCAACCGCATCTTCGTGCTGCTGCTGGCCGGCATTGCCGTGTCCATCCTCGCCACCAC
>NZ_JAELUH010000322.1 GCF_016429215.1 Herbaspirillum sp. ASV7 | reverse complement strand
CCCCCCCCCCCCCCCCCCCCCCCCCCCCCCCCCCCCCCCCCCCCCCCCCCCCCCCCCCCCCCCCCCCCCCCCCCCCCCCCCCCCCCCCCCCCCCCCCCCCCCCCCCCCCCCTTTTTAATGATCCGCCCACCACCGAGATCTACACTTGTAGTGTATCGTCGGCAGCGTCAGATGTGTATAAGAGACAGCCGAGGCATAGACCAGGGTGTCGTTGGCCTTGTTGGCATGCGCGAGCGTGGCGCACATGGCCCCCGCCACCAGCACAGCACAGCGCGACCAGCCCACGACGGATTGATGTAGTGCGTTCATTCCAGC
>NZ_JAELUH010000040.1 GCF_016429215.1 Herbaspirillum sp. ASV7 | reverse complement strand
GTTCATCGCTTGGCGCGAGACCTCGCCGGTGGTGGCACCGGACACGAAGCCGCTGGCCAAACGCTGGCCCAGGCCACCAGGCGCGCCGAGGGGAATGATGCCGCCGAGGGTGGTGGTGGTGTAGGACATCTGCGCGGCCTGAATGGCCTGGCGCATGTCGCCGGTCTGGTCGTAGACATCCTGGGCGGTGTTGCGCGCCGAGACCAGCGACGGGAAGACCATGGCGCGGCTGCCGGTCTTGGCCGTCTGGGCCAGCATGGTGCCCACGGAATCCGCTGCGCCGACTGCCTTCGCCTCCAGGCTGGCGCCACCTGATCCGATGATCTGCAGCAGCGTACTGAGCAAGCCACCGGTGGTGGCCGCCGCCTTTACGCCGAAGGATGCATTCTCGGGAATGGCCGTAGCGGCCTTGTTCTCCAGACCCGGCGCGATCATGTGGTTGTACCACCAGTCGGACGCCTTGGTGCCGAGCAGCGAGTCCGCGCCGGGCGCAGCATCGCCAATGAACCGGTTGACGGCCAGCGATGCATTGTTGAAGTCGCCCACCGCACCCTTCACCAGACCCATCAGGATGGGCTCCACTACGCGCTTGGCATCTGCCGAGAACAGCGGCTCGACCTGCGCCATCCCGTCGAAATCGTTCTGCGCCACGCGGGCGCTGTCGGGATTGGCCGCCACCCAGCTGGCCATCTTCGGATTGGCGGCCAGGGTCGCGGCATTCTGCTGCGCGAGCGCCTGGGCCTGGTAGCGCGGCAAATCGGCCTCGACGGCGGCCTGCGGCGCGTCGATCTGGCGGCCGACCTTGGCGGCCTGCGCAGCGGCATCGGCGCTGGCGCCGCTGTTGGAGACCGCCGTGGCCTGGGCCTGCTGCAGCACCTGGGCATCCGCTTGCTTCTTGTTGTCCTGCAGGAAGCTTTCGAACGGGGAGGCGCTGGGCGCTGCTGCTGGCGCAGCCGGTGCCAGGGAAGGCGCCCCCGCCGTCGCGGGGGTGGCCGGCAGTGGGTTGGCGCGCAAGAATGACTCGAAATCGTTAGGCATTATTTGCCGCCTCGCTTGGAAAGCTGGAACTTGGTGTACAGGTCGGCCAACTCGGCATCGGTCGGCTGGCGCTTATAGACGTTGAAGAACGATTGCTGCAGTGCCGGCTTCTGGTCATCGGGCACCATGGCCTTGAACTGCGAGAGGTCCGGAGACTGGAATGCCGTTGTCTTGTTGCCCCAGGAATACCAGTGATCCTCACCTTGGGTGCCCTGCGTCAGCAGGCTGGATGCGATCTTGCGAGTAGCCGTCGTGTCCGGATACTTCTTGTTCTGGTCGTGATAGGCCTCGACGGCATCCTGCAGCTTCCCGTAGAACACCTGGGTGGTCTTGGCTTCGTCGGTGCCGGCCTTGGCCGCGTTGCCCAGGCCCAGCGGCTTGAGCATGTCGTCGACGTCGCCCTTCGTGCGCGACCAGGCCAGGGACTTCTCGGCCAGCGCACTATCCTTCTTGCCGATCGCTGTTTGCAGGTTGATCAGATCCATCACCTGGTGCACCGGCATCTGGCCATAGGCATTGGATAGATCCTGCTGGGCGAAAGCGTTCGGGTCATTCGCGGCCTGTCCCTTCAGCTGGTAGTAGAGATTCAGGCCCTCCCGCGTCATGGGCACGTCCTGCGGCTTGGCCAGGGAGCGCTGCAGGGCCATCTGGACCTCCGGGGTGGCCTGCGCCCAAGCCTGCTTGCCTTCAGGCGTGGACAGCAGTTGGTCGATGGACTTAGCACCGTCGCTGCCATCCGGCCTGCTCCCCACCAGCATGCGCGTGAGCGTGTCGCGCGCGGCGTTCTCCTGTGCGGTGACGCCCTGCAGGATGGTATTGCCCTGGTTCAGCGTGCGCGCTGCCACCGAATCCGCGAACGTCGGATCGTTGGGGAACATGGCCGCTGCCTTGGCACGCGCCTGCTCGGCAATCGTCGGCAGTTGGGTCTTGAGCTCCGCCGTCGTCGGAAGCGCGGTGGGCTTGGCTCCATCCTGCTGAGTCATGGCCAGGCCCTTGGCCACGTAGGCGCGCGTTTCGCTGAAGGGGATCTTGGCCGCGAAGTCGGCGGACGACACGGCGCCCGTGCGCGGATCCGGGATCTGCACCATGTTCGGGTTCTTCCCGGTCTTGTTCGTCCCGGCCAGCCAGTCATCGACCATGCCCGGGCCAGCATTGTAGGCAGCCAGCGCCAGACCAGGATCCTGATATTTGGCAGTCATGGCGCCCAGGTATTCGCGGCCGACCCGGGCAATCTCGGCTGGGCTGTTGTCTCGCGCCGGCGTGACGCCATAGCCCGGATCGGTCTGGGTGGTGGGCATGACCTGCATCTTGCCCTGCGCGCCGGCGGACGACGTCAGCAAGTTGCCGTTCTTGTCGAAGTCCTGCCCATTGCTCTCCATCTTCTCCGCGGCAGCCTGCAGCGGCGGCGTGTTCTCGATTGCCGGATAGAGCGCCTTCGGATCCGGAACCTTGCCCCCATAGATGGCGTTGCGGGCGATGGCGCTGGCCATCGTGGTCTTGGCGCCGGCCATGAGGTGGGCTTCCAGGCTGGGCAGCGTGGCTGGGTTGATCTGCTGCTGGATATTGACGTCGTGCTGCACGCCCTGCTGGTCGCGGTAATGCTCGCCATTCTTCAGGAGGTCATAGGCGCCCACCGGGTCGGTGTTGGCCATCTCCATGAGGCGGCTGGTGTAGGTGCTGCTGGTGAAGTCCCGCACCTTCTGGTTGGCGTATTCCACCGGCTCGCCGCGGAACTGCGAGTGCGTCATGATTTCCTGGATACCAGACTGCAGGCCAACATTGAAGCCGATCGGATCATTCCAGCGCTGCACCGCCAGCGCCCCTGCAGCCGAGACCATGCCGGCTGATGTCTGGTCCTCATAGACCTTGTTCTGCTGGGTGGCGTGCCGAGCCGCACCGTCGTAGTTGAAGGCAATCGTCCGGCGAGCCAGATTGTCGAACATCTTCTGCTGCTGCGGATTGGCCAGCTGATCGCGCTGCTGGCTGCGGATGTCCTCCAGCTGCTGCTGGTAGGCAGGCAGGCCGTCCACGGCATCCTTGCCCTGCTTGTTCAGGTAGGTCTGGGTGGCATTGGTGATGGCCGGGAACGTGGTCTTGTAATACTGGTCGTTGACGGCGGTCTCATCATCGATGGCCTTCTGGCGCATGGCCAAGTCGTTGGTCGTATTCGAGACCTGTTGTACAGCTGCGCCCAGGCGCTCGCCGGCCTGTGCGGTGAGGCCGCCGAAGTCGGCAGCCGATGTGGGTACCGATTGATAGCCCAGCGATCCATTGCTGAAAACGCTTTGTGACGATTCTAGGGTCGGAAGAGTTGGCATTTATATATTCCCCTAGAGCATTAAGTGGCGCCGCCCGAGAACCTCTTGTAGTTGGCAGCGGTAGTGCTGGCCCCGGACAAGATGGAAGAAAACGAATTCATCAAGCCAGCGCTGGCGGCCTGGTTCGCCTGTTGTGTCAACAGCTGCGCCTGGGAATCGAAGTTCGCCCCCTGGTTGGTGAAGTTCCACGCGGCCCTGGCCGCGTTGCTGGTGATGGTCGCTTTGTTGGTTGCATCAACCTGGGCGACTCCCTGCTGGTCGCGCAATGAGCTACCGTTGTCCAACTGGATGCCGCCGGCGCCCATCACCGCGCGGATCATGCCCTGGTGCTGGGCGGCCTGTTCCTCGGCAGCCTGGATCTGCTGGTTGCCCTGTTGAATGGCTGCGTTCGCGTTGTAGTCCGCAATGATCTTGTTGTTGGCAGCGACCTGCGCCTGATACTCGGCATTGGCCTTTTGCGCCTGGCCCGACTGGTAAGCACTATAGGCGGCGATGCCCGTCCCGATCGCACCGACGACGACAGCAGAAACGGCAAGTGACATTATTCATTCTCCAGGCGGTTGTTCAGCATCTGCTTGTTCTCGCTGCCGCCGATCAGCTGCTGGTTGGTCATGTCGCACAGTTCCAGCACCAGCTTGTCGAGGTCGCGCTCATCGGTGGCATGCACGGTGGTGAAATAGGTATCGGCATGCGAGTAGCCGGCGCGCTTGGCTCCCGGCTTGGACAGCATGATGTGGTGGGGGTGGGTGATCCGCTGCATGCCCTCGTCGGTCGTGAATTCGTGATCACCGGAAATGATGCACAGGTGCTCGGTCTTATGGACCGCACCGGTGAGCATCACTCCAGCCGGGATCAGGATGGTGCGCGCATAGACGCCTGGCGCCCAATGGTTCCACACAGGAATATCTGCCTGCGGCATGTGATTCATCTCCTGCTCCAGGCGGTTGACCAGGGCCAGCATGTCGGGCTTTTCTTGTTCAGTGACTTCCATATTGCTCTCCAATAACGAAACGGCAGAACGGCTTACCTTCCACGCCCCACGGCTGCGCCGGCGAGATCTTGGCGCCGAGCCACGTCAGCCAGCGGATGGACAGCGCATAGCGCGCGTCCACCATGCCCACCAGGCGCGGGTGATGCTCCAGCAGCTCTGGCAGAAGCTCGCGGCAGGCCCGGGCGAAGTGCCGTGAATGCCGCTCGACCAGCGGGGTCGTGAGAAACCAGGGATAGCTGTCGATATCCAGCAGCGCGCCGGTGGCGATCCCGAACATGCAGCCCACCTCCCCCTCCACGATCCAGGCCCAGGCCACCGATGAACGGGCGAGCTCGGCACACAGCATGGCCTCCGGCGCAAGCCCAGCGGACGCCATCACCTCGGCGACCTCGGCCTGGCGCATGCGCGGTGCCATTGCACGGGCATGCTCTTTGGTGGCGGGGACCAGGATGCCTAGCATCAGCTGTCTCCCACGGCCATCTCAGGAATCAGCGCCAGCACAGTAGCCGGCAGCGGATAGTCCTGCTGGACGCAAATCTGGCCCTGCTCGGTCCACGACGGGTGGGTCGTCTGGCGGTGATCCCCGGTATAGAGTGCGATCGCCTGCCCCATGGGCTCGGTGGTGCGGTCCTTGAACTCGGTCATCGCACTGAAGTCGGTACCGACCTTCAGGCCACGACTGTCCTGCATCCGCACGGTGACGGCATTGATTTTCTTGCGCTTCGATTGGATGGTGCCCTCGCCGCCCGGCACGTCGATATACAGGCTCTGCAGCTGGCACTGGTACGGCAGACCGACCGTTATGGCCGAGGCCGAATGGGTCAAGGTCACCGAGCCATTCACCACGACCTGCGCAGGTTCGACGTTGCCGTCGGCCAGGATCGAAACCGTGCAGCCGTTTAAATGATCCAGGCCGCTGATCTTGGTAACGGGTGTCGTGATGGACCAATCACCGGCAGCGGTCGGCCACGCTTGGGTGAGCGGGTCGATGATGTTCACCGAGATGACTGATGCCGATGGGACGGCTGTGACCACACCACGCCCGTTGGCAATACGCACCACATCGCCAATGTTGGCCGACGTGAAAATATTGGCACTCGCCGTCATGTTGACGACAGACGCCACTATGGGAGAGATCACCGCGCCACTTCCGGTACCTGCTGGATCCACGATATGGAACTCCGGCCTGACGTAGTTGGCGCCCCCATTTGCGATGGTCACCGACTGGATCACGCCGCCTACAATGACCGGTGTCCCAATGAAACCAGCTCCGCTGCCATCCAGGTCAATAGCGCTGATGGTGGTCCCGGCGCTATACCCTGAGCCCCCGAAGACCACTTTGACGCTGGAGATCGTCGGGACGCCATCGGTACCGGCCGGCGTGAGCGTGGCCGCCGGCGTGGTCAATGGATACTGCAGCCCCGCATCAACGCACCAGGAGCGCTCCACATTGCCCGGGATCTCAATGGTCGGATCACCACCCAGCTGCCGGCTGGCGAAGCGTTCGATATATTGCAGATACTGACCATTCACCAGGCGCTGCACGATGGTGTAGACGGCGTCTTCACTACCCTCGCTGATAGAGCAAATGCTCTTGTACTTGCCGGCCGTGTCATGGCGTGCCCAGGCGCTGACGTCCTGCTCTTTCAGGTAGGTCAGCGACAGCAAGGTCCCGTCGTTGCGCACCGCCCAAACGAGCTTGTAAGGTTCCTCGGCGTAGCACCACTCGGTGATAGTCTTGCCGTGAAACAGATGGCTGGACAGGACTGTGATGTCGGTACCTGTGTAGATGTTGACGTAGAAGTTGTAGGACAGATCCCGAACGATCGATCCTTTCGACTGCACATACAGGATGTCGTAATTGATCGTCAGCGGCGGCACATCACTGCATCCGTTGTAGGCCTGTGGAACCGCCTCAATCTGGCTGGGCGTGACCGCGGTGCCCACCGTGCCCGCATCGATCTTCCATGCGCCGCTGGAGGTCAGCGCGATCAGGCTCTGCATCGAGATCAGGTGCTTCACAGCATTGACCTGCTGGCTGGCAATGGTGATCTCGATATTGTCATCGGGCTTGCTCGGAATGGCGTAGTTCATGTTGAAGAAGTCGCCAGACTTGGAGAAATCAATGGTCTCGGGGCCGTTGCTCAGACCACCGAACACCTGCCGCTGCTGATAGTAGGTGACGCACGAAGGGTTGTTATTCGAAGCAAATGGATTGTTCGCCTGGGGTGGGCAGTTGGTGAAGTCCGGCAGGATGTTGTCATCGATGAACGAATTGACGGCGGCCGGATTGGCCGACCCGATGTATCCGAACATGGCGCCAGCAGGTACGGCGGCCGACAGGTTCTCTTGTGTCCGATAGATCTTGTAGAGCTGAGCGTTGGGCGTGGATGCCCAAGTCACGGTGTTCTGGTCACCGACGTTCTGGCCGAGTGCCGGGCCGGTCACACTGGCCGGTGCCGATGGCAGGCTTTCAACGCCGCCTACCTGCACCGTCACCACATATTTGTAGCCCGTGTTGGGATACTGTGTCCCTACTCCATTGTTGCTGGCACTCACGCCAGTGGGTGCCGGCGTGGTTGGCGTGAACACGATCTGTGCCAGCGTCCAGGCGTAGTGCTGGGTACGCGTCAGCGTATAGGGAGCGTAGTTCGGATGAACCAAGGTCATCACGTCCGCAGACTGGGTGAACTTCAGCAGCGCCAGGTCGGCGGCTGCATATGGCGTCGACAACGTGAAGACGCGCCCGGTGGTACCGCCCGAGACGTAGGCGCCGTAGGCCGTTGTGTCGATCGGGACACCAAACATGTCCACCAGGGTGTAGGTGTTGGCGGTCACGTTGGCTACGGTGGCATAGCGCTGGTTAAGCTGCGTCATGCCGACAATTCCGCTCAGGAAGAGCAGATCCCCGTTGCTGTAGCCATGGGCCGCCTGCGTCAATACGCCGGGACTGGCCTGGCTGATGCCGGTGATCGCCTTGGTAGGTTCCAGCACATAGGCGCCGTTCATCACCACGCGCATGCTGAGATCGCCGAATACCAATGCATAGGCCTGCAGGGTGTTGAACTGGAATGGGATCAGGCGGTTCGGCTTCGTGCTGTCCTTGCACTGTCCGACGAAGGCAGAGCCCTGGCGCGAGGATGCGCCGCCTCGGTAGTCCACGAAGAAATTGCGCAGGAGCGCCGCGCCAACGTGGTACTTGGCCAGGTCGGTGCGACCGTACATTGCCGGCGACAACTCGCCGGCAGCAAAGCTGGGGAGGATGGTAGGCGCGCCCATCAGGTCACCATGGATAGCGCTTGCGGGCCGTAGGAATACAGGCCGCCGTCAGGATAGGCCCAGTCGGACGCGTAGCCGCGCACGCGGATCCACTCGGGCATAGAGTCGATCACGGTGATGCCCTCGTTGCCATTCTTGGCTTGGGCATCCAGGGAATATTGATGCGCCATCTCCAGCGCATTCTTCATCATGACCTTGTCGCCGGTCAGCGCGATACAAACGCGTGCGCCCAGGTAATGCGTGAGGCATTGCACGAAGAGCGAATCGAACATCTGGGTGTTTTGGTTGCGGAAGGTATAGACGCCGACCGCCTGGGGCTGGTTGGTCAGGATGACCTGGATCGGGTTGCCGCTGGCATCGGTATCGGTCGACAGCAGGAACTTGACCGGCGGCCCGACAGCAGCGACCGGGGAAGGTACGCTAACGCCGCCCGGCACCGGCGTGACCTGGACGCTGGGCATGATGTGGCGCATCAGCAGGCAGTCGCTGGGATAGGCATATTCGTACAGCCAGGGCGTGGGCGGGTTGCCACCGGCGGTGCCATCCTGCAGGAGCGTCAGCGGAACCTGCTTGCGTGCAAAGTTCCAGTGCGCGGCGCGCAGCACGCAATCCAGCGCATTCCCATATTGCCGGTTGATGGCGTTCGCCTCGGGCGAGCCTTCCGTGAGGCTGGCCACCGTCGAGCGAGTACCGATCACATCCAGGGCCATGTTGGCGATTTCGACCAGGGAGGGCATTATTTCTTCCCGTAGATTTTCTGGGCCGGGGTGCGGTCATCGCGCTCTTCCTCGGCTTCTTCCTCGACGGACTCCAGCTCCATGTCGGTGATCTGCAACGACAGATTGGCATCGGAACCGCCCTGGTTCTCGTACTGGCTCTTCGAGCAGACCTTGACCAGGGCTTCCAGCTTCATCACCTGGCCGACATCCGGCAGATCCTTGATGCCGAGCTTGGCCAGCGCCTCGTCGTCCAGAGAGATCGACAGCCCGTATGGGTACTGCGGCCCCTTGGAGTCCGAGTCATAGGAGACTTCCGCCTTGGCCTCTTGGGGGGTGAGCTTCATGGATTGCATGGCTGTTCTCCTATTGGAAGCCGCGGCCAGTGGCGTACAGATCGGTGGACGACGACAGGCGCCAGTTGATCGTGCCGGAGGTAAAGGCAATGCAGTTCACGCGGTACAGCATGCCGTGCTCAGGTTCGCTGAAGACGAGCGATGCCGGCGTGGTGAACTTGGCGTAGTCGTTGGCCGCATCGAGGGTGTACGGGACCCAGGTGGTGCCGCCGTCGAAAGAGCGCTCCAGCTGGACCGTCCCGACGAAGGTGCCGTAGACAAAAAAGTTGCACGGCCCGAAGATCGGGGTCGTAGTACCGGCACCGGTGGCGGACAACGTTCCACTGGCGACGGTAGTGGCCTGCTCCAAGCCGGTTGCCGATAGCTTGCCCATGTCTTACTCCTTGCCGCCTACAGCGGTCAGGGCCAGGATCGGATCCAGATAGGCCTTGCCGTGCTTCTTCTTCATGGCCTTGGCTGCGTCGTTCAGCGGCTCCATGTGATGGCCGGGGATGCCGTCGAAGTCGATATCGGTGCCGGCTTCGTACAGGCGATCGTTGATGTAGGCCTGTTCGCTCAGCTTGTAGCGCGGCATTCCCTTCGGCTCCTTTGCGTCGGCATCCTTGGGGGTCGCTTGCTGGGTATTCGTTTGCTCGGTCATTTCATTGCTCCGTAAGGGTTCGGAAGTGAAAAAAGACCGGGGGCGAACCCCCGATCAAAGCCCACCACGTTTAGTTGTTCACCACGACGCCCGGCTTGTAATAGCGGTTGTCGTCCGGGGTACCGAGCCACGCCAGCACGGCACCGGTGGTGTTCGCGCCCACGTTGACATAGGCGGTACGCAGGTAGCGCGGAGCCACGCCAGTGTCCGGATTGACGGACGGCATCGGCAGGCTGAAACGCTGGCCCACGGTCAGGCCGGCCACGGCAATGGCGCCGGTTTCCGAGTAGGTGGTCCAGGTGACGTTATCGCTCGAACCCTGGATCTGGAAGTTCACGGACGTGCCGCCGGTGAAGGCGGTCGTGATCATGAACACCACGGTGAGGTTGGCCACGCTGTCGCCGCCGTCGCCGATGTCACGCGCATTGACCAGGTCGATCGTGTTCGTGCTGGTGGTGGTAGCGCCGCTGGCGAATTGGTTGACGCCGGTCAGGCCGTTGGCCGCCGAGTAGGCTGCGGCATCGAAAATCAACAGTCCATCGATGATCATGTCAGGTCTCCTTAGATCGCGGCTTCAGTGGACAAGAGCGCGTCCACGGTGCGAACCGGGATGCCACGGAAGGTGGTAACTGCCTTACCTTCCCATTGCTCCAGCTGCAGCAGAACGTTGGTCTTGTTGACCGCCTGGATGTCCAGGTAGGTACGGATGGTGCGGTTGCAGTAGATCGCCAGGCGGCCCATGGACATCATGCCGCCGTCCGGAGCGTCGGATTTCTGCTCGGTCGAGACGCGAACCGGTGCGGTCGGCAGACGGTGCACGCCACGGATCAGAGCGTTGATCAGGTTGGCCGCGCTGCCGCCGGACAGCAAGGTCACATCGATGTTGGCGATGCGAACCACGTAGCGCCAGTCACGCACGGTCAGGCCCATATCCCACTTGAAGTGGGTGCGATAGCCCTGGTACAGGTTGCCGTTGGCATCCTGCAGCGGCCATTCGCCCAGATCGCGGTGTTGCAGGCCGCTGATCTTGCCCTTCGGGAAAATGCCGTGGACGGTGTTCGGACCCCAGCAAACGATCCAGATCGAGGTGTTGGTGGACGAGACGCCGCCGGCATTGATCACGTTCGCCGCAGTCTGCGCGTTGGCCACGTTCGAGGTGTTGAAGCGCGGCGAGAAACCCATGAAGCGTTCCGGGTTGGTCAACACATTGCCGTAGAACACCGTCTGCGCCATCTGCTGATTCATGCCTTCCAGGAAGGCCATGTCTTCGGACAGACGGAATTCGGCAGTGTTGCCGTTCAGGTCGGCCAGATCCTTGTCGATCTCGCTGTAGCATTCCAGCATGCCGGTGTTGTCGGTCACCTGCGCGGTGGTCGACTTGGTCTTCACGACGCCATAGTTCAGCAGGCGCCAGGTGGCGGACGGCAGACCGGTGCGCACGGTGGTCTTGTGTCCGGTGGGCAGGTTGCCCTCGACGACCAGCATGTCGTCGACGATTTCGTTGGTCTGCGACAGCAGGTTGATGATGGTGGCGACCTTGCCGTCATCGTCAATGCGCTTCGCCCAGTCCGCGTAGGTAAGTGCGGTACCGCCTAAGATAGCCATAATTGGATCCTCTATATGTTCATGGTTGAGTCTCCTTGTCGCTGTGTCATCTTCGGGGGCCGGGTTAAGGTGAGGCCGTAGCGAAACGTGACGAAGAGTTATTCCTGGTGCCCGTTACCGAGCCCTGCCTGCGTTGGGTACAGAGTCGCGCCTGCGGTTTTCTGGCCACCACTGTTGCCAGGGCTGCCAGCGATTGGCGTGGCGGGTGCGTGCGGTGCTGCCGCCTTCATGAGCCCTCGAACGATGTCAGGGTTGTTGCCCGCGCCAGTGATGTTCAGTGCTTCGAAGAACTTCGGCGCGTCATTGCCGAGCAGGCTTTGCAGGCCTGCCTTGGTCGAGGCGAGGTTCTTTTCAAGGTTCGCGCCACCGATTACGGGGTCGTTCTTGACTTCATCACGCCACTTGGTTTGCAGCTCATTCCAGGCGCGGTATGGCGCTTCCTGAGCCTTCTTGATCTCTGCCACGTGCATGTCGACCAGCTCCTGAGCGGTCTCTTGCGGCAGGTTGTGCTTGCCGGCGATGGCCTTGTAGGCATCCATCTGCGCGGGATCCAGCGTGACGCCATCCGGCACCTTGAAGTCGGTGTACTCGATCGGCTTGGCCTCTTCGCCCTTGCCCTCGCCTTCCTTCTTCTCGCCCCCCTCTTCCGGCTTCTTCTCCTCGCCAGGCTTGTCGCCCAGCAGGCTTTCCGGCGGGGTCAGGCCGTCGCCAGCAGCTGCTTCAGCACCAGCAGCGGCGCCATTGCCAGCGCCAGCTTCGCCAGTAGCGGCGGCAGCGCCGGCATTGGCCGTGGCAGCTGCAGGTGCAGCAGTACCACCACCGCCGGCACCGGCATCGCCGGCCTCTTCCAGCAGCAAGAAGCGTTTCCAGAGTCGATTAAACATTTGCGTTTTCCTTCACCATGAGCATGTACTCGGGCATGCAGTGTTGCTGGATCTGGGCGAAGTGCGGCATCGCCGCGTTGCGCTGGCCCAGGTTGAAATAGTCCTTGCTGTTACCGTTAAACACGGTCACGAACAGGCCGCAGTCGGAAAGGAAGCTCCACATCCACAGGCGACCATTGGGGGTCGACATGATCTGCTTCAGGCCATCCAGACGGCGCTCATCACGCACCTTCGCCAGCTTCTCGCGATCCTTGACCGCTTGGCGGTCGCCGGTGTCGTAGCGGCTTTGGCCATCTGCCTGGACGGTCGCTTCTTCAGTGGACGATCGCATTCTCGGCCTCACGTTGGTTGGCAGGCTGCTGGGTGGCCTGGATGGTGTTCACTTGCTGGCCGACGTGGCCGAGGGCAAAGGAGGTGGCCCAGTCGACGAACACCTGGTGCCCGGCCTCGCGCGCGGTTCGGCAGAAGAAGTAGTCCTCGCCCTCGATCCACGCGTGCCGGCCATCCTCTGCCGCATGCGTGGGCGTCTGGAAATACGGCTGCTGCAGGTCGTCGAACACCGACATCTTGATCAGCAGGCAGCCGCCGGGCAGCGCACCCACTTCCATGGCTTCGGACTGGTCAACCGCCATTCCCTGCATGGCCTCGTCCAGCATCACGCCGCTGACGCTCTTGCCCAGCAGCCGGTGAGGCACATCGCGCTGCACGTAGGTGCCGCCAACGATGTCTTTATCCAGATCCAGCAGGCGGCGCAGCGTGTACGGATGCACCACGATGTCGCTGTCGAGGAAGAACATGTAATCGACGCCCAGGGCCCGGGCTTCTTCCACCAGGCGGTTGCGGTTGTTGGCGATCATCGAGCCCTTGGTATTGATCACCGCCAGCGGCACAGCCTCGTAGCGAACATCGTCCTGGATGAACGGGCCGCAGCGGTAGCACATGGCGGCCAGGGCCATGGCGAAGTCGGCATGCACCATGTCTCCGGACGGGACGCAGATGGCGACGCGCTTCATGCTTGCACCACGCGGCAGGATTGCGCGACGGTGGACAGCGGCCCATTCAGGCGCTCGTCCGCTTCGGCCAGGCTCATGACGGTGGCGTCCGCGCGGTCGGCACTCCAGCCGGCGGTACCGGCCCCGAAGTCGCGGGCGATCTTCTCGCTGAAATACATCGGCTGCGCGCTGTCGGTGCGCTCGATGACATGCCCTGGCTGTGCGTTGTGGGCTTGCTCCTGTTGCTCCATTTCAATCTCCTGTGGTGGGAAGCGTGGGGTAAAGACGTTGCGCCACGGTGGGCGCCTCTTGCTGCGGGCCTTTCTTGCCGCCCTTGGGCGTCTTGCGGCCGACAGCCAGATTGGTCGGGGTGGCCTGGCTATCAATACCCTGGCCAGGTGCTTGCAGCTTTGCCTGCGCTGCGATGACTTCTTGCGGGACGGTGGTAGCCATTAGAGCCTCCGAGATTTGCCGGTGCTTGGATCGATCAGCAGCGGCGAGTGGTTGGGATGGGTGACCACGATGCGCTCACCCGGCAGCAGGCCCAGCGCCAGGCCGGCCCCGTTGTATTCGCGAGGAAGCGGCACGATGAATTTGGCGCCCTTGATGGCCACGCCCACCTTGCCCTCGGCATGGTTGTAGACCAGCTGTGCCTGGGGAATCGGCGGCGCGCCCATGATCACGGCCTTCTGGCGGGCTTCCGCCTGCTCGGCGGCGGCCTCTTCCTCGAAGCGCATCTCGATCAGGCGCCGGTCCGCCATCGAGGCATCGGGGCGGATCAGCTTGCGCAGGTCCTTGAAGTCGATAACCTTCTCGCCCATGCGGCACCTAACATTTTCTGCAGGGCATTGACACCGCCACCGACATCCGTCTGGCTCAGTGTCTGCGCGCCCTGCGCTGCTGCTGTGGAGGCCTGCAGGGTCTGTTCCGCCTGCTGCTGCTGGCTGCGAGCAGCGCGGATCTGCTGCACCTTGGCCAGGGCCACGATGGTCTTCGGCGACACGCCGAGCATGTCGGCGTACTCGGTGATCGCCTCGTCGAAATCGATGTTGTCCAGCACTTCCGGCCGCACGGCCGAGATGTTGCCGGCGAACTGGGCCAGACGCTCGATACCGGTGGTGCTGGCCGCCTTCTGGGCCTCCGCCAGCATTGAGATGTATTCCACCTTGATCTTGCGGCCCGACAGCTCCTGCGGTACCGGCGGGAAAAGACCGTGGCGCAGCATGATGTCGAAGACCGCAGTGATGGCCGGATCCAGGGCCTCATTCTCGAAGCGCTCCAGGACCGGGCCCAGCTGGATCAGCTTTTCCTCGCGGCGCGCATCGATCTCAGTGGCTGTCCGGACGGTATCCAGCTGGCTGATCATCAGGAAAAGATCGTTGAAGAGTGCCGTCTTGACGCGCCCCTGGACCTCCTTGATGTCCTCGGCCAGGCCGCTGAAGTCGGGCTTGATCTCATACACTGGCTTGAAGCCCACGCCATTGGAGTTCGCAACGTAGGTGACACCGCCGGGCAGCATCGTGGCCGGCTCGTTCCTCAGCGATACGTCCGCCACCATGGGCGGATTGACATGCTTGTCGATCGCCTGCGCCTTGCGCTTCTGCTCGACCTGCAGCATCTTCACGTCGCCCAGGGCATCCATGCAGGGACTGCGGCCGTATGGGTCATTGCCCACGATCTCCCAGCGCGGAGCGATGAACGGCTTCTCGTAGAAGCCGCGCACGCGCAGCACATAGGACGTGCCCTGCCCCATTTCCCAGTAGACCTCGCGCCAAGGCATTCCCTTCACTCCAGGCGCGCCGACCACCAGGTCGGTGTTCTTCTCGATGATGTGGCCTACCTTGATCTCGCGGGTCAGGTTGGCACCGCCGCTCGCGATGGCGCCTTGAATGTTCGGGCTGCAGTTCTCCAGGCCGAACTTCTCGGCCACCTGCTGGGTGGTCAACACGAACTCGCGGGCCATGGTGCCGATGTCCTGCCGCTCGTCCATGGCCAGGAAATACTCGCCTGCGCAGCTGTTGTAGCAGCGGATCACGTCGTCGTAGTCGTGGTAGATGATCATGACGCCCGTACCGAAGGAACCCAGGTCCGTGTAGATCGTGGCCAGCGCCGTGTAGAAGTTAGACTCGGAGAAGACCGTGCCCATCCGCTTCTGGCAGTCGGACAGCCAAAGCTTGACCGGGCTCAGATCGTTGAGATCGCTGTCGTCTGTGGCCAGCTTGAACCACACACGGCCCGGGCTGGTGATCCCGGACATCATGCCGGCAGACAGCACCCGCAGCGAGACCGTCCCGGTGTTGTCGACGATGCGCTGGTTGATCGGCGCGCCACGATTTCCCTGGTTGGGCGTGATCAGCCACTTGTACCGACGCGGGATGAAGTAGTCGGCGATCTCGCGCCAGTGCGTCCACCAGCTCATGCGCTCATTGCGCATCGCTGTGATCATCTGATCGCAGTGCTCGCGCAGACGCATGATCTCCGGCGTGCCCTTCGGCTCGGCGGCGATGGTGGCGCTGTTCGCTGACTTGGCCATGGATTACTCGGCTGCGGGTGCGGGAGCAGCGGCGGCGATGGCCTGGTCCAGCGATGCGTCACTGGCGGCTGTGCTCGCGACCTGCTCAACGACCGGCGACGCGGACGCCGCCACGTAGACAACACCACCAGGGAGCAGGCTGGCCGATGCGCTGTTGTCCAGCACGATCTGTCCCGACGATGCGGCCAGGTCGGCCAGCGTCACGCTGGAAGTGGGCGCGGAGGCCTGGCTAGCCTTTTCCAGGGCGGCGACACGGGCGGCCAGGTCGGCCACTTCTTCGTTCACGGCGTCGCGGAAGTCGGCCTCGGCCTTGCGCAGCACGTCATCGGGATTGGCGAAGTCGAAAGAATTCTCGAAGGCAGCGCGAATAGCTTCAAGTGCATTTTTGATCAACGACATGGTTCAGCTCCCAAGTAAGGTTTTGGTGCCGGTGGTGGCCGGCGTAGTGAGGCCATTAGCCCCGGTCTGGATCGTCGCGCCAGGGCCCACAGCCGAAGTCGCACGGGCAGTGATGTCCTTGCTGGCCTGGATGGCCGCCGGCGTCTGGACGGACGGAATAGGTGGTGGGGTGGTAACCGCTGCCACAGCGGGTGTCGAACTTCCGCCCATGTGTATCTCCAATGATTGAGCGGCTATGCCGCATTGAAAGGGTCGTATTCGTGCTGCACCATCGGCGTTCTGGCGGCGCCCGCGCGGCCGGCGTTCTGGTTCGGCTGCACCGGATAAGCGAAGGTCAGTGCCAGCGCATCGGCCAAGTCAGGCGACGACAGTCCGCGCTTCTTCATGTCCTTTTTGCTTTCCAGCATCACGGCATCGCGCCCGTCCCGGACCACATAGCCGTATTCGCGCTCGGTCAGCTGGGACTTCAGGTCGTTGTCGTCCGGGATGGCGCCGCCGGTCTTGAGCCATTCCTTCATGACGCCGTACATTTCGGCAACCTTGTTCGCGTAGACCACCGCCTCCTGGCCAGGCGTCCCTCGATCGGGCCTGGCGCCGTTGTTCACGCCGGTCACCTGGACCCGTAGCTGGCGGCACCGATCGACCACCCCACCGCCCACGCCCGTCTCGTCGATGAAGATGGCGTCCGGACGGAAGAACTCAGCTTGCTCCGCCACCCGGGCCGCCACCTGCATGGTGTCGAGGCCCCGGAAGCGAAGCGGCGGATGGGTGCGCCCGTCCCTGCCCTTCCGGATGTAGATGATCGTTTCGTCATCGCCGAACCTCGCCACGTCCACGCCCAGCACCAGGGCGTCGTAGATGCTGGCGCCGGCCTCAACCTTGGCGGCCTCTTCCACGATTTCCGAGCTGATGAACTGCGTCGAGCCAGCTCGGGGGAAAACGCCGCGTACCCGGACGCGCACGAAGTCGCTGTCCTCGCCGTAGTCGGCCACCCACTGAGCCAGCTGAGCCTTGTTAGTCATCTTGGCCGTGCGGCTATCGATCTGGCGGGTGATCCAGCGGTGTTTCAAGCTACCGAAGCACTCGCGGAAGCGTCCGCTGTTCCGGGTGGGGTTGCCGAATGCCACCCAAATGATCTGTGTGTCGCTGTCCGTCAGCGCGCCTTCCGAAGTCTCCCAGATGATTTTCGGGATCGCGCTGGCCTCGTCGAACACCACCAGGACGCGCTTGCCCTGGTTGTGCAGCCCGGCGAAGGCCTCGGTATTGCGTTCAGACCATGGCGACATGTCGATGCGCCAGGTCTTTTCATGCTGTGGGTCGCGGCTGTAGATGGCCGTGGCCGTCATTTCGAACCAGTGGGCGCAGATGCAGCGGCGATGCCACTTTGCAACTTCAGCCCATGTCTTGGTGCGCAGTTGGGATTCCGTGTTGGCTGTCACCACGCCGCGGGTGTCTTCAAACGTGCTGATAGCCCACAGGATCAACCAGGACACCAGGGCAGACTTGCCGATACCGTGGCCGGACGCTACCGCGACCTGGATCGCCTCGGATACGGTAATCTCGCCAGACCGCAGGCGCGCGCCGATCACGGTCAGGATGTCGATCTGCCACTCGTCCGGGCCACCATGGTCGACCAACTCGCCGGCGCCCCAATCGAAGGCGTAACGGACGAAGCCCAGCGGATCACTGGAGAAGCCGGCTATATCTGTTACCAGATCTTCTTCAGGCGTGGCCATTGGCGCGCTTCCTTGCGGCTTCCATGCGGCTAGCCAGGTTCTCTGCGGCTTCGTCTCGCTCGCCCGCACCCTCGGCAATGCCCCAAGCCTTCCGCTCCAGGGAGATCACAATATTCAAGGCCTCGGCCAGCTTCTTCATGCTGTCCACGCGGCCGGCGCTGGCTATCACCTTGCGATAGATGTCGTTGCGCTTATCCTGGCCCTTGTCGTCCTCGCTGCGCATGATGTCGCCGAGTTCTTCGAACAGTTCGGAATGACCTGTCACGCTCTCCAACTCAGCCAGCAGGCTCAGAACCAAGGCGCGGGCACGGCCGATGTCAGTCCGGTGACCAACTCGGATATCTGCGATTGCCTGAGCGTTGGCCTCGACGATGATCCGCTCGGAAACCTTGGTTTCCATGGAAACGGATTTGGAAACCTCGCGTTTGGAAACCAGAGCATCGGCCTTAGCCTGGATGCGCGCGGACAGATCCCGCTCCCAGCCCTCAGTCTTGGCGCGCTTGTTGATCGCGGTATGGGAAATACCCTGAGAGGCGGCAATTTCACGCACGGACAGCAGGCCGGCGCGGTAATCCGCCTCGATGCGTTCCCAGTCAGCTTGAGATTTTTTCGATTCCGTCACTTGCGGCGTCTTGGTTGGGCTGAGTGAGTCCCAACTGTACCCAAGACGAAGCGCGGAATACTGCGGATTTTATAGGGCGAGATTTGGTAGGAAGGAAAGTTCGGTCTTTCCCCGTGGCGTTGCACCACAAAAGAATCAAACGCTCGCCAGCCTCATGCATTGGCTCTGCGCCGATATTACGCCATCCGCGGATCGTGGACTCAGGAACACCGGTACGGGCCTGGATGGCGGCGAGCGAAAACCCGCCGCGCACCAGTTCGGCAATGACTGTTGGCCAGTCGATTGGATCATATTTGACAGCCGGGACCAAGGATCAAGTTCTCACAGGGAGTTAAAATAAGAAGCCAGACGCTTTTTTTGCGGCGCCATTAACTTCGGTTCAACAACACCAAATCACGAAGGAGTAAGAGAGTGAAGCAAGACAAAGAACTGCTCAAAAAAATACTGCTGACTATGGTTGAATCCGACGATATTCACCTCGACAGCCTCCAAGTCCACACCCTTCTTCGCGCTAAAATTAGCAGCCTGCAAATAGTTAGTTACCACCTCCAGCTTTTGGAGGACGACGGATATGTCATTCTCGAAGGAACAGGGCCTACAGCCGGTTACAGGGTGACCTCGCAAGGCCAAGCCCGCTATGAGTGGTACGAAAGCAACCGGGATCCATTTGCATTCGCTTAACCAAGGCCCGCTTATGCGGGCTTTTTTTTGCATATTGTTCATCAAGCGTGAATCCTCCTCGGTTCTACAGCCATGGCATCCAGCGCAGCGAGATCGAATCCTGGACCGAAGGGATCACCCAGGTGCTGCGCCAAGCACCAGGCCTGCAAGCGGACATAGCCATTTGCGGCGCACTGCTCATAGCCGGCCCGGTGGGCGGCCGCCAGGACCGTGAAGAAATGAACCATTTCCGGGCAGTCGGTGAAGGCTGCGCGCACCTCGACCTTGTCCTCGGCGTTCCACTCGTAGCGCTTGGCGAGGTACTGCAGGTCGGCGGAAAGGCTGGCGGGATAGAGCATGATCAGAACTCCACCTCAGCGCCCGTGATGCCGGGCTCGATGCGATAGACCTTGGGGCGATCATGGCGCGATTCCAGGTATTGCATGGAGCCAGGATGGAACCATAGGCGATAGGAACCCTCGGTCTCACCGTGCCGCTGTTTCTCCAGTTTCAACAGGCAATCAGGGTCATCAGCGTGCTCGTGATTCCCTTCTCGGAATTCTTCCTCCTTGGCCTTGTTGCGCCAGACGATCCAGACGTTGTCGACCAGGTCCGCAATGGCACCCGAGCCCTTGATGTCGAACTTGCCGGGCACCGCGTGTTCGGATTGGCCTTTCTTCACGTGTAGCACCAGGTGGATATGCACGCCAGTATCCTTGGCCACAGTGCAAAGGCTGTTCACGAAAGCCTTCTGGCCGTTGTAGTCGTCCTCCTTCTCCACCACCTTGGCCAGGTTGTCGACCACGAAATGCTGCACGCCGAACTTCTCGACCGCGTAGCGGATCACCGCGAGGATGGTTCGCGGATCAGTGGTGCCCACATGGTCGTAGATCCACAGTCGGTTGTCGGTCCAGCGGTGGAAGGTCTTCAGGAAAGGGATGTTCACGTCAAGGCGGCCGCCGGCCTGCCGCGCCATCCGTGCCATCACCTTTGGCGGTGCCATCTCCAGCGAGGCGATGCAAACACGCTGGTCTTGGTCCATCAGGTCCAGGCTGACTTGGCCCACCACCTGGCTCTTTCCGTGGCCGTTGATGCCAGCCCACAGGCTCACCTCGGCCGACCGGAATTCGAAATCGCCATGGGTTTTGCGCCAGCCCATCTGGACCTTCGGCGCATCGGCTGGCTTGAAAAAGTGATCGATGACGGCATCCAACATGGAGCTGGCCGGGACCACTCGGTGCTCCGCTGGCGGCTCGTCCATGTAGGCAGAAAAATCAATGTTGTCGCGGATCAAGTGCATCAGGTGCTCCATGCAAAATTGTCGTTATCGAAATCCGACCATGGGTCAAACTCCATGGCCCAACGCCAGCTAGCGCGGGGCTTCTCGATGTCAGCGGGGTTCGGCAACACGACGACACGTGCACCCTTGAACTGGTCCACATTCCAGATGTGGAGCTGGGCCGGTGAGTCCTTGCCGATGGCCAGCAGCAGATCCTTGGCTGCCCGGCGCGTAGCGTCGTTCACCATGAGGCACAGCTGCAGCCCGATCACCCAGCGCCAGTCGTAGGACGCATTGGGGTTCACGAACACGGTGTGATTGGCCTCGGCCACAGGCCCGATCAGCGAGACCAGGATCAGCTCGTCCGGCTTCTGGCCGCGCATGCGGGCATCTAGAATGGCCTGGGCGCCTTTGGCGATTCGCGTCATTTCGCGCCCCTGAATCGCTGGTCTTCGCGCCAGCCTTCCGGATTACCTTGCTCCACAGAGGTCGACGGCACCAACGTCGCCCCAAGCTCACCGACGTAGTTGGCAAAATTCGTGGCGTTGAAAATCGTCTTGGGGCGCAGGTAATCCCGCATCTTTTCGTCCCTGCCCCACTTCGCCACTCGGGCATCAATGACGGCCTTGCAGGTCTCCACGGACGCCTCCTGAAGCCGCGCAGCGATCAAATCCAAATTCGCTTTTACCGGTTCATAGTTCCTTCCGGTTTTTTCATTCAGATGTTTTAAAACTTCTGCAGCGTCGGGTCTACCCGACATATTCTTTTGTTTATTTTCTTTTGGAAGGTTTTCTTTTGTGTGTCCTGATTTGGGACTAGCGACCTGTCCTGATTCGGGACAGGTAAGTACCCAATCCGGGACATGTCCCAGATCAGGACAGGGGTGTCCCAATTCAGGACTAGCAATCTCCAATGCTGGTGCGGACTTCGGCGAAATTTGGTGTTCGGCGAATGCCGAAGAACTGAAATTTCCGCCCTCTTCTCTCGCATGTCCCAATTCAGGACATCCCCCCTGTCCTGTTTCAGGACACCCCTGTCCCATATCGGGACTAGCAACCTGTCCTGATTCGGGACTAGCAGAGGGAGACTTAAAGAAATCGGAGCCGATCCATTTCCGGTGATTCTTTTGGACACCGATGATCGACCCGTACTGGCCGGACGACTTCGAAATAACGTTTCGGCTTGCCAGGTTGACGAGCGTCGTCGCGACATGCTGACGCGGTACCTTGCACATGCCCGAGATTTGACTGGCCGACATGTCGTCAGCTTTCTTGCCGTAGCCATATGTCTTCCGAATAATCGTCATCAACACCAGTAACTCCCTTTGCGAGAAACCAAACGCCAAGACGGCCTCCAGGAGTTCATTGGCGATCCTGGTGTATCCATCTTCGACCTGCGGGCTGTTTCGTGTTCGTGCCATCAGTGCCGCCTACGCCCAGGGCGCTCCGTAGGAAATAGGGAGCGCGTTCGCATCCGTGCCACAATCAAGGCTCTCACCCTTATCAACCGTGCTCACGAAAGGAACGCGCATGGAAAACGATAAAAAGCTCGAAGTAACAAAGGTCCAGCACCTGCTTCGAACCAAGACAAGTGGCGCCATGATCATGCAGTCCGACATGATCTTTGTTGATGGCCAACCAGCAGTCGTGCTGGAATGGCTGGACTTCAGCGAGAAGGCAACGATTCCAGCCATCAGTGTCCCCCTTGACCCGCGGTATCTGCATCCGATGCAGGGGTGGGGGGAAGTGACTCATCTCTATGAGATGGAAGTCGTTGATCCACGAGACCCGCCTGCACCCTAGCGCGTTGCCATTCATCATCCGTCTCGGGGTTTTCGATATAGCGCACAAAGCGTGTACCTGGGATTGTCTTTTTCATTCACTCGCTCCCGGGCGCACCGCTGCTGCCGCATTTGAAAAGTAGGAGCTGCAATGCTGTACGATTGCAGTTCCTAAACAAGAATTTGAAAGGGGTTTCCCATGGATCAGAAGATAGCTCTTGAACTGGCGTCGAAGAGGCTGGCGAATATTCTTGAGGCACAGCCGAATCTTCTTCAATACGAGAAGGGCGCCGACAACCACGGCAAAAATCTCGCGAACTTCTGCATCGAATTCATCGAAACCTATGCCGCTTGGCTGCAAGCAAAAGGCAACTGAATTGAACATTCGAGTGACTGCGTCTGTAATGGAGAAGTCGTTGATCTGATCAGCCATCGCCTTCCTCCCCGGCCAGTTCAATCTCAGACAAATAGTCGGCAATCGGCCGCAGCGTTTCCGGCCGCATCCGCAACTGGCGGTCGCGCTCAATCGCGGCCGCCCTCCTCTCCTGTTCTTCATTCGATCGCGCTGCCTCTTCCTGGGCGCGCTCCTTCGTCATGCCCGTCGAGACGACAGTCATCACTGAACAGCCGGGAGTGGAGTAGCCAACGGCGTATGTGCCATCACGAAACGGCCCGCAAAGAACGTGCATCAGCATTTCGCACCTCGCTTGGTCAAGACAACGAGCTTTGCCGCCATGGCCATGACGAACGCCTGCCGGTCATTGGCAATCTGGTATTCTTGAACGATCAGGCGGATCGCTTCCGAGGGCGGGGATTCAAGGAGCCGATCCAATTTCGAATCAATAACTACAAGGTCATTAGCCATGACTATCCTCGTTCATGATTGCCCGCATTGCTCGACTCGAAGCGTTGCATTCCCGGTCCACTACAGTGTGCAAACTGATTCGGCTCGGTTCAATATCTTCTCTAGCTGCCCTGTTTGCACCTGGCCGATATCCGCCGTTGTATCTACCAATGGTCATGATCCGAAAAACCTCACCGTTATAGCGACCGGATCTAGCTCCCCTATCAGAAGCATTCAGTTTTTCCCTGAACGACATACTTCCCTTGCCCCTGAGGATGTTCCAGAAGTGGCTGCCGACGCCTTCATCGAAGGAGCAGAAAACACTAAAGACGGCCGCTACAGCTCCGCTGTCATGATGTTTCGCCGTGCAATTGACGTCGGCACCAAGGTGTTCGAACCGACCATTGACGTCCACAACCTCGGAAAGCGGATCGACAAACTTGAAAAGGACGGCCTTATCACTAAAGACCTGAAAGAATGGGCGCACAAGATCCGTCTTGAAGGAAACGAAGCCGTCCACGATCTGCCCAAGCCGACCAAAGAACAGACCGAAGAGCTCCAGCACTTCACGGAACTGGTTCTGACCTATCTCTTCACCCTGCCAGCCAAGGTCAGAGCGAATTTGCCAGCTACTGAGTAAAACGGCGCCGGATTGGCCGATTTGGGAATGGAGCAACATACTTAGCTCTCCACCGGCTGTGGAACTGACGTCTGCCTCAGATAGGTCCAGTTGACCCGGTCATTGAGCTCTTCGCACCGAACTTCGCCGTTCGTGAGCTCTTCGATCTTCGGGCAGTACTCTGCAGGCACGCGTCCAGCTGCTAGCCATTGCTGCACGACCTGGTAGCCGCTCAGATTGAGGGCGCGTGCTACCGCCGACTGGCTTTTGAAGTAGCTGATGGTTTTTGCGATGCCGTTCATATAAATAAGCATACACTAGATTTTCTAGCGATGCTAGTTTATCCTGCGATGACACAAAAAAAACTAGCGGATAGGATACACGCCATGTCTATACATTCCCGAATCAAACAGCGCCGCGAAGCGCTTGGACTGAGCATGCAGAATCTTGCCGACATGGTCGGGGTCTCTGCTTGGCAGACTGTTCAGCAATGGGAGCGAGAAGATGGGACCGCCCCAAAACGCGAGCGGCTGTCCGCTGTTGCGCAGGCACTCAAAACCACTCCTGAATATTTGTTATTGGGCTCTCCCGATTCCACGGAATCGAGTCTAGCCCTGGGAAAGTCCGCATCTGGGTGCGGGATTAGCGAGAATGCGCTGAAGGTAGCAAGGAGCTTCGACGCGCTCGACGCCGAGGCTCAGCAGGCATTGATGAACCTTTTGGGGATATTGGAAAAGAAGGGGTAGGACAGTAATGGCGCAGCAAGAGAACCATGATGATGCGGTATCGAAACAAGAAAAAGGGCCAGTCCGCTGGCTCATTTTCTTTTTTGACTTAGCTATTGCGCTGAGGCCGCTGATATTTTTCTTAATACTATGTATAACGGTGCTTGCATGCGTTTTCCCGCTGGTAGCTCACGTGGGGAAATTAATGCTGAATGGGTTGCAAGGCCTACCGCCGCCAGAATTGACGCGGACCGCTCTAATGTTTTTCTCGCTAGGCGGGATTGCCGGCGCATGTGTGTTACGGATCGTACTTATTTTTGAAGTCTTCAACAGCGAGCCTGACCCCATTGTGCAGCATTCTGTATACGAAAAACCTGTTCCCAGCGAAGAGTTTGAGGGATGGGATGGCTTTGATCAGGATGATCCGAAATACCCAGAACAATTGGATATCGCGTTCCAAGCATGGCGTGCAATTACGGTCACGCCAGGTAAAGGAACGGTGAAAGAACAGCTCGCCGCCTGGATCAAAGTCAATTATCCGAAGCAATCCGCATCATCAATCGACCGGATCGTGACGATCTGCAATTGGGACAAAACCGGCGGCCGACCCAAGCAGTCCTAAACCCATCCCCCCGTTTCTGCTGTAAACCCTCCCCCCCCATTTTCGCAGGCACTTCCATTGCCGGAGCGCTTCCCGGAAAAACTACGGCCCCGTTTTGTCATTAAGCGACCGGGCCATTTCCCTTCTCGTCTCTCGCTAAATGAAAACGCTTTCTCCTATTTGGTTTTTGGCGTTCTCGTTACATTTTCATCGTTCGCCAAATAACTAGTTTGATGAAAACTATTTCACTAGATTTTCTTGCCTAACTAGATTTTCTAGTATAAATTCACGTCATGAGTACTGAGTACTAAATTCAGGAGAACCTGGAATGAAAGAAACAAAAACAGAGCGCACCGCAGCGCAGCAAGCAAATCTAGCAAAGCTTGCTCATGATCTGGAAGTCGCCGGGAACACTCTCATTTCTCTGATCAAGATGGCCGAGCGCACGCTGGCAGCCGAGGAAGCTGGCATTGAAACGCTGGTACAGGTAATGGGGCGGTATGCATCTGACCTGCCTAAGTTGACCCAGCAATTGCTTGAATTGAATCGTTAAGAAAAAGCCGCCGAGTGCTCGAACACTTAGCGGCTTGATGAAACTCACCCTGTCAGGAGTTAATTTCATGAGCAGAAATAGTAACACAGGCGCACCCAGCGTCAAGGGAGCAGCATCTCACGCCAGCCCTGTTACCCCCGCCCCGAAGGATGTCGGTTGTCTGGCGCACCAGGCCGAGCAGCTCATGGCGCAACTGGAAATCCTGCATGTCTTCGCCACCCAGAATCGGGATGTATGCACTCCAGCAGTGGCCGGCGCCATCGGCGCTGCATTCGACGTGGCCGCCAGTCTGAGCCGCGACCTCGATACGCTGGAGGCCGCAGAATGAGCGCCCTTATCCACATCAAAGACGGCGAGCCCGTCACTACCTCTGTGGCGATTGCCGAAGGTACGACCAACAGCCATGAGGCCGTAATCAAGCTGGTGCGCAGCTACACCGCTGATCTGGAGCGCTTCGGAAGGGTCCGATTTGAAATCCAACCCTTTGAAACTGCAGGCGGGACGCAGCAGCGCGAGATCGCACTGCTCAACGAACAGCAGTCGGCGCTGGTGATTGCCTACATGCGCAACTCTGAAATCGTGCGCCAGTTCAAGATCGCTCTGATCAAGGGTTTCTTCGACATGCGTGCACAACTCTCGGCGCAGAACTCTCTTGCGGAGCTGCCACCCGAGCAGCGTGCTCTGGTTGCCCTGATGGTCGACAATGCCCGGATCAAGGCGCAGCAGCAGGAGATTGTCGCCACCCAGGAATCTCACACCGAGAGCATCAAGCGCCTGGAGGTAAAGCAATCTGCTTTCGAAGACGGCGCGAGTTACTTCACCGTCATTGGCTATGGCGCCATGCACGGCATCAAGATCGACCACGCCACCGCAATCCGCGTAGGCCGGCGCGCTGGTGAGCTGAGCAAACACGAGGGGATCCCGGTCGGCAAGGTTCGTGATGTGCGCTTTGGCCAGGTCAACTCGTACCACGAGAGCATGCTGGATGCCGCCTTCATTGAAATGAGAGTTGAAAAATGAAGCTCTCCAACACTCCCGAGCTACGCGCGCATCGTCGGCGAATCGCCCAGGCTTACAGATTTCACGTTACCTATTTCCAAGTGCAGAAGGCAATCGTCCGAGCTCAAGGCGGTGAATTTCGTGCTGCCGGCGTAGAGATTCTTTGTCCGCCCCTTTCCAGCCGCTACAAGGCCAAGAAGCGCCTGCGCATCATTCGGCAAACGCACCCGACAGCCCACCTCATTGAGCATACCTGGGCTTTCGATGAAGATGAACTCGACGCACGTCAAGAATTCAAGAAGGCGATCAAATGAAGAAGAACGACAACTCGCCAACCACCGGGAATGTGCGCACGCTCCAGTCGATCACACGGTCACATCAGAATGATCCGCTGCTCCTCACAGGTGAGGAATCACTGCTGCTCAAAGCATTCCGAGATCTGGATCCGACATTCAAGACAATGGTGCTCGCAGTAGTTACTGATCAAGCCGCGGCTTGCTTGTCTCGGCGGCGCCCCGCGCTGAAACTGATCTCGTCTGTACGGGAGCCTCGGTCATGAGCAACATCCCACAATTGCGCCAGGCCGTTAAGCTGATGCTCGACGTCATGCCGAACTCGCCCATTTTCAGTGCCATCCAGGTGAATGACTTGATCGTTGATCTGGAGGGTGCTGCCGCCAAGCCTCAAGATCTGGAATCGTCCATCGCCGGGCTCGTGGCCGGCGTCGTGCTAACCCAAGAGCAGGTCGATATCATTCTTCGGCTGACTGACTCTGCTTCCAATGATGGCAGCCACGAGGAGCGCAACCTGGCAACGGGAGTTCTTCACTGCGCCAAGTGCGGCTTGCACGCGGCCCTCATCGGGAGGGCCTGCCAGCAAGCCAAGGAAGAGGGTTGCCCGAATGGGTGTGGTCCATTGTGGCCTATGACCTGGGAACAGCATGTGCAAAAGCTTGAAACGATCAACAAGGAAATGGAATTCGAGCTTGAAGCAATGCAAGCATGTCAGCCGCAAAATGGCGGTGGTGGCGGTGCTGCCGGCGAGCCGGGCGCAGGAACGGAGCCATTGAAATTCGCCGCAATCACCAGGATTCAACGCCGCTTCCGCAAGATCGACCAGCGCGCCGTCTACCAGATCATCCGCGAAACGGAGTACGTCCATGGCATCCGGCCTCGCCGGCCGCCGGAGGAGTCAACTTGACCGACGAAACCGCCCTGACCCTGCAGGAGGCCGCCAAGCGTCTGAAACTTTCTTACAGCACGGTCTTCGCCATGCGCGAACACATTGGATTCCGCCTGCCAGGATCCCGTGTCTGGCGTGTCTGGCCCTCGCGGCTTGCAGAACTGAGTGAGAAACGCAACAATGTGACCCGGCTACCGCTGCGGGTTGCAGGAGAAAACAATTGCCAATCCGCAAAAATCCCTCATCAGGCATCTGGTGGATTGATATCCGCGCGCCAGGCGTCCCGCGAATTAGACGCTCTTCTGGCACGACGGACAAACAAGCTGCGCAAGAACTCCATGACCGAGTAAAGGCCGACTTGTGGCGATCCACCAAGCTGGGCGAGGAACCTGATCACACCTTTGACGAAGCTGCACTGGGTATGCTGAAGCTATCAGAAGGCCAGAGCGACTACGAATCGAAGGTCAGGCACGTGCAGTATTGGCGCGCCGCCCTTGGGGCTTCGACCCCGATTCGCTCTTTAACCGCCGGCAACATCCTCCAGAAGCTGCCAACGCACACCACGCACAAGCACCGTAAGGCCAAACCTGTATCGGCTGCCACGAAGAATCGGTACCTGGCCACCATCAAGCGGATCTTGACGTTGGCCGCAGATTGGGGGTGGATCAATCGTCCTCCGAAACTGAGCAAGTTCCAGGAGCCAGACAAGCGTGTCCGCTTCGAATCCAAGCCAGTCATCAAGGCTCTGATCGACGCGATTTCCATTGAATGGATGCGCGATATTGCGCTTGTGGCAGTGACCACGGGCATGCGCGCGGACGAACTGCTTTCTTTGGAGCCAAAGAGCGTAGATCTGCCGAACCGCAATGCCTGGGTGATCGCTGAAGAGGCAAAGTCCGGATATGCCCGGGCCGTGCCGCTCAATGCCGACGCGCTTGCAGTGATTGCGCGCCGGCTGAAAACGGCACAGCAGTATGTTTTTGAACGGGCAACGAAGGATGGCAAACCCGCCAAAATCAGCCAGATCGATGACAGGTGTTTCAAGCGGGCTTGCGCCTTGGTGCAGATCACGGATTTTCGGTTTCACGATCTGCGCCACACCTGGGCCTCATGGCATGTCCAGGCCGGGACGCCCCTGCTGGCGCTCAAGGAACTGGGCGGATGGGAGACGTTGGACATGGTGCAGCGCTATGCCCACTTGGCCCCATCCCACCTAGCGCACCACGCGGAAACGGTCACGTTTTGGTCACAGCAGGAGGCAGAAACAAAAACACCACTCCGAAGAGTGGTGTAAGTGCCTGATTTCTCAGAGTTTTTTGGTAGCCCCCCCGTGAGTCGAACACGGCACCAACGGATTATGAGTCCGCTGCTCTAACCAAGCATGAGCTAGGGGGCCAAAAAATCAGCCGGCGATTTTAACATCCCGCCGACCAATCCTGACACCCTGCTATCAGTTCCCTTCCAGGAAGCTCTTCAGCTTGTCCGAACGGGATGGGTGACGCAGCTTGCGCAGCGCCTTGGCTTCGATCTGGCGGATACGCTCGCGGGTCACGTCGAACTGCTTGCCCACTTCTTCCAGCGTGTGGTCGGTGGACATCTCGATGCCGAAACGCATGCGCAGCACCTTGGCTTCGCGCGGAGTCAGCGAGTCCAGGATGTCCTTGACCACGTTGCGCATCGAGGCGTGCAGCGCCGCGTCGGCCGGGGCCAGCGTGTTGTTGTCTTCGATGAAGTCGCCCAGATGCGAATCGTCGTCGTCACCGATCGGCGTTTCCATCGAGATCGGCTCCTTGGCGATCTTCATGATCTTGCGGATCTTGTCTTCCGGCATTTCCATCTTGATCGCCAGGGTCGCGGGATCCGGCTCGGCACCGGTTTCCTGCAGGATCTGACGCGAGATGCGGTTCATCTTGTTGATCGTCTCGATCATGTGCACCGGAATACGGATGGTGCGTGCCTGGTCGGCGATGGAGCGGGTGATGGCCTGACGGATCCACCAGGTCGCATAGGTCGAGAACTTGTAGCCGCGACGGTATTCGAACTTGTCCACTGCCTTCATCAGGCCGATGTTGCCTTCCTGGATCAGGTCCAGGAACTGCAGGCCACGGTTGGTGTACTTCTTGGCGATCGAGATCACCAGACGCAGGTTGGCCTCGGTCATTTCACGCTTGGCCATGCGCGCCTTCTTCTCGCCGGCGCCCATCTTCTTGTTGATGGCGCGCAGGTCTGGCAGCGGCAGTACCACGCGGGCCTGCAGGTCGATCAGCTTCTGCTGCAGTTCCTTGATGGCCGGCACGTTGCGGCTCAGCACGGCGCTGTAGGCATGGTTGGCGGCCACTTCGCCATCAACCCAGTCCAGGTTCACTTCATTGCCCGGGAAGACCTTGATGAAGTGGGCGCGCGGCATGTTGCACTTGTTGACGGCCACGTCCAGGATCTGGCGTTCCACGGTACGCACTTCGTCCACCTGCGCGCGCAGGGTGTCGCACAGCTTCTCGACGATCTTGGCGGTGAAGCGGATGCCCAGCAGTTCGTTGGAGATGATCTCCTGCGCCTTGACGTAGGGCTTGGAGTTGTAACCTTCCTTCTCGAAGGCCTTGCGCATGTTCTCGAACTGGGTGCCGATGACGGCGAACTTGCCCAGCGCATCGCGCTTCAACTGTTCCAGCTGTTCGGCGGAGAAGCCGGCGGCGCCGGAGCCGCTGCTCTCACCTTCCTCTTCTTCGTCTTCTTCCTCGTCTTCTTCCTCTTCCTCGTCGTCCTCGTCGGAGTCGGAAGCGGCGGCTTCCACCTGCTGCTCGGACTCGTTCGGGTCGACCAGGCCGTCGACGATCTCGTCGACCTTGATCTCGTCCTTGGAGATGCGATCAGCAGCGGCCAGGATCTCGGCGATCGTGGTCGGGCAGGCGGAGATGGCCTGGATCATGTCCTTCAGGCCATCTTCGATGCGCTTGGCGATCTCGATTTCGCCTTCGCGGGTCAGCAGTTCGACCGAGCCCATTTCACGCATGTACATGCGCACCGGGTCGGTGGTACGGCCGAAATCGGAGTCCACCGTCGACAGTGCGGCTTCGGCCGCAGCTTCGGCGTCGTCATCGCTGGCGACGTTGGCCACGTTGTCCGACAGCAGCAGGGTTTCGGCGTCGGGGGCGTGCTCGTAGACCGAGATGCCCATGTCGCTGAAGGTGCCGATGATGCCTTCGATGGCTTCCGGATCGACGATGTTCTCGGGCAGGTGGTCGTTGATTTCCGAGAAGGTCAGGAAACCACGCTCCTTGCCCAGCTTGATCAGGGTCTTGAGCTTCTGGCGACGACGTTCCAGCTCTTCTTCGCTGGCTTCGGTGTCGGAGGAAAAGGCGTCCTTCAACAGGGCCTTTTCCTTGGCCTTGCGGTCCTTGGCCTTGGCCTTGTCGACCGCCTTCAGCTCGGCGCGCTCGATGGTATTGAGCGCGGCGACTTCGTCGCTCTCGGGCTGGAATTCCTTGGGCTTGCGGCCACGACGGCCCGGCACCTTGACGCTCGGCAGCACATAGCCGGACGTGTCGATGGCTGCCAGGGCGGCAGCATCAGTGGTTTGACTTACGCTCGACGCGGCAGTCGCGCTGACGTCTTTGCCTTCGACCTTTGCGGCTTTGGTGGTCTTGGCGGTCTTGGTTTCGGGTTTCTTGGTGGTCACGGAAGTCTTCGTCGATTTCACGGAAACCGCTTGTTCGGCGGCTTGGGATAACTTGTTGGCCGGCGTTGCAGTCCCCTTGGGTGCTGCGGCGCGGGCCGGCTTGGCGGCAGTCGTCTGGACTGCCGCTTTCTTAGGCGTCGCTGCTGCTGCAGTCTTTGCCGTGGGTTTAACGGTGCTGGTTGCCTTCGCCGCCCCCTTGGCTGGCGATTTGGCGGCGACCGCCTTGCTGGCCGGTAGAGCCTTGACAGCAGCGGCCGATTTTACTGCCGTTGCCGCCTTGCTGCTCTTGGCGGGCGTTGCCGGAGTTTTCGCGGGTTTCTTCATTGCATTTGCCATAGAATCAACTGCCAATTGAGAATTCACTCATTGCGCCAATCAAGTCATGCTAATGATGCAACTCCAGCCCCGGTTTCCCGGTAGACTCCGGCTGCACGCGCAACGTTCCTTTTAAGCTTGCGGTACACCGATCATGGAGGGCAGGCAGTCTTGCCGATCCAGATCCGGCAAGCGATCAGGCTGCTTGCCGGGACCACTCTCCGATGCGCCGGAGGGCGATCCATGTTGCCGCAGGGTGAGGATGCAAAAGAGCCATCCGGCGGAACTAAAGCCCTCTATTATAGCACAGATGGGGCCCTTTTCCTTGGGATCAAGCGGCGAAAACCGGCGATCGGGCTTTAAATCACGGCAATTTGCTCCGCTTTACCCCAGCACCCCATCCGAGCCCGCTCACCCCGCCAGACACTCCCGCACAACCTCCCTGTCACCGATAGCTGCCTGCCTGCGCAAGCTGCCGGTCACACCCTTCTTTCGGCGCTCCGTTCCGGGACGCGCCGGTATATCTTCATGCCGCTGCCGTGCCGGCCGCCTGGCGCTTGAGCCATTCCTTGCGCTGCATCAGCTCGCGATAGCGGTTACGGTCTTCCTCGGTGCGCAGGTTCGAGGCCACCAGGGCCTGCATCTCCTCGTCCAGGGCACGGATGCGGGCCTGGCGGATGGCACCACCCATCTCGGCGCGCACGACATCAAATTCGGATTCGGACTCGGCGGCGATTTCCGCGATCATCGAGTCGAACTCGGGGCCACCCTCGCGCAGATGCTCGACCAGGGCGGCGAAATTGGCTTGCTCGCCCATACCCCGGGCTACGCCCACCAGATGGATCAGCATCTCGGCCTGGTCGGGGGCGATGCGGGAAATCGCTTCCAGCGCGCCATCGTCGAGGTCAGCCGACAGCTGCGGATGCGCCACCAGCAGGCGCATGATCTGCCGCTCCAGGCCCACCGGTGCGGTTCGCTTGGTGCGCGGCGGGGCGCTGCGCACGCGGGCAACCGGCTTCTCCAGTTCAAACAATGTTTCAAGCTCGGAAGGCGTTGACTGCGTCGCCTGGGCAATGCTGCGCACGATCTGCAGGCGCAATGACGATGCCGGCAGCGCCTGCAGCATCGGCTTGGCCGCAAACTGAGCGTGGGCGCGGCCTTCGGGCGTGCGCAGGTCATTGTCGCCAATGATTTCGCGCAGCAGGAACTGCGACAACGGCAGGGCTTCGCGAATCTGCTCTTCGAAGGCCGGCGCACCCATCTCGCGCACGTAACTGTCAGGATCATGCTCCTTGGGCAGGAACAGGAACTTGATGGTCTTGTTGTCCGAGGCGTGCGGCAGGCAGGCTTCCAGCGCGCGGCGCGCGGCACGGCGGCCGGCATTGTCACCGTCGAAGCTGAAGATCACCTGATCGGTCTGGCGCAACAGTTTCTGTACGTGGACCGGCGTACATGCCGTACCCAGGGTCGCCACCGCCTGCGGGAAGCCCAGCTGTGCCAGCGCCACCACATCCATGTAGCCTTCGGTCACCAACGCATAGCCGGCCTCGCGGATGGCCTGGCGCGCCTCGAACAGACCGTAGAGCTCGCTGCCCTTCTGGAACAGCGGCGTCTCGGGCGAGTTCAGATACTTGGGTTCGCCCCCGTCCATCACGCGTCCGCCGAAGCCGATCACCTGGCCCTTGGTATTGCGGATGGGAAACATCACGCGACCACGGAAACGGTCGTAGCGCTTGCGGTGAGCACCGCCCTCCTCACTCTTGTCGATCACCAGGCCTGATTCGACCAGGGCCTCGTTGTCGTAGTCAGGGAAGACCTGGCGCAGGCTATCCCACTCGTCGGGCGAATAGCCCAGACCGAAGCGTGCGGCGATCTCGCCGGTCAGGCCACGCCCCTTGAGGTAGGCGATGGCCGGTTGCGCGGCACGCAACTGGTGACGATAGAAATCATTGGCGCGCGACATCACATCCGACAGCGCCATGCTCTTGGCCTGCTTTTCCTGGCGCTGGGCCAGGGGGATGCTGTCTTCGCGTTCAGGCACCACCATGCCCACGTTCTGGGCCAGGTCCTTGACCGCCTCCACGAAGCCCATGCCGGAATACTCGATCAGGAAGCTGATCGCGGTGCCGTGCGCACCACAGCCGAAGCAGTGATAGAACTGCTTGGTCGGACTGACGGTGAAGCTGGGGGATTTTTCGTTGTGGAAGGGGCACAGGCCCATGAAATTGGCGCCGCCCTTCTTCAATTGCACGTAACGCCCCACCACGTCGACGATATCGACGCGGTTGAGCAGGTCCTGGATGAATGACTGAGGAATCACCTGGTCGGGAGGGCTACGCGCAATCGGATGAAAACGCCGCTCAGCCCGCCAGCGCGGCCTTGACCAGCGCGGACACGGCGGTCATGTCGGCACGACCGGCCAGCTTGGGCTTCAACACACCCATGACCTTGCCCATGTCCTGGGGGCCGGCGGCACCGGTGGCAGCCACGGCAGCCTGTACTTCGGCCTTGATCTCGTCCTCGGACAGGCTGGCCGGCATGTAGGTGGCCAGCACGGCCAGCTCGGCCTTTTCGACATCGGCCAGATCCTGGCGGCCGCCGGCTTCGAACTGGGTAATGGAGTCCTTGCGCTGCTTGACCATCTTGTCGATGATGGCCAGCACGATGGCATCGGTCAACTCGATGCGCTCATCGACTTCCTTCTGCTTCATCGCGGCGGTCAAGAGGCGGATGGTGCCCAGCTTGCCCATGTCCTTGGCGCGCATGGCGGCCTTCATGTCTTCCGTGATCTGCTCTTTCAAACCCATTAGGTACTCCGAAGATGAGGTGGATGAGTATTGTGCAATCTGGCGCCATCCCGCATCCAGTGTTCCGGGCGGCAACTGGGCGGCCCGTCTTAGGATCGTAGAACATGGATGGGCTTACCGCCAGCCCGAAATGTTGCCCTGCCTTCCTATTTGGGGTGCCAGCGAGGAAAAACCAGACCGGCACCGACCTCGGGGCAACGCCAGGCAACAAGCGGGTGATAAATGCGAAAACCCGCTGCGGACCAACACCGGAGCGGGTTTACACATCGGCCGCACGAGCGCGCGGCGGGAAATTCTTAGTACAGCTTCTTCGGCAGTTGTTGGCTGCGGATGCGCTTGTAGTGACGCTTCACGGCAGCAGCCAGCTTGCGCTTGCGCTCAGCGGTCGGCTTTTCGTAGAACTCGCGTGCGCGCAGTTCGGTCAGCAGACCGGTCTTCTCGATGGTGCGCTTGAAGCGACGCATTGCAACTTCGAACGGCTCGTTCTCTTTAACGCGAATAGTGGTCATGTAAATTCAAACCAAAAAGGTTAGGTTGGATTAGCAAAGAAAGCGATTGTAGCAGCAGTAGCATGCGATTGGAAGGCCAAACGTGGCATTTTTTCCACCCCTTCCGTAAAAAACGGATAAGAATCAGTCACTTATCACAGTCAAGCTGATGCTATGCCTGAAGTCAAGGGTGATACACAAGAAAAACCCGCTCACACCGCCGAACCGGCCGCCACGCCTGAGGCCCAGGCCCACTGGAAGTTATAGCCGCCCAGCCAGCCGGTGACATCCATGGCCTCGCCGATGAAGTGCAGGCCCGGCACCTTGTTGGCCATCATGCTCTGTTGCGACAGTTCGCGCGTATCCACCCCGCCCAGGGTCACCTCGGCCTTGCGATAGCCTTCCGAACCACTGGGAACGATGACCCAGCGGTTCAGCGAATCGCCCAGCTTCTTCAAGGATTTGTCGGGCAGGTCGGCGATGCGCGCGCCGGCATCGAAGCCGTTGATCTTGAGCCAGCCTTCGGCCAGGCGGTTGGGCAGCCATTGCGCGAGGATGTTGCCGAGGTTCTTCTTGATCGTGCCCTTGCCCTCGATCAAGGCCTCGGCCACGTCCAGTTGCGGCAGCAGGTTCAGGGTCAGCGGCGCGCCCGGCTTCCAGAAGCTGGAAATCTGCAGGATGGCCGGACCGGAAAGGCCGCGGTGGGTGAACAACAGGTCTTCCAGGAAATACCCGCGCTCTTTCTTCACGCCAGTCTCCACTTCCACCTCCAGCGCGATGCCGGCCAGTTCCACCAGCGATTGCCAGCCCTTGCCGTCGAAGGTCAGCGGCACCAGGCCGGGACGTGGCTCAATGAGCTTGAGGTCGAACTGCTTCGCGATGCGGTAGGCGAAATCGGTCGCGCCAATCTTGGGAATGGATAGCCCGCCGGTAGCAATCACCAGGCTGGCAGCCCGGATCTCGCCGGCAGAGGTGGCGATGCGGAAGGACTCGCCGCTCTTGCCCACCTCCTGCACCGCGCAGGGCATGCGCCAGCTGACATTGCCCAGGTCGCACTCGGCCTTGAGCATGGCGATGATGTCCTCGGCCGAGTCGTCGCAGAACAACTGGCCCTTGTGCTTCTCGTGAAAGCCGATGCGATAGCGCTTGACCAGCCCGATGAAGTCCTGCGGTGTATAGCGAGAGAGGGCGCTGCGGCAGAAATGCGGATTCTGCGACAGGTAGTTCTGCGGACCGGCACCGACATTGGTGAAGTTGCAGCGACCACCGCCGGAGATGCGGATCTTCTCGGCCAGCTTGCCGGCGTGATCGATCAGCACCACGCGGCGGCCACGCTGGCCGGCGACCGCGGCACACATCATGCCGGCCGCGCCGGCGCCGATCACGGCGACATCAAATTGGTTGGGGGAATTGCTCATGCAGGCTCCGGCACGCCGCTCGGTGCAGGCCGAGGTCGCTTGAAAAAGCATGATTGTCGGCGATCCCGGCCCATCAAGACAAGTCGGACCGCAAAAGACAAGGGACCGGCATCTCGCGATACCGGCCCCCGGCCTTCTTGCCTACCGTCCTCCCCTGCGCTCTGCAATCGCCCGGGAGGATGGAATTTCTTCAACACCCGTCAATCACTGCTCCCCTCACTGGAAGTAAGGCGGCGGCTCCACGCCCATCCACAATTCGGACGACAGGCGCATCATGTCATTGAGCGATCCACGCTGGGCAAACATCTGGCGCAACCAGCCCGCATCCGACAGACGGTCGTGCGCAATGCGGCGCAGGCGCTGGATGGTCTGGCGTTCCGCCTCGTTCTGCACATACGGCTCCAACAACTGCAGTTGCTGCAGCAGATGCTCGTAGATGGGCAGCTTGCGTGATTGCGAAGGCGTGGCGCCATGCAGTGCCAGCATGCCGTTGAGGCCGAAACGGCTGGCCTCGAAGCGGTTGAACTGGTACAGCAGGTAGAAATCATCGGCGATCACGAAGGGCCGCTCGGTCAATATCCAGCGCGCCAGCAACTGCGCATACGCACCCAGATGCGCGGCGTGCTCGATGGTCAGCGGCGTATCGCAGACGCGGATTTCCACGGTGCCATATTCCGGCTTGGGACGGATGTCCCAGTAGAAGTCCTTCATGCTGGCGATGATGCCCATCTGCAGCAACTCATCGTAGTAGGTCTCGAACTCGGCCCACCTGGTGTGCACCGGCGCCGTGCCCGACAGCGGGAAGGCGCGCACCACGTTGCTGCGCGAGGAATCGAACTTGGTATCGGCGCCCTGATAGAAGGGCGACGCCGCCGACAGGGCGATGAAATGCGGCACGTAGCGCGAGAAGGCGTGCGTGAGATAGAGCGCATCGTCGCCATTGGCGACACCGATATGGATGTGCTGCCCGAAGACCGTGAAGGTCTTGGCCAGGTAGCCGTATTTCTCGTGCAGGTAGTGGAAGCGCTCGCTGGGCGTGATGCGCTGCTCGTTCCAGTGCTGGAAGGGATGCGCGCCGCCGCCGGAGACATCGATGTTGAGATAGTGCGCGCCATTGTTGAGCGCACTGCGCAGGCCCTTCAACTCCTCGATCAGTTCGTCCACACGGGTATGGATGCCGGAATTGAGCTCGATCATCCCCTGCGTCATTTCCAGCTTGATCTGCTTTTGCAGGTCGCGCGGCTCGATCCAGTTCAGCAGGTCGACCGCGTCGCTGGCCAGGTTGTAGTTGCGGCGATTGACCAGTTGCAGCTCCAGTTCGATGCCCATGGTGTAGGGCGTCGAGGAGCCGAACGGCAGGATGCCGGCGCTGCCTTGCGGACCGGCCACATGGGCCGGGTGCGCAGGAGCCTCCGGCGTTTCGTTCGCATTGCGGATCAGTGTGTCGGTATTCATTCGCGTCCACTCTCTCCAGATTTGATCAGCGCAAACTGCGTGGCCACGGGACCCAGGAATTCCAGGACCACCATGCTGCCCGCCAGCAGCGGCAGCACATTGGCCGTCGTGTGCGGGTACAGCGAGGACACAGTCTGCATCAGGCCCACGCCGACTTCGGTCATGGGCAGGGTGCCCAGCGTGAGCAAGCCGGCCTGGCGCCAGTTCATGCGCGCAAAGCGGGCAAACAGGAAGATGCCCAGTCCCATCGCCAGGAAGCGCGCGGCGATCAGGATCAATACCGAGAAGCCGAGCAATCCCAGGTCCGACAGCTTCATCGACGCGCCCACGGTGACGAAGAGCATCACCACGAACAGTTCATTGGCCACGCCGAACTCCAGTTCCATGAGATCGAACTGGCGATCCAGGTTCTTGGAGAGGATGGCGAAGATCAGCATCGACAGCATCACCGGCAGGTGCAGCGCATGCGCCACGCCGATGGCCAGCGCGATCACCGAGATCACCAGCACGAACTGCGAACTGCTCTCGCGGCCCAGCAGGCGTGCCAGCGGCATCATCAGCCAGTAGGTCAGATAGGCCAGGATGGCCGAGCCCACCAGCGAATACAGGGTGTGCTGGATCAGCGTCCAGAAGGGCGTGCCGGCTTCATGCGCAATCACCGGCAGCAGTGCATAGGCCGCCAGCACCGCGACGAAATTGTTCAGTGCCGTCATCGCCGCCAGGCGCCGCGTGACCTGGCCTTCGGCCTTGAGATCGCGCAGCACCACCAGCACCACGGCCGGTGCGGTGGCGATGGCCATCACTCCGCCCAGGAGGGCCATCACCGAATCGGTGCCGAACCAGGTCAGCGCGATGCTGACGAAGCCGAAACACAATACCGCCGAGACGGCCACGGTGATCATGAGCCACTTCTCGCGGCGCAGCCAGCCGATGTCGACGTAGCGGCCCAGCTGGTAGACCACCAGTGCCACCGCGATGTCAGCGAAGATGTTGGTGACCTTGAGGACCTCGCCGGAGAGCAGGTTGAAGCCGCCCGCGCCGAGCAGGAAACCCACCAGCAGATAACCCGTGATGCGTGGCACCCACGGGGACTTGGAAACAACGTAGCCCGCAATCAGCCCAAAGAGCAGCAAGCCGCCGAATACCAGCAAGGCATTCCATTGCAGCGTCTGTGCGAGGGTGAAAGACGGAAGAGCCCACTCCATATCTCCTCCTGTAACGATTAGTTTCGTGGAACCGCGCGATGGCTTGCGCGGATCGCGAGAGCGGCGGCAGGATCTCCGACGAAGCGTTCGGAACCCTGCCGGGAGATGTCGTCACCGCGACGCCGGCATGATCTGGATTGCCGGTCATCCGGTGAGCTGATGATGCCACTCGTCGCGATGATCTTTTTTATAGTACAACGGAATAACTGAATTTCCTGATCTGATGTTTTTTGAATTTAGGGAACCTATCCGCAGCGCATGGAGTAGTTGATGGGAAGTGGAGACGGTCTCAATGTTCCAGCAACGCGCCGTCAGCGGTAATCAGCGCAGACCTGATTCGCTTGTCAGAAAAGACCGACACGAGCGCGCCGCGATATCGGGCCAGCTGCGCCGCGTAATCGCTGCGCTCGCTCTCCAGCAGGCGCCGCTTGTAATCGAGCACCCAGACTTCGTCATCGAACATGACCACGCGGTCCAGGCGCATGACGCCACCACCGGCGACGATCTCCATCTCGTTGCGGGCCCAGCGATGCAGGGCCGGATTGAAGAAGCGCTCCAGCTGCGGCTGCGCCAGCACCACGCGCGCCTGTGCATGGACCACCTGCGCCATCTCGGCCGACACGCCCAGCCAGCGCACCAGCGCAGAGGCAGCCGGCAATGGCAGCGGCCACGCATTCCCGTGGGTCATGCGTTCGAGCAGCGCGTGCAGGGCCACGCCTTCATCAATGGCGTCGCTGCCGGTGAGCTGGCCATCGTCGGTGGTGGGCCTTGGCGTGGCGTCATCCTCGCTACCACCTTCCATTCCAAACAAGGATGGCGGCATGGGCCGGGGATCGAACAGGGGCAAGGTGAAATACTCCTCGATGGCCGCCACATCGGCGCCATCGATGCTCTCCTGGCTGATCTCACGCACCGGCGCATCGCTGGCGAACAGGCGCTGGTACCAGCTGCCCTCCACCACGCCGCCCTCGCCCGCGCCACGCGTGCCGGCCACGCCGGACACCAGCAGCAACTGCTTGGCACGGGTGACGGCGACGTAGAGGAGGTTCCAGTCTTCCTGCTTGCGCAGCGCGTCCTCTTCCATGAATAACTTTTCGCGTGCCAAGCCGCGCTCGCTGCGGCGAGCGAATGCCGACAGGTGGGTAGGCGCGTCCTGGTCCTGGGGCCATTCGCAGAGGATGCCCAGGTTGTCTTCCACCGACTCGCTGTGATTGCTGTCGAGGATGGCCACCACCGGTGCCTCCAGCCCCTTGGCACTGTGCACGGTGAGGATGCGCACGGCTTCGGCGCTGGCATCCACGCTGGCCTCGTCGGGCGCATCGCCGCCGGCACTGCGTTGCAGCACCCGCAGCGCATCGATGAACTTGGGCAGGCTGGGATAGCGGCCGGCATCCATGTTCAGCGACAGTTCGACGAAGGCGGCGATGTTGCCCAGCGTCTGGCTGCGCGTGAGCGGCGAGGCATTCTGCGCATAGCGCGCCACCAGGTCGCCCTGGTGCAGGATCATGTCCAACAGGTCATGCACCGGCAGGTGCGGGGCCGCCCCCAGCCAGCGCTGCAGCAGATGCACCGCACGCACCAGTGCGGCCGAGGCCACGCCTTCATCCTGCATGGCCAGCATGCGCGCCCACCAGTGGCCGCCGTCATCCTGCGCGGCGCGGCGGGCGATCTGTACCAGGTCGTCGTCGGCGGCGCCGATGATGGGGCTCTTCAACACGTGGGCCAGGGCGCGCGTGTCGTTGGGCGTGATGAGGAAGGTCAGCAGCGCGATCAGGTCAGCGATTTCCAGCGATTCGAGCAAGCCACCGCGCTTGTCCGAGATGAAGGGGATGCCGGCCGCACGCAAGGCGTTCTCGTAAGCGGCCAGGTGGCTGCGCTTGCGCACCAGCAGCATGACGTCGCTCCAGCGCATGGCGCGCTCGCCCTTGCCATCCACTACCGGCACCTCACGGTAGGCCTTCAGCAAGGCTTGCGCCAGGGCCTGCCCTTCGAGCAGGCGGCGCGCATCGGCTTCATCATCACGCGGCGTGGTCAGCGGGTTGCGCCAGGTGGGGCGCTCTACTTGTGCCTCTCCCGGGTCTTCTCCGGTGGCCTCCTCGGGATTGACGTTTTCGGCACCTTCGTCTTGCTTCACCAAGGGCAGCCGCCAGACTTCGCCGCCGTCGAGTCCCAGCGTGGTCTGGCGGGCGAACAGCGCATTGCCGCCGATGACGAAGGAGTCGTTGAGCACCTCGACCACGGCACTGGCATTGCGGCGCGTCTGGTTGGCGCGCAGGATGGCCGCGCCCTGGGCGCGCAACAGCTCGCGCGCGGCCACGAACACACGCGGCTCGGCGCGACGGAAACGATAGATCGACTGCTTGGGATCGCCCACCACGAATACGCTGGGCTGGGCGGCATCACCGCCATAGGCGCGCAGCCAGGAGCGCACGATGCTCCATTGCAGCGGGTTGGTGTCCTGGAACTCGTCCAGCAGGATGTGCCTGTAGCGCGCATCCAGGCGCGTCTGCAGGTAGGCGGCGCTGGCCTCGTCGTTGAGCAGGCGGTAGGCCTGCCATTCCAGATCGGCGAAGTCCAGCACGCGCTGCTCGGACTTGACCTCCTGGTAGCAGTCCAGATAGGCGCGACCGGCGCTGAAGACGGCGGCGTTGAGCTGCATCACCAGCCTTTCCTTGCTGCGTCCCTGCAACTGGCGCAGGGCATCGCCGATGGCATTGAATTCTTCCTCGAAGGCCTCGAGCGCGGCCTCCTCGGCCAGGCTGAAATGCTGCACCAGGGCCGCCACGAAGGTCTTCACCTTGCCATTCTTGCGCGGCTTGTCCTTGTCGTCGACGAACTGGCTGTAGAGGTTCTCGAAGTTCTCCAGTGATGCCTCGCCACTCAATGCACTTTCGATGGCCACCGCCCGCGTCTTGTTGGCCGCACCGCCCTGCCCCAGCAGGATGGCCACCTGACTGGCGCGTGCACACAGCGCTGGCTGCTCCCATAGGGAGAGACGCGCATCGCGGCGCGCATCGTCGCCGCACATGCGTTCCAGCCACAGCAGCGGCGTCGGCGTATCGGACTGGCCGTCATCCTCGTGCGCTGCGACATCGTGCTGGGTCGCGGCCCACCATTCGGCGCGTTTGTCGATGAAGGCATCGAGCAGCTGGCGCGCATTGAAGTCGCCCACCAGCTCATACAGCGCCAGCAGTGCCGCCTTGACGCGCTCGCCCTCGGGATGGGCGAGCTGCTGCATGAAGCGGCGATAGGCTTCGTCCAGCAGCTCACCATTCTTTTCGGTCAGCGTATAGCCATGCGGCACGCCCGAGGCCAAGGGCGCAATCTGCAGCAGGCGCGCGAACCAGCTGTGGAAGGTATCGATGGACAGACTCTGCTCCGAGGACAGGATGCGCTCGTACAGGCCACGTGCCAGCGGCAGCAGACGTGCCAGATCGCTCTCGGCCACGCCGCGCTCGCGCAGCAGCGCGGCGGCTTCCTGCTCGTCGGCCAGTGCCAGTTCGTGCAGCAGTTCCATCAGGCGCTCGCGCATTTCCTGGGCCGCCTTGCGGGTGAAGGTGATGGCCAGCAGCTCCGGGGCCTGCGCCCCTGCCAGCAGCAGGCGCAACATGCGCGCCACCAGCAGCCAGGTCTTGCCGCTGCCGGCGCAGGCTTCGACCACGACCGAATGACGCGGGTCGCAAGCCGCACGCGTGAATTCGGGGGCATCGACGGGCTTGCCGTCGACCTCGTAAGCGGCGGGCTGTCGGTCGTGCGCACTCACAGCCAGGCTCCCTTGCGGCACAGGCCGCGCATGTCGCAATACTGGCATACCGACTCGACGCCGTTGGCGGGCAAGGGGGCGCCCTCTCCCACCTGCTGCATGGTGGTGCTGATCTGCTGCTTGAGCATCTGCTGTTTCCGTTCAAAATCGGGCGCGGCGGCGTCGCCGGTCTTCTTGTCGGCGCCCAGTTCCAGCGCCACGTAATGGGCGTGCGCCATCCTGCCGCCGGCCAGCAGGCCGTAGAAGGCCAGCTGGTGGTCGTCTTCGTCCCTGAGCTTCTGCTTCAGGCTGGCGGCGCTGCGGGTCTTGTAGTCCAGCAGGGCCTGTTCGCCGTTGTCGTTCTGGTCCACGCGGTCCAGGCGGCCGTGCAGTTCCACGCCGCCACCCTCCCATGCCAGCCGCTGCGACTGGGCCTGCTCGCCAAAGGCGAAATGCCAGCCTTCGGCTTCGCGTTCATTGGCCCACAGCAGATAGGCCGGCATCACCTTCTGCCAGCGCGCACGGAAGGCCAGCGCCGCCGGGTGCTGCTGCATCTCGCGCTGGAACACTTCCTCCGAGATTGCCTCCAGCAGCGCCGAGCGCGCCGCCAGCGGCGTGGCGTGGTCGCGCAGGTGTTCGTGATAGCGGTTCAGGATCTCGTGCAGCCAGCTGCCGTAGTCGCGCTTCTCGGGCATGTCCGAGAGTTCGTCCATCACGGCTACACGCAGCATGCGCGCCGCAAAGAATTGATAGGGGCAGGCCAGGAAGGTGCCGAAGCCGCTGGCCGAGAGTTTTTCCGGCAACAGCTCGGGCGCGCTGGGCGCGGGCATCCGGGAGGAATGCGCAAGCAGCTTGCGTGGCGGCGGTGGCAGATCCAGGCGCGACAAGGGTGGCTGGCCATGCTGGGCCAGCTTCAGTTCTAGCCGCTGCAGCCAGGGGCTGACCGGATTGGGTTCGCCATCCTGGAGGGTCTGCCAGCACAGCACGACTTCATCGTTCACGCACAGCAATTCGGTCAGATCACGCAATTGCTGGCGCTGGCGCGTGGCGCGCGTGGCCAGATTCAACTCGCGCCGCACGGCATTGGAGAAGAACAGTGTCTCCTGCGGCGGCGAAGGCAGGTGGGCGGCGTCGGCGCCGATGACCAGGACGGCATCGAAGCGGCGCAGGCGCGCGCCATTGAGCGGCAGCATCACCACGCGGCGATCGCTGATGGGCGGCATGTAGGAGGTTGCATCCAGGCGCAGGTTCAACAAGGCGCGCCATTCCGCAAAGGAGAAACTGTCTTGCAGTCCACCCTGCTCGGCGGCGATCTCGTCGAGCATCAACAGGCATTGTTCGCCGGCGCCGTCTTCGCGCAGCGCCGCTTCCATCCCCAGGGCCTGGCATAGCGCGCGCTGGGTGTCACACCATTGCGCCAGCGTCTTGCGACCACCAAAGCGCGCGGCCTGCCTGGCCAGCGTGACGATCCATTGCAGCTCCGCAGGATCGCTGGATTCGGCAAAGGTCGCTTGCAGGGCCTGCCAGTCGCCGGCGATGTTGGCGCGACGCAGGCGGGCCTCGATGCGCATGACGCGGTCGGCCTTGCCCTCCTCGGCGGGGAAGACGAAGGGCGACTTCAGCAGATCCAGCAGCGCATTGGTCTCGCCGCGCGCCGACACCAGGTCGTTCCAGGCCGCCAGTGCGGCGGCGGCGCGGGTGGTTGAGAGTTTCCAGCCGGTCTCGTCGGCCACCGCTACCTGGGCGCGCTCCAGCAGGGCGCGCAGGCGACGGGCGGTGACGCGGTCTTGGGCGACGATGGCGATCTCGTTCTTGCCCTGCTCCAGCCAGCGCAACACGATCTGTGCGCTTTGCACGGCGGCGTTCTCCAGATCGGTGGCCGCACACAAGCTGGGCAGCGCAGGGCGCGATGGCATGGGATGCCCCTGCCCGGCTTCATCGGGCAGAACACCCTGGTCCTCCTGCACCAGTTCCCCCCAGGCGGAAAGATAGAGCGGGTGCAACGGCGCCATGGCCGGCCGGCTCCAGTCCAGCGTGACGATGCGCACCGGCTGGCGCCTCGCGTAGGCGTCCAGGAAGGCGGCATCCAGCGGCTCCGGCTCGGTCGGACTGACCCATACCAGCGGCAGGCTGGCGCGCTCGGCCAGGGCCAGCATGGCATCGAAACGCTGGACGATGCGGTCGCCGGCATCGAGCTGGCTCTTCCATACCTGCCAGACCAGTGCGGCTTCGTCGGAGAGCATGCCATGTGCCGAGGGCGCCAGCGGCTCCAGCAGCTGCGCCAGCGCGTGGGTCCAGCGACCGGCCGCCGCATCGTCCGCATCCTGGGCGCCGGCGCGGATCTCCGGCAGCAGTGCCAGGGTCAGCTCGTCCGACAAGGCCAGGAGCGTATGCGCCAGCGGCAACAGGTCGGCATTGCGTCGGGCGGAAAACATCTTCTTCAGCCAGGCATGCTCGCGCAGTTGCGCATACAGCTGCATGAGGCGCTCGCTCTCGGAGGGCGGGGCCTGCTCGCCTGGCGGCTGCATGGCCAGCAAGCCCGACAGGGTATTGATGCGCGGTGCGATATAAGGCCGCCGCAGCTCGCGCGCCAGCGCTGCCTTGAAATTCTGCGCATGGGAAAACGCCGGCACCATCAATTGCACGCCCGAGAAATCCAGCGCCGCGCCGCCCTGCTCCGGCAAGGCCTGGCCCAATGGCTGGCCGGGTTGCAGCAGCAGGCGCACGGCCTGTTGCCAGAAATCGGGAGAAGGCGGAATCGGTACGGTCGCTGGCAGCATGCGGTCAGGAAGCTTCAAAAACGGTCAGGAAATGTCCCGGAGGCTCGGAAAGTGTCTAAAACGGTCGAAAAAGGGTCTACGGCAGGGATTCGGTCATTGTATTTTTCTCTCGGCCTGACAGTTTTTTCAATCACCGGCAAGCGTGGACTGCATCGCATTGTATGTCAGGCGAGGGCCCCGGCGAACCTGATTTTCCCGCGTCGCCGGCGGCAAAGCCGCTACCGGCCTCGCCTGCAAGCTGATCGGGGCGATGAGGATGGCAGACAACACGCGCCCCTACGGTCGTCTACACTTTCCGCAAAAATGGGTTATGATTGCCTCTGTATCCCGCCGCATACCTCTGCCGCGCTTCAAATACAACTTGAATCGGCGCGCAACGACTCCACGTACACCAAGCAACTCCGGAAGCGTTGATGGCTCACGCCAGGCTCAATGGTATGTGTCCACCGGCGCTATTTGACTACTTACTACATTGCCTCCACCCGAGGATCTGCCATGAGCGAAAACATCAAACATATTACCGACGCCTCCTTCGAAGCCGACGTGCTGAAGTCCGACAAGCCTGTGCTGGTCGATTTCTGGGCGGAATGGTGCGGCCCCTGCAAGGCGATCGCCCCCATCCTGGAAGAAGTCGCCAAGGAATACGACGGCAAGCTGCAAATCGCCAAGCTGGACGTGGACTCCAACCAGGCCGTGCCGGCCAAGTTCGGCATCCGCGGCATCCCGACCCTGATCCTGTTCAAGAACGGCGCAGCCGCCGCCCAGAAGGTGGGCGCATTGGCCAAGGGCCAGCTGACCTCGTTCATCGACAGCAACATCTAAATCATGCATCCGATGGCGGCGCGCTCGCGCTGCCATCCGCCCGGCGCCCGCAGCGCCGGGCTTGTTCCCAGAACCACACCACGCAACTCCCTCCCCCACCTTTATTTATCCCGTCCCGGGACACTCATATGCACTTATCAGAACTCAAAGCGATGCACGTCTCTGCCTTGCTGGAAATGGCAATCAGCCTGGACATCGAGAACGCTGCACGCCTGCGCAAACAGGAACTCATGTTTGCCATCCTGAAGAAGCGCGCGAAATCAGGAGAACAGATCTTTGGCGATGGCGCCCTCGAAGTGCTGCCTGACGGCTTCGGCTTCCTGCGCTCGCCCGACGCCAGCTACATGGCGTCCACCGACGACATCTATATCTCGCCTTCGCAGATCCGCCGCTTCAACCTGCATACCGGTGACTCCATCGAAGGTGAAGTGCGCACGCCCAAGGATGGCGAGCGTTATTTCGCCCT
>NZ_JAELUH010000321.1 GCF_016429215.1 Herbaspirillum sp. ASV7 | reverse complement strand
CCCCCCCCCCCCCCCCCCCCCCCCCCCCCCCCCCCCCCCCCCCCCCCCCCCCCCCCCCCCCCCCCCCCCCCCCCCCCCCCCCCCCCCCCCCCCCCCCCCCCCCCCCCCCCTTTTTTAATGCTCCGGCGACCACCGAGATCTACACTTGTAGTGTATCGTCGGCAGCGTCAGATGTGTATAAGAGACAGGGCCGGTCCCGCCGCCACCAACTGCCCCGGCGAAGTGGCCGGCAACAGCAAGGCCTGCCGCCAGGTCACCGGCCTGCTGGGCTATGACGGACGTGGCTGGGGTGTCACCACTTCCTACGACATCATG
>NZ_JAELUH010000320.1 GCF_016429215.1 Herbaspirillum sp. ASV7 | reverse complement strand
CCCCCCCCCCCCCCCCCCCCCCCCCCCCCCCCCCCCCCCCCCCCCCCCCCCCCCCCCCCCCCCCCCCCCCCCCCCCCCCCCCCCCCCCCCCCCCCCCCCCCCCCCCCCCCCTTTTTAATGATCCGCCGACCACCGAGATCTACACTTGTAGTGTATCGTCGGCAGCGTCAGATGTGTATAAGAGACAGGCAGTACACCGAGCCTTCGCTGCAGCGCCTGCTGGCGCGCATGTCTGGCGGTACCCGCTACAACGCCACCGTGCTGGTGCGCCAGCGCCAGCCCGAGCTCACCATCGAGTCCAGCCTGCTTGGCCTG
>NZ_JAELUH010000319.1 GCF_016429215.1 Herbaspirillum sp. ASV7 | reverse complement strand
CCCCCCCCCCCCCCCCCCCCCCCCCCCCCCCCCCCCCCCCCCCCCCCCCCCCCCCCCCCCCCCCCCCCCCCCCCCCCCCCCCCCCCCCCCCCCCCCCCCCCCCCCCCCCCTTTTTTAATGATACGGCCACCACCGAGATCTACACTTGTAGTGTATCGTCGGCAGCGTCAGATGTGTATAAGAGACAGGCCATCGCCCGTGCGCTGGCCATGGAACCCAAGGTGATGCTCTTCGACGAACCCACCTCGGCGCTCGATCCTGAGCTGGTCGGCGAAGTGCTGCAGGTGATGAAGGACCTCGCCGCCGATGGCATGA
>NZ_JAELUH010000318.1 GCF_016429215.1 Herbaspirillum sp. ASV7 | reverse complement strand
CCCCCCCCCCCCCCCCCCCCCCCCCCCCCCCCCCCCCCCCCCCCCCCCCCCCCCCCCCCCCCCCCCCCCCCCCCCCCCCCCCCCCCCCCCCCCCCCCCCCCCCCCCCCCCTTTTTTAATCATCCGGCGACCACCGAGATCTACACTTGTAGTGTATCGTCGGCAGCGTCAGATGTGTATAAGAGACAGTCTTGATGTTGGGCGCAAAGCGGCTCATGTGGCCGTAGGCGGTGGAATAGCCGCTCCAGTGCTTGATGACGACGATGTTGCCGTAGCCGTTCTGCTGGCCGACGAAGTCGACCACGCCATCGGCAGC
>NZ_JAELUH010000317.1 GCF_016429215.1 Herbaspirillum sp. ASV7 | reverse complement strand
CCCCCCCCCCCCCCCCCCCCCCCCCCCCCCCCCCCCCCCCCCCCCCCCCCCCCCCCCCCCCCCCCCCCCCCCCCCCCCCCCCCCCCCCCCCCCCCCCCCCCCCCCCCCCCCTTTTTACTGATCCGGCGACCACCGAGATCTACACTTGTAGTGTATCGTCGGCAGCGTCAGATGTGTATAAGAGACAGGGCCTGACGCGGCAGCGACGCTGCGATCTGGCGCATCTGGTAATCGAAGATCTGGTTGGCCTCGCCGCGCGCCTGGAAGTACAGCGCCACACCGGCCAGCAGGATGATGGAGAACAGCCCCAGGCCC
>NZ_JAELUH010000316.1 GCF_016429215.1 Herbaspirillum sp. ASV7 | reverse complement strand
GGGTGGTGGCATCGACCGCATCGGGGATGGTCCCGTGCGCGGTCAACAGGATCACCGGCAGACTGGGATAGCGGCTGCGGATCTCGCCAAACAGGGCCAGTCCATCCATGCCGGGCAGGCGTACATCTGTCTCTTATACACATCTGACGCTGCCGACGATACACTACAAGTGTAGATCTCGGTGGTCGGCGGATGATTAAAAAAGGGGGGGGGGGGGGGGGGGGGGGGGGGGGGGGGGGGGGGGGGGGGGGGGGGGGGGGGGGGGGGGGGGGGGGGGGGGGGGGGGGGGGGGGGGGGGGGGGGGGGGGGGGGGGGG
>NZ_JAELUH010000315.1 GCF_016429215.1 Herbaspirillum sp. ASV7 | reverse complement strand
CCCCCCCCCCCCCCCCCCCCCCCCCCCCCCCCCCCCCCCCCCCCCCCCCCCCCCCCCCCCCCCCCCCCCCCCCCCCCCCCCCCCCCCCCCCCCCCCCCCCCCCCCCCCCCCCCTTTTTAATCACCCGCCCACCACCGAGATCTACACTTGTAGTGTATCGTCGGCAGCGTCAGATGTGTATAAGAGACAGGTGCAGATCAATACCAATATCCTGCAGATCGAAAACGAGTTCTATTCGTCGATCCGCCCCAAGCGCGTCATCAACAGCGGCGAGCGCCCGGTGCAAGCCCTGTCGGCGCGCGGCGTGCAGTACGTG
>NZ_JAELUH010000314.1 GCF_016429215.1 Herbaspirillum sp. ASV7 | reverse complement strand
GCGATATCCTGGCCTATGTCTCGCAGCCGTCCTACGACCCCAACCTGTTCGTCGAAGGCATCGACCAGCAGAGCTGGGACGAGCTGAACAAGTCGCCTGACCGGCCGCTGCTGAACCGGCCACTGTCTGTCTCTTATACACATCTGACGCTGCCGACGATACACTACAAGTGTAGATCTCGGTGGTCGGCGTATCATTAAAAAGGGGGGGGGGGGGGGGGGGGGGGGGGGGGGGGGGGGGGGGGGGGGGGGGGGGGGGGGGGGGGGGGGGGGGGGGGGGGGGGGGGGGGGGGGGGGGGGGGGGGGGGGGGGGGGGG
>NZ_JAELUH010000313.1 GCF_016429215.1 Herbaspirillum sp. ASV7 | reverse complement strand
CCCCCCCCCCCCCCCCCCCCCCCCCCCCCCCCCCCCCCCCCCCCCCCCCCCCCCCCCCCCCCCCCCCCCCCCCCCCCCCCCCCCCCCCCCCCCCCCCCCCCCCCCCCCCCCCTTTTTTAATGATCCGCCGACCACCGAGATCTACACTTGTAGTGTATCGTCGGCAGCGTCAGATGTGTATAAGAGACAGACCCAGGGCTCGGTCGGATAGGCGGCCGCCAGGTGGACGTGCAGTTCCATGGCGAAGTGCGGCGCCAGCATCAGCCCGGCATGGCTAGCCAGTCCGGCGACCTTCAGGAAGGGCGTGATGCCGCCC
>NZ_JAELUH010000312.1 GCF_016429215.1 Herbaspirillum sp. ASV7 | reverse complement strand
TTCGTGCTGCCCGACATCGGCATCCAGCTCTCGGCCTTCCAGGCCGGTGTGATCGGCCTGGGTATCGCCTATTCGGCCTACCAGGCGGAGAACTTCCGCGCCGGCATCGAGGCGGTGGACGTGGGCCCTGTCTCTTATACACATCTGACGCTGCCGACGATACACTACAAGTGTAGATCTCGGTGGTCGCCGTCTCATTAAAAAAGGGGGGGGGGGGGGGGGGGGGGGGGGGGGGGGGGGGGGGGGGGGGGGGGGGGGGGGGGGGGGGGGGGGGGGGGGGGGGGGGGGGGGGGGGGGGGGGGGGGGGGGGGGGGGGG
>NZ_JAELUH010000003.1 GCF_016429215.1 Herbaspirillum sp. ASV7 | reverse complement strand
CCCCCCCCCCCCCCCCCCCCCCCCCCCCCCCCCCCCCCCCCCCCCCCCCCCCCCCCCCCCCCCCCCCCCCCCCCCCCCCCCCCCCCCCCCCCCCCCCCCCCCCCCCCCCACCCCCTTTTTTTGTAGTGTATCGTCGGCAGCGTCAGATGTGTATAAGAGACAGCCAGTGCGGCGGCCAATAATTTCGATGGTGGCGTCAGTACGGCCAGTTCGCATAATCGCGTCAGTTACGCCAGTTCCACCGCGGGCGTGACGGTCGATCTGAGCCACACTGACGGCACCGGGACCTCGGGTGGCTATGCCCAGGGTGACACACTGGTCAACATCCAGGATCTGACGGGTAGCAGCTACGACGATACCTTCGTCGCCAGTGCGGCGGCCAATAATTTCGATGGTGGCGTCAGTACGGCCAGTTCGCATAACCGTGTCAGTTACGCCAGTTCCAACGCGGCTGTGACGGTCGACCTGAACTACACCAATGGCACGGGGACCTCGGGAGGGTATGCCCAGGGCGACACGCTGACCAACATCCAGGATCTGACGGGCAGCAGCTACGACGATACCTTCGTCGCCAGTGCGGCGGCCAATAATTTCGATGGTGGTGTCAGTACGGCCAGTTCGCATAACCGTGTCAGCTACGCCAGTTCCAACGCGGCTGTGACAGTCGACTTGAACTACACCAATGGCACCGGGACCTCGGGTGGATATGCCCAGGGCGACACGCTGACCAACATCCAGGATCTGACGGGCAGCAGCTACGACGATACCTTCGTTGCCAGTGCAGCGGCCAATAATTTCGATGGCGGTGTCAGCACGGCCAGTTCGCATAACCGGGTCAGTTACGCCAGTTCCAACGCGGCGGTGACAGTCGACCTGAACTACACCAATGGCACCGGGACCTCGGGTGGCTATGCCCAGGGCGACACGCTGACCAACATCCAGGATCTGACCGGTAGCAGCTACGACGATACCTTCGTTGCCAGTGCGGCGGCCAATAATTTCGATGGTGGTGTCAGCACGGCCAGTTCACATAACCGCGTCAGTTACGCCAGTTCCAACGCGGCGGTGACAGTCGACTTGAACTACACCAATGGCACCGGGACCTCGGGTGGCTATGCCCAGGGCGACACGCTGGCCAACATCCAGGATCTGACCGGTAGCAGCTACGACGATACCTTCGTCGCCAGTGCGGCGGCCAATAATTTCGATGGTGGTGTCAGCACGGCCAGTTCGCATAACCGTGTCAGTTACGCCAGTTCCAACGCGGGCGTGACGATTAACCTGAACTACACCGACGGCACCGGGACCTCGGGTGGGTATGCGCAGGGCGACAAGCTGGTCAACATCCAGGATCTGACGGGTAGCAACTACGACGATACGTTTGTGGCGAGTCTGGCGGCCAATCACCTCGATGGTGGTGCCGGTTCCAATACGGTCAGCTATGCCGGCACCTCCAGCAGTGACGGCACCAATGGCGTGACCGTCAACCTCGCCACCGGCGTGGGCAGTGGCAACTATGCCGCCGGCGATACCTACGCCAATATCGAGAATGTCATCGGCAGCGACTACAACGACGTGCTGACCGGGTTCGCCACGGCCGGCGTGACGTCGGTGCTGACCGGCGGCAAGGGCGCCGACGTGCTCACCGCGATCGTGGCCAACCGTGCTTACACCTACGCCTCCTACGTAGGTTCGTCGGCCGGCGTGACGATCAATCTGCAGGCGGGTACGGGGACGGGCGGTGATGCCCAGGGCGATACCCTGTTCAATATCGACAACATCATCGGCAGCAGCAACAACGACGTGTTCTATGCCAGCAGCTACGCCAACATCCTCAATGGCGGCGCGGGTGGTTCGGACACGGTCAACTACTCCTTGTCCACCAGCAGCGATGGCACCAATGGCGTGACGGTCAACCTCAGTACCGGCATCGGCAGTGGCAACTATGCCACCGGCGATACCTACGTCAACATCGAGAATGCAGTCGGCAGCGCCTATAACGATGCGCTGACCGGCTACGCCACCGTGGGTGTGCAGTCGGTGCTGGAAGGGGGCGCAGGTGCCGATACCATCACCGCCATCGCCGCTAACCGCGCTTACACCTATGCGTCGTACAACGGTTCGGCGCTGGGGGTGACGGTCGATCTGCAGAACGGTACCGGCACCGGTGGCGACGCGCAGGGCGATATTCTGGTCAATATCGACAACGTCATCGGCAGTGCCCAGAACGACTTGTTCTATGCCAGCACGCATGCCAACATCTTCTATGGCAATGGTGGCGTGGATACGGTGAGCTATGCCTATTCCAACGTGGGCGTGACCGTCGACCTGACCAACACCATCACGGCTAGCGGCAGCGGCTACGATGCCGGTGACAAGTTCTACAACATCTCCAACCTGATCGGTGGTGCCGGCAACGACATGTTCTACGCCAGCAACATCGCCAACAGCTTCGATGGCGGTGGTGGTTCCAATACGGTGAACTATGCGCGCTCGGGCAGTACGGCGGTGGTGGTGGACCTGTATCACGGCACGGGTTCGGGAGGGTATGCCGCCGGGGATACCTATACGCACATCCAGAACGTGGTGGGCAGTGCCGGTAACGATACCTTCTATGCCAACAGCGACACCAACACCTTTACCGGTGGTGGCGGCACCGATACGGTCAGCTACTACTATGCCAACAGCAGCAGTTCGAGCACGGCGATTACGGCCAACCTGGCGACCGGACTGGGATCGGGCGGCGATGCCGCCGGTGATCAGTACATCGGCATCGCCAACCTGGAAGGCAGCGCCTATATCGACAGTACCCTGATCGGCAACAGCGGTGCCAATACCCTGTCGGCGCGCGGCACGACCACGACCAACGTTCTCAATGGCGGTGGTGCCAGCTCCGGCACCGATATCTTCAACGTCTTCGATGGCGGCCACAACACGGTGACGGTGGGCAGCGGCACCAACATGATCAACGTCAGTGCCGGTTCGCATAGTACCGCCGGGGCGCAGAGTGACATGGTCAACGAGACCACCGGCGTGTCCAACATCAACTCGATTAGTGGCGGCGCTGGTGTGACCACCTTGCACTTCTCCGACCTGGGCAGCAGCCTGACGCTGAGCAATTTCTCCAGCAAGGTCAGCGGCCTGACCAACCTGGACGTGAGTTCCGGCAGCGGCACCAATATCGTCATCACGGCCCAGGACGTGATCAACATGGGCCTGGCCAGCGGCGCCACTTCGCATCTGCTGACGGTGACGATGAGCAACAGCGAGAGCTTGCAGATCATGGCCAACGGCTCGGACCACTACGTGTACTTCCCCGGTACCACCGACTATGCCTTCTACAATGCCTCCAACCAGGAAGTGGCCCGCATCCACCTGGTGACGGCCTGAGTGCGCGGCCCGGCGGAACGATGGAGCGCTGTGTTCAGCGCTCCATCGCCCGTTCCAGGAAGCGCCAGATGCCCGGATCGGCCATGCTGGCCACGTTGATGCGCATGCGCGTGGAGGGCAGCTGCGAGGGCGAGAACAGGCTGCCCGGCGCCAGCAGGAAACCCTGTTCCATGGCGGCCTCGGTCATGACATTGGTATCGCGTCCGGTATCGACCCACAGGAACATGCCGCAAGGCGGCGGATCACCCACTTCCATGCCCAGTTTTTCGAGCTGGCGCATCACCTTCTCGCGCGCGCCGTTGAGCCGCGCGCGCAACCTTTCCGCATGCTTGCGGTAATGTCCTTCCGAGAGCACCTTGTAGGCCACACGTTCGCCGATCTCGCCGGTGGTCAGCGTGGAGAGCAGCTTGCGGTCGGCCAGGCTGCGCGCCAGGTCGGCCGAAGTGGCGATGAAGCCCACCCGCAGGTTGGCCGATAGCGTCTTGGAAAATCCGCCCAGGTAGATCACCCGCTGCAACTGGTCCAGCGCGGCAATGCGGGTGGCTGCCTGCACCGCCGAGCCGGGATGCATGTCGCAGTAGATGTCGTCCTCGACGATGATGAAATCGTGCTCCTCGGCGATGCGCAAGACCTGGAAGGCCTTGGCCGCCGACAGCGAGGTCGAGGTCGGATTGTGCAGCACCGAGTTGATCACATACAGCTTGGGCTTGTGCACGGCCGCCAGTTCGCGCAGGCGCGCGATGTCGGGGCCATCGCCCAGGCGCGGGATACCCACCACCTTGGCGCCCAGCGCGGCGAAGGAGCCGAACATCAGGAACCAGGCCGGGTCGTCGACAAAGATTACATCGCCCGGCCGCAGGAAGTGCCGGGCCACCGTATCGAGCCCCTGGGTGACGCCGGTGGTCAGCACGATCTGCTCGGGCGCGGCGGCGATTTCCAGTTCGGCCAGCTTCAATTGCAGCTGCTGACGCAGCGGCAGGAAGCCCTGCGGCGTGCCATAGCCCAGCAGCAGCGAGGGATTGTCACGGCTGACCGCGCGCAAGGCGTTGGCGATCAGTTCGCCATCGAGCCAGTCCGGTGGCAACAGGCCGCCACCGGGCATCTTGTGCGGCGGCATCTGGCGGAACATGTTGCGCACCAGCCAGACCACATCCAGCCCACGCCCGGCCTCGGCAGCAGCCTCCGCCTGCGCCGCAGCCAGCCCGTAGCCGCCGGCCAGCGACGAACGCTCCTTGACATAGAAGCCCGAGCCCCGGCGCGACTCCAGATAGCCTTGTGCCACCAGGCGGTCGTAGGCTTCCACCACGGTAAAGCGCGAGATCTGGTTGGCATCGGCGAACTGGCGGATCGAGGGCATGCGCACGCCACTGCGCAAGAGCCTGTCATCGATGCGGGCACGAATGCCGCGCACGATCTGTTCGACCAGCGATTCGCCGCTCTCGCGCAGCAGTAGCGGCCAGCCGGGCAGGGCGGCTTCGGGATGGGCCGTATCGCTCTGGCGTGGACGCAGTGACTTGACTGTATTGGTCATTTTGCCGTGACAATAATCTTGATTAAGTGGAAAAGTGTACAGGTACTGTATCGGTATTGTCGGCTACGATGACTTCCATGACAAGAGCCTGCGTGATCCGGGCGATGCTGCCGACCTGCGCATCGTCGCGCTGCAACCGGCACCAGGCTTGCCAATGAACCATTCGTTTGCCGGAGACATGCCATGACCCAAGCCGCCACAACCTTGCTGCCCAGCCTCGCCGAGATCGAGGAGGCTGCCGGCATCGTCTATGCTGGCATGGCGCCCACGCCGCAACTGTGCTGGCCCTTGCTGAGCCAGGCACTGGGGGCCGAAGTCTGGGTCAAGCATGAGAACCACGCGCCCACCGGCGCCTTCAAGGTGCGCGGTGGCATGGTCTACCTGCATCGCCTGGCACAACAGCAGCCACGGCTGCCCGGTGTGATCTCGGCCACCCGGGGCAACCACGGGCAATCGGTGGGGCTGGCGGCACGCCGCTTCGGCATCGCCGCCACCATCGTCGTCCCCGAGGGTAACAGCCGCGAAAAGAACGCCGCCATGCGTGCCCTGGGCGTGGAGCTGGTCGAGCACGGCAGCGAATTCCAGGACAGCCGCGAGCATGCCCAGCAACTGGCCACGCAACGCCAGCTGCACATGATCCCGTCCTTCCACCGCGACCTGGTGGCGGGCGTGTCGACCTACTGGATGGAGCTCTTCGCCGCCCAGCCGGAGCTGGATCTGGTGCTGGTCCCCATCGGCCAGGGCTCGGGCATGTGTGGCGCGGTGGCGGCGCGCAACGCACTGGGACTCAAGACCCGCATCATCGGCGTGGTGTCGGCGCATGCGCTGGCCTACAAGCTGTCCTTCGAGGCCGGTCGCAAGATCGAGGCGCCCGTGTCGACCCGCATCGCCGATGGCGTGGCCTGCCGCGTGCCGGACCAGGCGTCGCTGGAGGTGATGCTGTCGCAGGTCGACGAGGTCATCGCGGTGAGCGATGAGGAAGTCATGGACGCCATGAAGCTGGCCTACATCGCCACCCACAACCTGGCCGAGGGCGCAGGGGCCTGCGCCCTTGCAGCGGCCCTGCAGATCCGTAGCCGCCTGCGCGGCCGCAAGATCGGCGTGACCCTCTCCGGTGGCAATGTCGATCACGATGTGTTCGCCCGCGTACTCATGCGTGCCGCGCCCGTGGCCGAGGCGCTGCTGGCGCCGGCGCGGGTCCTCACGCTGCCACAGGACGGACAACGGAGGACCGCATGATCGAAGCCTTGCTGCCGCTGATGTCCTTTGCCTTCGTGTCTTCCATCACGCCGGGCCCCAACAACATCATGCTGACATCCTCCGGGATCTGGTTCGGCTTTCGCCGTTCCCTGCCGCACATGCTGGGCATCACCTTCGGCTTCGGCGTGCTGCTGGCCTTATGCGCTTTCGGTATAGGCGAGCTGGTCGTGGCGCTACCCCAACTGGTGATCGTGCTCAAGGCGCTGGGCTGTGCCTACCTGCTCTACCTGGCCTGGCAATTGCGCCGCATGGGCGTGGCCGGCGCGGGTGAGCGGGCGGCCCGGCCGATGTCCTTCGCTGCGGCGGCGGTGTTCCAGTTCGCCAATCCCAAGGCCTGGGTGATGGCCATCACCGGTGCCTCGGCCTTCATGCCGTTGTTGCATAAGCAGCCCGCATGGCTGGCCATCCTGATCTACTGCCTGGTGTTCTGCGCCATCAACCTGCCGTGCGTGTCGGTCTGGGCGGGGGCCGGGGCGATCTTGCGCCGTTACCTGGAGCGCCCGCTGTGGCGCATGGTCTTTGCTGCCACCATGATCGTGTTGACGGTGTATTCGGCGCTGGCGATCTGGTTCTGAGGGTCGCGCAAGCAGACGTAAATCATTTATATCGTTTTCCAAGAAGAGAGGACGGCCTTCATGCAGGCAGGTACAAAAACCGGCGTCAATGCGCCCGTGCCGCACAGCCAGGCGCGCAACGAATCCCGTGGCATGTGGCTGGGCCTGGTCGGCGTGGCCGTCTTCAGCCTGACCCTGCCGTTCACCCGTATCGCCGTGGCCGAGCTCAATCCGGCCTTCGTCGCTTTCGGCCGCGCCGTGGTGGCGGGCTTGTGCTCGCTGGTGCTGCTGGCCTGGGTCCGGGCGCCGCGTCCCGATGCCCGGCAGCTGCGGGCGCTCATCATCACGGCGCTGGGCGTGGTGGTGGGTTTCCCGCTGTTTTCCTCGATCGCCATGCGCCACGTACCGGCTGCGCATGGTGCCGTGGTGGTCGGCCTGCTGCCGCTGGCCACGGCCCTGTTTGGCGCGCTGCGCTTCGGCGAGCGGCCTTCGGCGGGATTCTGGCTGGCCGCGCTGGCCGGGTCGGGCATCGTGATCGCCTTCGCCCTGCGTGAAGGCGGCGGCAGTTTCCAGCCGGCCGATTTCGCCCTGTTTGCGGCCGTGCTCACCGCCGCCATGGGCTATGCCGAAGGCGGCCGCCTGGCGCAGAGCATGGGCGGGCAGAACGTGATCGCCTGGGCGCTGGTGGTGTCGCTGCCGGTGATGGTGCCGGTCTCGGTCTGGCTGGGCTGGCAATACGGTGTGAGCGCCTCGGCACCAGCCTGGCTGGCCTTTGCCTATGTGTCGCTGTTCTCGATGTTCATCGGTTTCTTCTTCTGGTACAAGGGCCTGGCGCTGGGCGGCATCGCCCGGGTGGGACAGGTGCAGCTGCTGCAACCGTTCATGAGCCTGCTGGGCGCGGCCGTGATCGCCGGCGAGGCACTGGAGGCCAGCAACCTGCTCTTCGCCCTGGCGGTGATCGTGGTGGTGGCGGTGGGCCGGCGCATGGCGGTACGGCGCTAGCTTGCTGCGCGGGAATGGCCATTGCGTGCCGAAATGCTGCGGCCAAAGCCCCGGATATTTGAGATAATCGAGCTCTTGTTTTTCTTCATTTTCATCATTTCTTAACGCGCAACCCCCGCCTGACCCGACGGCTGGGGTGATGCACAACAGGGAGTACCGCATGTCCGTCTACGAAAAGCTCAACGCACTGAACATCGAACTGCCCGCCGTGGCCACCCCGGCTGCCGCCTATGTGATGTATGCGCAAACCGGCAATACCGTGTTCCTCTCCGGTCACCTGGCCAAGAAGGATGGCAAGGTCTGGGTCGGCCAGCTGGGACGCGACATCGGCACCGACGAGGCCAAGCTGGCCGCGCGCGCCGTGGCCATCGACCTGATCGCCACCCTGCAGGCCGCCTGCGGTGGCGACCTGACCCGCGTCAAGCGCATCGTCAAGCTGATGAGCCTGGTCAATTCCACCGGCGAGTTCACCGAGCACCACCTGGTGACCAACGGCGCCTCCGAGCTGATCGGTGAAATCTTCGGCGACGCCGGCAAGCATGCCCGTTCCGCCTTCGGCGTGGCCCAGCTGCCCATGGGCGCCTGCGTCGAGATCGAGATGATCGCCGAGATCGCCTGAGCCTCATTGCAAGACCGGGCCGATGCACGCGCAGAACGTCGCACGGCCACCGCAGCCACCTCTGACCAGAACAGAATAGAGACTCGTATGAAACCCGAAAATCCAGCAGCGCTGCAATGGCAATTCTCCCGGCGTGCCGAGGCCATGAAGAGCTCGGCCATCCGCGAAATCCTCAAGATCACCATGCGTCCGGACATCACCTCCTTTGCCGGTGGCCTGCCTTCGCCGCAGACCTTCCCGGTGGAGCAGATGAAGGTGGCCTTCGACCGCGTGCTGAGCCAGCAGGGCAAGACCGCCCTGCAATACGGCCCCACCGACGGCTACCTGCCGCTGCGCGAATGGATCGCCGCCTCGCTGTCCACCGATGGCGCCCAGATCACGCCGGAACAGGTGCTGATGGTGTCCGGTTCCCAGCAAGGCCTGGACCTGCTGGGCAAGGTCTTGATCGACGAGGGCAGCAAGGTCCTGGTCGAGACCCCCAGTTACCTGGGTGCGCTGCAGGCGTTCGCGCTCTATGGTGCCCAGTTCGAGTCGGTACCCAGCGACGAGAACGGCCTGCAACCGGAGACCATCGAAGCCATCGCTGCTGGTGCGCGCATGCTGTATTCGCTGCCCAACTTCCAGAACCCGACCGGCCGCACGCTGCCCGTCGAACGCCGCATCAAGCTGGTGGAAACCTGTGCCCGCCTGGGCTTGCCGCTGATTGAGGATGATCCCTATGGCGCCCTCAGCTATCGCAATGCGCCGCTGCCCAAGATGCTGTCGATGAACCCGTCGGGCGTGATCTACATGGGTTCCTTCTCCAAGGTGCTCACGCCGGGTATCCGCCTGGGTTACGTGGTGGCGCCGCGCCCGCTGATCCTGAAGATGGAACAGGCCAAGCAGGCCACCGACCTGCATACCGCCCAGCTCACGCAGATGGTGGTCTACGAGGCCATCAAGGACGGCTTCCTGGACCAGCACGTACCGACCATCCGCAAGCTCTATGGCGACCAGTGCCAGGCCATGCTGGACGCGCTGCAGCAGTACTTCCCGGCGGGCTGTTCCTGGAGCAAGCCCGAAGGCGGCATGTTCATCTGGGTGACCCTGCCCGCGCACATCGATGCCGGCGCCTTGCTGACTGACGCGGTGGAGCAGGAGAAGGTCGCCTTCGTGCCGGGCGCGCCGTTCTATGCCAACGTCGCCCAGAAGAACACGCTGCGCCTGTCCTTCGTGACCGTGCCGCCCGAGCAGATCCGTGCAGGTGTGCAACGCCTGGGCAAGCTGATCGCCTCGAAGCTGTAAGCGGAGCGACGATGAAGATCGCCAATCTGCCCTTCGGCACCACCGACTGGAGCCAGGTCGAGCCCACCGAGCATCCCGGCATCACCGGGCGCGCCCTCTGGCGCACCTGCAAGTTCGGCGACCTGCGCGTGCGCATGGTCGAGTACACGCCGGGCTACCTGGCCGACCACTGGTGCGTGAAGGGGCATATCCTGCTGTGCCTGGAGGGTGAGCTGCACACCGAACTGGAAGATGGTCGCCAGTTCGTCCTCAAGCCCGGCATGAGCTACCAGGTGGCCGACGATGCCGAGCCGCATCGCTCGTCCACGGCGGTAGGGGCGAAGCTGTTTATCGTCGATTGAGGTAGCGGCCGCGTTATCGACACGATCCATATCCGCCCCGCAGCAATGACAAAGGCCCGCATCGGCAACGATGCGGGCCTTTGTCCATCATGGCGCGGAGGCTGAGCTACTCGTCCAGTTTCAGCGTCTGGCCATGCTTGAGGGTGATGAACTGATCCGCTGGCAACCTGGCCTCGCGCAGGGCCCGCGCCAGCTCCTGCGGCGGTTCGTCCAGCGCTTCGTCGGACAGTTCGAAGGTCCCCCAGTGGATGCCGATGGAGCGCTTGGCACGCACATCCTCGTGGATCAGCACCGCCTGCGCCGGATCGACGTGCTGGTTCTGCATGAACCAGCGCGGCGCATAGGCACCGATGGGGATGAGCGCCAGGTCGAAGCGCCCGAAGCGCTCACCGATGTCGCGGAAGTCCTTCGAATAACCGGTGTCACCGGCGAAGTAGACCGAGAAGGGCTCGGCTTGCGCCGCCGCCGGGACATCGTTGCCAGGCGCCATCTGCACGCTTTGCAAGACCCAGCCACCCCACAGCGTCTCGGCACGGTCGAACAGTCCGCGTGCCGACCAGTGGGCGGCCGGGACAAAGTAGATGTCGAGGTTCTCCAGCGAGGTCTTGTCCCACCAGTCCATCTCGCGCACATTGGTGATGCCCAGGTCGGCGAACCAGTCGCGCAGGCCCAGCGGCACCAGGAACAGCGGCGGCCCGCCCGCTTGCAGGTTGAGCTGCTCGACGCTGGCGCGGTCGAGATGGTCATAGTGGTTGTGGGAGATCACCACCAGGTCGATGTGCGGCAATTCGGCGATCTGCACCGGTAGCGGCACCTTGCGGCGCGGGCCGAGGAAGGAGAAGGGCGAGGCCCGATCCGAGAACATCGGATCGGTCAGCACGTTCTTGCCACCCATCTGGATGAGTGCCGTGGCGTGGCCGATCCAGGTCACGCTGGGCCGCGTGTGGTTGGCCTTGAGCCAGGCCAGGTCGGGCTTGACCACGGGAAACTGATAACGGTTGGCCGGCGGCGGAGGCAGGCCCTGGGTCAGGCGTTCCCACTGCCACTTCCAGAAGGAGCCGCGTTCGGGCTGGGGGTAGTTGTTGCGAAACCCGGTCTCGGTCCGGTTGGACTTGAGCGGGTCGTAGTACTTGCTGGAGGAGGAGCAGGCCGCCAGTGCAGCCGCCAGCAGCATCAGGGCGGTCAGGCGGACAAGCGGGCGCAGTTGCGGCCAGGAGCGGGCGTTCGCATGGGGCATGAAAAAAGCGCGGGAGCGACCCGCGCAAGCGATGGGTTGGGCCACATCCTAGCAGTTCCTGCGCGAGATTGCGTCCGCCCGGGCCAGGCCAGCTCTGGCGCTACAGCACGTACTGGGCCAGCCCATGGCCGAAGGACCAGTTGCCCTTGTCGCCTTCGACCAGGCTGATCATCACATCCTCCGGCCGAATGCCGGGATTGGCCTGCAGGCGCTCGACGATGCGGGCGAAGAGCGCATTCTTCTGTTCCTGCGTGCGGGTATTGCTGACGGTCAGCTGGATCAGCACGAAGTCGTCCGAGCGGGCGATGCCCATGTAGCTGCGACTGAAGACCAGCTCCTCGGCATCATGCTCCGTGAGCACCATGAAACGGTCATCCTCGGGCACATTGAAACGCTCGCGCAGGGCCTCGTAGATGTTGTCGAGGATGGCGGCACGGTAGGCGCGGGGCTTGCCGCGCAGCAGGGATACTCGGACCAGGGGCATGATGTTCTCCTTGAAGTGGAAGCGGGTTGGCGGCGTTGATGCAGGCCGATGTGAAGCATGCTACCCTCGCTCATGGATTCGAAAAACAACTCATTGATGATTTCAATGATTAAAAATTCGAATCATTGAGCATTGCCTGTCCAGGAGCACCCCATGGAAAGACCACTCGATCTCGATGCCGTGCAAGCCTTCGTGCTGGCGGCCGACCTGCAAAGCTTCACACGTGCGGCCGAGGCGCTGGACAGCACCCAGTCCGCCATCAGTCTCAAGCTCAAGAAGCTGGAGCAACGGCTGGGCCGTCGCCTGCTGGAGCGCACCCCACGTTTGGTTCGGCTATCGGCCGAAGGCCAGCAGTTCTTGCCGGCCGCGCGCGAGCTGCTGGCTGCGCACGAACGCGCGCTGGACCGGCTGGACCAGGGGCCGGTGCGCTTCTCGGTGGGCATCAGCGACCATATCGCCGGGGCCGGCCTGCCACGTGTGCTGGCCCAGGTGCATGACTACGATCCGGGTGTGGTGGTGGAGGTACGGGTGGGCTCCTCTGGCGACCTGATGCCGCAGTACGAGCGGGGTGAACTGGATGCCGCCATCGTGCGTCGCGAGCCCCAGGATCAGGGCGGCGAGCTGGTCATGGAAGAACGCCTGGGCTGGTTCGCCAAGCCCGAGGCGCAATGCTGGGCCGGTGGGGCCTTGCGGGTGGCCACTTTTTCCTCGGCCTGCCGCATCCGCGAGCTGGCGCTGCGCCGGCTCGATGAGGCCGGCATCCCCTGGTGCGAAGTCTTCATCGGCGGCGGCATCCTGGCGGTCGGGGCGGCGGTCAGCGCCGGCCTTGCGGTATCGGCGCTGCTCTATCGCGCCGCCCCGGCCGGCAGCGTCGATGTCGGTGCGCGGCTGGGCTTGCCGGCGCTGCCGCTGGCCCAGGTGATGCTGCATAGCCGTCTCAGGGAGACCCGCACCCGTGCTGCGCTACGCACCCTGGTGGCGGCCCTCAAGGCCGCCTGAACGCGGATCTTACTGGCGCGCCGCCTGCGGCGTCATGCGGCCGGGGATGGCCAGGCGGTTCATGGCATTCATCAGGGCGATCGCCATGGTCAGCTCGGCATATTCGGCCTCGTTGAAATGCCGGGTCACGGCCTCGTAGTCGGCGTCCGGTGCGGCTGTTTCGCCGATGCGGGTCACCACTTCGGACCAGGCCAGTGCCGCCTTCTCGCGCGGCGTGAACAACTCGCCGGCCTCGTACCAGACCGGTACCAGCACCAGCTTGTCGATGCTCATGCCGCTCTTGAGGAGATCGCGCGAATGCTTGTCGATGCAATAGGCGCAGCCATTGATGAGGGACACCCGCAGGAACACCAGCTCCACCAGGTCGGCGGGCAAGACCGACTTCTTCAGATGGGCGTTGATGGCCAGCAGGCCGTTGTAGGGTTCGGTGGCATTCTTGTAGATATCGATGCGATGGCTCATGGCGAAGGCTTTCCTGTCTAGGGGGGAACAAGGCTGCCATGATGATCTGCTATGGCCTAGTCGATAAGTGCCAAGAATGATGATTTGGACTAGGCCATGTCATTTCATGCCAGCAGTGCCAGGATGCGCTCGCCCAGCTCCTGCGCACGTCGCCGGGTTTCGATATTGGTGAAGCTGAGCATGAGCATGGGTGGCACGCCCGGACGTGGGGCCAGCAGGCATTCGGACAGCGCGCGGCTGAACATGCCGTCCTGGCGCATCTTTTCGGCCAGGGCGTGATCGGAGCGGCGTCCCTGCAGGCGTAGCAGCAGATGCATGCCACCCGGCGGCGACTGTACCTGCAGATGCGGCTGCAGCACCTCCGCCAGACCAGCGCTGGCCAGTGCGCGGCGCTCGCCATAGAGCCGGCGCATGCGCTGGATATGACGGGCGAAATGGCCCTCGGCCATGAAGTCGGCGACCACGTGTTGGGTGAAGGCCGGGCTGGCGCTGGAGAACAGCCGCGTCGTCTGTTCGAAACGTTCCACCTGGGCCAGCGGCACCACCAGGTAGGCCAGCCGGATCGCCGGGAACAGCACCTTGCTGAAGCTGCCTGCATAGAGCACGCGGTCGTCCCGGTCCAGGCTTTTCAGGGCGGGCAGGGGACGGCTCACATAGCGGTATTCGCCGTCGTAGTCGTCTTCCACGATCCAGGCCTGCTGGCGCGCTGCCCAGTCCAGCAGGGCCAGGCGCCGCTGCAGCGAGAGTGCCATGCAGCCCGGGCTCTGGTGCGCCGGCGTGACCACGGCGGCACGTGCATGCGGCGCCAGTTGCAGGCCCTTGGTTACCTGCAGGCCATCTTCATCGACCGGCACTCCGACCAGTTGCATGCCTGCCGCGCGCAACTGGGCCGCGATAGGCGCATAGCCGGGATCTTCCACCCATACCCGATCACCGGGCTGCAACAGGGCACGCGAGATCAGGTTGAGCGAATCGCGATAGCCCGCCGTGATGAAGACCTGCTCCGGCCGGCACACCAGGCCACGCGAGACCTGCAGGTAACGGGCGATTTCGATGCGCAGCCGTGCCAGTCCGGCAATGGGCGGATAGAGCATGTCGGCCGGCTGGGTGGCACGCGCCACGCGCGCGCCCAGCCGCGCCCACAGCTTGCGCGGAAACGCATCTAGCGCCGGGATGCCCATCTGGAAGGGGCGCGGGCCGTACGACTCGGCCTGGGTGTCATCCATCGTCTGCGCGCGCTGGCGTGTTCGTATTGAAGCCGGGCCTGCGGTGGCGCTCTGGCCTGGTGGCCGGGTCTGCACGCCGGCCGCCACCACGGTGCCGGCCTGTCCGCGTGCCTCGATATAGCCTTCGGCCGCCAGTAGCGCGTAGGCGCTCTCCACCGTGCCGCGTGCCAGGCCCAGCTCCACGGCCAGGGCACGCGCCGAGGGGATGCGGTCGCCGGGATGCAGCAAGCCATCGGCCACGGCGCTGCGCAGGCGATGATAGATCTGGCGATAGTAGGGCTCATCGCTGGCGGCGTTGAGGCTCAGGAAGGAGGGCGCGGCGCTGGTGGTGGAAATCATGGCCTAGTCGGAATTTCGTTTCTTGGATCTCCTGATTATGCCATCGGCGCCTTAGCATGATGCTCTTCCGATCCAGCCATTCCCACGGAGAGTCATGCATCATCCCGCCCCTACCAGTCCCGCTACCTGCTGCGCCGACTGGCGCATCGAGGACGTCGCCTTGCGCCATGCCGATACCGAGGTCGAGCAGCGCGCCTGCTTTGCCGTCATGCACGAGTTGCGTCCCCATCTGAAGAACGAGGACGAGTTCCTCGACCGCATCGGCCGCCAGGCCCGCCAGGACTACCGCATCCTGGCGGCGTGGGAGGGCGACCAGGTCGTGGCCCTGGCCGGCTATCGCTTCCAGGAGAACCTGGTGTATGGCAAGTTCCTCTACGTCGACGACCTGGTCTCGGCCAGCGAGCAGCGCGGCAAGCGTTGGGGTGAGCGGCTGCTCAAGGCGCTGGAGGGTGTGGCCTTGCAGGCCGGGTGCGTGCGCCTGGTACTCGATACGGGCATGGCCAATGCGCTGGCGCAGCGTTTCTATTTCCGCCAGGGCCTGCTGACCGGCTCGCTGCGCTTCGGCAAGCCCATCGGCGTGCTCCCGGGAGGCGCCGCATGAAGATCCTGCATCTGCAAGCCAGCCCGCGCCAGCAAGCTTCCAATGCCTGGTGGCTGTCGCAACAGATCGTCGCCCGCCTGGTCGCGCGCAGTGGCAGTGCCCGCATCAGCGTGCGCGACCTGCATGGCGATGCCATCCCCCACGTCGATGCCGACTATGCCGACGCGCTGGGCTCGCCGGTGGCCGTCGATGACGACCAGGCCGCGGGTACGCTGGCCCTGTCGGAGCAGTTGATCGTCGAGCTGGACGCGGCCGATGCCGTGGTCATCGGCACGCCCATGCACAATTACACGCTGCCTTCGACCCTGAAGGCCTGGATCGACCATGTGGTGCGCGTGCGGCGCAGCTTTGCCATCACTCCCGACGGCAAGGTCGGCTTGCTGCGTGACCGGCCGGTGTATGTGGGCGTCGTCTCCGGCGGACGCTTTAGCGGTACGACGGCAGGCCAGCCGGATTTCCTCACGCCCTACCTGAGGGCGGCCTTGGCCACTATCGGCTTGCATGACCTGCGCTTCTACAGCATGGAGGGCCTGGCCGCCGGCGGGGCGGCGGTACGGGCCGAGCGCGAGCGCATCGCGGTGGTGCTGGATGGCGATTTTTCAAGGGCTTGACCGCGGATTTCCAGAGGGAAAATCGGGATGTGCGCATCCCGATTTTTTTTGAAAAAAATCTCTTGAAAAGCCAAAAACGCATCCCTAGATCGGTACCAGCAGATGCTCGATGTTGAGGTCTGCGACGAAAACATCGCTTAACTGAAAGGATATTTTTATGCGTACTTTTGATCTCTCCCCCCTGTACCGTACCGCCATCGGCTTCGATCGCCTGGCCCAGATGTTCGACAACGCCCAGCGTACCGATCAGCCCAGCTACCCGCCGTACAACATCGAACTGGTGGCCGAAGACAAATACCGCATCACGATGGCCGTCGCCGGCTTTGCCCGCAGCGAGATCGACATCGAGACCGAGAACGAAACCCTGAAGATCACCGGCCGCAAGCAGAAGGAAGACAAGCAGGTCAACTTCCTGCACCGTGGCATCGCCGCACGCGACTTCGAACAGCGCTTCCAGCTGGCCAACCACATCAAGGTGGTCGGTGCCAGCCTGGAGAATGGCCTGCTCAACATCGAACTGGTGCGCGAAATCCCCGAGGCCCTGAAGCCGCGCAAGATCGAGATCGGCGCCGGTGACGACAACGTCCAACGCCTGGAACGCGTGGCCGCCTGATTTTGTATCGGCGGCCGCTGGAAATGCTGCCCGCGTCGCGGGCAGCATTTTTTTTGCCCTCTGCTTGCGTTACTATCTGTGAGAAAGTCTTCCGATAGCGCGCGAAACGTCTGACATCATTGCCATAACGCAGGAAGACGCTCAAAAACTATTGGTAGCAAAGCAATATTTGCGTATATTGCGTCGGGCCACAGGGAGAAACACGTGAACGACAACCGATACCAGCACATCAACCCCGAGCCCTTGCTCGACGCCATGGGGGGCGATGTTGCCGCTTGCCGGCACATGTTCGGTACCTTTGCCAAGAGCGCGCCGGCCACGTTTGCCCGCCTGGAAGCGGCCATCCTTGCCGACGAAGCCGCGCAGGTCAAGCGCGAGGCCCACAGCCTCAAGAGCATGACGGCCCTGGTGGGCGCCGCCGAGCTCACCGAGATGCTCAAGTCCATCGAAGTCCAGTCGCGCGCAGAACCGCCGCAGAGCGCCCAGCCGCGCCTGGCGGAACTGCAGGGACTGTTTGATGCGGTCTCCACCGAGGTCCGGCACTATGTGGATCAGGTGGGCGTGGCGCAGTAGGGCAGGGGCGGCGGCAACATTCTCATCCCGGGCGGCAGCATCAGGCCTTTGCAAATGCCGCCCCGCAAGTGGGTAGGCAGTTGACTCTGCAAGGCAGACCAAGAAGATGGCTGCTGATTATTTCCCGATCGGTAAATTTTTGATCATTCCCGGTCCTGATCGTGCGTAATATTCCCGATCGGGAAATATTGTTTGCTTACCGGTCCGTTGAGCAAGCGCCAGACAAAGGCTTTGCCGGCCATGCCGTGCTTGAGCAAATCAATGTCTTGATCCAACAGCGCTGCGCCTTGACGATTCGACGGCTGACCCATCCTGCCGAGGACACCGATATGGGGGACGACTGAGGGCAGACTGACTTCATCCATCAAACCTGGGCGTGTGCCGTAGCACCGATAACGTCCTCTGGATCACCACCATCTTCGTCATCCCACCCGCACAAAAAATTACCGACCCACCAGTCAGTAACCTGACGCACATCAATGGCAGCCCCCACAAGCCTCTTCATAATGTGGACATAAAAGACGAACTCCGTCACCACATTACCCGCTTCTGCCGATGCCTACGATGTGCGATCCCGCTTCGAGAATACGTATCGCCCTGGTCGCCTTGCCCTTGCTGCTGGCGGCGTGCCAGTCGATGGCACCGGACTACCAGCGACCTGCTGCGCCGGTGGCGACGCACTATTCGTCGTCTGCAGCCAGCGAGGTGGATGCCGCCGAGCCTTTGCCTTGGCGTGACTACTTTACCGATCCCCGTCTGCAAGCCCTGATCGCGCAGGCGCTCGCCAACAACCGCGATCTGCGCGTGGCCGCCTTGCGGGTCGAGGAGGCGCGCGCGCTCTATGGCATCCAGCGTGCCGACCTGTTCCCCACCATCGGCGCCCAGGCCGGGGTCGACCGTTCGCGCACGCCGGCCGACCTCAACCTCACCGGCAAGCCCCTGGTGGGTAGCGCCTATCAGGCCGGCCTGGGCTTGTCTACCTGGGAGATCGACCTGTGGGGCCGCTTGCGCAGCCTCGATGATGCCGCGCTGGAAAATGCCCGTGCCAGCGAGGCCACGCGTCGTGCGGCGGCCCTGAGCCTGGTGGGGCAGGTCGCCGATGCCTATCTGGAACTGGCTGAACTGGATGAACGCCTGGCGATTGCCCGCGAGACCATCGCCAGCCGGCAAGAGAGCTTTCGCATCTTCTCGCGCCGCGTCGAGGTGGGGGCGACCTCACGCCTGAACCTGACCCAGATCGAAACCCTGCTCACCCAAGCCCAGGCCCTGGGCGCGCAACTGGAGCAGCAGCGCGAACAGCGCCTCAACGCCCTGAGCCTGCTGGTTGGCAGTCCCCTCGATCTGCCGGTGGGGCAGGCGCGTACCGCACTGGACATGGCCTTCGCGCCGCTGCAGCCGGGTCTGCCGTCGCTGCTGCTGGTGCGTCGTCCCGACGTGGCGGCGGCCGAGCACCGGCTGATCGCGGCCAATGCCAATATCGGCGCCGCACGTGCGGCCTTCTTCCCGAGCATTTCGTTGACCGGCAACCTGGGCAGCGCCAGCGCCGAACTGAGCGGCCTGTTCCGCGATGGCAGCCACGCCTGGAGCTTCTCGCCCAGCATTTCGCTGCCGATCTTTACCGGCGGGCGCTTGCGCAACAATCTCGACCTGGCGGAGGTGCGTCGCGATATCGCCGAGGCCAGTTACGAGAAGAGCGTGCAGGCAGCCTTCCGCGATGTGGCCGATGCGCTTTCGGCGCGTCAGCGCCTGGCCGAGCAACTGGCCATTGCCCAGACCGCCGTGCGCGTGCAGGGCGAGCGTGCGCGCCTGTCGGCACTGCGCTATGACAACGGCGCCGCGCCTTTCCTCGATGTGCTCGACGCCCAGCGCGACCTGCTCTCGGCCCAGCAGCAACTGGTGCAGATCCGGCGTGCCTTGCTGTCCTCGTCGGTGGCGCTGTATGCGGCACTCGGGGGCGACGCTGTCACGGCCGCTTCACCGTTCCTCCCTCGTTCGGGTTCATGATCATGACTCTCTCCATCGATAACAAGAAATGGATCGTCGGCGCGCTCGTCTTGCTGTGCGCCGGTGGCGCCGTCTATGCCTGGCAGCACCTGCATCACACCGGTCCCGGCGAGGGCTTTGCCAGTGGCAATGGCCGCATCGAGGCCACCGAGGTCGATGTCGCCACCAAGCTGGCCGGGCGGGTCGAGGCCATCCTGGTCAATGAGGGCGATTTCGTGAGTGCCGGCCAGACCCTGGCGCGCATGCAGGTATTGTCGCTGGAGGCGCAGCGTGATGAGGCCCAGGCGCGCCAGCAACAATCGGTGTCGGCGGTGGCCAGTGCCGAGGCCCAGGTGGCCGTGCGCGAGAGTGACTATCAGGCGGCCCTGGCCCAGGCCGCGCAACGCGAGAGCGAGCTGGATGCGGCGCGGCGTCGCCTGTCGCGCTCGGAGGTGCTGGTGAAGGAAGGGGCCTCATCGGTGCAGGAGCTCGATGACGACCGCGCCCGCGTGCTCGGTATGGCGGCGGCAGTGACGGCATCGCGCGCCCAGGTGACGGCGGCGCAGGCCGCCGTGGTGGCGGCGCGTACCCAGGTCAGCGGCGCCCGTTCCACCGTGACGGCGGCGCTGGCAACGGTCCAGCGTATCAAGGTCGATATCGATGACAGTGCCCTGGCCGCACCGCGCGCCGGGCGCGTGCAATATCGCATTGCCCAGCCCGGCGAGGTGCTGGGGGCGGGCGGCAAGGTACTCAACCTGGTGGACCTGGGCGATGTCTACATGACCTTCTTCGTGCCCGAGGCTACCGCTGGCAAGCTGGCCCTGGGCAGCGAGGCGCGCATCGTGCTCGATGCCGCGCCCCAGTATGTGATCCCGGCCAAGTTGTCCTTCGTGGCCAGCACCGCGCAGTTCACGCCCAAGACGGTGGAGACGGCCAGCGAACGCCAGAAGCTGATGTTCCGCGTCAAGGCCCAGATCGATCCGGCGCTGCTGCAAAAGCACCTGACGCTGGTCAAGACCGGCCTGCCGGGCGTGGCCTGGGTGCGCACCGATCCCGCCAGGCCCTGGCCTGATGCACTGGCCGTGAAGGTCCCGCAATGACCCTGCCACCGGCCCGGGGCGACTCCTGCGTGGCGCGCCTGGAGCAGGTGTCTCTGCGTTACGGTGCCACGCTGGCGCTGGATGCCGTGTCGCTGGACATCCCGGCCGGCCGCATGGTCGGCCTGATCGGGCCCGACGGCGTGGGCAAGTCCAGCCTGCTGTCGCTGGTGTCGGGCGCGCGCGCCCTGCAGCAGGGGCAGCTGTCTGTGCTGGAGGGTGACATGCGGCAGCGCCACCATCGGCAACTGGCTTGCCCGCGCATCGCCTACATGCCGCAGGGCCTGGGCAAGAATCTCTATCCCACCCTGTCGGTGGAAGAAAACCTGCAATTCTTCGGCCGCCTGTTCGGCCAGGATGGCGCCGAGCGTCGTCGTCGCATCGATGAACTGACCCGGGGTACGGGCCTGGATGCCTTCCTGGCGCGTCCGGCCGGCAAGCTCTCGGGCGGCATGAAGCAGAAGCTGGGCCTGTGCTGCGCCCTGATCCACGATCCCGACCTGCTGATCCTGGACGAGCCCACCACCGGTGTCGATCCGCTCTCGCGCGCGCAGTTCTGGGAGCTGATCGAGCGCATCCGCCGGCAGCGGCCGGGCATGAGCGTCATCGTCGCCACGGCCTACATGGAAGAGGCCGACCGCTTCGACTGGCTGGTCGCTATGGACGGCGGCCGCGTGCTGGCCACCGGCACGCCGGCCGAGCTGCATCGGCGCACCGCCACCGATTCGCTGGAACAGGCCTTCATCGCCTTGCTGCCGGAAGAAAAGCGGCGCGGTCATCACGCGGTCCAGGTGACGCCGCTGGCCGAGGATGGGGCAGGGGAGATCGCCATCGAGGCGCGCGGCCTGACGATGCGTTTCGGTGATTTCGTGGCGGTCGATCATGTGGATTTCCGCATCCGGCGTGGCGAGATCTTCGGCTTCCTGGGCTCCAATGGCTGCGGCAAGTCGACCACCATGAAGATGCTCACCGGTCTCTTGCAAGCCACCGAGGGCCAGGCCTGGTTGTTCGGGCGGGAAGTCGATCCGCGTGACATGGCCACGCGCGCCCGCGTGGGTTACATGTCGCAGGCGTTTTCGTTGTATGGCGAGCTGAGCGTGCGCCAGAACCTGGTGCTGCATGCGCGCCTGTACCGCGTGCCGGAGGGGGAGATCGCTGCCCGCACGCAGGAGATGGCGCAGCGTTTCGGCTTGCTGGAGGTGCTCGACAACCTGCCCGAGAGCCTGCCGCTGGGCATACGCCAGCGCCTCTCGCTGACCGTGGCAATGGTGCACAAGCCAGAGTTGCTGATCCTGGACGAGCCCACCTCCGGCGTTGATCCGATCGCCCGCGACATGTTCTGGCAACTGATGATCGACCTGGCGCGTCAGGACCGGGTGACCATCTTCATCTCCACCCATTTCATGAACGAGGCGCAGCGTTGCGACCGCATCTCGCTCATGCATGCCGGGCGCGTGCTGGTCAGCGCCACCCCGGACGAACTGATCCGCCAGCGCGGTGCGGCCACCCTGGAGCAGGCCTTCATCGCCTATCTGGAAGAAGCCTCAGGCAAGGCGTCGTCGCCTGATACCGTCGCACCCCAGGCAGCGTTGGCAGCGTCTCCGATCCAGCCTGCCAAGCCTGACCCGCGCAGCGGCCTTGGCATCCGCCTGCGGCGTGCCCTGAGCTACAGCCAGCGCGAGAGCCTGGAGTTGCGGCGCGATCCGGTACGGGCCACGCTGGCCTTGCTGGGCACGGCGATCCTGATGTTCATCATCGGTTACGGCATCAACCTGGACGTGGAAAACCTCAGCTACGCCGTGCTCGACCTGGACCAGACCGGGCTGAGCCAGAACTATGCGCTGAACCTATCGGGCTCGCGCTATTTCATCGAGAAGCCGCCCCTGAGCGACTACCAGGACCTGGACCGGCGCATGCGCAGCGGCGAGATATCGCTGGCCATCGAGATCCCGCCCGGCTTTGCCCGCGACATCGCGCGCGGCAAGGCGGTCGAGATCGGTGCCTGGGGCGACGGTGCCATGCCGACCCGCGCCGAGACCGTGCGCGGCTATGTACAGGGCATGCACCAGCTGTGGCTGGCCGACATGGCCATCCATCGCCTCGGCCAGACCCTGGCCACACCCAGTACCATCGAGACGCGCTATCGCTACAACCCGGATGTGAAGAGCCTGCCGGCCATGGTGCCGGCCATCATCCCGATGCTGCTGATGATGATCCCGGCCATGCTGACGGCCCTGTCGGTGGTGCGTGAGAAGGAGCTGGGCTCCATCCTCAACCTGTATGTCACGCCGGTCACGCGCACCGAATTCTTGCTGGGCAAGCAGTTGCCCTACCTGCTGCTGGGCATGCTCAACTTCCTGCTGCTGGTGCTGCTGGCGGTGACCGTGTTCGATGTTCCCCTGAAGGGCAGCTTCCTCACGCTCTCATTGGCGGCGCTGGTGTTCATCGTCTGTTCGACCGGCTTCGGCCTGCTGGCCTCGACCTTTACCCAGAGCCAGATCGCGGCACTGTTCGTGACCATGATCGGCACCCTCATTCCCTGCGTGCAGTTTGCCGGCCTGCTCAATCCCGTATCATCGCTGGAAGGGGCGGGGGCGGTGATCGGCCAGCTCTATCCGGCCACGCATTTCCTCGACATCAGCCGGGGCGTCTTCAGCAAGGCGCTCACGCTGTCGGACCTGGGCACGTCGTTCTGGCCCCTGCTGGCAGCGGTGCCGGTGATCCTGGGGCTGTCGGTGTTGTTGCTGAAGAAGCAGGAGCACTGACATGCGCGCCTCGCTGGCCAATCTCTATCGCCTCGGCATCAAGGAACTGTGGAGCCTGCTGCGCGACCCGGCCATGCTGGTGCTGATCGCCTACACCTTTACGCTATCGATCTACGTGGCCGCCACCGCCATGCCGGAGAGCCTGCACAACGCCGCCATCGCCATCGTCGACAACGATGCCTCGCCACTGTCGGCGCGTATTGCTGCGGCCTTCTATCCGCCGCATTTCCGCACGCCCCGGCTGGTCAGCGCGGCCCAGGCCGATGCCGGCATGGACGATGGCGACTACACCTTCGTCTTGGACATTCCGGCCGACTTCCAGCGCGACGTGCTGGCCGGCCGCGCGCCGGCGCTGCAGCTCAATGTCGATGCCACCCGCATGAGCCAGGCCTTCACCGGCAACGGCTCCATCCAGCAGATCATCTCTACCGAAGTCGCGCAGTTCGTCGCCCGCAGCGAGCAGGGCGCGGCCTCGCCGGTGAACCTGGCCTTGCGCATGCGCTTCAATCCCAACCTGGAGCAATCCTGGTTCGGCTCGCTGATGGAAATCATCAACAACGTCACCATGCTCTCGATCATCCTGACCGGTGCTGCGCTGATCCGCGAGCGCGAGCACGGCACCATCGAACACCTGCTGGTGATGCCCGTGACGCCGGCCGAGATCATGCTGGCCAAGGTCTGGTCCATGGGACTGGTGGTGGCGCTGGCGGCCTTGGGAGCCTTGCTGCTGATCGTGCGGGTGGCCTTGCAGGTGCCGATCCAGGGTTCGGTGGCGCTGTTCATGCTGGTGACTGTCATGCACCTCTTTGCCACCACCTCGATGGGCATCTTCATGGCCACGCTGGCGCGCTCCATGCCGCAGTTCGGCATGCTGGTGGTGCTGGTGCTGTTGCCGCTGCAATTGCTCTCGGGCGGCTCGACCCCGCGCGAGAGCATGCCGCAGCTGGTGCAGGACATCATGCTGGTGGCCCCGACCACGCATTTCGTGGCGGCCGGCCAGGCCATCCTCTATCGTGGCGCCGGCCTGGAGGTGGTGTGGCCGCAGCTGCTGGCCATCTTCGTCATCGGCGCGGTGTTGTTTGCGGCGGCGCTGGCGCGTTTCAGGAAGACCATCAGCCAGTTGGCGTGACGGCGTGATGGATCACATGCGAATTTCAACCCACCGGGGAGTATGCATCATGGACTTGACCAGCCCTTCCGCCTTGATACCTGCCATCAGCATCTGCCTGCTGCTGTTCGGCTATGGCATGCGTGCGCGCAAGTGGGCGCCTTACTGCATGCTGGCGGGCGCTTTCGGCCTGCTGGGTGTGTTGCTGTACCGGGTGTCGATCGCCATCGGTTAGCGCAGCCAACAGCAGGCAAAAAAATGCCCCCGGCCTTGGGGGCGGGGGGCATCGTGTAGCAGGGTGGGGTGGATCAGACCTGCGCCCGCAATCCCGTCACCTTGATGCGCGACTCCAGCGCACGGCCCTTGCGTGCGCGCTTGCCGATGTGGCTGCCCAGCGAAGCGGCCGACAGGGCGATTTCCTTGGCCTTGCCGACATTGCCGGTACCTTCGACCACCACGCCCTTCTGGCTGATGGCCTGGACGGCGACCAGTTTCTCGTTCTTCTCCAGCTCCATCAGGTTCACGCCACGGCCACCCGAGGACAGGGTCTTCATCTCGTCCAGGCCGAACACCAGCAGGCGGCCATTGCCCGAGACGCAGGCCACCGCGCTGGCGTCGGCGGCCACCACGGTGGGCGCCAGCGGCAGGGCGCCTTCGTCCAGCGTGAAGAAGCTCTTGCCGCCCTTGACCCGGCCGAACATGTCGGAGGCCTTGGCGATGAAACCGGCGGCACCGTCGGAGGCCAGCAGCAGCGTGGTATCGGCCGGACCGGCAAAGTAGTGCAGGATACTGCTGCCGCTGGCCAGTTCCAGCAGGGTGGTCACAGGCACGCCATCGCCACGCGCATTGGGCAGGGCATTGACGGCGATGGTGTAGACCCGGCCGTTGGAGCCGAAGGCCAGCAGGTTGTCGACGGTGCGACATTCGAAGGCACCATACAGGCTGTCGCCGGCCTTGAAGGTGAATTGCGTGGCGTCGTGACCGTGGCCGGTGCGGGCGCGCACCCAGCCCTTCTGCGAAATGATGACGGTGACCGGCTCATCGATCACCTTCTGCTCGAAGGTGGCGCGTTCGGCTTCCTCGATGATGGTGCGGCGGGCGTCGCCGTAGGTCTTGGCGTCGCCTTCGATTTCCTTGATGACCAGCTTCTTCATCGAGGCTGGATTGTCCAGCAGGTCTTGCAGCGTGGTCTTTTCTCCGCGCAGATCGGCCAGCTCCTGCTGGATCTTGATGGCTTCCAGGCGCGCCAACTGGCGCAGGCGGATTTCCAGGATGTCCTCGGCCTGGCGGTCCGAGAGCTTGAAGGCGGTGATCAGGGCCGGCTTGGGTTCGTCCGACTCGCGGATGATCTTGATGACCTTGTCGATGTTCAAGAGCACCGCTTCCCGGCCTTCCAGGATGTGGATGCGGTCGTTGACCTTCTGCATGCGGAATTGCGTGCGGCGGGTCACGGTCTCGAAGCGGAAGCTGATCCACTCGGTGAGGATGTCGGTCAGGCTCTTCTGGCGCGGACGGCCATCGCCGCCGATCATCACCAGGTTCAGCGAGGCACTGGTCTCCAGCGAGGTCTGGGCCAGCAGGGTGTTCATGAACTCGGTCTGGTCCTGGTTCTTGGACTTGGGTTCGAACACCAGGCGCACCGGCGCTTCGCGGCCGGACTCGTCGCGCACGGCGTCGAGCAGGCCGAGGATGGCAGCCTTCTGGGCTTGCTGCTCGGGCGTGAGCGACTTCTTGCCCAGCTTGAGCTTGGGATTGGTGAGTTCCTCGATTTCCTCCAGCACGCGCTGCGAGGACACGCCCGGCGGCAGCTCGGTGATGACCGCCTGCCACTGGCCGCGCGCCAGGTCTTCGATCTTCCAGCGGGCACGCACCTTCAGGCTGCCACGGCCGCTCTGGTACATCTCGGCAATGGTCGCCTGCGGCGTGATGATCTGGCCGCCACCGGGGAAGTCAGGGCCGGGGATGAGTTCCATCAGTTCGGCGTGGCTGATCTTGGGGTTGCGGATCATCGCCACGGCCGCCTTGGCCACCTCGGTGAGGTTGTGCGAAGGGATTTCGGTAGCCATGCCGACAGCAATGCCGGAGGCGCCATTCAACAGCAGGAAGGGCAGGCGTGCCGGCAGCAGGCGTGGCTCTTCGGTGGAACCGTCGTAGTTGGGCTGGAATTCCACCGTGCCCATGTCGATCTCGTCGAGCAGCAGCTTGCTGATGGGCGTCAGGCGGGCTTCGGTGTAGCGCATCGCCGCCGCACCATCACCATCGCGCGAGCCGAAGTTGCCGTGGCCGTCGATCAGGGGATAGCGCAGCGAGAAGTCCTGGGCCATGCGCACCAGCGCGTCGTAGACCGACTGGTCGCCGTGCGGGTGCAGCTTGCCCAGCACGTCGCCGACCACGGCGGCGGACTTGCGCGGCTTGGCTGCCGAGTTCAGCGACAGTTCGTTCATCGCGTAGAGGATGCGACGCTGCACCGGCTTCTGGCCATCGGCCACGTCGGGCAGGGCACGGCCCTTGACCACCGAGATGGCGTAGTCGAGATAGGCGCGCTCGGCGAAGGTGGACAGCGTCAGGGTGTCGCCGTCCGGGGCCGATGGTGTCTGGTCAAACAGGTTGGCTTGTTCTGTCATGGGTCAGTCTTGGTTAGGGTCTTGCCTTGCGTGGGCAGCACCAGGCGAGATCGCCGGCGATGCCAACGTTTAGGAAAAAGGGCGTCTGGATACGGTTCGGGTAAGTAAGTTGGCGACGGTGAAGACCATCGTGGTGAGCAGCATTGTCGTCGGAATAAGCATCTCGCCGATTTCGGTTTTCGCGAACACAGCAGCGAACTTGCTGGCGGTGAAATAGATGAACACACACAGGTAGGGTAGCGTGGTCGAGTTCGCATAGATAGTGGAGATCAGCATCCCTGTGACGGCCAGTGCCCAACTGATCACAATCAGGCTCGTCGGCGCATCATAGCCATGGTTGAGCACACCGATCACCGTCAGTACACTCGAGACCAGCCAGGCTGCCCGCAGTTTGGTCAGATGTTTGAAACCCGCATCCAGCAATTGATAGTAATGCTCGCCCCCCAGCACCAGCATGTAGGCCCATGGCAGGAACATCGGGCCAAAGACGTCGTTGTCTCTGCTATGAACCAGTAACATGCCGATGAAAATTCCCAGCAGCTGGAGCATGCCGACACCCGTGCCGACGCCCCTGCCCACGCCGCTGAGCTGCAATGTACTCACTACCATCACATACAATGCGACAGCCGAGATGCCTAGGCAGAGCGGTAGCAGCAACCAGGCGCTGGCGTGCGGGGGAAGCGTCATGAACGGCAGGCTCAGCAGCGCAGTCGGTGCAATCCATCCCAGTTGCCCTGCGCGCGATTGCAGTAGCGATTGCAGTCGGCCGCTCAGGGGGGACGGGCCAAAGACCAGCGCGCAGGTCGCTGCCAGAAGCAGCAACTGGCCCAGCAGCCAAATGCTGACATAGTAGCCGTTGTGGCCTAGCGCCTCCTTGATCTGGTGGTCGACGTCGCTGTAGTGAAGCGAGGAAAAAAGCATCGTCGAAAAGGATGCGCCAAGGACGAACGAGGCCAGCAGGTTGTGTCCCTGCAGACGCTTGCGGGCCAGCTTTTCTTCCCACCAGCTCACGACCTCCGGGTTGAGCTTGCGTTGCAGTGTTTCGGGACAGTTCCACCGCATGTGCTGGATCAGTTGCTGTATCTCGTCGGTGACGCTGCGGTTGTAGAGCTTGCGACTCCACCGTGGCGGGGTGCTGGCCAGCAGCGCGCGCGAGGCGTCGGTCTTGCGGCTCAGCAAGTGGTGATGCATGCGCAAGGCGCGTAGCTCGGACATGATCTGCCAGGCCAGTCCGGGTTGCGCGGCATTGAGCAGGGAAGGATCTGCTTCCCAGCGGTAGAAGGCGTTCAAGCCTTCGATCAGCACAGGATCGGCATCGGGGCGCGCGCAGTATCGCGCCGCTTCGACTTCGAAGGCGTTGGCAAAATCCAGATTGTCGAAGTCGCGGCTGCGGGTATGCTTCGCGATTTCGTTGGCGAGGCTGTAGTGCAGACTGGTGTTGGGGGCATTGTGATAGCCGCGCAGGAATTCATCCCAGCTCTGCGTCGGCGTGCTGCTGGCCTCGAACTCGAACACCATTGTCTGGGCGCTTAGGGGCGCCGGCGCCGGGTTAACGGCGGCGGGGGCGGCGGGGGCGGCGGGAGCAACGATGTCGATCCCGGGCGATGGCACCGTGGATGCGGTTGCAGGCTCCGCTTGCGACGATGGCTCGGTGGCAGACGCTGACGGTACCTGTTCGGCGACATCATCCTCCAGGGCGGCCTGGGCCAGCGCCAGGGCATGGTCATAGGCCTGGCGCAGTTTCTGGAAGGCGTCGGCATCCTCATCGGGCCGGGTGCTCTTCAGGCGGGTAGCATAAGCACGCTTGACGGCGCGCGCATCCTGCGTGGGCGCGATCTGCAGCAGGTCCCACGCCCACTTGTTCCATTCAGCGTGCATCACAGCTGACTCTCCCGCTCAATCTGGTCCAGCAGTTGGCTCACCTGGACGTGCTCCTTGCGGATCAGATGGCTATCCTGTGTTTCGAGTACGGCCTGGTAGCGTGCGATCATTTGGGACAGGAAGTGCCGACGATCTCCTAGCGACTGCTCGTAGAGCCGGTCGGCGCGCGCCAGCAGGGTGCGCGTCTGCATCTGGTCGCGCGGGTGGATCTTCAGCTCGGCCAGTTCAGCCAAGCGCTGCTGAATCTGCTCTTGCGTCATCACGCCGGGCGATTCCAGGATGACGAGCTTGCGCACTTCATCAGTGCCCAGCACCTTGGCCTCCACTTCCAGGATGCCGTTCACATCGTAGGTAAAGCGGATATCCAGCGACACTTCGCCGGCCTTGCGCTTGGGGATGGGGACGCTCAGTTCGCCCAGCAGAATGTTGTCGCTGACCATCCTCGATTCCCCCTGGTAGATCGGGACCACGACCTGTTCCTGGTTGTCCTTGATGGTGGCGATGCTGTTGGAGCGCGAGGCCGGGATCACCGTATTGCGTTCGATGATGGGCAGGTAATGCCCATGGGTGTAGTGGGTCGGGCCGACTTGCTGCGATATGCCGATCCCGAGCGAGTACGGGGCCACATCGGTGAGCACGATTTCCTGCAGCGCCTCGTCGCGCATCTTCAGTCCGGCCTGCACTGCCGCGCCCAACACCACCACTTCATCGGGATTGACGGAGATGTCAGGGAAGCGGCCAAACATGCGCGAGACCAGCTTGCGCACCAGTGGCATGCGGGTGGCGCCGCCTGCCAGCACGACCTTGTCCAGCTCATTGGTGCGGATGCGGGCATCGCGCATGGCGCGCTCCACTGGCTGGCGCAACCGTTCCAGCAAAGGCTCGGCCAGGCGGGCCAGCGTATCTTCGTCCAGTTCGCAGCGATATTCCTGAGCGTCGTAATGCACACGCAGCGTGATGCCTGGTTGCTCCGTCAGTGCGCGTTTCCCTCGTTCCATTTCTTCGCGCAGCTTGCGGGCCTGGCGCGCATCTAGCGGGGTGTCGCCCAGGCGTTCTGCCAGGCCGCTGCGTTTGAGAAAATCGACCGTCATCGCCTGCAGGAAATCTTCGCCGCCGAGGAAGTTGTCGCCGGCCGTGGCCCGCACTTCCATGACGCCATCGAAGAGCTCGAGGATGGAGACGTCAAAGGTGCCGCCGCCAAGGTCGAAGATGAGGAACTTGCTCTCGGCTTGCTGTTGATGCATGCCAAAGGCCAGTGCCGCAGCGGTGGGCTCGTTGAGCAGCGAATCGACCTTCATGCCCGCCAGTTGGCCAGCGTGACGCGTGGCTTTGCGCTGGGCATCGCTGAAGTAGGCCGGCACGGTGATGACGGCTTCGTTGACCGGCTCGCCAAGATAGGCTTCGGCATCGGCCTTGAGGGCGCGCAGGACGATCGAGGACAGTTCTTCCGGACGGAATGCCTTGTTGCCCAACGTGATGCGCTTGTCGCTACCCATGTAGCGCTTGAAGAGCGACGCGCTCAGCTCGGGGTGGGTCTGCAGCCGCTCCTGCGCCGCCTTGCCGACCAGCAGGCTGCCGTCATCATCCAGTCCGACGCAGGACGGCGTGAGGTGTTCTCCCAAGCCATTGGGAATGATTTCTGCCTGTCCGTTGCGCCATACAGCGACCAGACTATTGGTAGTGCCTAGATCGATTGCGATGATCATTACTGCCGTTCCCCGATATGGTTGATTTCTTGGTGTTGTTGGTACTACTGGTCTTCCTGGCGGGTGCTGGGTGCGCGAGGCGGGAGGGTCACCTTCAGGCGCGGCCCACCCGCAGCATCGTCGCGGCTGGCCTGCGCCATCGCGACCGCTGGGCCCGGGCGATACAGTTGATAGAAGCGCGACACCAGCCGCACATAGCCCTGGGTTTCCGGGTAGGGCGGGATCTTGTTGCCGTACTTCTGCACCGCGCCTTCACCGGCGTTGTAGGAGGCAATGGCCAGTTCCACGCGCTGTGGGAACATCGCCATCAGGTCACGCAGGTAGCGCGCGGCCAGTCGGATATTGACCCTGGGGTCGTTCAGTTTCTGTTTCAGGCTCTTGCGGCGGTCTCCCTGCAGGCCATAGCGCTCGGCGGTCTCCGGCAGGATCTGCATGAGGCCGATGGCGCCCTTGGAGGATACCGCGCGCGCATTGAAGCCCGACTCGGCCGTCATCACCGCCTTGAGCAATGCGGCATCGAGCCCGAACTCGCCGGCCGCCTGCCGGAGCAGGCCGTCGTACTTGCCGGCATCCGGATGGGCCAGCATGGTGCGCACGAAGGGCGGGTCGGCGCGGGTGTCGGAGGCATCCCGGTTGCCGTGGTGGTTCAGCGCGTTGGCGCTGCTGGCCATGAGGCGCTCCGGGTTGTCCAGCTTTTCGGCGTAGACGTGGACTGCGCCCTCGGCATCGGTATAGCGGTAGAGGATGGTTCCGGCGGCGGCAGCGGCATCGCCGGCGGCTTCGACATGCGTATGCGACAGGCCGTTGGCATCGGTGTAGCGCACTGCATTGTCTGGCCTGGCCTGGGCCTGGGCCGGCGCCATGCCTGCGCCCAGCAGCACGCCCGCGCCCAGCAGGGCGCCGTGCAGCATGCGCAGGAGGCGGCGTGGCACCGGCCCGGTCATCTCAGATATCCGCCTCGGCCTCGTTGCCGTGCTCTTCGATCCATGCGCGGCGGGAGGCGGCTTCGCCCTTGCCCATCAACATGTTGAAGCGCTCTTCCGAGGTCTGCACACCGGGTTCGCCAAAGCCGATGGGCAGGAGGCGACGGGTGTCGGGGTTCATGGTGGTCTCCCACAGCTGCTCGGCGTTCATCTCGCCCAGGCCTTTGAAGCGGGAGATGCTCCAGGCGCCTTCCTTCAGGCCATCCTTGCGCAGCTTGTCTTCGATGGCTTCGAGTTCGCCATCGTCCAGGGCGTAGAGCTTCTGCACCGGCTTCTTGCCACGGGCGGGGGCGTCCACGCGGTAGAGCGGCGGACGCGCCACGCAGATATTGCCGTTCTCGATCAGCTTGGGGAAGTGACGGAAGAACAGCGTCAAGAGCAGCACCTGGATGTGCGAGCCGTCCACGTCCGCGTCCGAGAGGATGCAGATCTTGCCGTAGCGCAGGCCGGACAGGTCCGGGGTGTCGTTCATGCCATGCGGATCGACGCCGATGGCCACGGCGATGTCGTGGATTTCATTGTTGGCGAAGAGGCGGTCGCGTTCGGTTTCCCAGGCATTCAAGACCTTGCCGCGCAGCGGCAGGATGGCCTGGAATTCCTTGTCGCGGCCCATCTTGGCCGAGCCGCCGGCGGAGTCGCCCTCGACCAGGAAGAGTTCGTTGCGCGAGACGTCCGAGGATTCGCAATCGGTCAGCTTGCCCGGCAACACGGCCACGCCCGAGGATTTCTTCTTCTCGACCTTCTGAGCCGAACGCAGGCGGCTCTGGGCCTGCTTGATGACCAGTTCGGCCAGCTTCTTGCCGTACTCGACGTGCTGGTTCAGCCACAGCTCCAGCGCCGGGCGCGAGTAGCCGGCCACCAGGCGCACGGCATCGCGCGAGTTGAGGCGTTCCTTGATCTGGCCCTGGAATTGCGGATCCAGCACCTTGGCCGAGAGCACGAAGGAGACCCGTGCAAAGACGTCCTCGGCCAGCAGCTTGACGCCCTTGGGCAGCAGCGAATGCATCTCGGCGAAGCTCTTCACGGCCGAGAACAGGCCTTCGCGCAGGCCCGATTCGTGGGTGCCGCCATTGGAGGTGGGGATCAGGTTGACGTAGGATTCGCGCACCACCGCGCCTTCCTCGGTCCAGGCCACCACCCAGGAGGCGCCTTCGCCCTCGGCGAAGCCTTCGGCATCCTTGCCGGCGAACTGCTCGCCCTCGAACAGCGGGATCAGGGTCTCGCCACTGCCGCTCTGGGCCAGTTGCTCCATCAGGTAGCCGCGCAGGCCCTGGTCGTATTGCCAGCTCTGGCTGTCGCCGGTTTTGGCGTTGGTGAAGGTGACCTTCACGCCCGGCAGCAGCACTGCCTTGGAACGCAACAGGCGTTGCAGCTCGCCCAGCGGGATGGTGGGCGAATCGAAATACTTGGCGTCAGGCCAGACCGTGACGCGGGTACCGGACTTCTTGTCTTCGCGGGTCGCCGGGCGGGATTTGAGTTTCTCGATGACGTCGCCGCCCGAGAAGGCCAGCGTATGCACGCCCCCTTCGCGCCAGACGGTGATTTCCAGGCGCGTGGCCAGCGCATTGGTGACCGACACGCCCACGCCGTGCAGGCCGCCCGAGAAGGCATAGGCGCCGCCGGACCCCTTGTCGAACTTGCCGCCCGCGTGCAGGCGGGTGAAGACGATCTCGACGGTGGGCACTTTCTCTTCCGGGTGCAGGCCGACCGGGATGCCGCGGCCGTCATCTTCCACGCTGACGCTGCCGTCGGCGTTCAAGGTAACGACGATGCTCTTGCCATAGCCGCCCAGCGCTTCGTCGGAGGCGTTGTCGATCACTTCCTGGAGGATGTGCAGCGGGTTCTCGGTGCGGGTGTACATGCCCGGACGCTGCTTGACCGGCTCCAGTCCCTTGAGGACGCGGATCGATGATTCACTGTAGTCGGACGGGGAGGTTTTCTTGGTTGCCATGCAGATGAGTGGTCTTGGCTGATGCCGGAGGGTTGTGGTCTGGTTGCCCAGCGTAGCGGCCCGGGGGCGGGCCATCTTGCGCTGCAAAAGCGCATTCTAATGAAAATTCCGAAGCTTCGGCGTCTGTAGAGGTGAAATGTTCCCTACTGGGGAGTTCCCGGCATCAACGTCAGCCAATTGTCATCAATTCGTGCATAAAAAAAGGCTTGCGCATGCGCAAGCCTTGTCTGACTGCTAACGCTGTGGCGATCAGGCGGCCAAGAGACCCTCCACGGCCAGGGCGATGGACAGCAGGCGCTGGTCATGGCCACCGGCAGCGGCCAGCGACAGGCCCACCGGCGCGCTGCCGGCGGCGTGGCAGGGCAGCGAGACCGCGCAACCATCGAGGAAGTTGATCAGCGTGGGGTTGCGCAGGATCTTGCCATTGGCGCCGTAGTAGGCCTCATCGCTGGCCTGCAGCTCGGCGATGCGCGGTGCGATCACCGGGACCGTGGGCATGACCATGGCGTCGAAGCCGGCCAGCTGCGCCTCGACTTTGGCGATCCAGCGCGGGCGCGCATGCAGCACGTCCAGCAGGTCGGCCGCGCCCATGTCCTTGCCGCGCAGGATGCGCGAGACCACGCGCTGGTCGTAGCCATCATGGTTCTCGGCGATCAGGCCGCGATGCCAGGCATAGGCTTCGGCGGCAGTGAAGCCGCCCTTGGCGTTGATGGCAGCCAGTTCATTGAAGGCCGGGACTTCCTCTTCCACGATCACCGCACCGGCCGCCGCCAGTTTGGTCAGGGCAGCGCCATAGGCACCGGCGACCTGCTCATCCATGCCGTCCAGCACCACGTTGGTCGGGGCCAGCAGGCGCAGGCCGCGCAGCGGGTGGGCTTGCGGGGCGACATAGTCGATGCCGGCCAGCACCGCATCCATGATGGCGCAGCATTCGACGGACGCCGCCAGCGGGCCGATGGAGTCGAGATAGACCGACAGCGGCAGCACGCCCTGCATGGACACGCGCGCGGCCGTTGGCTTGAAGCCGGTCAGGCCGTTGAGGGCCGAGGGGATGCGCACCGAGCCACCGGTGTCGGAGCCGACGGCGGCAAAGGCCATGCCGTCGGTCACCGAGATGGCTGCGCCCGAGGACGAGCCACCGGGGATGCGGCCGCCTGCCACGCCGCGTTCCCAGGCGTTTTGCGGGGTACCGTAGTGCGGATTGATGCCCAGGCCCGAGTAGGCGAATTCGGTCATGTTGGTCTTGCCGATGACGATGGCACCGGCCTTGACCAGATTCTGCACCACCACCGCGCTGGCCTGGGCGACGGGTTTGCCGCGCAGCACGACCGAGCCGGCCAGGGTGGTTTCACCGGCCACGTCGAAGAGGTCCTTGACCGAGACCGGCAGGCCTTCGATGGGCGAACGGCGCAGGCCGGCCGCGCGCAGGGCGTCGGAGGCGCGGGCGGCGGCACGGGCCTGCTCGGCATAGACGCTGGTGAACACGCGCGCGCCTTCACCGGCCGGATCGGCGATGCGGGCCAGGGCCTGTTCGGTCAGTTGCAGGGAAGTGGTGCGGCCGGCGTCGAGGTCGGCGGCCAGTTGGGTCAGTGTGCTCGGCATGATGATGGGTATCGGTCTGGTGTGGTGTGGCGGTTGCGCGCCAGAGGCAAGCGGCAGATCGCAAAACGGCAAGTATGGCATTGCCGGGCGCATCCGACAAAAACGGCCAGCAAGGCTGGCCGCAGGGAAGGTGAATCAGGCCACTTCGGCCAGCGATTCGGCCACGTAGCTATGGCGCAGCGCACGCTGGCGGCGCGGATCGTAAAGCTCCATCGTGAAGGCCGCCGCCGGGCGGATGCCACCGATGGCACCGACCGTGCCGCAGGTCATGCCGCACCCCTCGGGCAGCATGGCGCTGCCCTCGGTAAAGCGGGCGATCAGGTCGGCCGGTGTGCGCAACGAGGCCAGCGGGCCTTCCTGGTAGAGCTTGGTGGCGCCGTCTTCCTCGATCCAGGAGCGGATCACCAGTTCATCCCAGTACTCGGCCACGTCGGCCAGCTTCCAGGCTGTCGTACCCACGGGCTTGACGCAGGCCTGCTTGGAGAAGGCCACGCTGTGTGCCTCCAGCTTGCGGTCGGTGTGGTCAGAGGCGATGGAGACATACAGCTCGCCGCCGGCATTGAAGACGAAGGTTTCCACTTCGCCGGAAGAGGCCTCGCCCAGCACCTGCACCTGCGCGGACTGGGACAGCTGGTTGGCCGAGACGCGATAGAACAGCGGCACCGCGCTGGGGCGGGAGATGCCCAGGGCTTCCAGTTCTTCGATGTGGTGTTCGATGGCGGCCAGGTCGCGGCCGGCCCAGCCGGCGATGACCAGGCGGGTGAGGTCGGCGTCGACGGTGGTGTGGTCGGGGAGGGTAAAGGTGAGTTTCATGAGTTTCTATCCAACAGGGTGAATCAACAAGCGCGTGCCTTGCGCATTTCATTTTCCGTTCGGACTGAGTAGCTGTGCAGCAGCGTATCGAAGCCTGTCCTGAGTTCGCCGAAGGGGTGCTCCGCTCCTTGCGCGCATACTGCTGCGCCTTCGATACGATCCTTCGGATCTACTCAGTCCGAACGGGAGGATCCGGTTTCGGATGAGGGGTCAATGCTTCCTGACGAACAGCACCACCAGGAAGCTGGCCAGGAATTCCAGCGCGGCCACGAAGTACAGACCCGAGGACAGCGATCCGGTGCTGGTCTTCAATGCGCCGATCATGTAGGGCGCCACGAAGCCGGCCAGGTTGCCGATGGAGTTGATGAGGGCGATGCCACCGGCGGCAGCGGTGCCGGCCAGGAAGGCAGCGGGGATGGACCAGAACACCGGGAAGGCGGCCAGGATGCCCACGGCGGCCAGCGTCAGGGAGCACAGCGCCAGCGTCGCATTGCCCAGGCTCATGCCGGTGGCGACCAGGCCGATACAGGCGATGAGGGTGGCGACGGCGCTATGCAGGCGGCGCTCGCCGGTCTTGTCGGAGTGGAAGCCGTTCCAGATCATGGCCAGGGTGCCGGCTACGAAGGGGATGGCCGAGATCAGGCCGATCTGCAGGTTACCCTTGACGCCGATCTCCTTGATGATGGACGGTGCCCAGAAGGCGATGGTGGCATTGCCGCTGACCACGCAGAAATACACGGCGGCGCAGATCCAGACGCGATAGTTGCTGCAGGCCTGCTTGAAGGAGAAGTGCTTGCCCGGTGCGCTGTTTTCGGCGGCCAGGGCTTGCGTGACGGCGCTCTTCTCGGACTCGGTCAGCCACTTGGCGTTGGCCGGCTTTTCCGGCAGCCAGGCCAGCACGGCGAAGCCGGCCAGCAGCGAGGGAATGCCTTCGATGATGAAGAGCCATTGCCAGTTGGCCAGGTGGCCTACGCCTTCCATGCTGCTCATGATGAAGCCGGCAATGGGGCCGCCGACGGCACCGGCGATGGCAAACGAGGTCATGAAGAGACCATTGACGCGGGCGCGGCGCTGGGCCGGGAACCAGTAGGTCAGGTACAGCACCACGCCGGGGAAGAAGCCGGCCTCGAAGATGCCCAGCAGGAAGCGCAGGATGTAGAACGAGGTCGGCGTGGTGACGTAGGCCATCGCCATCGAGGCCAGGCCCCAGAGGATGGTGATGCGGGCCAGCGTCTTGCGGGCGCCGATCTTTTCCAGCAGCAGGTTGCTGGGTACTTCGAAGAGGAAGTAGCCGATGAAGAAGATGCCCGCCCCCAGGCCGTAGATGGCTTCCGAGAACTGCAGGTCCTGCAGCATCTGCAGCTTGGCGAAGCCGACGTTGACGCGGTCGATCCAGGCCAGCACGAACAGGAAGACCAGGAAGGGGATCAGCCGCCAGGCGATCTTGCGGTAGGTGAGATCCATGACGGATGTGGCCTCAGGCGTGGCCGCAGGCGTGGCCGCCGCGGAAGGGGAATAAGACATGGACTACCTCCTCTGTGTTGCGCGCCGCCGGTCGTGCGGCGGCGTCGTGATCTGGGTGGACTTGCGTGGATGTGCGGGGCGGCTCTGGGTGTGCTGGCGCGGTGCCGGGCATCGGCCGGGTTGCCAGCCTTGAATCCAGTATGGGTAAGCGGGGCGGGTGCTGTCCAACAAGAAAATGTGAACAGAAATGATTGAAAAATCTTATGAGCAAAAGCAGGGCGATGGCTGCTTCATGATGGTGCTGCGCAGCATCGCTAGTGGATGCGGCCACACGCAGGGCGCATGCGGCCTGCGGACAGGTTCAGCTCAACGGCGCGGGTAGCCGGGCGATTTCCTGTCCCCAATTGAGTGCGAAGTCGGAGGCGGTTTCCTGGGCGATACGGGCCACGGTTTCGGTGAGCGGATTCTCGTGGTCCGAGCGGAAGCAGGCGATCAGGGCCAGTGCCGGGAACTCGGTATCGACCCGCAGCAGGTGCAGGCTCTCTTCATTCAACTCGCGCTGGATGATGGCCGGCGGCACCGCCGCGATGCCGAAGCCATCGGTGGCCAGCCGGATCATGGTGGCCACCGAGGCGATGCAATTGATGTGCAGGTTGCGCTCGCTGCGTTCGCTACCCGAGAAGAGACGTTCGATCACCGCATGCGGCCCCGAGTTGCGGGCGAAGCTGATCACCGGGAAGGCCGCCAGGTCCGACAGGGTCAGGGTCTCGCTGCCGATGTCGAGCTTGGGACTGCCCACCCAGCGCATCGGGAATTCGCATAGCGCGATGTTGCTGACCTGCGGCCCGATCACCGGTTCAGCTTGCAGCACCAGGTCCACGCCGCCCTTGTTGAACTGCTCGTGCAGGTGGATGGTGGTGTCGCTGACGATCTCGATCTGCAGGCGCGGGAAGGTCTTGTGCAGGCGTCCCAGGAAGTCCGGGAACCAGCTATGGACGATGGATTCGATCACGCCGATGCGGATCACGCCGGCATAGACCTCGCGGTCGGACATGTCGTCCTTCATCTCGCGCATGAGCTTGACCATGCGCTCGGCATAGACCAGCGCCTTGCTGCCATCGGCGGTCAGGGCCACTTCGCGCGCGCTGCGGTCGAACAGGCGCACGCCGAAATCCTGTTCGAGCGAGGCGATGCGGCTGGACACCGCAGCCTGGGTGGTATGCAGGCGTTCGGCCGTGAGCCGGAAGTTGCGCAGCCTGGCCAGCCAGACGAAGGTTTCGAGGAAGCGGATGTTCATGGTGAGAGGACGGGCGAAGGGGCGTATTTTATCGTCATGCGCCCGTCAAAGTGCCCGTCATTTTTGGTGCGCTGCATCAGAAACTCACCTATAACGGTGCGTTTCTTGTTCGATTCTCGCGCTTTCCTGATTGCTTCTGGTGCGTTATAACGATATTTGGTTTTTGAAAGTATTTTTTCTTTACTCCGAAAACAAATGAAAATATATTTACATTTTTTCCGGAAGTGGAGCGAGAAGCATGATCCTGCCGGATGATAAAAAGCAGTTCGAAAAATAGCAGTCGCAGGGCAGGGGTGCAAATGATCTAAATCGTATAAACGATTTGCGTTGCATCGAACATCGGAGACATTCAAAAGGGGCGGCGGACTGTGACTCAACAGCCGAAGAACATCAGTTTGCAGGGAGCGGGCGCGGTCGCGCAGGCCGTGGGCAAGCTGTATCCGCAATTGTCCAAGTCGCACCGCAAGACGGCCGACTACGTGCTGGGCAACCCTTTCCGTGCGGCCACCATGACCATCGATGAGCTCTCCGAAGCCGCCGGTATCTCGGTGGCCACAGCCAACCGCTTCGCCCATGCGCTAGGCTTCGATGGCTACGCCTCCTTCCGAGCCGCGCTGGTGGCGGACTTCGCCACCACGCTGGCACCGGTGGAAAAACTGCGCGACGAGGTGCAGCGCGCCGCCAGCAGTGCCGAGATCATGGCCTCGGCCTTCGAGAGCGACATCCGCAACATCGAAGCCACGCGTCGCCTGCTGACCCCGGAACACTGCGAACGCGCGGTCGACATGATCCTCTCGGCCGACCGCGTCTTCATCATCGGCTTCGGTGCCTCGGCCTACCTGTCCGGCCTGATGGCGCATGCGCTGGAACCGTACGTGCGCAGCGTCAGCTCGGTGGCCATGGCGGGCGGCCCTTCGCAGGCCGGTCGCCAGTTCTTCAAGCTCGACCAGCGCGACCTGGTGATCGCCATGCTGTTCCCGCGCTATGCCGCCGACACCGTCTGGCTGACCCAGCGCGCGGTGGAGAAGGGCGCGCAGATCCTCGCCATCACCGACACCCATGGTTCGCCCCTGGTGCCGCTGGCCGATGTGGCGATCTATGCGCAGATCGAGCGCAAGCTCTCGCCGACCTCGGATGCGGCGGCGCTGATCCTGATCCAGGCGCTGTGCGACGCCGTGGCGCATCGCGCGCGGCGTTCGGTGCAGGCGGCCTCGCAGATGACCGAATTCGTATTGCCCTGGCTGTACCTGTCGCAGCAGCAGTCGCCGCGTACCGGCACGACCCCGGTGGGCAAGCCTGCCAAGGCGGCCCCCAAGACCAAAGGAAAGACCAAAGCATGACCACTCCGGTAATCGCCATCCATGGCGGCGCGGGCACCATCTCGCGCAATTCGCTCTCGGCCGACGACGAGGCCCGCTACCACCAGGCGCTGGGTGCCATCGTGGCTGCCGGCCAGGCCATCCTCAATGCCGGCGGCTCGGCGCTGGACGCGGTCACCGAGGCGGTGCGCCTGCTGGAAGACTGCCCGCTCTTCAATGCCGGCCATGGCGCCGTCTATACCAGCGAGGGCAAGCATGAGCTGGATGCCTGCGTGATGAACGGCGCCGATCTCTCCTCCGGCGCGGTGGCCTGTGTCACCAATGTGCGCAATCCGGTCCTGGCCGCGCGCGCCGTGATGGAAAAGAGCGAGCACGTGCTGCTGGTGGGCGCCGGTGCCGAAGCCTTTGCCGCGCGCAACGGCGTGGCCACGGTGGCGCCGGAGTATTTCCATACCGATGCCCGTCATGAACAATGGCTGCGCGTGCGCGGCCAGGCCGGCGTGATGCTGGACCATGACGCGGCCTCCTTCGCCTTCGCCCAGAAGGAAACTGCCGAGCCCAACGAGCCCATCGACCCCGACCACAAGTTCGGCACCGTCGGCGCCGTGGCTCTGGACCGCGCCGGCAACCTGGCAGCGGCCACCTCCACCGGCGGCATCACCAACAAGCAACCCGGCCGCGTGGGCGATTCGCCCGTCATCGGCGCCGGCTGCTATGCCAACAACGCGACCGTGGCGGTATCGGCCACCGGCACCGGCGAATCCTTCCTGCGCGCGGTGGCCTGTTATGACGTCGGCGCGCGCATGGCCTATGCCGGCCAGTCGCTGGAGCAGGCCAGTCAGGCGGTGGTATTCGAGTCCCTGCCCAAGGTTGGGGGGCGCGGTGGCATCATTGCCGTGGACGCCCAGGGCAACCTGGTGTTGCCCTTCAACACCGAAGGCATGTATCGCGGCTACGGTCGCGGTGACGAGGCGCCGGTCACGGCCATTTACGCAGACCACGCAGACCAGGCCTGAAGCGGCCCGCAGGAGAGAATCAAGATGCAACAGCCACAACGCGTACTGGACGTGAACCACCTGAGCGTGCGCTTCTCCACCTCCGAGCGGACGGTGGACGCGGTGCGCGACCTGTCCTTCCACGTCGGCCAGGGCGAGACCCTGGCCATCGTCGGCGAGTCCGGCTCGGGCAAGTCGGTGTCGTCGCTGGCCATCATGCGCCTGATCGAACACGGCGGCGGCAAGATCGCCAGCGGCAGCATGCAGTTCCTGCGCCGCAACGGCCAGACCCTGGACCTGGCCCAGGCCGACAACGCCACCATGCGCGGCATCCGCGGCAAGGAGATCGCCATGATCTTCCAGGAGCCGATGACCTCGCTGAACCCGGTCTTCACCGTCGGCGAGCAGATCGCCGAATCGATCCGCCTGCACCAGGGCATGGGCCGTGCGGCAGCCCAGGCCGAGGCGCTGCGCATGCTGGAGATGGTGCGCATCCCCGAAGCCAAACGCGTGCTGGGCCGCCATCCGCACCAGTTGTCGGGTGGCATGCGCCAGCGCGTGATGATCGCCATGGCGCTGTCCTGCAAGCCCTCGCTGCTGATTGCCGATGAACCGACCACGGCCCTGGATGTGACCATCCAGGCGCAGATCCTGCAACTGATCCGCTCCCTGCAGGAAGAGATGCAGATGGGCGTGGTCTTCATCACCCACGACATGGGGGTGGTAGCCGAGGTGGCCGACCGCGTGGTGGTGATGTGCCGTGGCGAGAAGGTGGAAGAGAACGAGGTCAAGACACTCTTCGCCGCGCCCGCCCATCCCTATACCCGTTCCCTGCTGGCCGCCGTGCCGCGCCTGGGTTCCATGCGCGGCACCGATACGCCGCTGCGCTTTGGCATCGCCCCGCAAGCCGAGGTGCGCCCCGACCTGGCCGCGAGCACCGCCGAACTGCAGGCGCAGAAGGAGATCGCCCAGCAGCGCCAGCCCATCCTCAAGGTGCGCGAGCTGACCACCCGTTTTGATGTGAAGAGCGGCATCTTCGGTCGTGTGAAGCAGCGCGTGCATGCGGTGGAGAAGGTCAGCTTCGATCTGTATTCCGGCGAGACCCTGGCCATCGTCGGCGAGTCCGGTTGCGGCAAGTCCACCACCGGCCGTTCACTGCTGCGCTTAGTCGATATCGCCGGCGGCCGCGTCGAATTCGGCGGGCGCGACCTGGCGCAACTGCCGCGCAGCGAGCTGCGCCAGCTGCGCCGCGATATCCAGTTCATCTTCCAGGACCCGTTCGCCTCGCTCGATCCGCGCATGACGGTCGGCTATTCCATCATGGAGCCGATGCTGGTGCATGGCATGAAGGAGGGTGCGCAGGAGCGTGTGGATGCGCTGCTGACCCGCGTGGGCCTCACCCCCGAGCATGGCCAGCGCTATCCGCACGAATTCTCGGGCGGCCAGCGCCAGCGCATCTGCATCGCACGCGCCCTGGCCCTGAATCCCAAGATCGTCATCGCCGATGAATCGGTGTCGGCGCTGGACGTGTCGATCCAGGCCCAGATCGTCAACCTGATGCTGGACCTGCAGGCCGAGCTGGGGATCTCCTTCATCTTCATCTCGCACGACATGGCCGTGGTGGAGCGCATCAGTCACCGCGTGGCGGTGATGTACCTGGGCCAGATCGTCGAGATCGGCCCGCGCCGCGCCATCTTCGAGAATCCGCAGCACCCCTATACGCGCAAGCTGATGGCGGCCGTCCCCATTGCCGACCCGACGCTGCGCCAGCCGGGCAAGAAGCTGCAGACCGATGAGATTCCCAGCCCGATCCGGCTGGTGGGCGATGAGCCCAAGGTGGAACCCTTGAAGGAAGTTGCTCCCGGGCACTTTGTGGCCCAACACCGTATTGCCGGCGCGTTCTGAATGCGCCGCTTGCTGTCCCGACGTAAAGTTTCCATTGTTGTAAATGCAGTCAGCGCAGTAATCTCGATAATGCCGTACCAACCTCAGCCTCACTGATCAGGAGAGACTAATGTCCGCATCCGCAAAAATCAAAGCAATGACCGCCGCCAAATGGCTGGCCATGGGAACCCTGGGCGCCGCCCTGCAGTTCGGCGCGGCCAATGCCTTCGCCGCCAAGACCGCCACGCTGGCGGTGGCCTCGACCTTCACCACCATGGACCCGTACGACGCCAACGATACGCTGTCGCTGTCGGTAATGAAGTCCTTCTACCAGGGGCTGTTCGGCTTCGACAAGGACATGAAGCTGATCCCGGTGCTGGCTGAAGGCTACCTGGTGAGCAAGGATGGCCTGGAATACACCATCCGCTTGAAGCAAGGCGTGAAGTTCCACGACGGCACCGACTTCAAGGCCGATGCCGTGAAGGCCTCGTTCGACCGCGTGACCAATCCCGACAACAAGCTGAAGCGCTACAACCTCTTCAACCGCATCGCCAGGACCGAAGTCCTCAACGACTACACCGTCAAGATCGTGCTGAAGGAGCCGTTCTCGGCCTTCATCAACGTGCTGGCCCACCCGTCGGCCGGGATCATCTCGCCGGCCGCGCTGAAGCAGTATGGCAACAAGGACATCGCCTTCCACCCGGTCGGTACCGGTCCCTTCAAGTTCGTCGAATGGAAGCAGACCGACTACCTGAAGGTCGCCAAGTTCGATGGCTACTGGAAGCAGGGCTATCCCAAGATCGACGAGATCCTGTGGAAGCCGGTGATCGACAACAACTCCCGCTCGGCCATGCTGCAGACCGGCGAAGCGCAATTCACCTACCCGGTGCCCTACGAGCAGGCCGATCTGCTCAAGAGCAAGTCCAACCTGGATGTGATCGCTGGCCCCTCCATCATCCAGCGCTACATGTCGATGAACGTCAAGCAAAAGCCGTTCGACAATCCCAAGGTGCGCGAAGCGATCAACTACGCCATCAACAAGCAAGCCCTGGCCAAGGTCGCCTTCAATGGCTATGCGGTGCCGATGGACGGCGTGCTGCCGCAAGGCGTGGACTACGCCTACAAGACCGGTCCCTGGCCGTATGACGTGAAGAAGGCCAAGGCCCTGCTGGCCGAAGCCGGTTATCCGAACGGCTTCGAGACCGAGCTGTGGTCGGCCTACACCCACACCACTGCCGTGAAGGTGATCCAGTTCCTGCAGCAGCAACTGGCGCAGGTGGGCATCAAGGCCAAGATCCAGGCACTGGAAGCCGGCCAGCGCGTGGAGCGCGTGGAAAGCTGGCAAGACCCGGCCACCGCGCCGATCCGCCTGTTCTATGTGGGCTGGTCGTCCTCGACCGGTGAAGCCGACTGGGGCCTGCGTCCGCTGCTGGCGTCGGAATCCTTCCCGCCGCGCCTGTTCAACACCGCCTACTACAAGAGCGACAAGGTCGATGGCGATATCGCCAAGGCCCTGACCGTTTCCGACCGCAAGGAAAAGGAAGCGCTGTACAAGGACGCCCAGGAAGAAATCTGGAAGGATGCCCCGTGGGCCTTCCTGGTCACCGAGAAGCTGCTGTATGCCCGTGCCAAGAACCTCAAGGGTATCTACGTGATGCCTGACCAGGCCTACGAATTCGAGGGCATCGAATTCACCAAGTAATACGTCAGCGTCACGCGGCAATGCCTTGCCGCAGTGTCGCAACAGGGAAGGGGGCCTGGCCTCCTTCCCCAGATTCACGATGCGCAGCCGCAGTCTGGCTGCGCAGGCAATGACTCAACAGCACGGTGTCGAAGCACCAGCGACGGGCAGCCTTAGCCTTATTCAGAGAGTCCCATGTTTTCCTATGTCATCAAACGCCTGTTAGGCCTGATTCCCACGCTGCTGCTGGTGGCGGTGCTGGTGTTCCTGTTCGTGCACTTGTTGCCGGGCGACCCGGCGCGGCTGGCAGCCGGTCCTGAAGCCGACGAGAAAACGGTGGCGCTGGTGCGCGCCGACCTCGGCCTGGACAAGCCCCTGCCGGAGCAGTTCGTCAATTTCTTCGTCAATGCGGCCAAGGGCGACTTCGGCCGCTCCATCCGCACCAAGCGTCCGGTGTCCGAGGAGATCGGCGCGCGCTTCTGGCCCACACTGTGGCTGACCCTGGTGGCCATGATCTGGGCGGTGCTGTTCGGCCTGGTCATCGGCATTGCGTCGGCGGTATGGCGCAACAAGTGGCCTGATCGCCTAGGCATGACATTGGCGGTGTCGGGCATTTCCTTCCCGGCCTTTTCGCTGGGCATCCTGCTGATGCAGGTGTTCTCGGTCAAGCTGGGCTGGTTGCCCACGGTGGGCGACGACACCTGGCGCCACTACATCCTGCCCTCCATCACCCTGGGCGCGGCCGTGGCCGCCGTGATGGCGCGCTTTACTCGTTCCTCCTTCATCGAGATCCTGCAGGAAGACTTCGTGCGTACCGCGCGCGCCAAGGGCCTGGCCGAGACCGTGGTGGTCATCAAGCATTGCCTGCGCAATGCACTCATTCCGGTAGTCACGATGATGGGCCTGCAGTTCGGCTTCCTGCTGGGCGGCTCCATCCTGGTGGAGGTGGTCTTCAACTGGCCGGGCATGGGACGTCTGCTGGTGGATGCCGTCGAGATGCGTGACTATCCCGTCATCCAGGCCGAGATCCTGCTGTTCTCGCTGGAATTCATTTTCATCAACCTGGTGGTGGACGTGCTCTATGCCGTGATCAACCCCAGCATCCGTTTCAAGTGAGGGGAATCATGTCGCTCTCCAATGCTCCCGTTTCCGAGACCGGCGCGCCGCTGCCGCCGCCCGACCCGGCCGCCGTGGCTGCCGCCTCCGGCCAGAAGATCCGCACCCCCTGGCGCGAATTCTGGCGCAAGTTCAAGAAGCAGCACCTGGCCGTCTATGCCGGCATCTTCATCCTGCTGCTGATCGTGGTGGCCATCATTGCACCGCTGATCGTGCCTTTCGATCCGGAGAACTACTTCGACTACGACGCCCTCAATTCGCCGCCGACCTGGACCCACTGGTTCGGCGTGGATTCGCTGGGCCGCGACATCTTCAGCCGCATCCTGATGGGCGCGCGCATCTCGCTGGCCTCGGGCTTCTTCTCGGTGGCCATCGGCGCGGTGATCGGTACCGTCTTCGGTTTGCTGGCCGGTTACTACGAAGGCTGGTGGGACCGCATCACCATGCGCATCTGCGACGTGCTGTTCGCCTTCCCCGGCATCCTGCTGGCCATCGGCATCGTCGCCATCCTGGGCGGCGGCATGATCAACGTCATCATCTCGGTGTCGGTGTTCAGCATCCCGGCGTTTGCCCGCCTGGTGCGTGGCAATACGCTGCAGTTGAAGAACCTGACCTACATCGAGGCTACCCGCAGCATCGGTGCCTCGGATGCGACCATCATGTGGAAGCACATCTTCCCCGGCACCATCTCGGCCATCGTGGTGTATTTCACGATGCGTATCGGCACCTCCATCATCACCGCCGCCGGCCTGTCCTTCCTCGGCCTGGGTGCGCAATCGCCCACGCCCGAATGGGGCCTGATGCTGAACGAAGCCCGTGCCGACATGGTGACCTCGCCGCACATCGCCATCGTGCCCAGCATCGCCATCTTCCTGACCGTGCTGGCCTTCAACCTGCTGGGCGACGGTCTGCGTGACGCGCTCGACCCCAAGATCGACCAGCGCTGATCACGAGCTGATCACGATGAATCTGCAGGTTCCGCACATCGGCCGGCTCGCTGCCGGCCCGCGCAACAGCATCACCGACGTGGCCGGCGTGCGCGTGGGCCACTGCACCCTGGACGCCGGCCCGGTGCAGACCGGCGTGACCGTGGTCATGCCGCATGGCGGCAATCTCTTCACCCACAGGCTGCCGGCCGCCGTTGCCGTCATCAATGGTTTCGGCAAGAGTGCCGGGCTGGTGCAGCTGGAAGAGCTGGGTGAGCTGGAGTCGCCCATCGCGCTCTCCAACACCTTCGCGGTGGGCACGCTGCTGACCGCCCAGGTGCGCCATACCTTGCGCGAGAATCCCGAATGCGGACGTAGCCTCTCCACCGTCAATGCGCTGGTGCTGGAATGCAATGACGCCTATCTCAACGACCAGCAGGCGCTGGCCATCGAGGAAGGGCATTACCTGCAGGCGCTGCAGGCCCTGTCACCGGAGGTGGCGCAGGGCGCGGTCGGCGCGGGGCGGGGCATGTCCAGCTTCGGCCTCAAGGGCGGCATCGGTACGGCCTCGCGCTGCGTGAGCATCGGTGCCGCAGGCAATGCCTTTACCGTGGGTGCGCTGGTGCTGTCCAATTTCGGCCGCCTGCCTGATCTGGTCATCGATGGTGATCCGGTCGGTCGCCGGCTGGCCGACAGCGAAGCACCCGATCACAGCCCCGAGAAGGGCTCCATCATCATGATCCTGGCCACCGATGCGCCGCTGGATGCGCGCCAGCTGAAGCGCCTGGCCACCCGCGCCGGCGCCGGCCTGGCGCGCACCGGCTCGGTCTACGGGCATGGCAGTGGCGACATCGCGCTGGCCTTCTCGACGGCCCAGCAGATCGAGGCCAGTGCCGAGTGCGTGCAGCTGACGCTGCTGGCCGATCACCTGCTCGACCCGCTGTTCCATGCCGCCGCCGACACTGTGGAGCAAGCGATACTCCATGCGCTCTTTGCCGCCGAGACGGTGCAGGGGCGCGATGGCCATGTGCGCGTCAGCCTGCGCGAGCGGCTGGCGGCGCTGGCCTGAGCTTTACCGAACGACTGACTGCAGCGAGATTTCCATGACTACCCAACGCGCGAATATCCTGGTCTCCGTCGATATCGAAGGCGTGGCCGGGGTGTTCCATCCCGAGCAGACCCGCGCCGGCAACGGCGAATACGAACGCGCCCGACGCTGGATGACCGAGGAAGCCAACGCCGTCATCCGTGGCGCGCTGGCCGCCGGCGCCACCGCCATCAAGGTCAATGATTCGCACGGGGGCTTCCGCAACCTGTTGCCCGACCTGCTGCATGCGCAGGCGCGCATGGTGCTGGGAAAGCCGCGTGTACTGGGCATGATGGGCGGCGTGGACCACGATATCGACGCGGTCATGCTGGTGGGTTACCACTCGCGTGCGCAGGGGCGCGGCATCCTGGCGCATACCACCAACAGCTTCGCCTTCGCCCGCGTCTGGCTGGGCGGCCAGGAGATGGGGGAGGCCGGCCTCTATGGTGCATTGGCGGCCGAGCATGGCGTGCCGGTGATCTTCGGCAGCGGCGACGATGCCTTCATCGAGGAAAACCAGCCGCTGTTCCCCCATGCCGTCTTTGCCGAAACCAAGAAGGCCTATGGCGCCAACAGTGGCGATTCGCTCACGCCGCAAGAGTCCTGCGTACTGCTGGAAGAGCGCGCCCGCCAGGCGGTAGCCAGCCTGGTGGCGCAACCGGCCTCGATGCCGGTGCTGCCCCTGCGCGGGCCCCTGCGCTGCCGCCTGCAGGCGCAGACGGTGGCGCTGGCCGACCTGTTCAGCCAGTTGCCCATCCTGGAGCGCTGCGACAATGTCACCGTGGAGTTCGATGCGCCCACGGCGGAATATGCGGTGCGGGTCTTGAACAGCCTTTCGGCCATGTCGGCTATGCTGCGTTGAGAGCGGGCAAGCGATATAAACGATTTAAGCTATCTCGCCTTGCTCTCGATGAGCTTGACCAGCGCATGCAGGGTCAGGTTGACCGGCGTGGCGATGCCCAGCGCCTGGCCGCGTCGCACGATGAAGCCGTTCAGGTGGTCGATCTCGCTGGGCTTGCCGCGTGCCACGTCCTGGGCGGTGGAGGAGAATTGCGTGGGCATGGTCTCGATGATCTTGCGGATCGCCGCATCCACGTCGCCGGCCAGCGTGACGCCCTCGGCATCGGCGACAGCGCGGCATTCGGCCACCAGGTTGCGGATCACCTCCGGCACGCCCACTCCTTCCACCAGCTTGCCGTAGGGCAGTTGCGTGATGGCGGAGAGGGCGTTGTAGGCGCAGTTGATGATCAGCTTCAGCCACAGCGCGCCGCGCACATTGTCGGAAATCTCGGTGGGTACGCCGGCGGCGATCAGGGCCTCGGCGGCTTCGCGGCTGCGGGCCGAGGGTTCGATCACCAGCTCGCCACGTCCATGGTGCTTGACGTGGCCGGGGCCGGCCATCTCGGTGGCAACGTAGACCACGGCGGCCGATACCGGCTGCGGGATCACGGTACGCAGGCGCTCGGCATTGTCGGTACCGTTCTGCAGGCTCAGCACCAGCGTGTCGGTGCCCAGGTGCGGGCGCAGTTGCGCTCCGGCGGTCTCGGTATCAGGAGACTTGACGCAGAACAGCACCAGGTCGGCGCCGGCGGCAATGGCGGGATCGGTGCTGGCCTTGACGGCAATGGTCTCGTCGAAGGTCTTGGCCTCCAGTCGCAGCCCGGTGGTGTTGAAGGCCTCCACGTGCAGGGGGCGGCCGATCAGTGCTACCTCGTGTCCCGCGCGTGCCAGCATGCCGGCGAAATAACATCCCACGGCGCCCGCGCCCATGACTGCGACTTTCATGCTTGTCTCCCTGACTGGATCAAAGCGAAAAGACTAACACAGCACGGCAGTGCTTTCAGTGCAGGGTCAGCACTGGTCAGCATCGATCAGAATGAGCGTCGTACCCGTACCGAGACATAGGCCGGCGGCTTGGTGGTGGCCGTGGCACGGGCGCTGTGCAAACGATGCAGGGTGATCTGGTTGACCTCGGCGTGGCTGCCGTCGATGTGCTCGTCCATCAAGCGTTGTGCGGCTTCACTGTCACCGGCGGCGATACGGTCGAGGATGGCGGCATGTTCCTCGTAGGTCGAATGCAGGCAGTCGCCATACAGAAAATCCAGACGCCGCACGATGCGGATGCGGTCGGTGAGACGGTCGAAGGTATCTGCCATCTCCTGGTTGCCGGCCGCGCGCACCAGGGTCTGGTGGAAGATCTCGTCCAGCAGCGCGGCCTTGGGGCCGTCCAGTTCGCGCTCGGCGGCCGGCACGCACCAGGTGGCGCGCAGGCCGGCCAGTACCGACAGGTCGCCGGCCTGTGCGCACAGGCGCCGCACGGCATGGGTTTCGATGAGTCGGCGCATTTCGTAGAGATCGGAGAAGCGCTTGAAATCGATCGGCACCACTTCCCAGCCGCCACGTACGTAGCCCTGCATCAGGCCATCGCCCTGCAGGCGTTGCAGTGCTTGCCGCACCGGCGTGCGCGAGACCTTGAAGTGGGCTGCCACCTCGGTTTCGGTGACCTGGTCGCCGGGCAGGAGCCGCATGTCGAAGATGTCCTGGCGCAGTTGCGCGTAGACGTATTCGGGCAGCGAGCCGGTGCGGGCGAGGTTTTCGGTGGCATCGGCGTCGTCGACATCGACGGCGGGCGGTGCAGCAGAGGGCGGGGCAGCGACGCTCTTCACGATGAATGCTTCCTCACCAGGCCGCCACGCAACCATCGGTGCGCGGTTCGGTGCCGCCGCAGAGCACGCCTTCGTCATTGCGCCAGATGATCTGGCCACGGCCGAAGCCCAGCTGGTTGCCCGACCACGACACTTCATGGCCCAGGCCGGCCAGGCCACGGAAGAGGTGTTCGGCGGTGCTGTGCTCGATGGCGACCTTGTTGCCCTTTTCCCATTCCCAGCGTGGCGCATCCAGGGAGGCTTGCGGATTGAGGCCGAAGTCCACCGTGTTCATGACCATCTGGACATGCCCCTGCGGTTGCATGAAGCCGCCCATCACGCCGAAGGGGCCGACGGCCTGGCCGTTGCGGGTCATGAAGCCGGGGATGATGGTGTGGTAGGGGCGCTTGCCCGGTGCCAGTACATTGGGGTGGCCGGCTTCCAGCGTGAAGTTGTTGCCACGGTTGTGCAGGGCGATGCCGGTGCCCGGGACCACCAGGCCCGAGCCGAAGCCCATGTAGTTGCTCTGGATGAAGGACACCATGTTGCCCTCGGCATCGGCGGTGCACAGGTAGACCGTGCCGCCGCGCGACGGGTCGCCGGCCACCGGCAGGGTGGCGCGTGCGCCGATGAGCTTGCGGCGTTCGTCGGCGTAGGCATCCGACAGCAACTGCTCCACCTTCACCTTCATGTGGGCCGGGTCGGCGATGTGGGCCAAGCCATCGGCATAGGCCAGCTTGATGGCTTCGATCTGGCGGTGGTAGGTGGCCAGCGTGTCGCGCTCGGAAAAGTCATAGGCCTTCAGCAGGTTCAGCGCCATCAGGGCCACCATGCCGTGGCCATTGGGGGGGATTTCCCAGACGTCGTAGCCGCGATAGTTCACGCCGATGGGATCGACCCACTCGGGCTGGAAGGCCGCCAGATCGGAGGTCTGCATGTAGCCACCGGCCCGGCCGATGAAGGCAGCGATCTGCTCGGCCAGCACGCCGCGATAGAAGCTCTCGGCATTGTCGGCGGCAATCGCGGCCAGCGTGGCGGCATGGCCTGCGGAGCGCCACAGCTGGCCGGCCCGGGGCGCCTGGCCATCGATGCTGAAGGTGTCGAACCAGGACTGGAAGTGGTCGTCCTTGAATTCGCGCTTGAAGTTCTGATGCGCTACCTGCCAGGCATGCGCCACCATGGGCGAAACCGGGAATCCTTCTTGCGCCAGCGTGATGGCGCCCGACATCGAGTCCGTCAGCGCCAGCTTGCCGAAGCGGCTGGCCATGGCAGCCCAGGCGCCGGGCGTGCCGGGCACGGTCACCGGCAGGGCGCCGTACTTGGGGACGTCCTTGAGGCCGGCGCCGGTGAGCTTCTCGGCCGTGATCGATTGTGGTGCCGGGCCGCTGGCGTTCAGACCATGCAGCTTGCCGCCGTGCCAGACCAGGGCGAAGGCGTCACCGCCGATGCCGTTGGCGGTGGGCTCCACCACCGTCAGCGCGGCGGCGGCAGCGATGGCGGCGTCGATGGCATTGCCGCCCCGTTGCAGCACTTCCAGGCCGGCTTGCGCGGCCAGCGGTTGCGAGGTGGCGACCATGCCGCGACGGGCATAGACGGCGCTGCGGCGCGACAGGTAGGGGTAGTGGTTGCTGCTGAAGTCGGGGAAGGCGGGCATGGCGGTCTCTCGTTCTGGGTTCGGGGCGTATTCTAACGGCTTGCCTTAACGGTACAGCTGGCAGGCCACGGTATGGGTGGTGCTGAGCTTGATCGGGGCGGGGGCCTGGGTCTTGCAGACCTCCATGCAGGACGGGCAGCGCGGATGGAAGTGGCAACCCGATGGTGGCGCGGCCGGGTTGGGGATGCTCCCCTGCAGCACGATGCGCTGGCGCTGTTCGCGCGGATGTTCGCGCGGGATGGCCGACAGCAGGGCCTGCGTGTAGGGGTGGCGCGGCTGGGCGTAGATGTCTTCGCGTGCGCCCAGCTCCACCATGCGGCCCAGGTACATCACGCCGATGGTGTCGCTCACATGGCGGATCACGGCCAGGTCGTGCGAGACAAAGAGATAGGTCAGGCCCAGCTCCTGTTGCAGCTCGCGCAGCAGGTTCAGGATCTGCGCCTGGATCGACACATCCAGCGCCGAGACGGCTTCGTCAGCTACCACCAGCTTGGGCCGCGTGATGATGGCGCGGGCGATGCCCACGCGCTGGCGCTGGCCGCCCGAGAATTCGTGCGGGTGGCGCGCGGCGTAGGCCGGGTTCAGGCCGACCATGTCGAGTGCCTCGGCCACCTTGCGCTTGCGGGTGGCGCGGTCGTGCAGGCGGTGCACGATCAGTGGTTCTTCCAGCACCTCGCCGATGGTCATGCGTGGATTGAGCGAGGCATACGGGTCCTGGAACACCATCTGCATGTGGCGGCGCATGGCGCGCAGCTGGCCTTCCGGCAGCAGGGTCAGTTCCTGGCCCATGAAGCGCACGCTGCCGGCGCTGGGTTCGATCAGGCGCAGGATGCTGCGCCCGGTGGTGGACTTGCCGCAGCCGGATTCGCCGACCAGGCCCAGGGTCTGGCCTTCGTCGATGCGGAAGGACACATCGTCCACCGCCTTGACGGTAGTGGTGCCGGTGGCGAAGTGCTTCTTGAGGCCGCCGACTTCGAGCAGGGGAGGGTTCATCGTCATCGCAACAGGGCCTTTCAATGCGGATACCAGCAACGCACCAGGTGGCCGTCGCCCAGATCATCGAGGGCTGGCATCTCCTGGTGGCAGATGTCCTGGGCGCGGCTGCAGCGTGCGGCAAAGCGGCAGCCGCTGCGCACCGTGCCGGGTGGCGGCACGCTGCCGGGAATGGCTGTCAGCGGCGCGCCGGGTGTGGCGTCCAGTGCCGGGCGGGCGCGCATCAGGGCATGCGTGTAGGGATGGGCGGGGCGGTCGAAGAGATCCTCCACGCTGCTTTGTTCCACCACCTGGCCGGCATACATGACCACCACGCGCTCGCACATCTCGGCCACCACGCCCAGGTCATGGGTGATCATCAGGATCGAGGTCTGCTGCTCGCGCTTGAGCTCGCGCATCAGGTCCAGGATCTGCGCCTGGATGGTGACATCCAGCGCCGTGGTCGGTTCGTCGCAGACCAGCAGCTTGGGCTGGCACAGCAGGGCCATGGCGATCATGACGCGCTGGCGCATGCCGCCCGAGAGGCTGTGCGGGTATTCGTCCACCAGTTGCGCGGCGCGTGCCAGACCGACCCGCTCCAGCATGGCCAGCACGCGGGCATCGATGTCGCTGCGGTTGAGGCCGGTGTGGATGCGCAGCATCTCGGCCAGTTGCTCGCCGATGCGATGCAGCGGGTTCAGCGAGGTCATGGGTTCCTGGAAGATCATGGCGATCTCCTTGCCACGGATGGCGCGCAGGCCGGCGTCATCGGCCTGCAGCAGGTCGCGACCGTCGAAGCGGATCGCCCCCGATAGCGCGGCCCGGCTGGCCAGGGGGAACAGGCGCAGGATGCTCAGGGCGGTCACGCTCTTGCCGCAACCGGATTCACCCAGCAGGCCCACGGTTTCATCCTGGCCCAGCGAGAACGAGACGCCATCGACCGGTGCGACACGGCGGCCGTGGCTGAGGAATTCGACTTTCAGGTTTTCGATATCCAGCATGGGCTATTCCTTGTCCGCTTGATCAGCGGCTCAGTTTGGGATCGAAGACTTCACGGATGCCGTCGCCCAGCAGGTTGAAGCCCAGCACCACCAGGAAGATCGCCACCCCTGGCCACAGCGCCAGCATCGGCGTGGTGTTCAGGTAGCCCTGGGCGATGTGCAGCATGGAGCCCCAGCTCGGGTCTTCGGGTTTGGCGCCCAGGCCCAGGTAGGACAGGCCAGCTTCGGCGATGATGGCCGTGCCCATGGCGAAGGTGGCCTGGATCACCAGTGGCGCCAGCGAATTGGGCAATACGTAGCGCCACATGATGCGCAGATGGCCGGCACCGATGGAGCGCGCCGCCATCACGTAGTCGAGGTTGCGGATGGTCATGGCCTGGCCGCGCGCCAGCCGCACGAAGGACGAGGTGAAGCCGATGCCCACCGCCACCATGGCATTGTAGAAACCACCGCCCAGGGCAGCCGCCAGTGCCAGCGCCAGGATCAGCGAGGGAAAGGCCTGCAGCGCATCGACCACGCGCATGACGATGGCATCGACCGCGCCCCGGTAGTAACCGCTGACGATGCCGATGGGTACGCCCAGCGTAAAGGCCAGCCCCACCGAGATCAGTGCCGCCTGCAGCGAGATGCGCGAGCCGTAGAGCATGCGGGTGTAGATGTCGCGGCCGAGGTCGTCGGTACCCAGCCAGTGTTCGGCGCTGGGGCCGGCCAGCAGGTTGCCGTAGTCCTGGTCGAAGATGGGATCGTAGTGGGCCAGCCAGGGGGCGGCCAGGGCCAGCAGGATCAGCAGCGCGATGATGAGCGCGCCGACGGTCGCCAGCCGGTTGCCGCAGAAGCGGCGCAGTGTGCGCCAGCGCGGGGCGGCGGGCAGGGCTTGGTGGGTGGTCGGGTTCATGGCGGAATGGGCGTGAACAAGAGGGTCAGGGCGTCAGCGGGCAATGCGCGGGTCGATCACGCTGTAGAGCAGGTCCACGCACAGGTTGACGATCACCACCATGACGGTGGCGGCCAGCACACCGGCCTGCACGGTGACGTAGTCGCGCTGGAAGATGGCGTCCACGATCATCTTGCCCATGCCGGGGATGCCGAAGATGCTCTCGGTGATCACCAGTCCGCCCAGCATGCCCGAGACCATCAGGCCACTGGCCGTGACCACCGGGATCAGGGCATTGCGCAGTGCATGGCCCAGCACCACCTGCCAGTCACGCAAGCCCTTGGAAAAGGCGGTGCGGATGTAGTCTTCGTTCAGGACTTCCAGCAGGCTGCTACGCACCATGCGCATGAGGATGGCCGATTCGCGCAGGCCGGTCACGACCATGGGCATGATCATGGCGATCAGGTTGGCCTGCCAGTCCTGCGACAGCGGCACGAAGCCGGAGGCCGGCAGCCAGCCCAGCTTCACGGCGAAGAGGATGATGAACATCATGCCCAGCCAGAAGTGCGGCACCGACATGCCGAACAGCGCGATGAGGGTGCCGATGGCATTGGCCCAGCCGCGCGGGCGCGCCGCCGACAGGATGCCGGCCGGCACCGCGATCACCAGCGCCACCAGGAAGCTGCCGATGGCCAGCTCGATGGTCACCGGCAGGCGCTGCCACAGGGCCTCGGCCACCGGGGTGTTGTCGATGAAGGAACGGCCCAGGTCGCCATGCAGCACGGCCCACAGCCAGCGGCCGTACTGTACCAGCAACGGATCATCCAGGCCCAGTTTCAGGCGCAGGGCGGCCGCCGCCTCTGGTGTGGATTCCATGCCGAGGATGGCGGCCACCGGGTCGCCCGGCAGCACCGCCAGCAGGGAAAACACCACCATGCTGACCAGGATCAGCGTGGGGATGGATAGCAGCAGGCGCTGGAGCAGCCGGGAGGGCTTGGGCAGTCTGGACAGCTTGGACATGGCGGGGCCTGGGCCGGCTTACTTGGACACGGTGGCCGTGCGGATCACGCCATCGGGCACGTATTCGAAGCCCTTGACCGACTTGGCGATGCCGAAGAGCACGTTGTCATGCACGGTGTAGATGTAGGGCACTTCCTTGACCAGGATCGCCATGACCTGGTCATAGAGTCCCTTGCGCTTGGCCTGGTCGCCTTCCACCCGGGCTTGCTGCAGCAGGTCGTCCACTTCCTTGGCGCCGAAGTGTGAGTAGTTCAGCGAGCCGTTGGTGGTGACGAAATCATAGATGTTCTGGTCCGGGTCGGGACGACCGCTCCAGCCCACGAAGAGGCCTTCGAAATTACCGGTCTTGCCGGCCTCGATCTGGGTCGCCAGCTCGGTCTTCTCCAGCGTCACGGTGATGCCGGCCGGGCGCAGCATGCCCTGGATCATCTGGCCTACCTGCAGCTCATCAGGCGTGGTCGGCAGGGTCAGCTTGAAGCTGAAGCCGCCTTCCTTGCCGGCTGCCTTCAGCAGTTCCTTGGCGCGCGCCAGGTCGACCTTGGGCGGCACGTCGCTGGGGCCATTGGCGAACTGCGCCTTGGAGAAGGCCGAGTGACCCGGCGCGACCGCATTGTTGTAGACCACCTTGGCAATGGCATTGCGGTCGATCAGGATGTCCACGGCCTCGCGCACTTCCTTCTTGTCGAAGGGCGGCTTGCCGGTGTTCATGTAGAAGCCACGGAAACCCAGCGAGGGCTTGTTGAGCACCGTGTAGTTGGCGTTGGCGGCGATGTGGGTGATTTCCTTGTAGGGGAAGCGATTGGTGATATCGACCTGGCCGCTGCGCAGGTTGTTGAAGGCCACATTGACGTCCGGCATGATCTTGTAGACCACTTCGTCGACCTTGGGCAGGCCGGCGCGCCAGTAGTTGGGGTTCTTTTCCAGCGTGATGGTGGCGCCCTTGAGACGACCCTTGTAGAGGAAGGGGCCGGTGCCGACCGGATGGTTGACGTAGTCCTCGCCATACTTCTTCACGGCCGCCGGCGAGGACATCATGCCGGCGCGGTCGGTGAGGATGGACATGAAGGGCGCGAAGGGCGTGGACAGGTCCAGCTTGACGGTGTACTCGTCGACCACCGTGATCTTGCTGATGTACTTGAGTTCGTTACGGCGCAGCGAGGTCTTTTCCTGGCCGCGCAGCAGGTTGAATTCGACTGCCTTGGCATCGAAGGGCGTGCCGTCCTGGAACTTGATGCCCTTGCGCAAAAAGAGGGTGTAGGTCTTCTGGTCGTCCGAGATGCTCCAGCGCTCGGCCAGCATGGGGATGATCTTGCCCTCGCCATCCAGGTCCACCAGCTTGTCGAAGATGCTCTGGTAGACGATGCGTTCGTTGAGCATGGAGGACTGGGTCGGGTCCAGCTTGCCGGGATCGGCATCCAGCGAGATGTTGAGCGTGGCGGCCATGGCCGGGAGGCTACAGGTGGCCAGGGCAGACAGGGCCGTGAAGGACAGGACGGACAACAGCTCGGAGGGGAGGCGCTTGCTCATTCGGTTTTCCTTTCGGGGATACAGGAAGGACAGATCGCAACCAGCTTCTTGCCGCGCTGGACTTATCGGCACCGGGGCAGGATAAGCCAGCTTTTTGGTGAGGGCAAGATCGGATACGTCAATGTATACATCAAAGAAGACATGCACGAAACGTGCCACGCCGGCTGCTGGGAACGCCGCTCCCAGATGTCGGGAAAGCGCCGCAGCACGGGCGCCGGATGCACATCGGGCGTGCCCTCGCCGTGGCTGGGATGGTGCATCGGCATCGCGATGGTGCGAAGTGGTCGCAGCGAGGCCGGGAGATGCGGGCGCGCCACAAACCAATATTTTTAATTAAATAGCTTGCTATTTAATTTTGGCCTCGCTAAACTGCGACGCATGACTTCGAAAACAGACAAGCGCAAGGCGGCCCCGCTACTGGATGCCCAGTTGTGCTTTGCGCTGTATTCGACGTCGCTGTCGATGAGCAAGCTCTATCGCAAGCTCCTGCGCAACATGGGCATCACCTATTCGCAGTACCTGGTGCTGATGGTGTTGTGGGAGCAGGATCAGTTGACGGTCTCCGATATCGGCGAGCGCCTGGTACTGGATTCGGCCACCCTGACGCCGCTGCTCAAGCGCATGGAAGCGCAGGGCCTGGTGACGCGGGAGCGCGCCGCCAGCGACGAGCGCCAGGTGGTGATCTCGCTGACCGCACAGGGCAGTGCCCTGCGTGAACAGGCGGTGGAGTTGCCGCGCGAGGTGCTCAAGGCTACCGAATCGAGCGCGGCCGAGTTGACCGCGATGAAGGAAGAACTGATGGCACTGCGCGCCCGCCTGCACAAGAATACGGGCGAGTGAGTGCGGTGGAAGGGACGCGGGGCCTGATCCGCGTCCGTTTTTTTGGTCATATATATAGTGCGCTATTTAATAGTCTATTTGTTTTAAATTAAGTAGTGCGCTATTTAATTATCGGGTACTTCGGTTTGTCGCATCCCGCCGGGGTTTGCGGCGGAGTTATACGGAGAGCCAATAGCGTCATATAAGTAGTTTGCTATTTAATAGGATTTTAGTTGTTGATGTTTGTTAAGTAGTCCCCCGTTGCAGTACCCAGGTTCATCCACCATTTTGATAAAGGAAGAAGATCATGAAATCGTTCAAGCAACTCGCCGCCGTCGCCGCCATCGGTTTGGTATTCGGTAACGCCTATGCCGCCGGTGATGCCGGTGTGGAACCGACCACCCAGGCTTTCCTGCAGGCCCTGGAAGCCGGCGGTGGCAAGCCCCTGGAGCAACTCTCGCCCCAGGATGCACGTGCCGTGCTGGTGGGTGCGCAGGCTGGCGTGAAGCTGGAGCTGCCCCGTGCCGATGTTTCGGAAAAAATCATCACCGCCGACGGCCAGCAGATCAAGCTGACCATCGTGCGCCCGGCTGGCGTGAAGAAGACCCTGCCGGCCTTCATGTTCTTCCACGGCGGCGGCTGGGTGCTGGGCGACTTCCCCACCCACGAGCGCCTGGTGCGCGACCTGGTGGCCAATTCGGGTGCGGTGGCCGTGTTCGTGAACTACACACCGTCGCCTGAAGCCGGTTATGGCGTGGCGATCAACCAGGCCTATGCTGCCACCAAGTGGGTGGCCGAGCATGGCAAGGAAATCAATGTCGATGGCAAGCGCCTGGCCGTGGCCGGCAACAGCGTGGGTGGCAACATGGCCGCCGTGGTAGCCCTGATGGCCAAGGACAAGGGTGGCCCCGCGCTGCGCTCGGAAGTGCTGCTGTGGCCGGTGACTGATGCCAACTTCGAGACCGGTTCCTACAAGCAGTTCGCCAACGGCTACTTCCTGACCACCAACATGATGAAGTGGTTCTGGGACAGCTACACCACCGATGCGGCCAAGCGCAAGGAAATCACCGCTTCGCCCTTGAACGCCACTACAGCCCAACTGGCCGGCCTGCCGCCGACCCTGATCCAGACCGCCGAGAAGGACGTGCTGCGTGACGAAGGCGAGGAATACGGCCGCAAGCTGCAAGCTGCCGGCGTGGCCGTGACCAGCGTGCGCTACAACGGCATGATCCACGACTTCGGCCTGCTGAATGTGCTGGCCAAGGTGCCGGCGGTGCAGACGGCGATGCGTCAGGCCGGTGAAGAGCTGAAGTTCCGCCTGAAGTAAGCGATTCACCCAAGGCACAAGGCCCTGGACGATCGATTCGTCCAGGCCCTTGTGCCTTGTCGTATTGGCGCGAACAATAAAGCGGGCAATAAAGACAGTGAAATGCAGCGCCGTGTTGACCTGCTACCGTTCGTCCTGAGTAGCGGCATCGCCGCGTATCGAAGGCGCGTTGGCCCCAGCGCCTTCGATACGGCCCTGGCGGGCCTACTCAGGACGAACGGGCGACGGGGCGCAAACAATTTGCCGCATTTGCGCTGGCGTCGGCCAAGCTTTTACGCCAATACGCGTGTGAGCCAAGCGCCGATATCGGCCACTTCCTCACCGCAGACCGAGTGCTGCATCGGGTAGTCATGCCACTGGATCTGGTAGCCCAGTTGCTTGAGCAGGTCACGCGACTTGACGGCGCGCTCCAGCACCACCACCGGATCCAGCGTGCCATGGGCCATGAAGATGGGGGTGTCCTGGTTGGCGCTGTGGCGCTCGGCCTCGATGGTGCTGGCCAGCGGCAGGTAGCCGGACAGGCACATCAGGCCGGCCAGGCGCTCGGGGTGGCGCAGACCGGTCTGCAGGGTCATCGCGCAGCCCTGCGAGAAGCCGGCCAGCACGATGCGGCTGGCGGGGATGCCGCGCGCTTTCTCATGGGCGATCAGCGCTTCGATGGACGCCTGCGAGGCGCGCAGGCCGGGTTCGTCCTCGCGACGCACCAGATCGGGGGCGAAGATGTCGTACCAGGCACGCATCACATAGCCGCCGTTGATGGTCACCGGCATGGTCGGTGCGGTGGGGAAGATGAAGCGGATGGGCGGACAGCCCGACAGATCCAGTTCGCGCACGATGGGCACGAAATCCGAGCCATCGGCACCCAGGCCGTGCATCCAGATGACGGCGGCGGTGGGGTTGGGGGCGGTATCGATCTGTATCGTTTCCAGTTGGGCGGCCATGTGCTTGCTGATCCTGTAAGTCGGGGTAATGAAGGGGAGGGTGGTGTCGGGCATCGCTGCCTTGAGCGAACGCGATTTGTGTCCAAGACCTTGGCGGCGCACAATACGCGTTCGCCCGCAATGCGTTCAAATGCATAGGGCAGTAATCATACGATGAACGCCGCAGAAAAGCTGTGACGTCGAGAAGGGATACGCACAATGTTTTCAACCCGATTCATGCGCGCCGTCGGCGCTGCTTCCCTGCTGCTGGCCGCGACGCTGGCGGCGTCGGGTCCGGCTGGCGCCGAGGCCACCGGCCGGCTGTTCCAGCCTGCCGGCGAGAACCTGATGATCACGCCCCCGCCCGGTTGGCGGCTGGCCTTCATGAATGGCGATCCGGCCGGGGAATATGTGGTCGATTTCCTGCCGGCCAACGAGGCCCACGATTCCTGGCGCGAGGGTTATATGGGCGTGCAGCGGCGCGCCTTTCCCGCTGCCAGCCTGGTCAACAACATCCAGGCCCGTAACCTGACCGTGGCCCAGGTGGCCTTGAGCGAGGTACTGCAGGGGGCGCAGCGCAATTGTCCGGGACGCTTCACGGCCATGGGCCAGAAGATCAGCATGACCAACAACATGCCCACGGCCGTCAGTGGCGGCTTCTGTGACCGGGTCGGGCCGTCGGCTCCCTATGGCGAAGGTACCGTGCTGGGGGTTTTCCAGGGCAAGCAATACCTGTTCGTGGTGCAGTTCAGCTGGCGGCCGTCGACTGCCAACGAGCTCAACCAGTATGCCTATCGCATCACGCCGGCGCGGCTGCAGCAGTTCCTGGACCTGATGAATGCGGCCACCCTGTGCGGTGGCGCCGATGAAGGGAAATGCCCGAACTAGCGCGCGGCAGGCTGCCCGGATCTACCGGGCCGCCGGACGGATGGCCGATTTGGGGCGGAAGGCCTTGCACACGGCTTCGACGGTCTCGATGTAGGGGCCGCCGATGAGGTCGATGCAATAGGGAATGGCGGCGAAGATGCCCGGCACCTTGACCCGGCCGTCCTCGTCCTTGAGGCCTTCGAGCGTCTCGCGGATGGACTTGGGCTGGCCCGGCAGGTTCAGCACCAGCGCAGCGTGATCGGTGCTTTCGCGGATCACCGCCACCTGGCGTGACAGGATCGCGGTAGGCACGAACTGCAGGCTGATCTGGCGCATCTGTTCGCCAAAGCCCGGCATTTCCTTGGTGCCGATGGCCAGCGTGGCCTCGGGCGTGACATCGCGACGCGAGGGGCCGGTGCCGCCGGTGGTCAGCACCAGGTCGCATCCGGTCACATCGACCAGTTCGATGAGGGTCTGCTCGATCTGGCTGCGTTCGTCGGGGATCAGGCGGGTCTCCACCTGGAAGGGCGTGGCCAGGGCCGCGGCCAGCCATTCCTGCAGGGCCGGGATGCCCTGGTCCTGGTAGACCCCGCCGGAGGCGCGGTCCGAGATCGAGACCAGTCCCACCCGCAGATGCTCGCGCTTAGCGCTCATCGTCCTCTTGCTCCTGGCCGTCATCCTCGGCTGCCTCACCCTTGGCCAGTGCGGCCTGGGTCTGCAGCTGCTTGAGGATCTGGAAGATCTCGCGGTAGGCCTTGGGCGGCTTGTTCTCGGCCTGCTCCTTGCGGGCGTTGCGGATCAGCGTACGCATGTGCTGCACGTCGACCTCGGGATGGCGATCCAGCAACTCGGTCAATGCCTGGTCGTCGGCCAGCAGCTTCTCGCGGCGGCGCTCCAGCGCGTGCATGGCGGCGGTTTCGGCCTTGGAGGCACCGCGCCAGCTATCGATGGTGGTCTGGATGATGGCGATTTCATCGGGTTCCAGCGAGCGCATCTTTTTGCCCACATACTGCATCTGGCGGCGACGGCCTTCGTGATCCTTGATCTGCTGGCATTCGAGGATGGCCTCGCGCACGTCCTCGGGCATGGGGACGCGCTTGACGCGGTCGCGGGGTTCGGCAACCAGCGCTTCGCCCAGCTTTTGCAGGGCTTCCATCTCGCGCTTGAGTTGGGACTTGGAGGGGCGGTCGTATTCCTGTTCGAATTCGCTGGACTGGAATCCGACAGCGCCGCGGTTGGCATTGGGCATATCGTGAGGTCGAGAAATAAAGCTTAACGACTGCTATGATAACCGTTTTACCCGCATTTCAGAGAAAACAGGCTCATGAGCGATACCCCATTCACGCACAGTCAGGACCAGTTGAAGCAGTTGGCGCAGGATGTCTTGCGTTATGCCAAGGAGAAGGGCGCCTCGGATGCGGCCGTCGATATCAGTGAAGGCAGTGGCCTGTCCGTCGGCGTGAGACGCGGCCAGATCGAAACCATCGAGCAGAACAAGGACAAGGGCATCGGCGTGACGGTATTCCTCGGAGAGGGCCGCCAGGTACGGCGCGGCAATGCCAGCACCTCGGATTTCTCGCAACAGGCCCTGAAGGAAACGGTGGAGGCGGCCTACAACATCGCCCGCTTCACCGCCATCGATGACTGCGCCGGCCTGCCCGATGCCGACATGCTGGAAATGGCGCCGCGCGACCTGAAACTGTTTTCGCCCTGGAATATTTCCGCCGAGGAAGCTGTGGTGCTGGCCCAACGCTGCGAACGCGCCGCCCTGGAGACCGATCCCCGCATCAGCAACAGCGAAGGGGCCGGCGTCTACGTGCAGCACTCGCATTTCGTCTCGGCCAATTCGCGCGGCTTCATGGGCGGCTATCCGTTCTCGCGCCACACCATCTCGGTGGCGCCCATCGCCGGCAAGGGCGCCGGTATGCAGCGCGACGACTGGTATTCGTCCAAGCGCGACCCCAGGCAACTGGCCAAGCCCGAAGCCATCGGCCGCTATGCCGCCGAGCGCGCCCTGGCGCGCCTGAACGCACGCAAGCTGACCACCCGCAAGTGCCCGGTGCTGTTCGAGGCACCGCTGGCGGCGGGCCTGCTGGGGGCCTTCGTGCAGGCCGTCTCCGGTGGCGCGCTGTACCGCAAGTCGACCTTCCTGCTTGATTCGCTGGGCCAGCCGGTCTTCCCCGAGCATATCCAGATCGTGGAAGATCCGCATGTGGTCGGCGGGGTCGGATCGGCCCCCTTCGACGAAGAAGGCGTGCGCACCGTCCAGCGCGAAGTGGTCAGGGATGGCGTGGTGCAGGGTTACTTCCTGTCCACCTATTCGGCGCGCAAGCTGGGCATGCAGACCACCGGCAACTCCGGTGGCTCGCACAACCTGACGCTGAGCTCGAAGCTCACCACCAAGGCCGACACCTTCAAGGGCATGTTGAAGAAGATGGGTACCGGCCTGCTGGTGACCGAGCTGATGGGGCAGGGCGTGAACTACGTCACCGGCGACTATTCGCGCGGTGCTTCTGGCTACTGGGTAGAGAATGGCGTGATCCAGTATCCGGTGGAAGAGATCACCATTGCAGGTAACATGAAGGACATGCTGCGCCAGATCGTCGCCGTGGGCAACGATACCCTGATCCGCGGCACCAAGGAGACCGGTTCCATCCTGCTGGAAAGCATGACCATCGCCGGCGACTGAGCCATGGTCCGGCGCCGTCGGCGAGTTGCCGGTGGTGCCGCCTGGCTGATGCCGCCGGCCTGTTCGGGGGCAAGCCATGGACGACATCCACATCCGGCGCGGCTACCTGCCGGGCGCCATCGGGCGCGTGGCAGAGCTGCACGCGGCCTACTACACCGAGAACTGGAGCTTCGGGGTCTACTTCGAGGCGCGCACCGCCACCGAGCTGGCGGCCTTCATGAGTCGCTACGACGATAGTCGTGATGGCTTCTGGACGGCCACCGTGCATGGTCGTGTCGAAGGTTCCATCACCCTGGACGGCCAGCACGCCCGCGAGCAGGGCGCCGAACTGCGCTGGTTCATCGCTTCCGAGAAACTGCGCGGGCGCGGCGTGGGCGATGCCTTGCTGGGCGAGGCGGTGCGCTTTGCTGCCGAGCAGGATTATCCCTCCATATTCCTGTGGAGCTTCGCCGGCCTGCAGGCGGCCAATGCCTTGTGCCAGCGCCACGGCTTCGTGATGACTGAAGAACGGATAGGCTCGCATTGGGGCATCAAGCTCAACGAGCAGCGCTTCGAGTTGCTGCTCTAGCACGATGCAGACTTGTCCGGCAGCAATTGCCCGGCGTTGCTAGAATGGCGGTTTGGCGCTAGCGCTGCTTATTTATTCGAATATTCGGATCCTCTCCCCGCAACATGGCCCTCCATACCGACGCCGCCCATTCCAGCGGCCAAGTCCTGCCGTTCCGCGAATCCCTGCTGGCCACACTGGGCATCTGCTTCGTCATCATGCTGGTGGCCCTGGACCAGACCATCGTCGGCACCGCCTTGCCCACCATCGTGGCCGAACTCAAGGGTTTCGACCTCTATGCCTGGGTCGCCACGTCCTACCTGCTGACCTCGGTGATCACCGTGCCCATCTTCGGGCGGCTGGGCGACTACTTCGGCCGCAAGCCCTTCGTGATCGCTTCCATCATCGTCTTCGTCGGTGCCTCGGCCTTGTGCGGTGTGGCCAACAGCATGCTGTTCCTGGTGCTGGCGCGTGGTTTGCAGGGCATCGGCGGCGGCATGCTGGTGGGTACCTGTTTTGCCTCCGTGGCCGACCTGTTTCCCGATCCGCGCGTGCGCCTGCGCTGGCAGATCATCCTCTCGGCCGCCTTCGGCATCGCCACCGCCGTGGGCCCCTCGCTGGGCGGCTTCCTGACCCAGGGGCTGGGCTGGCGCTGGGTGTTCTTCTGCAACCTGCCCATCGGCGTGATCTCGCTGTTCTTCGTCTGGCGCTTCGTGCCGCACATCCGTCATATCAAGCATGCCGGCAAGATGCGCCTGGACTGGCCCGGCGCGCTGCTGATCTCGCTGGCCCTGGGCAGCCTGCAATTGCTGGTGGAACTGCTGCCCAAGCGCGGCATCACGACCGGCATGGCGGCCCTGCTGGTGGTATCGCTGATCGCTTTCTATGCCTTGTGGAAGTGGGAGCAGCGCGCCGCCCAGCCCATCCTGCCCTTCGAGATGATGCGTGATCCTGCCCTGGCCAGCCTGTTCGTGTTGTCGGTGCTGGCCGGTTTTGCAATGTTCTCGGTGCTGATGTATGCGCCGCTGCTGTTCCAGGGCGGCTTCGGCATGAGTCCGCGCGAGGCGGGCCTCTTGATCACGCCCCTGGTGGCCTGTATTACCGTGGCCAGCATCGTCAACGGCCGCATCATCACGCGCATTCCCAATCCCAACCTGATGATGAGCGTGGGTTACGCGCTGGTGGCGGCGTCCTGTCTGGGCGTGGTGCTGTGCGACCGGGCTACCGGCAACGGCTTCATGCTGGCGGTGATGCTGGCCGGCGGCTTCGGCCTGGGACTGATCCTGCCCAATCTGACGGTGTTTGCGCAGCAGGCCGCCAGCCGCGAGCATCTGGGGATCGCCACGGCGCTGCTGCAATCGCTGCGCATGATCGGCGGCATGCTGGGCACGGCCATTACCGGTACCCTGGTCAGCCAGATGTACGGCGCTGGCGTGCAGAAGGCTCTGGAGAGCGACCACGCCGCCCAGTGGCTCAAGGAATTCAGCGATCCCGAAGTGCTGGTCAACCACGACATCCAGTCGGTGCTGCTGGCGCGCCTGCTGCAGGCCGGCCACGACGGATCGGCCTTGCTGGATGCGGCCCGCGATGCGCTGGTCGGTGCCATCCACATGGGCATCGCCATTGCCGTGGTGGCGTCGCTGGTGGGCTTGTGGATGGTGCGCCGGGTGCCACCGATCCGCTTCGATCAGGATACCAAGGTCGAGCCGGTCATGTCGGAATGACGGGCTTACCTGCCTCATATGAAACCGGACTGCGTGCAGTCCGGTTTTTTTTCGTGCGTGGCTGGCTTGTTCCGCTGATCTTATTCGGCCTCGCTGGCTTTCTCGCTCTTCTTCACCACCGCATAGCGCTCCAGCGTCTGCGCGCGCGCCTGGGCATGATCGACGATGGGGCGCGGATAGTTCTGGCCCAGCGTGACGCCGGCGCTCAGGCGTTCATCGGGCGTGGCGGTCCAGGGGGCGTGGATGCGCTTGTCGGAAAGCTTGGCCAGCTGCGGCAGGTAGCGGCGGATGAACTTGCCGTCAGGGTCGAATTTCTCTGACTGCGTGACCGGATTGAAAATGCGGAAATAGGGCTGCGCATCGCACCCCGAAGAGGAGGCCCATTGCCAGCCGCCGTTGTTGGCCGCCAGGTCGAAGTCGTTCAAGTGGATGGCGAAATACTTCTCGCCCCAGCGCCAGTCGATGCCCAGGTCCTTGGTGAGGAAGCTGGCCACCACCATGCGCAGGCGGTTGTGCATGTAGCCGCTCTGGTTGATCTGGGCCATGGCCGCATCCACCAGCGGATAACCGGTACGGCCCTCGCACCAGGCTGCAAAGAGTTCCTCGGCATGCGGGCCTTGTTCCCACTGGATGGCGTCGTACTCCGGCTTGAAGGACTGCGTGGTCACGCGCGGATGATGGTGCAGGATCATGAAATAGAAATCACGCCAGGTCAGTTCCGACAGCCACACCGCCGCCCCCGCCGCGCCCTGGCCGGCATGCATGGCCTGCATCGCCGTGCGGGCCAGCGTGCGGATCGAGAGCGTGCCAAAGCGCAGATGCACCGACAGGTAGGAGGGCCCCTTCACCGCCGGGAAGTCGCGCGCCGTGCCGTAGGCGCCGATGCGCCCCAGGAAATCCTCCAGCAGTGCCTGGGCGCCGGACATGCCGGTGGGGATCTTCAGTGCCTGCAGATTGCTGGGCGCGAAACCCAGTTGCGCGTGCGTCGGCAGCGCGTGATGCGCCTTGCCCGGCGGCCTGGCCAGGGCGGCGAAGTATCTCTCGACCGGATAGGGCTTGAGGTAGAAGTCGCCACCGGGCGCGGCCAGCTTGGCCATCCAGGCATTCTTGTAGGGCGTGAAGACCGAGAAGGGCTTGGCCGACTGCGTCAATACCTCGTCCTTCTCGAAGATCACCTGGTCCTTGTAGGACAGCAGTTGCACGTCTTGCCCGCGCAAGCGGGCGGCGACCGCCTGGTCGCGCGCGATGGCCGCTGGCTCGTAGTCGGCATTGGTGAAGACAGCTTGCACGCCCAGTTCAGCCGCCAGTTCCGGCACCTGCTGCACGGCTGCGCCATGCAGCACGATCAGGCCGCCGCCGGCCTTGCGCAAGGCGGCATCAAGCTCGGCCACGCTGGCCAGCAGGAAGTCGATGCGGCGGTCCTGCTGCACGCCATCGTGCTTGAGCGCATCGAGGATGTCGGTATCGAAGACAAACACGCACCAGACCTGCCGGCTTTGCGAGAGCGCGTAATAGAGGGCGGCATGATCGGTGTGGCGCAGGTCGCGGCGGAACCAGACCAGGGATTTGTCGAATTGGGGCATGCGGTTGTGTTGAAGGGGTTGCAATTGTCATATGGGCGACATTCCTGTCGCCCATGTTGGCTACTGATCGGTAGCAAACGGGAAGATGATAAAAGATTTCCGCCTGTTTGACCGCTCTCATCTCAAGTGGTGACGGTCCTGACCGATAATGACGCATCCATACAAGGATGTTGCATCAAGGCACGGCCGCTCCTTATCCGGTGCGGCTGCATACAACGAGGGATGGGACGGACATGAAGAACATGAAGATAGGCACCCGGCTGGGGCTGGGTTTTGCGGCGATCCTGGTACTCATGGCACTGATCACCGGCATTGGCGTGTGGCGCCTGCAGGCGGTCGGCAAGCTCAATGACACCATGGTCAACGATGCGCTGGTCAAGGAGCGGCTGGTCAATACCTTCTACAAGTCCATCGAGTTGAACGTGGGGCGTATCGTGGCCGCGGCCAAGAATGCCGACCCGGTGCAGCAGAAGTACTACAAGGACCTGGTGGTATCGACCATCAGCAAGAACAACGAGTACGTCAAGCGCATGGACGAACTGATCACCGACGAGGCCGGCCGCGCCCTGCTCAACGAGATCAATGAGCGGCGCAAGGTGGTCATCGCTGCCAACAACCAGGTCTTCAAGGAAAAGGATGCCGGCAACGAGGAAGCCGCCCGCAAGATCGTCGAGGAGCAGTTGCTGCCTTCCAGCCAGGTCTACCTGGCGGCCATCGAGAAGCTGGCCGCGATGCAGAGCGATCGCATCCAGTCCTTGACCCTGGAGATCGATGGCCTGTTCCGGGCGGCGCGCATCATGATGATCACCCTGGGCAGCATTGCCGTGCTGGTCGGTGTGGCGCTGGCAGTGGGGATCACGCGCTCCATCATCGCGCCGCTGCACAAGGCGGTGGATGTGGCCGGCCGGGTCGCCAAGGGACAGCTGGATAGCCAGATCGAAGTGCGCAGCGGCGACGAGACCGGGCAACTGATGCGCGCGCTCAAGGAGATGAACGACAACCTGGTAGGCATCGTCAGCCGCGTGCGAATGGGCACCGACACCATCGCCACGGCCTCCAGCGAGATCGCCCAGGGCAACCTGGATTTGTCCAACCGCACCGAGCAGCAGGCCAGCTCCCTGGAGGAGACCGCCTCGGCCATGGAGGAGCTGACCTCGACCGTCAAGCAGAATGCCGACAATGCCCGCCAGGCCAACCAGCTGGCGGTGTCGGCTTCCGAGGTGGCGGTGCAGGGTGGGGCGGTGGTGTCGCAGGTGGTCTCGACGATGGGCTCCATCAATGACTCCTCGCGCAAGATCGTGGACATCATCGCGGTCATCGACAGCATCGCCTTCCAGACCAATATCCTGGCCCTGAACGCTGCCGTGGAGGCGGCTCGTGCCGGCGAGCAGGGGCGCGGCTTTGCCGTGGTGGCCTCGGAAGTGCGCTCCCTGGCCCAGCGTTCGGCCGGCGCGGCCAAGGAAATCAAGGAGCTGATCGGCAATTCGGTCGACAAGGTCGATGCCGGCAGCAAGCTGGTGGAGCAGGCTGGTGCGACGATGGAAGAAGTGGTGGCCAGCGTGCGTCGGGTCACCGACATCGTGGCCGAGATCAGTTCGGCCAGCCAGGAGCAGAGTGATGGCATCGAGCAGGTCAATCAGGCCATCAGCCTGATGGATGAGGCCACCCAGCAGAATGCGGCGCTGGTGGAGCAGGCTGCTGCGGCGGCGCGACAGATGCAGGAGCAGGCGGCGGGATTGAGCGAGACGGTCAGCGTGTTTCGTTTGCGCGGATAGGCAGGGAAGGCGCTCCGATCGGAGCGCCTTCGATACGCTGCGCGGGGCGCAGCTACTCAGTACGAACGGGGATATGGTTTATATGGTTTTCTTGCGGGCTTTCTTAAAAGCGCCGCCGAAAACGCAAAAGGCCGAATGATTTTCATCATTCGACCTTTTTTGTTTTGGTGCCCACGGAGGGACTCGAACCCCCACACCTCGCGGCACATGGACCTGAACCATGCGCGTCTACCAATTCCGCCACGTGGGCTGCGCTGTAAAGCGAAGAACATAATTATATATCGTAGATTCGAACTGTCAACACCTTTTGTGCCCGGAGCGCACATTTTTCGTTGTGATTCGATATCTTCTCCGTATCCAGGGTCTGTATTGCGGTTAGGTAAATGGCCGCAACTCCGTTACACTAGGCAGATCCAGCAACTTGGGCGAACTTCGCCCGGGTTTTCCCCAACAATTGCGCGAACGAAACTTTTGAGCCAATTTCCCTATTCCATTCCCAGTCGGGAAGAGATTCTCGGCATCCTGCGCACATCCTCCGGTGCGCAAAACGCTGCCGCCCTGGCAGTCGCGCTGGGCGTCAAGCCTGAAGAAATGGATGGCCTGACGCGCCGCCTCAATGCCATGGAACGCGACGGCCAGATCAAGCCCGATCGCGCCGGCAACTACAAGCTGACCCATTCGCCCAATTTCATCGAAGGCCGTGTATCCAGCCATCGCGATGGTTTCGGCTTCCTGCTGCCCGATGACGGCAGCGACGACCTGTTCCTGCCCGAGAAGGAAATGCAGAAGGTCATGCACGGTGACCGCGTCCAGGCGCGTATCGTCGGCACCGACCGTCGCGGCCGTCCGGAAGGCACCATCGTCGAAGTGGTGGAGCGCGCCAACACCCACGTGATCGGCCGGCTCCTCAACGAGAACGGCGTCTGGGTGGTTGCCCCCGAAGACAAGCGCATCGGCCACGACGTGCTGCTGGCCGGTCCCCCGGGCAAGGCCAAGGCGGGGCAGGTGGTCAGCGTGGAGCTGACCGAGCATCCCTCGCGCTACACCCAGCCGGTGGGCAAGATCGTCGAGATCCTGGGCGACATCGACGACCCCGGCATGGAAATCGAGATCGCCGTGCGCAAGTACGGCGTCCCGCATGAATTCTCCGAAGCCGCCAAGAAGCTCTCGGCCAAGCTGCCCAGCGAAGTCAAGGCGGCCGACCTCAAGGACCGCGTCGACCTGCGCGACGTGCCCATGGTCACCATCGACGGCGAAGACGCCCGCGATTTCGACGATGCGGTCTACTGCGAACCGGTCAAGATCGGCCGTACCAAGGGCTATCGCCTGATCGTGGCCATTGCCGACGTCAGCCATTACGTCAAGCCCAACGATGCGCTCGACGTCGATGCGCTGGAGCGCAGCACCTCGGTCTACTTCCCGCGCCGGGTCATCCCGATGCTGCCGGAAAAGCTGTCCAACGGCCTGTGCTCGCTGAACCCGGACGTCGATCGCCTGACCCTGGTGTGCGACGCTGTCATCACCGCCAAGGGCGAGATCAAGGCTTACCAGTTCTATCCGGCCGTGATCCACTCGGCCGCCCGCCTGACCTATACCGAGGTGGCCTCCATCCTGGCCAATACCAAGGGCCCGGAAGCGGCGCGTCGCATCGGCCTGGTGCCGCACCTGACGCACCTCTACGAAGTGTTCCAGGCCTTGCTGGCGTCTCGCCAGGCGCGCGGCGCCATCGACTTCGAGACCACCGAGACCTACATCGTCTGCAACGCCGCCGGCAAGATCGAGAAGATCCTGCCGCGCACCCGCAACGATGCGCACCGCCTGATCGAGGAGTGCATGCTGGCGGCCAACGTCTGCGCGGCCGACCTGCTGAAGCGCCATGACCATCCCGCGCTCTATCGCATCCACGCCGGTCCGACCAAGGAAAAGCTGACCCAGCTGCGCACCTTCCTCAAGCAGGTCGGGTTGACCCTCGGCGGTGGCGACACCCCCAGCGCGTCCGACTATGCCGAGCTGATGCCCAAGGTCAAGGCGCGCCCGGATGCGGTGCTGATCCAGACCATGCTGCTGCGCTCGATGCAGCAGGCGGTCTACAGCCCGGACAACATCGGCCACTTCGGCCTGTCCTACGAGTCCTACGCGCACTTCACCAGTCCGATCCGGCGCTATCCCGACCTGCTGACCCACCGCGCCATCAAGGCCGTGCTGCAGGGCAAGCGCTACGAGCCCAAGGGCATCGACAGCAGCGCGCTCAATACCTCGATCTCGCCGGCGGCCCGCAAGGCGCAGGCGCAACAGCGCGCCAACGACAAGGCCGCCGGCAAGAAGCCGCGCAGCGAGGGCAGCCTGGCCATCTGGGAAGCGCTGGGCCTGCACTGTTCGGCCAACGAGCGTCGTGCCGACGAGGCCTCGCGTGACGTCGAGGCCTGGCTGAAGTGCTACTTCATCCGCGACAAGCTGGGTGAGGAATTCACCGGCACCATCTCCGGTGTGGCCACCTTCGGCATCTTCGTGCAGCTCGATGCGCTGTACATCGAAGGCCTGGTCCACGTCACCGAGCTGGGCGCCGATTACTTCCAGTACGACGAAGCCCGTCACGAACTGCGCGGCGAACGTACCGGCATCCGCTACCAGCTGACCGACCGCGTCACCGTCCAGGTCAGCCGGGTCGACCTGGATGCGCGCAAGATCGACCTGTCGCTTGTCAACGAGCCGGGTATCCGCACGCTGATCAAGAACGAGGCCAAGCGCGCCGAGACGGCCGCACGCGGCAAGTCGGGCGCAGCCAAGGCCGGTGCCGGTGGCGCGGCTGGCCAGTCCGCCGCTCGCGGCAAGAAGGCTGCCGCCCCCAAGCCGGCCAATGCCGCAGCCAAGCCCAAGGGCGGCGCCAAGGCCAAGGCCGGTGCGACCCATGCCCGTGCCGGCGAGGCCGACCGCAAGCGTGCCACCACCAAGGGATTCAACAAGGGTGGCAAGAAGAAACGATGAAGCAACGCAGCGCTCTCCGGTCACGTCGTGGCAGGGGAGCGCCAGAATGATTTGAACGATTGACAGCAAGACGAAACAAGCAGGATCTATGAAGAGCAAAATGATTTTCGGCTTCCATGCCGTGACCTCCCGTATCCGTCACGAGGCTTCCTCGGTGGACGAGATCTACGTCGATGCCGAGCGTCGCGACCGCCGCATGCTGGACTTGCTGCATGCGGCCAAGGAAGCCAATGTGCGCATCATCCAGGCCGATGACCAGCGCCTGTCGGCCATGGTCGGTACGCGCCGCCACCAGGGCGTGGTGGCCAAGGCCGCCGCGCTGTCGCTGGCACGTACCCTGGATGAATTGCTGGATGCCGTGGTCGGCCCGCCGCTGCTGCTGATCCTCGATGGCATCACCGACCCGCACAACCTGGGCGCCTGCCTGCGCGTGGCCGATGGTGCCGGCGCGCATGCCGTGATCGCTCCCAAGGATCGCGCCGTGGGCCTGAACGCCACCGCCATGAAGGTTTCCAGCGGTGCCTCCGATACCGTGCCCTACATCACCGTGACCAACCTGGCGCGCACCATGCGTGACCTCAAGGAGCGCGGCGTCTGGATCATCGGTACCTCCGACGATGCCGAGAAGGGCCTCTACGAAGGTGACTTCACCGGCCCGACCGCGCTGGTCATGGGGTCCGAAGGCGAGGGCATGCGTCGACTGACCCGCGAGACCTGCGACGTGCTGGTCAACATCCCCATGTTCGGTTCGGTCGAGAGCCTGAACGTGTCCGTGGCTTCGGGCGTGTGTCTGTACGAGGCGCGACGCCAGCGCTTGCCCAAGTAAGTCCGGTCATCCCCGCATGACGACATCGCCGGACTGTATGTCCGGCGATTTTTTTTTGTGGCTAGATTTTGTAGTTTCGTTTTGTCGCTTCACCCAGCACTTTTTCCAACGTTCCAGGAAGATCATCATGTTCAGCCGACTCAGAGAAGACATCGCCAGCATCCGTGAGCGGGATCCCGCCGCACGTAACAGCTGGGAGGTGCTGACCTGTTATCCCGGCCTGCATGCGGTGATCCTGCATCGCTGGGCCAAGAGCTGCTGGAATGCCGACCTGAAGTGGCTGGGTCGCTTCATCTCGCACCTGGGGCGCGCCTTCACCGGCATCGAGATCCACCCCGGCGCCACCATCGGCCGCCGTGTCTTCATCGACCACGGCATGGGCGTGGTCATCGGCGAGACCGCCGTCGTCGGTGACGATTCCACCATCTACCAGGGCGTGACCCTGGGTGGCACCTCGCTCTCCAAGGGCGCCAAGCGCCATCCCACGCTGGGGCGTGGCGTCATCATCGGCGCCGGGGCCAAGGTGCTGGGTGGCTTTACGGTGGGCGACGGCGCCAAGGTCGGCTCCAATGCCGTGGTGACCAAGGAAGTGCCGGCCGGTGCGACGGCGGTGGGCAATCCGGCGCGCATCGTCGAGCGCAATGCCGGCCAGCAGGAGCGCGACCAGGCCGCCGCGCGCCTGTTTGCTGCCTATGGGGTGATGCCCAACGGCGATGATCCGCTGTCCAAGGCCCTGCATGGCCTGATCAATCAGGTGGCCGCGCAGGAGCAGCAGCTGGAGGCCGTGCTGGCAGCCTTGAAGGGAGCGGGGATAGGCTGTCGACGCCTCGAAGAAGCCGGGCACTTCGACGCCGCGCAATTGAATCGCCTGGTCGATTGAGGCGGGGGACCGCAGCCCGTGCCGGCCAGGCTGCGGTGAATGGCCAGGATCAGGCGATCTCGTCGCCGCTCACGTCATGCCGGTGCAGCACGCCATCGGCGGTGAGGCTGATCCAGCCGCCGCGTGGCGCCTCGACGTCATATTCCCAATCCGGCAGTACATAGCGCAGCTTGCCATCAGCGAGGCGATGCAGGGCGGGGCGGTGCGTGTGGCCGTGGATGAGCACATCGGTGCCGGTCTGCGCGAAGAGGGCCGCGATGGCGTCGGCGTTGACGTCCATGATGGCCATTTCCTTGCTCTGGTTGGCATCCTGGCTGTTCTTGCGGATGCCTTCGATGATGGCCTTGCGCTGCGCCAGCGGCATGGCCAGGAACTGCTGCTGGTAGGCCGGCTGGCGCACCTGGGCACGGAAGGCCATGTAGGCCTGGTCATCGGTGCATTGGGCGTCGCCATGGGCCAGCGCCAGCGTGCGTCCGGCGGCGGTGATGACATGGGGATCGGGCAGCAGCGTCAGTCCTGCCGCGCGCGCGAAGTCCTGGCCGACCAGGAAGTCGCGGTTGCCGGCCATCCAGAACAGCTCCACTCCCTGGGCCTGCAAGGCCTTGAGCGCATCGGCGATCTGCTGGTTGTAGGGCGTGACCAGGTCATCGTCGCCGGCCCAGTATTCGAAGATGTCGCCCAGCAGGTAAAGCTGCTGCGTGCGCGTGGCATGGCTCTGCAGGAAGGCCAGGAAGGCTGCGGTGGTGCGGGGCAGGGCGGCTTGCAGATGCAGGTCGGAAACAAAAAGCGCAACCGTCGGTTGCGCTTTCTGCATGAACTGGAAATCAGTCATGATAGGGAGACAGACTTGGTCTTAGACCACTTCTGCCTTCTCGATCACCACGTCTTCCGCAGGCACGTCGGCGAACATGCCGGCGCGGGTGGTCTTCACGCCCTTGATCTTGTCGACCACTTCGGTGCCTTCGACGACCTTGCCGAAGACGCAGTAGCCCCAGCCGTCCTGGCCCGGGTAGTCCAGGAAGCTGTTGTTCTTGACGTTGATGAAGAACTGCGCCGAGGCCGAGTGCGGGGCGGCGGTACGGGCCATGGCCAGGGTGTAGGGCTCGTTCTTCAGGCCATTCTTGGCTTCGTTCTCGATGGGGTCCTTGGTTTCCTTCTGCTTCATGCCGGGTTCGAAGCCGCCGCCCTGGATCATGAAACCGTCGATGACGCGGTGGAAGATGGTGCCGTTGTAGTGACCTGCGTTGACATAAGCCAGGAAGTTTTCAACGGTCTTCGGCGCCTTTTCCGCGTCCAGTTCGATTTTGATGTTGCCGTGGTTGGTGGTGAGCAGAACAGCCATGTTGAATCCTTTGCTTGAGGGTAAAAATAAAAAAACGAGGCGGGCGACATGGGCCCGCCTGCATTGCCTGTATCGGAGGGGCCTTACTTGACGATGGTGGCCGACTCGATCACCACCGGGGTGACCGGCACGTCGCCGCCGCCGGTGCGCACCTGCTTGATCTTGTCGACCACGTCGGTGCCGGCGATGACCCGGCCGAACACCGCATAACCCCAACCATCCTGGCCCGGATAGTCCAGGAAGCGGTTGTTGGCGACGTTGATGAAGAATTGCGCGGTAGCCGAATGCGGTGCCGAGGTGCGCGCCATCGCGATAGTATAAACCTCGTTCTTCAAACCGTTATTGGCCTCGTTCTTGATGGGGGCGTCGGTGGGTTTTTCGCGCAGGTTCTGATCCATGCCGCCGCCCTGGATCATGAAGCCATTGATGACGCGGTGAAACACGGTGCCGTTGTACTGGCCCTTCTTGACGTACTTGAGGAAGTTGTCGACCGAGACCGGGGCTTTTTCCGGGTTCAGCTCGACGGTGATGTCGCCCATGCTGGTTTTCAGCAGAACGCGGGGCGCGTCGGCGGCCAGCACGGGGGCGGCCAGCGTAGCCGACAGGGACAGGGCTGCTGCAACGCGCAGCAGGTGACGACGAGAAATGATCATGCGTTACCTTCGTAAATGATTTTCCATTGCGATCCTTCGCGCACCCAGTACTGGCGCTTGCGGATCGCGTTCTTGCTCTTGCCGACCGCACTCTCCTGGGTGAAGGTGCTGACGATCATGTCTTCGGCCACGCCGGGATAGCGGAACAGGCTGACATCGCGCAGTTTGACACTGGTGAAGCGCGCGCCGTTCAGGCTCTTTTGCTGGCGGCCGAACCAGGTGCTCAGGTTTTCACCCTGGGCCGAGCGGAATTCGGGGGAATAGTACGACAGGACCTTGTCGGCATCGGCATTTTCCAGCGACTGGCCCCAGTCCTCCAGCATGGCGCTGGCGGCTTCACGCTGCTTGGCCCATTCCCCCTTGTCCACGAACTGCACATGCTGGCTGATCACCACCACCGTCTTGCCGACCTCGGCGGTGGAGTACAGGCTCTGCAGGTCCGGATTGGCCAGCACCACGCAGCCGTCGGAAGACAACGGCGGGCGGCTGAAGTTGTCCGAGGGCGTGCCATGCAGCCAGATGCCATAGCCGCTGCGGCCATTGCGCTTGTCCCATTCATTCGGGTAGGACAGGGGCAGGGCACCGGTGCCATAGAAGTCCGGCAGCTTGGGGCCGGGAATGCGGTTGTTGACGTAATACACGCCGATGGGGGTGCGCTGGTCGCCGGACTTGGTCTTGTTGGCGCCGAAACGCCCCTGCGAGATGTAGTAGTCGGTCTGGTATTTCAGCTCGCCACCCTGGTTCTCATAGACGTACATGCGCGAACGGGAGGTGTCGACCACCAGCACGTTCTTCTGGTCGTCGCCCACCTGCAGCACGGCCTTGGGGATCATGGCCGGATCAGGTTTTTCCTGCAGCGAGCGGATGCGCACCAGCGCCTCGTCGCGCAATTCCTTCAAGCGATCCTGCGGGCCGTCGGTCATGGCGCCGATATTGCGCACCGGACGCGCGTGCATGAGCAAGAGGTCACCGCGCACCAGATGGCCCAGGCGGAAGGTCGGATAAGCCGCCACCAGGGCGTCGGCCTTGGCCTGGGCTTCGCGCAGGCGGTTGGCGCCGAGGTCCTTGTAGATCTCGATCAGCAGTGCTTCCGGATCGGCCTTGGCCGTGGAGGCGCCCGCGGCATTGCTTTGCGGGGGAATCGAGGAAGAAGAAGCAACGCTGCCCGTCGAGGGCAGGGCTGCGAGACCCAACATCAGCAGGCATCCCAGCATGCGCGCGGGACGCCCTTGCAAAGCGCTAGCCACCAATTACCCTCCCGATCGTTCCTGTTTGATCAGCCATCGATTGCCCTGTTTGACGAAGATCAGGGTCTTGCGGCTGTCCACCGTCAGCCGGTTGGAATTATATATCTGGCGATAGCGCACGGTGGCAATGTTGCCATTGATGCTGACCTGGGCGTTGCTGACCTTGACGCTGATATGGCCCTTGTCCTCGATGCGGGCGCGGCGCTCCTCGGCCCATTCCTTGCGGCTGGCACCCTTGGGGGTGTCGAAGTCGCTGGAGTAGTGGCCCAGGTAGCTGCGTACGTCCTTGTCGCTCCAGGCCTTGGCCCAGCTGTTGAGCGAGGCCAGCACGGCGTTCTTGTCCTGTTCGGCGCTGGCGTCGGCGCGGGCCTTGTCCTTGTCGGCACGGGCCTTGTCGGCGCGGGCTTTCTCGGCAGCGGCCAGCTTGTCGGCGCGGGCCTTCTCGGCGGCGGCCTGGGCGGCCTTCTCCTGTTCGGCGCGGGCGGCCTTTTCCTTTTCCAGTCGCTCGGCCTTGTCCTTTTCCTTCTGGGCCAGCAGGTCCTTCTGCTTCTGTTCGGCCGCGGCCTTGTCGGCGGCAGCCTTCTGGGCGCGGGCCTGCTCGGCGGCCAGTTGATCGGCGCGCGCCTTCTCGGCGCGGGCTTTCTCGGCCGCAGCCTTGTCGGCAGCCAGCTTGTCGGCGGCAGCCTTGGCAGCGGCAGCCTTGTCGGCGGCGGCGGCTTTTTCGGCTGCAGCTTTCTCGGCGGCGGCTTTGTCTGCAGCAGCCTTGTCGGCTGCGGCCTTTTCCTTGTCGCTGGTGGCCTTGGCGATGGCCGTCTTCTCGGCTTCGGCCTTGTCGGCGGCAGCCTGCTGGGCCGCCTTCTCGACGGCCAGGGCGCGATTGCGCTCCTGCTGTTCGGCCGCTGCGGCATCGGCCCTGGCCTTGGCGTCGCGCTGGGCTGCTGCGTTGGCCTGGGCCAGGCGCGGCACGGTGCCGCCGGTGGTATTGCCGTTGAGCGAACGCAGCAGGGTCAGCTTGGGCTGAGGGACGTTGCTGCCCGGATCGATCTGCAAGGCCTTGTCATAGGCCTGGCTGGCCAGCTTGGCATAGACATCGCCCAGGTTTTCCAGCGCCGTGGCATAGGTCGGATTGGTGCGCATGGCCATGTCCAGCGCCGCGCGGGCCTTGTCATACTGGCCATCGGCGGCATACAGCACGGCCAGGTTGTTATAGGGTTCGGGCAGGTCAGGGAAGTCTTCGGTCAGCTTGGCAAACACCGCAATGGCCTCGGCAGAACGGTTTTGTTCTGCTAAGATCAGGCCCTTCGTGAAACGCAGTTGCGCATCGCGCGGGTGTTTTGCCAGTATGGCATCGGTCCTGGTCAGTGCTTCTGCATACTGGCCGGTGCGCATGAGCTTGTTGATGTCGGACATCTCGCTGGCATGGGCAACACCGGCAGGCAGGGCAGACATGGCCAGAAGTGCGGCCACCAGGCTGGACATCACCGCCGTCTTGTGGGCAGTTTTGCTGATCAAGTCGCGCAAACCATGAGGAGATGTCTGTTCTTGTGATTCTGGGGCCATGGTTTTATCGATGCTATACTCGAAGAAATTCGAAGAAAGCTGGCATTTTATATCAAACAAGTACGACAAAAAGAGGTTTGGCTACCGTGACCCGTTCATGTTGCAACTGCTGCTAGAACAATGATCCCCAGCCAAGGCTGCCGCCGTGGCCCGTCCCGGCCGGGCACAGGGCCTGCGGGCAAAGCATGAACCAGGCACCGACCCAGGTGCCGCCAAACCAATAATTCCCATTCCATGAGCGAGCTCAAGATTTACAACACGCTAGCGCGTGATAAGCAGACCTTTTCCCCGATCGAACCAGGCAAGGTGCGCTTGTACGTGTGCGGCATGACCGTGTATGACTATTGCCATATCGGCCATGCCCGTGTGCTGGTGGTGTTCGACATGGTGCAGCGCTGGCTGCGCGCTTCCGGTTACGACGTGACCTATGTGCGCAATATCACCGACATCGATGACAAGATCATCAAGCGCGCCCTGGAAAACGGCGAATCCATCGGCCAGCTGACCGACCGTTTCATTGCGGCCATGAACGAGGATGCCGGCGCCCTGGGTGTGCAGCGTCCCGACCATGAACCCCGCGCCACCCGCTACGTGCCGCAGATGCTGGAGCTGATCGGCAAGCTGGAAAAGAACGGCCTGGCCTACAAGGCCAGCGATGGCGACGTCAATTACTCGGTGCGCGACTTCCCCGGCTACGGCAAGCTCTCCGGCAAGTCGCTGGACGACCTGCGCGCCGGCGAGCGGGTGGACGTCAATACCGGCAAGCGCGATCCGCTGGACTTCGTGCTCTGGAAGGCTGCCAAGGAAGGCGAACCGGCCGAGGCCAAGTGGGATTCGCCCTGGGGCTGTGGCCGTCCGGGCTGGCACATCGAGTGCTCGGCCATGTCCAGTGACCTGCTGGGCGACCACTTCGATATCCACGGCGGTGGCCAGGACCTGCAGTTCCCGCACCACGAAAATGAAATCGCCCAGTCTGAAGGCGCGCATCAGCACACCTTCGTCAATTACTGGATGCATAACGGTTTCGTGCGCATCGACAACGAGAAGATGTCGAAGTCGCTCGGCAACTTCTTCACCATCCGTGACGTGCTGCAGAAGTACGATGCAGAGGTGCTGCGCTTCTTCATCCTGCGCGCCCACTATCGCAGTCCGCTCAATTATTCCGACGCCCACCTGGACGATGCCCGCCAGGCATTGACCCGTCTGTATACAGCACTCAAGGATGTGCCCCCCGAAGCCGGTGGCCTGGTGGCCGACGAAGCGCACGCCCAGCGCTTCGCCGAAGCGCTCAACGACGACTTCAATACGCCGGTGGCGATCTCGGTGCTGTTCGAACTGGCCAACGAGGTCAATCGCAGCCGCTCGCCCCAGCAGGCCAGGCAGCTCAAGGCGCTGGCCGGTATCCTGGGCCTGCTGCAGCGTGCCCCGGCCGACTACCTCAAGGGCGGGGTGCCGGCCTCGGGTGGACTGGATGAAGCAGGTATCGAAGCATTGATTGCCGCCCGCAAGGCGGCCAAGCAGGGCCGCGACTTTGCCGAGGCCGACCGTATCCGTGCGCAGCTGACGGACGCCGGCATCATTCTGGAAGACAAACCGGGCGGCCTGACCGAATGGCGGAGAGCTTGATTTGAATACCAACCACAAGGCCAGTGCCGCCGATCCCAGCCTGATCGTGCCGGCCTACTGGGAAGAGGCCAAGGCCGAGCTGATGAAGCGCGACCGCATCATGCGCAAGATCATCCCGCAATTCGGGGATCTGCAATTGACGGTGCGCGGCGACGCCTTCACCACGCTGGCGCGTTCGGTGATCGGCCAGCAGATCTCGACCAAGGCCGCCAATGCGGTCTGGCAGCGCTTCCTGGAAGCCTGTCCGCGCTGCACGCCGGGGCAGGTGATGCGTACCGGTGTCGACGGTCTGGCCGCCTGCGGTCTGTCCAAGCGCAAGGCCGAGTACATCCTCGACCTGGCGGCCCACTTCAAGGCCAAGACGGTACATCCCGACAAATGGGCGGAGATGGAAGACGAAGCCGTCATTGCCGAGATGATCCAGATCCGCGGCATCGGCCGCTGGACAGCCGAGATGTTTTTGATATTTAATCTGCTGCGCCCGAATGTCTTGCCGCTGGATGACCTGGGGTTGCTCAAGGGCATCAGCGTCAGCTATTTCTCGGGCGAGCCTGTTTCGCGCAGCGATGCGCGCGAGGTCGCCGCCAACTGGGAACCGTGGCGTACCGTCGCAACCTGGTATCTGTGGCGCAGCCTGGACCCGCTGCCTTCGGATTACTGAACCAGGTTTGATCCATGGGGAAGAGGGCGGGGGGAGCCACTGGTGTATACTCCGCTCCTCGCAAGATTGAAGGCAAACCGATACGGTCGGGATCATCGAGCCGCAACCCGCACCGGGCCGGCGTCCCGCCGCATGATCGGACTTGTTGAAAAAGGAACACAATGAGTAAATCGACAACGACTTTTCTGGGCTTCGAGCAGGCCATCGCCGAGCTGGATGCCAAGATCGAAGAGTTGCGTTTTGTACAGGACGACTCGGCCGTCGACATCTCCGAGGAGATCGAGCGCCTGGTCAAGAAAAGCCAGCAGCTGACCAAGGACATCTACGCCAAGCTCACGCCCTGGCAGGTCTCGCAGATCGCCCGCCATCCGCAACGTCCCTACACCATGGACTACGTGCGCGAGTGCTTCACCGACTTCCACGAACTGCATGGCGACCGCACCTTTGCGGACGACCTGTCCATCGTCGGCGGTCTGGCGCGCTTCAATGGCCAGGCCTGCATGGTGATCGGCCACCAGAAGGGGCGCGACACCAAGGAACGCGCCCTGCGCAACTTCGGCATGCCCAAGCCGGAAGGCTATCGCAAGGCGATGCGCCTGATGAAGCTGGCCGAGAAGTTCAATTTGCCAATCTTTACCTTCGTCGATACCCCGGGTGCATTCCCCGGCATCGATGCCGAGGAACGCGGCCAGTCCGAAGCCATCGGTCACAACCTGTACGTGATGGCCGAACTGAAGGTGCCGCTGATCGCCACCATCATCGGTGAAGGCGGTTCCGGCGGCGCGCTGGCCATCGCCGTGGGCGACCAGGTGCTGATGCTGCAATATGCGACCTACTCGGTGATTTCGCCGGAAGGCTGCGCTTCCATCCTGTGGAAGACCGCCGACCGCGCCGCCGACGCCGCCGAAGCGCTGGGCCTGACCGCCCATCGCCTGAAGGCCATCGGCCTGATCGACAAGATCGTCAACGAGCCGCTGGGCGGCGCCCATCGCGATCCCAAGCAGATGGCCGGCTTGCTCAAGCGGGCGCTGTCGGATTCGCTGCGCCAGTTCCAGGGCATGAAGACCAAGGAGCTGCTGGCGGCCCGCCACGAGAAGCTGATGGCCTATGGCAAGTTCAAGGAATTGAACTCGGCCGAATAAGCCAGCGGTTTTTCGTCACGCTCCATCAGGCGCCAGCGATTGCTTCGCTGGCGTTTGTCATTTCAGGATCCGCTTTTCCATGTCCGATCATTCTTCCTCCCCGGGTGACCGCTCGCTTGCGCCGCTGATGCAGGCCCTGCAGGCGACGCTGGCGGCCAGCGCCTTCGATATGGCCACCGATACGCTGGCCGTGGCCTATAGCGGTGGACTTGATTCCACCGTGCTGTTGGATGTGGCGGCGCAACTGGCGCAGCAGCAGGGATTGCCCGTGCTGGGCTTGCACGTGCATCACGGCTTGAGTGTGCATGCCGATGCCTGGCTGGCGCATGCCCAGGACTTCTGCGCGCAACGCCGACTGCCCCTGCATGCCGAGCGCGTGCAACTGGACAGGGTCGCCGACAGTGGCGTGGAGGAGGCGGCGCGGCTGGCCCGTTACGCCGCCCTGGGACGGCTGTGCCGCCAGCACGGCGCACGCCTGCTGCTGACCGCCCATCACCTGGACGACCAGGCCGAGACCGTCTTGCTGCAGCTCCTGCGCGGCAGCGGCCTGGCCGGGCTGTCGGGCATGGATAGCTGCCACACGGCACCGGCCCTGCTGGGCGACCCGGATACCCTGGTGGCGCGTCCTCTGCTGGGTATCACGCGCGCGCAACTGGAGTCCTATGCGCGCCAGCGTGGCCTGGCCTGGATAGAAGACGAATCCAACACCGACCCGCGCTACACGCGCAATGCCTTGCGTCACCAGGTCATGCCGGCGCTGGGCCGGGTCTTTCCGGGGTATCAGCAGCGCCTGGCCCGCAGTGCCGGTCATGCGCAGGGCGCGCAGGAACTGCTGCGCGAAGTGGCCGAAGCCGATCTGCTGCAATGCCGTCGCGACGATCACCTGTTGATGCCGGCGTTGCGTGGCTTGAGCGAGCAGCGTTTCCTGAACCTGATGCGCCACTGGTTTGGCCTGCGCGGCATGCGCATGCCTTCGGCCGCGTGGATGCAGGAGATGCGCAGCCAGTTGCTGCAGGCTGACGTGGAGGCGCAGCTGTGCGTCTCGCATCCCGATGGCGAGGTGCATCGCTACCGCGAACGCGTCTTCCTCGCGCCGCGTCGCACGCCACCCGCCGAGGGGACGGTGATCCGCCTGCGCTGGGAAGGACAGGCGCAATTGCGCATCGATGCCTACTACGGCGAGCTACATTTCGAGTTGCTGGCGGCTGACGATACACGGCCCGGTTTTTCGCCGCAGTGGCTGCGTGAGCAGCCGTTGACGGTGCGCGCGCGCAGTGGTGGCGAGCGCATCCAGCTAGGCGCCAATCGCCCGGCGCGCAGTCTCAAGCAGCAATACCAGAGCGCCGATGTGCCGGCCTGGGAGCGGCCTTTCCTGCCGCTGCTGTTTGCCGGTGATGCGCTCATCTTCGCGGCTGGGATCGGGATGGATTGCACCCACTTCACCAGCGACGGCGAACGGATCGCATTGCGCTGGCAGGCCGACTGAAAACAATATAAATAATCTAAACAATATAAAAAAATACCGCACCCAGGCCTGGCGGCGAGGGTGCGGCATCCCTGTCATCCCTGACATGGGTGGGCGCCTGCGGCGCCCGGGTCTTGCTCCTTGCGGACGGCTTACTTGGCGGCGCCGTCAGTGGCCGGCTTGGCTTCGGTGCCGGCAGCTTCCTTCTTCTCTACCTTCTTTTCTACCTTCTTCTCGCTCTTTTTTGCAGCCTTCTTGTGCTTGACGTGCTCGGCCTTGGCCTTGGGGGCGGCCTCGGTCTTGGCGGCTTCCGTCTTGGCCGGTGCGGCGGCGGTCGTGGCCGGAGCAGCTGCGGCAGGCGCGGTGGCACCGGTCTGGGCGAATACCGGCAGGGTCAGGGCCGACAGCAGGGAAGCAACGATGATGGTCTTGGTGTTCATGGTGATGTCCTTTCGGTGATGTTTCAATGTGACGGATGCGTCATCCGTGCTACGTGCTCAGTGTGCGTGCGTCGTGCAATTACTTGGTCTTGGCGGCATCGGTGGCCGGCTTGGCTTCAGTGCCGGCGGCTTCCTTCTTTTCCGCCTTCTTTTCAGTCTTGCCTTCGGCCTTGGCTTCAGACTTCTTCTCGGCCTTCTTGTGCTTGGCGTGCTCGGTCTTGGCCTTGGGCGCTGCCTCGGTCTTGGCCGGTGCGGCGGCGGTGGTGGCCGGGGTGGCAGCGGCAGGGGTGGCGGTACCGGTCTGGGCGAACACCGGCAGGGTCAGGGCCGACAGCAGGGAGGCGACGATGATGGTCTTGGTCTTCATGATGGTGTCCTTTCAAAAGCGGATGGCTTATCCGTAGTACGTGGTCTGTGTTGTGCGGTAATGAGCGGCTGCTCTTGCTTACTTGGTCTTGGCGGCGTCGGTGCCGGCGGCGTCCTTCTTTTCTACCTTTGCATCTGCCTTCGCATCTGCCTTCTTTTCCGCCTTGTGTTCGGCCTTCTTTTCAGACTTCGCCACAGCCTTCTTGTGCTTGGCGTGTTCAGTCTTGGCCTTGGGGGCGGCGTCGGTCGTGCTCGCTGCAGCGGCGGCGGTGGGGGCGGCCGGTGCGGCTGCTGCGGTGCTGCCAGTCTGTGCAAACACCGGCAAGGCCAGGGCAGTCAGCAGGGAGGCGACGATGACGGATTTGGTGTTCATGGCAATTTCCTTTTGAAAGTGGTTGTTACGCTCGGCGCTTGATCTTGCGTAATCGCTGGATCGTTTTCGTGTCGCCTTGCTACCTATAACGAACGGCCACAACGGCGGACGACATCAAAGTGTTTCAATTCATGACGGAGTTGTAAGAATTCGTTGCTGCCATTTTTTCAACGAATCCGTCGGTGGATACCTCGCTCAGTGGGGGGGGCAGAGGAGGGGGGCTGCGCAGGCATGGGCAGGCTTCTTTATAATGTCTGGCTTTCCGTCACTGCACCCTGGAGACCACGTGGCCTATCAAACCTGGATAACCTTCTTCGCTGCGGCTTGCGTCATCGCGATTTCGCCCGGCTCGGGCGCCGTACTGTCGATGAGCCATGGCCTGAACTATGGCGTGCGCCGCACCAGTGCCACCATCCTGGGCCTGGAGATTGCACTGGTGCTGATCCTCATCATCGCAGGCGCGGGTGTGGGTTCGCTGCTGGTGGCGTCCGAAACTGCCTTCAATGTCGTCAAGGTGGCTGGTGCCTTGTACCTGATCTATCTGGGCTTCTCACAGTGGCGTGCGCGCGTGCCCAGCGAGCAGGAGGGCGAGGCCCTGGATGCGGCCAATGCCGATGCCATCGCCCATCGCGGTCAGACCGGCTGGCAGCGTTGCATGACGGGCTTCCTCACCAATGCCACCAATCCCAAGGGCATCGTCTTCATGGTAGCGGTGCTGCCGCAGTTCATCGATCACGATCGCCCGCTATGGCTGCAACTGCTGGTGCTGGCGCTGACCATGGTGGCGGTGGACCTGGTGGTGATGCACGGCTACGCCTTTGCGGCCAGCCGGCTGCAACGCTTCTTCCGCAGCCAGAAGGCGATCAAGGCGCAGAACCGCTTCTTCGGTGGCGTGCTCATGCTGGTGGGGGCGGGGCTGTTCTTCTTCAAGCGCGCCCAGCACTGACGACGGGTATCGTTCGCCCAATAAAAAATCCGCAAGCATGCTTGCGGATTTTTTATTGGAGTGGCAGAGGAGGGATTTACTTGTCCTTCTTCAGGCATTCTTTCATGAAGGCCTTACGGTCGTCGCCCTTCTTGTCTTTGGCGTTGGCATTGCACATCTTCATCTTGTCTTGCTGGCTCATCGGTGCGGCGGCCGCAGGCTTGCTGGACAGGCAGTCCTTCATGAAGGCCTTGCGTTCATCGCCTTTCTTGCCGGTGGCTTCCTTGTTACAGGTGGCCATCTTGGTTTGTTGCGCATTTTCCGCCATGGCGGGGGCGGCCACCAGCATGGGGGCGGCGATGGCGAAGGTGGTCACGGCGATCAGCAGTTTTTTCATTGGAGGCTCCCTGAACAAGGTGGATTCGTTTGTCCGTTGATTCAGACGAGCGCATTACAGCATGAAAGTTTAAGACTGACTAGCGGACACAGTTCAAATCCCCCTCCTGGCACCCAGCCAGTGCCTTGATCTCATCGGCGCGCTGGCGGGTCTTGTCGGCCAGGCAGGTTTGCAGCGCCAGTGAGGCCGCCGAACCGCCGGCGCTGGCCGAACTCTCGAAGCGGCAGGACAGGTCGCGATACTTGAGCCAGGCCAGTTGCACATCGCGGATCTGGTTCTGCCGCGCCTTGTCGAGTTTGGCGCGATAGGCCAGGTAGTTGGCATTGAGGTCGGCGTCGGCCTGGGTCAGCGTCTGTGAGGCACAGGCGGTCATCTCGACCTGGGTGGCGGCCTTGGCGCAATCGGCGGCTTGCGCATGACCCATGCCCAGGGCCAGCAACAGGCCCAGGGCCGACAGGGAAAACAGCGGGGATTTCATCGGGGGGAGGCTCCATGGACGATGACAAAGCGCCCAGGGGCTTGCTGCGTGGAAAGCGAGAGGGGCGGCACCCGGGCGACTTGGTCGGGATAAAATCACGTTTTGTGTGTCTTAGAAGAACACCCATGGCCGAGGTTCTCGGCCAAATTGCAACAAGCCGTATCCGGAAAACCGGAAAAAGGAGAAGGACAGATGGGATTGAGCTGGTTATCCGCCATCAAGATGATTCCCTGGGGCGATGTGGTGCAGGCCACGCCAGGCATCGTCAAGGGCGCGCGCGACCTGTGGTCGCGTACACGCAAGGCCAAGTCCGAGATCCAGGCGCAGGAAGCCATGCCGGCCGCCACCGATGCCGAGCACCTGGCCCGGCGCATCGCCCAGCTGGAGGCCGAGCAACTCGATGCCAGCCAGCTCATCAACACGCTGGCTGAGCAGAATGCGCAACTGGTGGCGACGGTGGATGGCCTGCGCGCCCGCCAGCGCTGGCTGACGGCTTTCTGCGTCCTGCTGGCGCTGGGCCTGGTGGCCCTGTGGCTGCGCTGAACTTGCGGCGTACTCGATCCCTTTTCCTCTTTCCAGGCTTCTTCGCATGTTCCAACAAGCTCTGCGCATGACCCTGCGCGACTGGCGCACCGGTGAACTCCGCTTCTTGCTGATTGCCCTGATCGTGGCGGTGGCGGCCCTGTCGTCGGTGGGTTTCTTCGTCGATCGCATGCGTGCCGGCATGGCGCGTGACGCCCATCAACTGCTGGGCGCCGACCTGCTGGTGGCGGCCGACCAGCCGCTGCCGCCGCAATGGCTGCAACAGGCCCGCCAACAGGGCTTGCTGCAGGCGCAGACGCAGGTCTTCCCCAGCATGGCCCAGGCCGGCGAGGGCGACGCGGCGCGCTCGCTGCTGTCCTCGATCAAGGCGGTGACCCCGGGTTACCCGCTGCGCGGCCAGCTCAAGCTGCGCGCCCCCGACGGCAGCGACCGCGCCGCCGATGGCATTCCGCAGCCGGGCACGGTGTGGGTCGATCCGCAGATCCTGTCGCAGCTGGACCTGCGCGTGGGCGATACCCTGCGGCTGGGCGACCTGCCCCTGAAGATCGCCGCCGTCATCTCGGTGGAACCCGATCGCGGCAGCGCCTTCGTCAACTTTGCGCCGCGTGTGATGCTGGCCGAGGCCGATCTGGCCGCCACTCACCTGGTGCAAGTGGGTTCGCGGGTGACCTATCGGCTGCTCATCGCCGGCCCGGCAGCGACGGTGCAGCGCTTCCAGCACCAGGTAGAGCAACAGATTGCACAGGACAAGCTGCGCGGCGTGCGTCTGGAATCGCTGGAAAGCGGCCGCCCCGAGATGCGCGCCACGCTGGACCGTGCCGAGCAGTTCCTCTCGCTGGTGGGCCTGCTCTCGGCCATGCTGGCGGCATTGGCCGTGGCTATGGCGGCGCGCCGCTTCATGCTGCGCCACCTGGATGCCTGCGCCATGCTGCGCTGTTTCGGCATGACCCAGCAACAGGTGACCACGCTCTACCTGACCGAATTCATCCTCATCGGCCTGGCCGCCAGCGTGATCGGCATGCTGCTGGGCTTTGCCGCCCATTTTGCGCTGCTGCAATGGCTGGGCAGCTTCATGCCCACCGCCTTGCCGCCACCGGGCTGGCAGCCGGCCGTGCAGGGCGTGGCCACGGGCCTGCTGTTGCTGGTCGGCTTTGCGCTGCCGCCCATCCTGCAATTGCGCAACGTGCCGCATAACCGCGTGATCCGCCGCGACCAGGGCGCGCCGCAGGCGCTGACGGTGGCCAGTTACGTGCTGGGTACGCTGGTGTTCTCGGGTTTGCTGCTGTGGCAGGCGGGCGACCTTAAGCTGGGCCTGCTGACCATCGCCGGCTTCCTCGGTGGCTTCGGCCTGTTCGCATTGGTGGCGTGGCTCTGCCTGCGTGGCTTGCGCAGCTTGCGTGGCCTGGTCGACAGCCAGAGCTGGCGCTTTGCCATCGACGGCCTGCAGCGCCGTCCGGCGGCCGCCGTCATGCAGGTGGTGGCACTGGGGCTGGGATTGATGGCGCTGTTGCTGCTCACCGTGATCCGTGGCGACCTGGTCGGCGCCTGGCGCCAGGCCACGCCGGCCGATGCGCCCAACCGCTTCATCATCAACATCCAGCCTGACCAACGCCAGGCGGTGGAGCAGGTGCTGCGCCAGGGCGGGGTCGCCGACGTGGCGCTGTATCCGATGATCCGGGGCCGGCTGGTGCAGATCAACGGCCGCGCCATCAGCGCCGCCGATTACCCGGAAGACCGCGCCAAGCGCCTGGTGGACCGCGAATTCAATCTCTCGACCCAGCGCGATATCCCGCCCGGCAATGGCATCGTGGCCGGCCGCTGGTTCGACGACAGCAAGCCGGAAGCCTCGGTGGAGCGCGGCCTGGCCCAGACCCTGGGCATCAAGCTGGGTGACCGCCTGCAATTCGATATCGCCGGCCAACTGGTGGAGGCGCCGGTGACCAGCCTGCGCAAGCTGGAATGGGGTTCCTTGCGGGTCAACTTCTTCGTCATCATGAACCCGGCCATCATGCGCGACACCCCGCAGAGCTGGATCACCGCGGTGCACCTGGCACCACCGCAGGAGGGGTTGGCCAATGCGCTCACGCGTGACTATCCCAACCTGACCGTGGTCGATATCGGCAGCGTGCTGCGCCAGATCCAGGAGGTGGTGGGGCAGGTGATTTCGGCGGTGGAGTTCCTGTTCCTCTTCACGCTCTGCTCGGGTGTGCTGGTGCTCTATGCGGCGCTGGCCGGCTCCCAGGACGAGCGCGTGCGCGAAGCCGGCCTGTTGCGGGCGCTGGGCGCGACCCGGGTCGAGCTGTCGCGGGCGCAGCGCATCGAGGTCTTGCTGGTGGGCTCGGTGGCGGGCCTGCTGGCCGCCAGTGGCGCGGCGGCCATCGGCTGGGCGCTGGCGCACTACGTGTTCAATTTCGACTGGAGCTTCAGCCCTCTGGTATGGGTGGCCGGCATGGGCCTGGGGGCAGCGTGCTCGGCCCTGGGTGGCTGGGTGGGACTGCGTCATGTGCTGCGTCGTCCGCCCCTGCAGACCTTGCGCGAGGCCTGATCCGATTCAGGTCAAACCAGCCCGACTTCGCGCGCCTGCGGGCCGGCGGGGGCGGGCTGGCTGCGGTATCATGGCGGTCTTATGCAAATCGAAGATCCCAATCAGCCCACCACCTTTGAACTCATCGGCGGCGCAGAAAAACTGCGCGAGATGGTCGACCGTTTCTATGACCTGATGGACCTGGAACCGGAGTTCGCCGGCATCCGCGCCCTGCATCCGCCCTCGCTGGACAATTCGCGCGAGAAGACCTATATGTTCCTCTCCGGCTGGACCGGCGGGCCCAGCCTGTACATGGAAAAGTTCGGTCATCCACGCCTGCGCGCGCGCCACCTGCCTTTCCCCATTGGCGTGTCCGAGCGTGACCAGTGGCTGCGCTGCATGACCTGGGCCATGCAGGACGTCGGCCTGCCCGAGGACCTCATGAAACGCCTCCTGGCGGCGCTCTACCAGACCGCCGACTGGATGCGCAACAAGCCCGAATAAGCCCGCCATGACCTCAGTGGAAATGATCCTTGCCGGCCTCGTGGTGGTCGGCATCGTGCTGCAGGTACTGATCCTGCTGCGTTCGGGCCAGCGCCAGGCCGACAGCGTGGATATCGAGGACGCGCTGTTCCAGCTCCAGCAGGACCTGCAGCGTCACCAGCAGGACACCGGCGAGCGCATCGAGCGCGAGCTGCGCAACCAGGTGCAGGCGAGCGCGCAAGGCACGCGCCAGGAGCTGGGCGCCAGTTTCGCCCAGTTGCAGCAGACCATGGCGACCCAGATGTCCAGCGTGGCCTCGCTGCAGAACAAGCAGATCGACAGCTTCGCCCAGCAGTTGGTGAAACTCAACGAGACCAACGCCCAGCAACTGGACAGCATGCGCCAGTCCATCACGCTGCAGGCCCAGGTCGGTCGCGAAGAGCAGGCGATCTCGCTCAAGCGCTTCGGCGATACGCTGCACCAGCAGCTCTCGGCGCTGACCGAGTCCAATGCCCAGCGCATGGCCGAGGTGCGCGCCACGCTGGAAGCCAAGATCAAGGACCTGCAGAACGACAACGCGCAAAAGCTCGAAGAGATGCGCAAGACCGTCGACGAGAAGCTGCACGCCACCCTGGAGCAACGCCTGGGCGAATCCTTCAAGCTGGTCTCGGACCGTCTGGACAAGGTGCACCAGGGCCTGGGCGAGATGCAGCAGCTGGCCACCGGCGTGGGTGACCTGAAGCGCGTACTGACCAACGTCAAGACGCGTGGCACCTGGGGCGAAGTGCAGCTGGAGATCCTGCTGGAACAGATGCTCACGCCCGACCAGTACGCCAAGAACGTGGAGACCGTGCCGGCCAGCGGCGAGCGGGTGGAATTCGCCATCCGCCTGCCCGGTGCCAAGGACGACGGTACCCAGGTCTGGATGCCGATCGATGCCAAGTTCCCCAAGGAACAGTACGAGCGCCTGGTCGATGCCGCCGAGCGTGCCGATGCCGACGGCGTGGCCACGGCCGGCCGCGAGCTGGAACGCGCCGTGCGCAACGAGGCCAAGACCATCGCCGAGAAATACCTGTCGCCGCCCTTGACGACCGACTTCGCCATCCTGTTCCTGCCCACGGAGGGCCTGTATGCGGAAGTGATGCGTCGCCCCGGCCTGTCGGACGAGTTGCAGCGCACCCACCGGGTCACCATCGCCGGGCCGTCGACGCTCTCAGCGCTGCTCAACAGCCTGCAGATGGGCTTCCGCACGCTGGCGCTGGAGAAGCGTTCGTCGGAAGTGTGGCAGGTGCTGGGGGCGGTCAAGACCGAGTTCGGCAAGTTCGGCGAGGTGCTGGCATCGACCAAGAGCGCGCTGGAACGCGTGGCCAAGAACATCGACCAGGCCGAAACACGGACCCGTCAGATGACCCGCAAGCTCAAGTCGGTGGAGGCATTGCCGGCCGAGAATGCGCAGAAGCTGCTGGGCACAGGGGAGCTAGACTTGGGCGACGATACCGAGGGTATCTGAGGCGCTACTGCCGTACAGTTAAAAAGGAATCGCCGCTCCAGATGACTCTGGAGCGGCGATTTTGCTTCAATTCTCTTCAAGCCATTTGAAACCGTTCGGACTGAGTAGGCCCTTCAGGGCCGTATCGAAGACGCGCTTGAGCCAGTCTGCCGTCGGACGTTTCCCTAGACCAGTCCATCGAAGAGCACCACCGAGACCTCCTCGCCGGCGGCCACATCGCCACGGCCATGCTCCAGTTCGATGATGCAATTGGCGTCCGACATCGAGCGCAGGATGCCCGAGCCCTGCAGGCCGGTCAGGCGCACGTTCCAGCGCCCGTCGTCATCGGGGGCGAGGATGCCGCGCTGGTATTCGGTGCGGCCGGCCTTCTTGCGGATGGGGCTCACGGCCTTGACGCGCAGGCGCGGCAGTGGCGCCGCTTCGGCGCCGGCCAGGCGCAGCAGGGCATCGCGCACGAAGAAGGAAAAACTCACCGTCACCGCCACCGGATTGCCCGGCAGGCCGAACAGGTAGGCATCGCGCCCGCGTGAGCTGATGCGGCCGAAGGCCAGCGGCCGCCCGGGGCGCATGGCGATCTTCCAGAATGTCATCTCGCCCAGGCTGGCCATGATCTGCTTGGTGTAGTCGGCTTCGCCCACCGAGACGCCACCGGAGGTGATGACCGCATCGGCCTCTTCGCAGGCACTGCGGAATGCCGCCTCCAGCGCGGTCGGATCATCGGGGACCACGCCCAGGTCGATGACATCGCAGCCCAGGCGCGTGAGCATGCCGTGCAGGGTGTAGCGGTTGGAGTCATAGACGCAGCCCGCCTCCAGCGGCTCGCCCACCGAACGCAGTTCGTCGCCGGTGGAGAAGAACGCCACCCGCAGACGGCGCTGCACCGGTACCTCGGCAATGCCCAGCGAAGCCAGCAGGCCAATGTCGGAAGGACGCAGGCGGCGTCCGCGTGGCAGGGCCACGCTGCCCAGTGCCAGGTCCTCGCCGCGCAGGCGGCGGTTGTCGCCGGGGCGCACGCGGCCAGCGGGCAGGGTCACGGCCGGGGTGGCGCCATGGAGATCGGCGTCGACCGTCAGTTCCTGCGGGATCACCGTATCGCAGCCGGCGGGCATGGGCGCACCGGTCATGATGCGTACGCACTGACCGCGTTGCACTGCGCCGGTGAAGCTGGCGCCGGCATGCACCGCGCCGACGATCTGCAGGCGTACCTGCTGGCCGCTGGCGACATCCTCGCCACGCAGGGCATAGCCATCCATGGCCGAGTTGTCGTGGGCGGGGACGTCGATGCGCGAGACGATGTCCTGTGCCAGCACCCGCGAGAGGGCACTGCGGATGGCCAGCTTTTCGACGGTCTCGATCGGGGTGATGAAATCGCGGATCACGGCTTGCGCCTGCTCCACGGTCATGGCGTTGGGGTCATAGCCGCTGATGCAGCTGACGATGTCGTTGAGGCAATGCGGGGAAGTCTGGGTCATTGTTCTTCTTCGAGCCGTCGCAGGTCCAGCCCGGTGTTGATGTTGCAGAAGGCGCGCTCCTCGGGAAACTCGACCTCCACGCAGTGCAGCGTGGCGAACCAGCGCTCCATCTTGCGCTCGCCGGCGTCCAGGAAGGCATCCAGCGAGGGCTTGGCCGAGGTGCGCAGCAGCGAGCATACCGGATGACGCTGCCGCCTGTCCTCTCCGACCGTGACCGCGAAGGCGGCCTCGGCCCCGGCCTGGGCCATGGCATCGGCCAGGTGCGCCACCAGGTCGTAGGGGATCAGTGGCGCGTCGCAGGGGGCACTGGCCAGGAAGGGTGTCGTGCAGTGCGCCAGGCCGCTTTGCAGGCCCGCCAGCGGGCCCGGATAGTCGGACTCCAGGTCATGCCAGATCGGATAGCCGAAGCGCGCGTAGTGCAACTGCGAGCGGTTGGCATTGAGCGCCAGCGTGCCGACCTGCGGCGCCAGCCGCTCCAGCACATGCTGTACCAGCGGTTTGCCATGCAGCAGCTGCAGGCCCTTGTCGACGCCCCCCATGCGGGTACCACGACCGCCGGCCAGCACCAGGCCGGTGATGTGGCTGGCGGTGATCTGGGGGGGCGTGGTGGTGGAGGTCATGGCGGAAGTGAGGGCGGAAGTGATGGCAGGAAATACGGACGATGGGCAATCGATATGCGCACCTGACCAGGCTCATCCACCAATATAGGACATCTCGACTTTGCGTGCCGGCGTTGCCTGGGCCGCGCCGCGCAATTCGGAATAGCGGTCGCCGCGCTGGCCCCACAGCTGGGCGATGAAGCCGGCCAGATCGGCATCACTGCCGCCACCGCGCACGATGCTGCGCAGGTCATGGCCCTGGCTGCCGAACAGGCAGGTATAGACCTGGCCCTCGGTGGACAGGCGTGCGCGCGAGCAATCCTGGCAGAAGGCCTGGGTCACGCTGGAGATGACGCCGATCTCGCCGCCACCATCGACGTAGCGCCAGCGTTCGGCGGTTTCGCCGGTGTAGTTGGCATCGGCCACCACCAGCGGCATCTCGGCCGAGATCAGGCGCACCACGTCGGCCGAGGGCAGCACCTCATCCATGCGCCAACCGTTGGAACTGCCCACATCCATGTATTCGATGAAACGCAGGATGTAGGGCGAGCCCTTGAAGTGACGCGCCATGGGCAGGATCTGGTCGTCGTTGACGCCTTTCTTGACGACCATGTTGATCTTGATCGGCCCCAGACCGGCGGCATGGGCCGCCTCGATGCCTTCCAGCACCCGCGCCACCGGGAAGTCGACATCGTTCATCCTGCGGAAGCTCTCGTCATCCAGTGAATCCAGCGAGACCGTCACGCGCTTGAGACCGGCCTCTCGCAGGGCCTGCGCCTTCTGCTTGAGCAGGGTGCCGTTGGTGGTCAGGGTGAGGTCGATCTCCTGGCCGTCCGGCGTGCGCAGCGCCGCCAGCATGGCAATGAGGGTCTCGATGTTCTTGCGCAGCAGCGGCTCGCCACCGGTCAGGCGGATCTTGCGCACGCCATGGGCGACGAACTGGCGCGCCACGCGCGTGAGTTCTTCAAAGCTCAGCAGATCGGAGTGCGCCAGGAACTGGTATTGCTTGTCGAACACATCCTTGGGCATGCAATAGACGCAGCGGAAATTGCAGCGGTCGGTGACCGAGATGCGCAGATCCTGCAGCGGCCGTCCCAGTGCATCGCTGAGCAGGCCGACCGGCTCGCTGGGCAGCAGTGTCGCCGACGAGCCTGGAGCGGCCTTGCTGGCGGAAACGGCTTGCCGGTAGTCGACGATGGGAATGACGCGCTTGTTCATACTGGATGGAGATGGCTGATGCGTAACGATAGCACGGCTGGTCGTTCGCCATAGATGCACAATCCTGCATATTCACTATGCGATGGGTCGATAAGTGCCCGGCAACATCAGTCCTGGCGCGGGTTTGCGGCCATTCTGGGCGATTGGTGCAAAACCGGGTCGCCACTGTAATCGCTGCCGACTCCCTCAACTGTGACCAGATCTGCCCGTCATTGCCGCGCAGACCTGCGCCGAGGTCACGCGTGCGGGCATGAAAAAAGGGAGCCGAAGCTCCCTTTTTCATGATGCGCCAAGTATTGCCGGCGATCAGCGACGCGTTTCGACCTGGACCAGCGGTTCGGTCGATTGCGGCGGCAGGGGCTTGCGTTCACGCGGCACACGCGGTGCCGGCACGAAGGCGGCAGCCGCTTCCTGGGCGGCACGCAGCTTGACCGGATCGGTCGTGGCCAGCGTCAGACCGGCTTGCGACAGCATCTGCTGCAGCGACTCCAGCTGGTCACCATTGTTGCCGTGAGCGGCAGCCTGGACCGCCGCGGGCGCCGTTTGCGGGGCCACCACAGGAGCAACTGCCGGAGCCGCTACCGGAGCCGGGCTGGCCTCGACAGCATCCAGCAAGCTGATCTGCTGCGGTACTGCCGGGGCGGCAGGTTCTGCGACCACAACCGGAGCGGCTTCCACGGCCGGCGCCACGTCGATGGGGGCCTCGGAGGCTGCCACCGGTGCGGGTTCGATCACCGGTGCCGGTGCAAAGCTGGCATCGATGGACGGTGCGGCCGTCTCAATGGCCGGCTGGCCGGAGAACACGGCAGCGGTCGCTTCGGCTGCGGCGGCGGCAACGGCTTCGACAGCGTTCACGCCGCTTTCCACCTGGGCAGCAGTCTGGACCGGCTCGGCTGCGGGGACTTCAACGGCCGCAACCGGCGAGGTCGCAAACGATGCCTGGGCGACGGCGACCTGTGCAGTTTCCTGCGCAGCCACCGGTGCTTGCGCTTCGGTGGCTTCGCCGGCTTCGGCGCCTTCACCTTCGCTACCGTCGGCGTTCTCGATCACGTTACCGTTTTCGTCGCGTTCGCGGCGATGACGGTTGCGACCACCACGACGGCGACGGCGACGCGGCTCGGTGCCGCCTTCGGCGTTTTCCGCGCCTTCGACGCCTTCACCGGCGTCGACTTGTGCTTGTGCTACGTCCACCGCCTGCTCTTCAGCGGCATGGGCAACTGCACCGGCAGCCACGGCCACGCCTGCGGTTGCGGCACCAGCTGCCAGCGCGGCTTCCAGCGGCAGACCTTCCTCGGTCTTGGCTTCCTTGCGTTCACCACGCGGAGCACGCGGCTCGCGACCTTCGCGCGGTGCGCGCGGCTCACGACCCTCACGCGGCTCACGGCCTTCGCGTGGCTCACGGGGCTCGCGCGGCTCATTGCGGCGGCCTTCCTTGGCTTCCTGGCCTTCGCGGACCTGCACGTCACGTGCTTCGCGCGGCTCGCGGCCCTCACGCGGTTCGCGGCCTTCCTTGGGCTCGCGCGGACCACGCGGCGGACGTACCTGCTTGCCTTCGGCGGCTTCGCCAGCCTTCAGCTCCGGCGCGGCCGGGCCACGCGGATTGCGTTGCTCGGCATTGCGCTCGCCACGTTCGGCACGCTCGCCGCCACGTTCGTTACGGTTGCGGTTGCGGCCATTGCGCTCGCCACCACGGCCGTTGCGGTCACCTTCACGCTTGGCAGGCGCCTTGGCTTCGACGGGCGCGGGGGCGACCACCGGTGCCACCGGCTTCTTGCGGAAGAAGCTGAAGATCTTGCCCAGCAGGCCAGATTCCGGTGCCAGCGTCGGCGGGGGAACGGGAGCGGCCACCGGTTCGGGGGCCTTGCGCTCGACGATCGGGGCCGGCTGGTCGGGGGTGATGCCCTTGACCACGGCTTCCTGGCGCGGACGCACGTCTTCCTTCTGGCGCTTGCTGTAGCCGATGTCGGTATCGGCCTGCTCGGCCATGGCGTAGCTGGCTTGGGCGTCGTCCAGGCGCGGATCGTCGTGCTTGATCCGTTCCATCTTGTAGTGCGGGGTTTCCAGGTGCTTGTTGGGGATCATGATGACCGTGACGCGATGGCGCGTCTCGATCTTCAGGATTTCACCGCGCTTCTCGTTCAACAGGAAGGCGGCGACGTCCACCGGCGCCTGCACATGGATGGCGGCCGAGTTTTCCTTCATGGCCTCTTCCTGGATGATGCGCAGTACCTGCAGGGCGGAGGATTCGGTATCGCGGATGTGGCCGGTGCCGTTGCAGCGCGGGCAGGTCACGTGGCTGCCTTCGGACAGCGACGGGCGCAGGCGCTGGCGCGACAGTTCCATGAGGCCGAAGCGCGAGATCTTGCCCATCTGGACGCGGGCACGGTCGTGGTGCAGGGCGTCCTTGAGGCGACCTTCGACTTCGCGCTGGTTCTTGGAATTCTCCATGTCGATGAAGTCGATCACGATCAGGCCACCCAGGTCGCGCAGGCGCAACTGGCGGGCCACTTCATCGGCAGCTTCGAGGTTGGTATTGAAGGCGGTGGTCTCGATGTCGCTGCCACGGGTGGCGCGCGCCGAGTTCACGTCCACCGATACCAGGGCTTCGGTGTGGTCGATCACGATGGCGCCGCCCGAAGGCAGCGGCACCGTACGCGAGTAGGCGGTCTCGATCTGGTGTTCGATCTGGAAGCGCGAGAACAGCGGCACGTCGTCGCGATAGCGCTTGACGCGATGGACCATGTCCGGCATCACGTGGGCCATGAACTGCTGGGCCTGGTCGTGGATCTCGTCGGTATCGATCAGGATCTCGCCGATATCGGGCTGGAAGTAGTCGCGGATGGCGCGGATGACCAGCGAGGATTCCTGGTAGATCAGGAAGGCGCCCGAGGCGGACTGGCCGGCACCTTCGATGGCGCGCCACAGTTGCATCAGGTAGTTCAGGTCCCACTGCAGTTCATCGACGTTGCGGCCGATGCCGGCGGTGCGGGCGATGACGGACATGCCGGTGGGCAGGTCCAGCTTGTCCATGGTCTCGCGCAGTTCCTGGCGGTCTTCGCCTTCGACGCGACGGGAGACGCCACCACCACGCGGGTTGTTGGGCATCAGGACCAGGTAGCGGCCGGCCAGCGAGATGAAGGAGGTCAGGGCGGCACCCTTGTTGCCGCGTTCTTCCTTTTCGACCTGGACGATGATTTCCTGGCCTTCGCGCAGCGCTTCCTTGATGCTGGCGTTACGGACGTCGATGCCTTCCTTGAAGTAGGAACGGGCCACTTCCTTGAACGGCAGGAAGCCGTGGCGTTCCTCGCCGTAGTTGACGAAGCAGGCTTCCAGCGAGGGCTCGATGCGGGTGATCACGCCCTTGTAGATGTTGGACTTGCGCTGCTCGCGTCCGGTCGTTTCGATGTCGATGTCGATCAGTTTCTGACCGTCAACGATCGCTACGCGCAGTTCTTCCTGCTGCGTTGCGTTGAACAACATGCGTTTCATGTTTTCACTCCGGGATCCGAAGATCCTTCAAATGGCCCGTCCGTGTGGGGTAGCGGGCCAAAAGTACAGGGGATGTACGCGAGAACGAAGTGATTGGGGAGGGAATTGCCTTGATTGTGTGAGTGCGCCTTAGCGGGCGCTCCAGCACAAGGGGGCGCGGATGCAGTGGACCGGGACGCCGGGCAGCACCGTATCCGCGCCGCGCGCTCCGCCATAGGCGGTCGCGCAGGCAACTGCGGACGGTAAGCTGGTCTGTAGAGCCAAACGTAACATAGTGAGGTTGGCGACGGCGATCGGGTTCTACTGCATCAACCGGCAAGCTTCGCGATGCTCCGGCAGCGGCCGCGGCATGGCCCGGGCAAAGCGCTGCAAGAGGGGCTGGCCGGTTGGGCCTGCCGCCCGTTGTGCTGCTTGTCGCCAGGGGCTGTGCGCTGCGGACGATTTCCGGGGCACCGGATGCGAGTCTTGCCAGACTTTTATCCTGATGATCCAAACAAATCTGTTCCACTTCCATGCTGTCATCCGATTGCAACTGCGGTGCAAACTGGACTCGCGCAGGGAAGGTGCGTACTCGTTTCGAGGCCTTTACGTTGACCAGGCAAGCGACATGATCGGTTGTATTGTCAACCGTTGCAGGGCTTTTATTGCGTCTGCGATGCCGCGCGTCGTGGTTTTCGGGGCCCCCTTCGTCAATTTTGCAAATGAGCGAGGCTGACGAAGTCTCCTCTTGTGTAGAATGTTCCTTTTTATTCTACTGACGCCGTTTTTTGATCGGCGTCAATCGATTATATATTCAAAATGAAGGACTTAGCGAGATTTTCTAGGGGGGCTTCTCAAAGCGCCGACCAGGCGCCGGCCACCCGGAGTGCAAGCGCCTCGCAGAACGTCCCTCAGGTGCAGTTGCTGACCATTTCCGACGAAGAGGCGGGACAGCGGATTGACAACTTCCTGCTGCGTGTCTGCAAAGGTGTTCCCAAGAGTCATATCTACCGTGTCCTGCGCTCGGGCGAGGTGCGCGTCAACAAGGGCCGCATCGACCAGACCTACCGTCTGGCCGAAGGCGACGTGGTGCGCGTGCCGCCAATACGAGTGGCCGAGAAGCAGGAGGCGGTGGTGCCTGGCGCCGAGTTCCGCATCCTGCTCGAAGACAGCCACATGCTGGTCATCGACAAGCCCGCCGGGGTCGCCGTGCATGGCGGTTCGGGGGTGAGCTACGGCGTCATCGAGCAACTGCGCGCGGCCCGGCCGCAGGCCAAGTTCCTGGAGCTGGTGCATCGCCTGGACCGTGATACCTCCGGCGTATTGTTGATCGCCAAGAAACGATCGGCCCTGACCAGCCTGCATGAACAGATGCGCGACGGCAAGACCGACAAGCGCTACCTGACCCTGGTGCAGGGCGACTGGCAGAATGCCCGCCAGCACATCAAGTTGCCGCTGTTCAAGTACAGCACGCCCGATGGCGAGCGCCGCGTGCGGGTGCAGGCCGACGGCCAGCCCTCGCATACGGTGTTCTCGCTGCTGCGGCGTTTCGGTGAATTCGCCTTGCTGGAAGCCGAACTGAAGACCGGGCGCACCCACCAGATCCGGGTGCACCTGTCTTCCAGCGGCTTTCCCATCGTGGGCGACGACAAGTACGGCGACTTCACCCTCAACAAGGCGCTGCAGAAGGCCGATGGCAAGCGTATCGCCTTCAAGCGCATGTTCCTGCATGCCTGGCGCATCAGTTTCCAGCATCCCGAGACCGGCGAGACCGTCACCCTGAAGGCAGGCCTGCCCGAGGAATGCGCGAAATTCCTGCGCAGCCTGGAGGGCGGGGCCGAGGGCGATCTGCTGCCCTACAACATGCTGGCTGGCGCGGGGGACTGAAGGACAGTGCACGTAGTCGGCCGGGATATGATACTTTCTGCCCGGCATTAACAAAATCGCATTTCCCGCCGCAAAGAGAGCACCAGACATGGCAAGAAAGCAATTCGACCTGATCGTCTTCGATTGGGATGGCACCCTGATGGACAGCACCTCCACCATCGTGCGCTGCATCCAGGCGGCCGCACGTGATCTGGGCTTGCCGATTCCCGACAAGAGCGCGGCCTCCTACGTGATCGGCCTGGGCTTGCAGGATGCCATGCAGGCTGCCATCCCGGATGTGGATCCCAAGTACTACCCGCGCATCGTGGAGCGTTACCGTCATCATTATCTCGGCCAGGACAAGGACCTGACCCTCTTCGAGGGTGTGCCTGAGATGCTGACTGATCTCTCGCAGCAGGGCTACTTCCTGGCCGTGGCCACCGGCAAGAGCCGGGTCGGCCTGAACCGGGCCATGAATACCACCGGCCTGCTCACCGCCTTCGACGCCACCCGCTGCGCCGACGAGACCTTCTCCAAGCCGCATCCGGCCATGTTGCAGGAGCTGACGCGCGAACTGGGCCAGGACATGCAGCGCACCCTGATGATCGGCGACACCACCCACGACCTGCAGATGGCCATCAACGCCGGTGCGCGTGGCGTGGCCGTGGAGTTCGGTGCGCATCCGGCGCAGCAGTTGCAGGCGCTGGCGCCGCTGTATTCCGCCAAATCCATCCGTGAGCTGCATCAGTGGCTCACCGACCATGCCTGAGCCGGGGAGCACTGCATGACGACCTCCGGTGAGATCCTGGTGTGCGCCTCGGCCGAACTGGCCGAAGGGGGACTGGGCAAGCGTTTTCCGGTGCAGGTCCATGGCGACGAGACCACCGGTTTCGTGGTGCGCTATGGTGGCGTGGTCTATGGCTACCTGAACCGCTGCGCCCATGTGCCGGTGGAGCTGGACTGGGCCGAAGGCGAATTCTTCGAATCCAGCGGCCTCTATCTCATGTGTGCAACACACGGGGCCGTTTATGCCCCCGATACCGGGAAATGCGAAGGCGGTCCTTGTACCGGCGCGCATTTGCGTAAGATCATGGCGGTGGAGCGGGATGGCCAGGTTTACTGGTGCCCCGACGACATCGTCAAGCCCGTCCAGGCATGAGCCTGAACGGAAATCTGGCGCAAGCCGGCCCTGGGCTGGTGCGCCGCTTTGAGTGAGCCTATGAGCAACAACGAATCTGACAAGCCGCAAGCGGCCCCGCAGTCGCCGCCGCCCTCCGCTCCTGTCCCGGCCGGTGCGCGCGAAGAGAAGAAGTCCGGTTGGGAGCGCGACGTGCTGGAGAAGCTGGCCCTGTTCGCCGTCAAGGAACAGCGCGCCCGTCGCCGCTGGGGCATCTTCTTCCGCATCGCCATCCTGGTGGTGATCGTGCTGGGGGCCTGGATGGCCTTCACCTACGGCAAGACCGAGAGTGAGCCCCTGGGCACCCATACGGCCTTGGTCGAGATCAAGGGCGCGATCGACTCCGAAGGCCAGGGTTCGGCCGGCGTGGTGATCCCGGCGCTGGACAAGGCCTTCGCCGCCACCGATTCGGTCGGCGTGATCCTGAAGATCAACAGTCCCGGCGGCAGTCCCGTGCAGGCCGGCATGATCAATGACGAGATCACGCGCCTGCGCAAGGCCTATCCCAAGAAACCCATCTACGTGGTGGTGGAAGAGGTCTGCGCCTCCGGCGGCTACTACATCGCGGCAGCGGCCGACAAGATCTTCGTCAACAAGGCCAGCCTGATCGGTTCGGTGGGCGTGCTCATGGACGGCTTCGGCTTCACCGGCCTGATGGACAAGCTGGGTGTGGAGCGTCGCCTGCTCACTGCGGGCGAGAACAAGAGCTTCATGGATCCCTTCAGCCCGCAGAGCCCCAAGCAGCGCGAATACGCCCAGTCCATGCTCGACGAGATCCACCAGCAGTTCATCGAGGTGGTGCGTCAGGGGCGCGGCACGCGTCTGAAGGAAACCCCGGATACCTTCTCCGGCTTGGTGTGGACCGGCTCCAAGGCGGTCGAGCTGGGCCTGGCCGATGGCTACGGTACGGTCGACAGCGTGGCGCGTGACGTCATCAAGGCCGAGGATGTGGTGGACTATACCCAGACCGAGAACCTCTCCGAGCGCGTGTTGAAGAAGTTCGGCGTAGCCTTTGGCGCCGGCTTCGCCAAGACCATGATGTCGGCGGCGCCGCCGCAGTTGCGCTAGTCCAGCGGCCTTCGGGCTTGCACCATGCAAAAGGCCGGTTGCTCACTGCAACCGGCCTTTGTCTTTTGCGCATCCAGGTGTGCGGCCGTCTTATTGCGCCAGCAGCAGGAAGACCGTTGGTTTCTTGTGGAAGTCCGGCCCCGTCTTGCCGGCCAGTGCAGCCTTCCATTGCGCGGCGGTCAACGTGCGCACCGATTCGGTGGGCAGCGACAGGTCAGTGGCTACGCACACCAGCGTAGTGGCCTGGCAGCTCTGGGCCAGGGCTTCCAGCATGGCGCCGTTGCGATAGGGCGTCTCGATGAGCAATTGGGTCTGGCGCTCCTTGCGCGAGCGGTCTTCCAGCTGGGCGATGCGCTTGCGACGGGCCTCGGCCTCGGTGGGCAGGTAGCCATTGAAGGCGAAGCTCTGGCCGTTCAGGCCACTGGCCATCACCGCCAGCAGCAGGGACGACGGCCCCACCAGCGGCCGGACCTGGATGCCATGCTGGTGCGCCAGCCGGACCAGGTTGGCACCGGGGTCCGCCACCGCCGGCACGCCGGCTTCGGAGATCAGGCCGCCATCCTGGCCCGCCAGCAGCGGCGCAAGCAAGGCGGGCAGGGCGGCGGCATCGGTGTTGACGTTGAGTTCGGCGATGCGGATTTCCTGGATGGGCCGGGCCAGCGGCGTGCTGCTGCCCAGCAGCTTGAGGAAGGCGCGCGTGGTCTTGGCGTTCTCGGCCACGAAGTAATCCAGCCGCGCTGCAATGGCTTGCACTTCGCGCGGAATGATCGCATCCAGCGGATGCGCAGCGTCGATGTCGCTAGGAAGCTCGGTCGTTCCCAGGGTGTTGGGAACCAGATAAAGAATGCCGGGCATGGAAGGTAAATAGGATAAATTGTATAAAATAATAGCTGCGCCGCACCATGGTGACGCAGTGCCGCCATTCTACAGCGTGCAGGCTGTCATCAATCTGTCATGCGCGCCGATTATCTTGTCTGTCGGGAGACAGCTCGTGGTTTAAATTATTTAGGCAATTGGCTTGGTCGCGATTGCGGAAGGAAAGGCATGTTTGCAGCGGTAGATCTCGGTTCCAACAGCTTTCGGTTGCACATCGGCAAGTACGAGGACGATGGCATCCGGGTCATCAAGAGTGCGCGCGATCCCATCCGCCTGGCTGCCGGCATCGACAAGAGCGGCAACCTGACCGAGCAGGCCTGTAAGAGCGCCATCGATTCGCTCACGCGTTTTCGCGCCATCCTGCGCGACTATCCGCTCACCGCCGTGCGGGTGGTGGCCACCAATACCTTGCGCGTGGCCAAGAACGCCGCCGAGCTGCTGCCCGAGCTGGAGCGCGCCATCGGTTATCCGGTGGAAATCATTTCCGGCGAGGAAGAAGGCCGCCTGATCTACATGGGTGTGGCCGGCGTGCTGGCCGATGCCGGCGAAGAGCGCATGGTCATCGACATCGGCGGCGGTTCCACCGAGGTCATTCGCGGCCTGGGCGAGCATATCCGCCACGTGGAATCCTTCGGCATCGGCACCGTCAACCAGAGCCTGGCCTTCTTCCCGGATGGCGCCATCACCGCCGCCGCCTTCGAGCGCGCCATCATCTCGGCGCGTTCGCATGTCGAGGATGCGGTCCACCTGTTCAGCTTCGATGCCGCCGGCGTCAATGTCTACGGTTCGTCCGGCACCATGCGCGCCATCGCCGACACCATCCGGCGCAATGGCATGGGGGATGGCCGCATCAGCTTGCCCAGCCTGGACGACCTGATGCAGCGGCTCATCGACTTCGGCCACGTCAGCCAGATCGCGCTCGATGGCATGAAGCCCGACCGCGCCGGTGTCATCATGGGTGGCCTGGCAGTGCTGATCGGTTTCATGCAGGAGTTCGGGATCGAGGTGGTGACACCCGTAGAAGCCGGCCTGCGCATGGGCGTGATGTGGGACCTGCAATTGCGCGCCACCAAGGCCGACCGGCGCGACCGCTCGGTGGAGGAGTTCGCCCGCCGCTTCCACGTCGATGCCGCGCGCGCGCATGGTGTGGCCGATACCGCGCTGGGCTTCTTCGAATTGTTGAAGCCGGCCACCGATTCCTATGAGCGTTACCTGCACTGGAGCGCGCTGCTGCACGAGACCGGTCTGGTGGTCTCGCCCACCGGCTATCACAAGCATTCGGCCTACATGATCGCCAATGCCGACCTGCCGGGCTTCACCACCCGCGAGCAACGCCTCATGAGCACGCTGATCCTGGGGCAGAAGGGCAACCTGCGCAAGATCAGCGACCTGCTGGCCGACATCGACTTCGCCAAGGCCACGCTGGCGCTGCGCCTGGCGGTGATGTTCCGCCATGCGCACATCACGCTGGACCTGGACAAGGTCAGGGTCAAGCTCAAGAGCCGCATCGATCTGGAGATCCGGCGCGACTACATCAAGGAACATCCCAGCATCTCCTTCTGGATCCAGAAGGAGCAGGAGTGGTGGGCCGGCATCGGCGTCGACTTCGCCGTCAAGGTGCTGGCCTGATCCCAGGGGCAAGCCGGCAGAGATGATAATGCTTCTTGTTTGTGTTATAGTCGCTGCCGGTGTTCGCACCGCAATCACCATACATCCTTAACGAGGCGTCCCCAGAGCGCCCATCGCGACCGCATCGTCCACCGGTTCCACCTGGAGCCACATCCCGGACCGCCCTCCGCGCCAAAAAGAAACGCCGCATTGCCGCGGCGCTGAATTGCTCATTTCACTCTTTTTGAAAAGGATGGTCCATGTTCCCTCGTCAACTTGCTGTCGGCGCCGTGCTGGTCGCGACAGCCCTGTCTGCCGTCGCCCAGGAGAAGGTGCTCAATCTCTATTCGGCGCGCCACTACCAGACCGACGAAGCGCTCTACGCCGACTTCACCAAGACCACCGGCATCAAGATCAACCGCATCGATGGTGACGACGCCGGCATCCTGGCACGGCTGAAGAGCGAAGGCGCTTCCAGCCCGGCTGACGTGATCCTGCTGGTGGATGCGGCACGCCTGTGGAAGGCGCAGAGCGAAGGCCTGTTCCAGCCGGTCAAGTCCAAGCTGCTGGAGGAGCGTATCCCCGCCAACCTGCATAGCAAGGAAGGCAGCGATGGCACCCAGTGGTTCGGCTTCTCCACCCGTGCCCGCGTGATCGTCTACAACAAGACCAGCGTCAAGCCGGAAGACGTGGACACCTACGAAGCCTTGGCTGACCCGAAGAACAAGGGCAAGCTGTGCACCCGCAGCGGCTCGCACCCCTACAACGTCTCGCTGTTCGGCGCGCTGCTGGAACACGATGGCGCTGCCAAGACCGAAGCCATCTTGAAGGGCATGGTTGCCAACCAGGCGCGCCAGCCGGTGGGCGGCGATACCGACCAGATCAAGGCGGTCGGCTCGGGTGAGTGTGGCGTCGCCATTTCCAACTCCTACTACGTGGCCCGCCTGCTGCGTTCCACCAAGCCGGAAGACGTGGCCCTGATGGAGAAGGTCGGCATCGTCTGGCCCAACCAGAAGAGCTATGGCGCGCACGTCAACATCGCCGGTGGTGGCGTGGCCAAGCATGCCCCGCACAAGGCCGAGGCCGTGCAGTTCCTGGAATACCTGGCCAGTGATTCGGCCCAGCGCCACTTCGCCGAAGGCAATAACGAATGGCCGGCGGTCAAGAGCGTGAAGACCGAGAATCCTGCCCTGGTCAAGATGGGTTCGTTCAAGGCCGAAGTGATCAACATCGGCGCCGTCGGTGCCAACCAGCAGAAGGTCTTGCAGATGCTGGATCGGGTGGGCTACAAATAAGCTGCACGGGAGTTGCCGATGTCAACGGCCGGCGCGGTGCGCAATGCACCGGCCGGCCGTTTTGCATGGAACGTGATGAGCGGGGCGGGATGCTCAGCGGGCGCTGCCCAGGGTCACGCTCAGTACCGTGAAGCTGTCGGCCAGGAAGACCGGGTCGGCCTTCTCGCCCTTGGCATCCGGGGCCGGCTGGATGAAGTCCATGGTGAACAGGAAGGCGCGGCCCCGTACCGGGTCGTAGGCCATGTTGTGCGCCCATGGTCGGGTGCCGACATAGCCGAGCGGACGGTAGCGCGGCGTGGCGCCGTCCTCCTCCAGCCGGACCAGGTCCAGCCTGGCGGCATTGCCGCTGGGGAGCAGCAGCAGCCGGCGCGCGCCATCCCAGGCCAGCGCATTGATGGCCGGTGCGGCCGGCAAGCTGGCCAGCGCGGTGCCGTCGTCGAGGCGGGCAACCGACAATTGCGGCGCCTTGCCCCGGCAGGCGATGAACAGGCGTCCCCCTTGCTCGTCGGCGGCCAGCGCACTCGGATGTTCGCAGCCGGGAAAGCGCTTGCCCTCCCATCCCGGCAGCGCTTGCAGGGTGGCTGCCGACAGGCGCATGACGCGTCCCTCGTCACGCAGCGGTACCAGCACCGTGCCATCGGCCAGTGCCAGCGGCGCATCGAACTTGCGGGCGGCGAAGCTGCGCTGCGCCACGACCCGGCCGCTGGCAGGATCGAACAGCCAGATGTCGGAACGCTCGGCGCGCCGACCGCCGGTGATGAGCAGCTTGCCGCTGACGGCATCGAAGACCAGGTTGTTGAGATTGCCGCTATCGATCGGGAGGCGCCGAAGCTGCGTCAGCGTCGACAGCTTCAGTACGCCCAGCGTGCCATCCATATAGGCCACGAAGGCCAGGTCCAGTGCCGGCGCAAAGGCGACCGCGTTGGCGCCGGCTGTGCCGGGGAGGGTAGTGACGACCGCATTCCGGTCGGTATCGAAGACGGTGAGGCCGTTTTCGCGCCGGGCCAGGAACAGGTAGGGGCGGGTCGGATCCAGGCTGCCCGTGCCCCAGCTATGCCCGGTGCCGGGCAACACGTCGCTGCGCAGCGAGACGGCGGGCATGTCGGTGCCAGCCCATGCCAGCCCGGAGCTGGCCATCAACGAGGCAGCCAGGGCAGCTGCGGCCATCCAGGAGAAGTTGCGCATCGTCAGAACTCCACCGAGGTCAGCAACGAGAACTGGCGCGCATCGCCCAGCGAGACGAAGTACTGGTTGGCACTGGAGGTGTAGTAGGTCTTGTTGAACAGGTTCTTGATGTTGAACTGGAACTTGACCGCCTTGCCGCCGATGTTGGTGTCATAGGTCGCGAAGGCATCGGCCACCGTATAGGCGGGCAGCATGAAGCTGTTGGCCGAGTCGCCCGGACGCTCGCCCACGTAGTGCAGGCCGCCGCCCACGCGCAGCTTGTCGCTGCCGCCGACGATAGGACCGACGTCATAGGCCAGGCTCAGGGCCGCCGTCTGCCTGGCCACGTTCCACAGGCGCAGGCCGGCATAGAGCGGATCCTCGGTGGTCTTGGCATCCAGATAGGCGTAGCTGCCGATCAACGACAGGCGCTTGCTGATCTGACCGGTCACATCCAGTTCCACGCCGCGCGAGCGCGCCGCCCCCGAGGTACGCCAGTCGGTCAGGTTGGTGCTGGCGTTGAATTGCGAGACCAGCACGTTCTTCTTCTTGATGTCGAACAGCGCCAGGGTGCCGGACAATCCGCTCGGATTATCGTACTTCACGCCGGTCTCCCACGAGGTCGCCTCTTCCGGCGCCACGGCCGAATCGATCACCACGCCGCTGGCCAGCGGAGCGATCGAGGAGGTCGGCTTGAGCGACTTGGTATAGCTGGCATACAGCGAGACTTGTGGGTCGAGCTGGTAGATCAGGCCGGCGCGCGGCAGCCACTGGTTGCCGGACAGGTTGGTATTGGCCTTGAAGGGGCGTCCGCGTCCGGCCATCTGGCTGTAGTCCTGGAAGCGCAGACCACCCACCACGATCCAGCGCTGGCCCAGATGCAGCGCATCCTGCACGAACAGCGACTGGTTGTGCAGCAGGTCGGTCTGGTCGCTGTCGGAGGCCGAGACGGTGGTCGAGGGCGACAGGCGTCCGTAGACCGGATTGAGGTAGTTGAACGAGCCCGACACCGTCTGGCGCAGCAGGTCGGCGCGATAGATCTTGCGATACTCGATGTCGGCGCCCAGTTGCAGGTCATTGCGCAAGCCGCCCAGGTCGAACTTGCCATCCACATAGGCGATGCCGTAGTTGTCGGTCGATAGCGCGCCGTGGGTGGCGTCGTTGCTGCGGGCGAGCGTGCCGGCGGCGGCGTTCAGGCCGGTGATGCGCAACTGGTTGGCGTCATAGACTTCGCGGTTGTAGCTCAGGCCGACGTGGGCCTTCCAGTCGGCATTGATCTGGTGATCCACCGTCAGCTGTGCGGTTTCGCTGCTGCCCTTCATGTTGTTGTAGGGCTCGTCCAGGCGGCGCTCGGCGGGAATGGCCAGGGGCCGGTTGGTGCGCGGATCGATGGCGGTGCCACGGTCGAAGGGATAGAGGAACTCGCGCTGTTCCATCTGGAACACCACCTGCGTATCGCGGCCATACCAGGCCAGCGAGGGCGCGACCACGGTTTCCTGGATCTGGCCGAAGTTGCGCCAGTAGTTCTGGTCGGTGCGGTCGACGATGAGGCGATAGGCCAGCCCGGAGTCACCGATGGGGCCGGTGGTATCGAGCGTGAGCTGGCCGCCGTTCTTGCCATCACCATAGGTGGAGCCGCCGAAGGAGATGGCGTTGTACTGCTGCAGCAACGGTTTCTTGGTGATGATGTTGATCACGCCGCCCGGATCCATCAGGCCATAGAGCAGGGAAGACGGCCCCTTGAGCACTTCCACGCTTTCGCTGGTGGCGTTGAAGGCGCGTCCCTGCACCAGCGGCATGCCGTTGCGCATGACCGAGCCATCGCGGTTGCCGCCGAAGCCGCGCTTCATGATGGTGTCCTGGGTACCGGCCAGGGTATTGCCCTGGGTGATGCCGCTGACGTCGGCCAGGGCATCGTCCAGGTTGCGCGGACGCTGGTCCTTGATCACCTGCGCCGGCACCACGTTGACGATCTGGGGGATCTCCAGCGGTGTGGCCGCACCACGCAAGGTCGAGGCATGCGGGACGGCGCGATAGGTACCGTCGGCTTCCCCGGTGGGCGCGGCCACCACGGCCACCTGCGGCAGCTTGCCATCGGCGCTGGCGCTGGTGGCACCGGAATTGATGACGATGAAGCTGCCATCGCCCTGGGGTGCCGCCACCAGGCCGGTGCCGTCCAGCAGGCGTTCCAGGCCCTGTTCGGGCGAGACGGTGCCATTGAGGCCGGCGGAGGTCTTGCCCTCCACCAGGCGGGCATCGGCTGACAACAGGATGCTGGCGTCGGCGGCGAACTGGCGCAAGGCCTGCCCCAGCGGACCGGCGGCGATCACATAGGCGCGCTTGGGCGCCTGATTGGCCTGGCCGGGCGTGGGCTGCTGCGCCAGGGCGGCGCCGGGCAGGACCAGCGGCAGGGTCATGCAGGCCAGGTGGACGGCCACGGCCAGCGGCGCGAGCCGCATCTGCGGCGAGGTGGAGCGGGGTGTTTGCATGGGATGCCCTTCTTGAACTCGTTGGTGGTTTATTCCTATTGCCCATCGAGATCAAAAAAGCGGAACCGGAATCGGGAAAATATTTTCTGCGCGGGGACGCGGCCCCGGCGCATGGTGGGTCAAGCCGGGGCCGGGGCAGGGGCAGCGTCGACGCTGACCCACCAGGGCAGGATGCGGCGCACCCGGACCGGCAGCGTGGCTTCCAGGGCCTGGAGCACGCGATCGGTGTCGTCCAGGGGGTAGACGCCCACCAGGCGCAGCGCCGCCACCTCGGGCGCACAGCCCAGGTAGCCGTGCCGATAGCGGCCCAGCTCGGCCAGGAAGTCGTCCAGCCGGACGCCATCGGGCATGAACAGGTGTCTCGACCAGGCCGCCATGCTGTCGTCGGCCGGTTGTGCTGCCTCGACCAGGTCTGCAGTGAAGCGCACGCGCGTGCCGGCTTGCACCACCACCGGCGCCGCCATCCCGGCCGGGGTGATGCGGACCTGTCCCTGCAGTACCGTGAGCAGGGTGGCGCCATCGACCAGGCGCACCAGGAAGCGCGTCCCCAGCGCCTGCAGGCGACCGGCGCGCACGTCCACCACCAGCGGGCGCGGCGGCAGGTGGGCGTCATGCGCGGTCTGGATCATCAGCTCGCCCCGGTGCAGCATGACGCGCCGCCAGGCGCCATCGAAGTCCACGTCCGCCGCGCTGGCCGTGTTCAGCCACAGCGTCGAGCCGTCGGCCAGCTGCTGCTGGCGGGTCTGGCCGATGCCGGTACGGTATTGCGCATGCAGGGCCGCGACGTAGTCGCGCAACTGGCCGGACTGGCCGAGCGTCCCGGCTACGCCCACGCCAGCGGCGACCCAGGCCAGGGTCTTGATCGCGCGGCGGCGACTGCGGCCTTGCGGGGACAGCACCCGATGATCGATCACCGGCGAGAGCAGGTTGAATTCGGCATTGACCGCCTCCACCCGGCGCCAGGCTGCGTGGTGACAATCGTCCTGGTTCAGCCACTGGCGCCAGCGGACGCGGTCGGCCTCGCTGGCATCCTCGGCACGCAGGGTGGCGAACCATTCGGCGGCCTGCTGCAATTGCATGAAGGAGGGTTTGTTGTCTATCCGTGAGGGAGGGCAGGACTGGAGCTGTTCAGGCATGGGGCAGGGAGATGTTCAGTCGTCGAGCAGGCTCATGCAAGCCAGCATGGCTTGCGCCATGTACTTCCTGACCATGCGGTCCGAGACGCCGAGTTCGGCCCCGATCTGCAGGTAGCTCATGCCATCGAGCTGGGCCATCAGGAAGGCGCGGCGCACCTTGGTCGCCAGGCCATCGAGCATGGTATCGATGCGCACCAGGGTTTCCAGGACCAGGGCGCGTTGTTCGGGAGAGGGTTCTTCGCGCTCGGGCCGCAGCGCCAATGCCTGCAGGTAGGCGCGTTCGAGGTCGCGCCGGCGCCAGTGATTGACTACCAGTGCATGGGCCACGGTGCGCAGGTAGGCGCGGGGCTCGGCCAGGACCGTCGCCTGGCGTGCCGCCAGCAGGCGCAGGAAGGTATCCTGGGCCAGCTCGGCGGCATCTTCGCGCGAGCCGAGCTGGCGCCACAGCCAGCCGTACAGCCAACCGTGATGGTTGCCGTAGACCTGCTCGATGGAGTCGCCCAGGGGCGCATTGCTGGAATAAGCCACGATACGTTCAGAGCCGGAAACAAGCGAGACGATGAATTGAATCGACTGTGTCGTGGCGACTGCGGCTGGACCAAGGCGATCCACCCCGATACAAGGACCAGGATGCGATGACCTAGATTATATTGCGAACAATTCCTATTTACAAATCTTATGCTGGGGTTGCCAGGATGTTGCGTACCGTTTGTTGTTTTATGACTTCAGTGCGTGGCGCGGGCCGCATTCTGGCGGAACGCCAGCAGACATACCAGCATGAAGCCCAGCAGTGCCGCCGAGGCGCCATAGCGGCTCAGCTCCAGCCCGCCCTGGGCATGCGGCTTGTCCAGGAAATCGCCGACCACCGCGCCCAGCGGCCGGGTCAGGATGAAGGCGGCCCAGAACAGCAGCGTCGTCGAGACCCGGCTGGAATAATGGATCACCACGATCAAGAGCAGCAGCGCCCCGAAGATCATTGCGGCACCGGTATAGCCCAGCCCGGCGCTGTCGGCCACCCAGTCGCCCAGCGCCGTGCCCAGGGTCTGGGAGAACATGATGGTGACCCAGTAGAACACCTCGGCCTTGGGCGTGCTGATGCTGCTCACCGACACCGACCCCAGGGTGCGATGCCAGATGAATAGCGACACCAGCAACAGGCCCAGCAGCAGGCTGGCGCCGCCTGCATAGCCGATGCCCAGCGAGCGGTCGGCGAAGTCGGCCAGGGTAGTGCCGACTGTGGTGGTGGCCACGATCGTGGCCCAGTAGAGCCAGGGATGGAAGGCGCGGGCGCGGATCTGCGCCACCACGGCCAGCAGGAAAACGGCGGCGAAGATGGCCGTGCCCACCAGGTAGCCCAGCTGCATGGACATGGAGACGGCGTCGCCGGCGGTTTCACCGAGGGTGGTGGCGGCGATCTTGATGACCCAGAACAGCAGGGTCACTGCGGGAACTTTGACGGCGGCGTGCGAGTATGGTGTCATGCTGGCTCCTTGGCGTAAGGGTCGCGGAGTCGTCGACGATACAGAGCCGGACTTAGCTGACACTTAGGCCCCTGTCCAGCTCGGGCCCGATGCGGCCCGATCAGGGCAGGGGATGGCGGAAGGGGTTGCGCTCGTTCAGCTCCGACATATAGCCATCGATGCCGCCGCCCTCGCGGGCCAGGAAGTGCTCTACCGCATCGTAGAAACCGGGGTGCGCCAGCCAGTGCGCCGACCAGGTCTTCTGTGGCAGAAAACCGCGCGCCATCTTGTGCTCGCCCTGGGCACCGCCTTCGAACCAGGTGATCTTCTCGGCGATGCAGAATTCCAGCGGCTGGTAGTAGGCAGTCTCGAAGTGCAGGCAGGGGATGTGTTCCAGCGCACCCCAGTAGCGACCGTAGAGAGTGTCCTGATCGTGCACGGTCAGCGAGGAGGCAATCGGCTGGTCGCCGCGCAGGGCCAGGGTCAGCAGCAGGTGCTGCGGCATGCTCTGGCCGATGCGCAGGAAGAAATCCAGGTTCAGATAGGGCGTGGAGTAGTGCGCCGAATAGGTGTGGCGATAGCAGCGGTTGAAAAAGCGCCAGTGCTGCTCGCCGATCTCGGAACCGCGCAGCGACACGAAGCGTATGCCTTGCTCGGCCACCTTGCGGCGCTCGGCCAGGATGTTCTTGCGTTTCTTGCGGTCCAGGGTATCGACGAATTCGGCAAAGCTGGCATAGCCTTCGTTATGCCAGTGGAACTGCACGCCGCTACGCAGCAGAAAGCCGGCCTCGGCCAGCATCTCGGCCTGGTCCGGCGGCGGGTAGAGGATATGGGTGGACGAATGTCCGGGCGCCTGCTGCAGTTCCTGCAGGGCCGCCAGCAGGGCCGATCTGGCGCTATCGTCCACGGCCAGCAGGCGCGCTCCACGCACCGGCGTGAAGGGAATGGCCGAGAGCAGCTTGGGGTAGTACTCGACACCATGGCGCTGGTAAGCCTCGGCCCAGGCCCAGTCGAAGACGTATTCGCCATAGGAGTGGAACTTGCGATACAAGGGCATGGCCGCCACCAGTGCATCGTCCTGCCACAGGCTCAGGTACTGCGGCTCCCAGCCGGTCTCGGCGCAGGCCGAACCACTCTCGTGCAGGGCATGCAGGAAGGCATAGGAGAGGAAGGGATTGGCCTCCTCCTGGGCCCCCAGTAGGTTGTCCCAGCGGGACTGGCCGATCTCGGCCAGAGAAGAAACGATTCGCGTGCGATAATCCATGGACTGCGAGAGGCAAGCAAGGCAGGCGCGGCCGACGGCCGCGGTCGATCAGGCATTCTACGCAAAATGAACGGAACGTGTCGCCGCCGCGGCAACACGCAGACAGCACGAGCAGAAAGTACGACATGCAAAGCGATTTCTTCAATCTCTACAGCCATGGTTTCGCCCGCGTCGCGGTGGCGGTGCCGGACTGCAAGGTGGCCGATCCCGGTTTCAACGCCGAACGCACCATCGCCCTGGCCGAGCAGGCCGCCGCGCGTGGCGCGGTGCTGGTGTCCTTCCCCGAGCTGGGCCTGTCGGCCTATAGCTGCGAAGACCTGTTCCAGCAGCGTGCCTTGCTGGAGGCCTCGCTGCAGGCCCTGCAGTCGGTGGTGACGGCATCCTCGCGCATCCCCGCCGCGCTGGTGGTGGGCATGCCGCTGAAGGTGGATCACCAGCTCTATAACTGCGCCGTGGTGGTCAGCGCCGGCCGCATCATGGGTGTAGTCCCCAAGAGCTACCTGCCCAACTACAGCGAATTCTACGAAGCGCGCCAGTTCAGCAGCGCCGATTGCGCCGTCACGCGCAGCGTCACCCTGCTGGGCCAGGAAGTGGGTTTTGGCAGCCAGCTGCTGTTCGATATCCGCAATATTCCTGATTTCCGCTTCCACATCGAGATCTGCGAAGACGTCTGGGTACCGATCCCGCCGTCATCCTTTGCGGCCCTGGCCGGGGCTACCGTGTTGGTGAACCTGTCGGCCTCCAATATCGTGGTGGGCAAGTCGGGCTATCGTCATCAATTGGTGGCGCAGCAGTCGGCGCGCTGCCTGGCGGCCTACCTGTATTCCTCGGCCGGCAATGGCGAATCGACCACCGACCTGGCCTGGGATGGCCAGGCCCTGATCTGCGAGAACGGCGAGCTGCTGGCCGAGTCCGAGCGCTTCGCTGCGGGCGGCCATGTGATCTACGCCGACATCGACCTGGAACGGCTCTCACGTGAGCGCATCCACCAGACCACCTTCGGCCAGTCGGTGCGCCGCCATGCCGAGGAGGTGCGCAAGTTCGAGGTGGTCGGCTTCGAGGTGCAACTGCCGCAACCGCAGCAGGCGCTGCCGCTGCAACGCCGCGTGGCGCGCTTCCCCTATGTACCGGCCAATGCCGAGCAGCGCGAGCTGCGTTGCCGCGAGGTCTACAACATCCAGGTGCAGGCGCTGGTGCAGCGCTTGTCTTCCTCGGGACTGAAGAAGGTCGTCATCGGCGTCTCCGGCGGGCTCGATTCGACCCATGCGCTGCTAGTCTGCGCCAAGGCCATGGACAAGCTGGGCCTGCCGCGCGCCAACATCCTGGCCTATACCATGCCCGGCTTTGCCACCAGCAGCCGCACGCTGGTGCAGGCGCATCAGCTGATGGCCCAGGTCGGCTGCACGGCCCGCGAGATCGATATCCGTCCCAGCTGTGAACAGATGCTGAAGGACCTGGATCACCCCTATTCACGCGGCGAGCCGGTCTACGACATCACCTTCGAGAACGTCCAGGCCGGCGAGCGCACCAACCACCTGTTCCGCCTGGCCAACCACCAGGGCGCCATCGTCATCGGCACCGGCGACCTCTCGGAGCTGGCGCTGGGCTGGTGCACCTATGGCGTGGGTGACCACATGTCGCACTACAACGTCAATGCCAGCGTGCCCAAGACCCTGATCACCCACCTGGTGCGCTGGGTGGCCGAATCGGGCTCGCTGGAACTGCGGCAGCCGGAAGTGCTGGTCCACATCCTGGAAACCGAGATCAGCCCGGAACTGGTGCCGGGCGCCACGGCCGGCGAGCCGGGGCAGCGTACCCAGGACTTCATCGGGCCGTATGAGTTGCAGGACTTCAACCTGTACTACATCCTGCGTTACGGCTTTGCCCCCCGCAAGGTGGCCTTCCTGGCCCACAGCGCCTGGCATGACCGCGACGCCGGCCATTGGCCGGATGGCTTGCACGGCGCCCACAACCAGTACAGCTTGCCGCAGATCAAGAAGAACCTGGGCATCTTCGTCCATCGCTTCTTCAAGACCAGCCAGTTCAAGCGCTCCTGCGTGCCCAACGCCCCCAAGGTTGGTAGCGGCGGCTCGCTCTCGCCCCGTGGGGACTGGCGTGCGCCCAGCGATGGCGAGGCCACCGTGTGGATGGACGATCTGGCCCGTATTCCGGATGTGGAGGCCTGATTCCGGTTTTTTTAAGGCGCTGCCTGCTTGCAAAGGTTGAAAGCGGCGCGCGCCTGATTGACAATGCCCAGGTGGGCAGGGTGGCCACGGCCCTGACACCAGAACAACAACAACGCTGCAACCGATATTTATCAGATCGTTTCTTTACGACACATCAAGAGAGGAATTGCCATGAAACAAGTGACCGCCATCATCAAACCGTTCAAGCTGGACGAGGTGCGTGAATCCCTCGCCGAGGTCGGCGTCACGGGCCTGACGGTCACCGAAGTGAAGGGCTTCGGTCGCCAGAAGGGTCATACCGAGCTCTACCGCGGTGCCGAATACGTGGTCGATTTCCTGCCCAAGGTGAAGATCGAGGTGGTGGTCGATGACAAGGTGGTCGAGCAGGCCGTGGATGCCATCATCAAGGCCGCCCGCACCGGCAAGATCGGCGACGGCAAGATCTTCGTCCAGGAAGTGGAGCAGGTCATCCGTATCCGCACCGGCGAGACCGGCCCGGACGCCGTCTGATCCTTGCCCGGCAACAAGAAAAGACCGGCCGCTGGCCGGTTTTTTTACGTCCATCGCCTGGGTCCTGATGTGCCAGTCGGTGTTGCAGCGTGTTGCGCGGTGTTGTCCCGATCTGCGCCAGATTGACACAGGCTGACCACGCAGCGCGGCGGCCAGCCGCGCTGCGCGGGCCTGGCGCGGCTGGCATGCGACTTGCCCCTGATGAGGGTGAACGCCCGCCTTGGCAGCCACGGCCGCCCTAGTTGCGCGGGGTTTCAAACCATAACCATCGGAGACGACATGAACCTGGCAGACATCAGCAAACTCGGCGTACGCGACCCGTTCAAGCAACGCTACGACAACTTCATCGGTGGCAAATTCGTCCCGCCGGTCAAGGGGGAATACTTCGAGAACATCAGCCCGGTGATCGGACGCGCCTTCTGTGAAGTGGCCCGTTCCAGCGCCGAGGACGTGGAACTGGCCCTGGACGCCGCCCACGCCGCCAAGAAGAGCTGGGGCAAGACCTCGCCCACCGATCGCGCCAATCTGCTGCTGAAGATCGCCGATCGCATGGAAGCCAACCTGGAGCTGCTGGCCACCGCCGAGACCCTGGACAACGGCAAGCCCATCCGTGAAACCATGGCCGCCGACATCCCGCTGGCGATCGATCACTTCCGCTACTTCGCCGCCGCGGTGCGTACCCAGGAAGGCAGCATCGGCACCATCGACAACGATACCTACGCCTATCACTTCCATGAGCCCCTGGGCGTGGTCGGCCAGATCATCCCCTGGAACTTCCCCATCCTGATGGCCGTGTGGAAGCTGGCCCCGGCCCTGGCTGCGGGCAATTGCGTGGTGTTGAAGCCGGCCGAGCAGACCCCGGCCTCGATCATGGTGCTCATCGAACTGATCGCCGACCTGATCCCGCCGGGCGTAGTCAACATCGTCCAGGGCTTTGGCGTGGAAGCCGGCAAGCCGCTGGCCTCCAACAAGCGCATCGCCAAGATCGCCTTCACCGGCGAGACCACCACGGGCCGCCTGATCATGCAGTACGCCTCGCAGAACCTGATCCCGGTGACCCTGGAGCTGGGCGGCAAGTCGCCCAACATCTTCTTCGCCGACGTGCTGGACAAGGACGACGACTTCTTCGACAAGGCCCTGGAAGGCTTCGCCATGTTCGCGCTGAACCAGGGCGAGGTCTGCACCTGCCCCTCGCGGGTGCTGGTGCAGGAGTCGATCTACGAGCGCTTCATCGAGCGTGCCCTGAAGCGCGTGGCCGCCATCAAGCAGGGCAACCCGCTGGACAAGAGCACCATGATCGGCGCGCAAGCCTCGCAGGAGCAGCTGGAAAAAATCCTCTCCTACATCGACATCGGCAAGCAGGAAGGCGCCAAGGTGCTGGCCGGCGGCGGTCGCGAAGCGCTGGGCGGCGACCTGGCCTCGGGCTACTACGTCAAGCCGACCGTCTTCGAGGGCAACAACAAGATGCGCATCTTCCAGGAAGAGATCTTTGGCCCGGTGGTCTCGGTGACCACCTTCAAGGATGAGGACGAGGCCCTGGCGATTGCCAACGACACCCTCTACGGCCTGGGCGCAGGCCTGTGGACCCGCGACGGCACCCGTGCCTTCCGCATGGGGCGCGAGATCCAGGCCGGTCGCGTGTGGACCAACTGCTACCACCTCTATCCGGCGCACGCGGCCTTCGGCGGCTACAAGCAATCCGGCATCGGCCGTGAAAACCACAAGATGATGCTGGACCACTACCAGCAGACCAAGAACCTGCTGGTCAGCTACAGCCCCAAGGCGCTGGGCTTCTTCTGATCTCCGTTTGACTCCTTGATGCAAGGCAGCTTCGGCGCCGGACCGCTCTGCGGCCGGCGCCGCTTTTACATGCGACTCTACAAGGGAGAGCAACGATGGCGGCATCGCAACGGGTAACGGCCACCGAGGCCACGGTGGCATTGCTGCGCCAGTTGAAGGCGCGACATGGCGAGCTGATCTTCTTCCAGTCCGGCGGCTGTTGCGATGGCAGCGCGCCGATGTGCTATCCGGCGGGAGATTTCACGCTGGGCGATACTGACGTCCATCTGGGTGAGATCGATGGCGTGCCGTTCTACATCGGCGCCGACCAGTTCGAATACTGGAAGCACACGCAACTGATCATCGACGTGGTCAACGGCAATGGCGGCATGTTCTCGCTGGAGAATGGCAGCGGCAAGCGCTTCCTGACGCGCTCGCGGCTGTTTTCGGATGAAGAGTACGAGGCCCTGGCGCCACTCAGTGCGCGCGTGACTTGAGGCGCCGGTAGATCGTATTGCGTGACACCCCCAGTGCCTTGGCGGCAGCGCTGACGTTGCCGCCATGGCTGCGCAGGGCGCGTTCGATGGTGGCCCATTCATTGTCCTCGATGGACAGCGAGGCGGGCCGCAGCTCTCTGGTCACGTCGTGCAGCGGGGCCGGTGCGCCGGCTTCCTCCAGGAAGTCGTCGGGCAGGTGGTGCAGACCGATGGCCTCTTCGCCGTCGGCCATGGCCAGGGCGGTGCGGATCAGGTTGGCCAGTTGCCGCAGGTTGCCGGGCCAGCGGCTGGCCAGCAGCAGGGCCTCCACCTCGGCGTCGAAGCGTGGTGCATCCGCACCGCCTTCCTGCTCCAGGATCTTGTACGCCAGCTGCGCCAGGTCACTGCGTTCGCGCAGCGCCGGCAGGCGCACCTGCAAGCCATTGATGCGGTAGTAGAGATCCTCGCGGAAGGCATGGCGCGCCGCCATCTCGCGCAGCGGCTGGTTGGTCGCGCAGACCAGCGCAAACTCCACCGGGATGACCCGGTGGCTGCCCAGCGGCGTGACCGCGCGCTCCTGCAGCACCCGCAAGAGGCGGCCCTGCAGGGCCAGCGGCATGTCTCCGATCTCGTCGAGGAAGAGGGTGCCGCCCTGGGCCTGGGCGATCTTGCCGATGGCGCCCTTGCGACGGGCACCGGTGAAGGCGCCGTCTTCATAGCCGAACAGCTCGGCTTCGATCAGGTTTTCCGGAATGGCCGAGCAGTTCACGGCCACGAAGGGGGCAGCGCCGCCCCGGGTTTGGGTGGCGCCAAAGCGTGCGCTGGCGCGGTGGATGGCCTGTGCCAGCCACTCCTTGCCGGTGCCGGTCTCGCCGGTGATGAGCACCGGGATGTCGCGGTCGATGACCTTGCGCAGCTTGGCGATGATGGCGCTCATGCGGGCGTCGCCGGTGTCCAGCGCCGCCAGGTCGGGCCGCGCCGGGCCTCGCGTGGGCTGCTGCTCTGCCGTTGGCAGCAGTGGCATGCTGGCAGGGGATGCCTCGGGCGCATCGATGACGGCTTCGCGGGCATGCTGGAAGTGCTGGTCACGCAGCCGCAGTTCGGCGCGGCCGTGGATGCGGATGCCATTGTGCAGGCACAGTTCCAGCAGGCCGCTGCCCGCCTTGCGGTGATGTTCGAACAGCAGCGACAGCGGCACCCCGAAGAGCGACGTGAAGGTATGCGATTGCAACGCCGACAGCGACAGGCCCAGCTGGAACTGCGCGCTGCGATTGGCCGCCAGGAAGCGTCCGCCGGGGTTGAAGCTGACGATGCCCTCCACCAGCGTGCCGACGAATTCGGCGCGGCTATGGAAGTGCAGGGTGATGCAATCGGGGAAGCTGCCGGCCAGCAGGTGATTCTCGATCATCTGCGCCGACATGCGCACCAGCGCCATGGTGTGTTTGTGGAAGCTGCCGCATTCGCCCGAGACATCCAGCACGCCCAGCACCTGGCCGCGATGGTCGAAGATGGGCGCAGCCGAGCAGGTCAGGAAGCCATTGGCATCCAGGTAATGCTGCTGGGCATGCACGGTGGTGGGCTTTTGCTCGAAGAGGGCGGTGCCGATGGCATTGGTGCCGCGCAGCTGCTCCGACCAGCGTCCGCCCGGCCCGAGCGCCACCCGATCGGCCTTGGTCAGGAAGTCGCTGTCGCCCTGGGTATGCAGGATGGTGCCCTCGGCGTCCGAGAGGATCACCATGCTGTGGGTATTGCGGATCTGGTCGTAGAGGGTTTCCATGACCGGCCGGGCGTGGCCGGAGAGGACCTGGTTGGCTTCCAGCGTCTGCGCCAGGTCGGCGCGCGAGAGCTGATCCAGGTCGGGACGCTGGCTGCGCGTGATGCCATAGGAAGAGCTGCGCTGGTGCGAGCGTTCGATCACCTGCAGGTCCGGCAGGCCATCGGCCGTGGCCTGCAGCAAAGGCGTGGCGCCCAGCAATGCACCGGCGCCGGGCCGGTTTGCCTGGTGGTATTGCATCCTTGTCTCCTTGGAACCTGTCCGGTTCGGGCTCCCCCTTTTTTGTCGCTTTCTTGTGTTTCGGGAAGCCGGGGGTGAACAAGCATAACCGATTAATGCGGCACCGGGCTAAATTGAAACAGCATTTGCGGGCCGGCAGAAGTGCAGGCAAAATACTGTTTATTTATACAGTATTGTTGAGTCCGACGTGGCCCGTTTCCCTAAGTTTCCGCAAGGCATCGCTACTCCTTTCCCGGAACAGCCGCAGCCTCCCACCGATGACGATCCGACCCTGACGCCGGAGGGCTTCGTGCACCGGCCGCAGGTCGCGCAGAAGGGCCGGGGGGCAGTGACCAACCTGCGCGGGCGCTATGAATCGGTGAACCGCGAGGAGTTCGATGATGGATGGCAAGCGCTGGACTTTGTTGACAGGTCCGCTGGCGCGGCAGCATCGGTGCAAGAGGGCAGCGAGGGGCGCGAGGACAACGACGATGATGAAGACGACGAACCGCCGCGCCTGAAGACCATCGTCACCGAGGAAGAGGCCAGGTCCATCATCAGCCGCAACAGCTCGCCGGACCTGCCGTTCTCGCTGTCGCTCAATCCCTATCGCGGCTGCGAGCATGGCTGCATCTATTGCTTCGCGCGGCCCTCGCACAGCTACCTGGGCCTCTCGCCGGGGCTGGATTTCGAGAGTCGCCTGGTGGCCAAGACCAATGCGCCCGAGCTGTTGCTGCGCGAGCTGGCGCGACCCTCCTACCAGCCCGATACCATCACGGTGGGCATCAATACCGACGCCTACCAGCCCATCGAGCGCGAGCGCCAGTTGACGCGCCGCATATTGCAGATCCTGCACGACTGCGAGAACCCGGTGGCGTTGATCACCAAGTCCTCCCTGATCGAGCGCGACATCGACCTGCTGGCCGCCATGGCGGCCAAGCGCCAGGCCATTGCCGCCGTCACCATCACCACCCTCGATGGTGCCATCGCGCGCACGCTGGAGCCGCGCGCGGCCAGCCCGGCGCGGCGCCTGCGGGTGATCCGCACCCTGGCCGAGGCGGGTATTCCGGTGAGCGTATCGATTGCGCCGGTGATCCCCTTCGTGACCGAGCCGGACCTGGAGCGGGTCATGGAAGCGGCCGTCGAGGCCGGCGCCGGGCAGGCCGGCTATATCGTGCTACGGCTGCCATGGGAGGTCAGTCCGCTGTTCCGGCAGTGGTTGCAGGCGCACTTCCCGGACCGGGCGGCACGGGTGATGAACCGCATCCAGGACATGCGTGGCGGCAAGGACTACGACGCCGATTTCTCTACCCGCATGCGCGGCACGGGTGTCTGGGCCGACCTGCTGCACCAGCGCTTCGAAAAGGCCAGCCGACGCCTGGGCATCGATCATCGCAACCGCGCCTTCGCCACGCTCGATGCCAGCCGCTTCCGGCGTCCGCAGGTGGTTCCCTCGACGCCTGCCGGGCGCGCCAACGGCAACCAGCTCGACCTGTTCTGAGCCCATAGGTCGACGCCGGCTGCTACACTGCGCGCTTTGATCGCATCCCCTCTCTTTGCATGCACACCATGGAACAATTGCGCAGCGGCGCGCTGGCCGGTATCACGCGGCTGTCGCTGTCCTGCGGCTTGCGCGAATTCCCGCGCGAGATCTTCACGCTGGCCGATACGCTGGAAATCCTCGACCTCAGCGGCAACGAGCTGACCAGCCTGCCCGATGACCTGCCACGACTGACGCGGCTGCGCATCGTCTTCTGTTCCGACAATCCCTTCACCGAACTGCCGGCTGTGCTGGGGCGCTGTCCTGCACTGGAGATGATCGGCTTCAAGGCCAACCGTATCGAGCACGTGCCGGGTGAATCCCTGCCGCCGTCGTTGCGCTGGCTGGTGCTGACCGACAACCGCATCACCCAGCTGCCAGCCAGCATCGGTCGTTGCACGCGCCTGCAGAAGCTGATGCTGGCCGGCAACCGCCTGAGTGCGCTGCCGCCGGAACTGGCGGCCTGCCGCAACCTGGAACTGCTGCGCCTGTCGGCCAATGCGCTGGCGGCGTTTCCGCACTGGCTGCTGACCTTGCCGCGCCTGAGCTGGCTGGCCATGGCCGGCAATCCCTGGTGCGAGGAGGTAGAAGATGCCGCCGATCGCAACACCCAGGTGGCCGATATCGGCTGGAACGACCTGCAACTGGGGGACAAGCTGGGGGAGGGCGCTTCCGGCGTGATCCACGCCGCACGGTGGACGGTCAATGACCAGGCCCGGCCCGTGGCGGTCAAGCTCTTCAAGGGCGCGGTCACCAGCGACGGCCTGCCCGAGCGCGAGATGGCCGCCTGCATCACGGCTGGCAGCCACCGCGGGCTGATCCCCGTACTGGGACGGCTGCAGGGCCATCCGCAAGCGTTGCAGGGCCTGGTGATGCCGCTCATTGCTGCCGATTTCACGACCCTGGCTGGCCCGCCCAGCCTGCAATCCTGCACGCGTGATGTCTACGCGCCAGGTTTTGCGTTGGCCTGGACCCAGGTGCTGGCCATTGCGCGCGATATCGCCTCGGCGGCGGCCCACCTGCATGCCCAGGGCATCGTGCATGGCGACCTGTACGGTCACAACATCCTGCATCGCGAAGGCGAAGCCTTGCTGGGGGATTTTGGCGCGGCGTGGCTCTATGATGCCGGGCAGGCGCACGCCTGGGGCATGCAGGCCATGGAAGTGCGGGCCTACGGCTGTCTGCTGGAAGAATTGCTGGCACACGGCCAGCCTGACGATGCAGCTGGCCAGCGGCAGCGCGCGGCCTTGGCCGGTGTGCGCCAGGCCTGCCTGTCCGCCGATGTCGCGGCACGGCCGCACTTCGAGGCTATCGTGGCCATGCTCGATACGTTGGCCACGCCCTGAAGGGAGCTAGGTCCGTTCGCTGGACTTGAGCAGCACCACCAGCGCGCCGGCGCCACCATCGGCGGCGCGTGCCTGGCAGAAGGCCATGACTTCATCCTTCTGGGCCAGCCAGTTGCGCACCTTGTGCTTGAGTACGGGTTCCTTGTTGACCGAACCCAGTCCCTTGCCGTGGATCACGCGCACGCAGCGCAGACCGCGCCGACGCGACTGGCGCAGGAACTCGCCCAGCGCCTCGCGGGCCTGGTCGCGGCGGTAGCCGTGCAGGTCTAGCTGGGCCTGGATCACCCAGTTGCCGCGACGCAATTTTCCTAGCACGTCGGATCCGACGCCAGGGCGGGCAAAACTGAGGTTTTCGTCGCTGTCCATCAGCGTCTCGACGGTGAATTCGTCGGAGAGCGATTCCAGCAGGGCGGCCTGTTCATCGGCCAGGTGCTGGCGCGCGATGGGCGCCGGTGGCACCGGCGCATGGTGCGCCTTGTCGGCCGTTTTTGGACGCAGGGGGGCAACCTGGCCTACGCTGTTGCGAAAGAGATTGGCTTCCTCGCGGGCCTGTGCGGCCTGGCGTTGTTGTTGCGCCAGCGCTTCGGCCTGCGCTTTTTCCTGTTCCTTCAACTTCTGGCGCAATCCCTTGAGCGCCGAGAAATCCTTCATTGTCGCCATGACAGCCACCCAACCCTGTAGCGAATGTTTCCTGAGCTGGCTACTGTATCAGAAGCTCGTCACTACTTCAGCTTTGAGATGATCTGTATGACGGATGTTGTGTGACGCCTCACAAGTCCCACAAATCAGCCACAGGCGACCTTGATGATGACCCCGCCGGGATCGACGTGGATGTTCAGCCGGCGCGGGTTGAAGTCCATGGTGGCGGCATCGCCCGGTTTGAGCACGCGCGTGTCGGTCGCACCCGATTCGGCCTGCGCCTGGCGTTCCACGTAGCCGCTGAGGTTTTCACCGATCAGGTGTTCTGCCTTGCCGGCATCGCAGCGGCCGGAGGCGGCCGTGTCGGTCGCCTGGGGTTCGCGGGAGGCACTGCAGGCGGCCAGGACAGCGGCCACGCCGAGCGGGGCAAGCAGGCTCAGGACAGCAGGGGTGAGGCGGGGCACGGTGTTTTCCTTGTTCGTTATAGTTGATTGAGTGAAAACAAAAAAAGCCGGAACGATCACTCGTTACCGGCTTTTGACGTCCTGCATCGCTACGAGTTCTCGCAGCGCAGCAATTTATCACGAATTGTCATGAATTCTCACGAATTCATTCCAGGCCTTCCAGATAGCGTTGTGCATCCAGTGCTGCCATGCAGCCGGTGCCGGCGCTGGTGATGGCCTGGCGGTAGACGTGGTCTTGCACGTCACCGGCGGCGAACACGCCTTCGATGCTGGTTGCCGTGGCGAAACCTTCGGTGCCGGTGCGGGTCTTGAGGTAGCCGTTGTGCATCTCCAGCTGGCCCTCGAAGATGCTGGTGTTGGGCTTGTGGCCGATGGCGATGAACAGGCCGTGCACCGGGATCTCGGTGATGGCACCGTCCTGGGTCGACTTGATCTTGATGCCGGTGACGCCGCTATCGTCGCCGACCACTTCATCGAGGGTGGAATGCCACTGGATGGCGATCTTGCCTTCGGTGACCTTGTGCAGCAGACGGTCGATCAGGATGGGTTCGGCGCGGAACTTGTCGCGGCGGTGGATGATGGTGACCTTGCTGGCGATGTTGGAGAGGTACAGGGCCTCTTCCACGGCGGTGTTGCCACCACCGACCACGGCCACTTCGCGGCCACGGTAGAAGAAGCCGTCGCAGGTGGCGCAGGCCGACACGCCACGGCCCATGAAGGCTTGTTCCGAGGGCAGGCCCAGGTACTGGGCCGAGGCGCCGGTGGCGATGATGAGGGCGTCGGCGGTGTATTCACCGTTGTCGCCGATCAGGCGGAAGGGGCGTTCGGACAGCTTGGTGGTATGGATGTGATCGAAAATGATCTCGGTATTGAAGCGCTCGGCGTGCTGCAGCAGGCGCTGCATCAGTTCCGGGCCTTGCACGCCCAGCGGGTCGCCCGGCCAGTTCTCGACGTCGGTGGTGGTCATCAGCTGGCCACCTTGCTCTACGCCGGTGACCAGCACCGGGTTGAGGTTGGCGCGCGCGGCGTAGACGGCGGCGCTATAGCCGGCGGGGCCGGAGCCGAGAATCAGGACCTTGGCATGTTTGGGCGTGCTCATAAGCTACTCATCAAGTGTTGTGGGTTCGTCCCCAGCAGCTGGAGGCGACACCCGGGATTTCAATTCCTGGCCACGAAGCGCATTCAGCGGACGTCCAGGAGGCGACTCTGGTGTATCAGATAGACATGATTGGCAGCGTCAGAGCGATTGCCGCGCTGCAAAACGGGTAAGATTATAGTCCAAGCCATCTCGCCAGCCGATGGAATTACGCTATGCCGCCGATAGCCGCGCCGGGCAGGCGAGGCCGGGTGGTGGATGCAGGCGGGTTTGCAGCAAGACAAGAACGATAGCGGGAAATGCCGGTCAGTGCAGCGTGGTCCCCTAGCCTGCGCAAAACCGCGAAGCGCCAATCCAATGCCGTTACAATGACGGCGAGTTTTTTTTGCACGGAAGTTATGTCGAAGACGAGTCAAGCCCACATCCGCACCAACAAGGTAGCGGCGCCGCCGATGCCCAACCGCCTGGTACGGTTGCTCTCCGAGGCGCGCTGGCTGGCGCTGACTGCATTGCTGGTCTACTTGGCGCTGATCCTGCTGAGCTATTCCAAGACCGACCCGGGCTGGTCGGTGGCCAGTTCCGTGCCGCGCGTGGCTAACTGGGGCGGCCGCGTGGGCGCCTGGATGGCCGATCTGCTGCTGTACATCTTCGGCCTGTCGGCCTGGTGGTGGTGCGTGCTGCTGGGGCGTTCGGTGTGGAAGGGTTATCGCAGCCTGTCCAACCGCTTCCTGGTGGCCCAGCCGGTCGAGCCCGAGCACCAGCAGGAACCGCTGATCCGCGCCGTGGGCTTCGTCTTCATGCTCACCGGCAGCATGGGTATCGAATTCACCCGCATGCACCGTTTTGCGCCCAAGCTGCCGCATTCCTCCGGCGGCGTGCTGGGCGAGATGATCGGCTCGTCGGTGCAGCCGACCTTCGGTTTCACCGGCTCTTCGCTGCTGTTGCTGCTGCTGTTCGGACTGGGCTTCTCGCTGCTGTTCCAGGTGTCGTGGCTGGCGGCGGTGGAACGCATCGGCGGCGCCATCGAGGATGGCCTGTTCTGGGTACGTGACTTCTTCTCCGCCCGTGCGGATCGCCGTGCCGGCCAGGAAGCGGCCGTCAAGCGCGAGGAAACCGTGGTGCAGGAGCGCGCCAAGATCGTCGAGGCGCCGCCCATCCGCATCGAGCCGCAGATCGTCGAGGTACAGAAGTCCGAGCGCGTGCAGAAGGAAAAGCAGACCAGCCTCTTCGACGATGCCGATACCGACCTGCCGCCGCTGTCGCTGCTGGATGAAGCGCCTCCGGCCCAGCAGACCGTCTCGGTGGAAACACTGGAATTCACCAGCCGCCTGATCGAGAAGAAGCTCTCCGACTTTGGCGTCGAGGTCAAGGTGGTGGCGGCCTATCCGGGGCCGGTGATCACCCGCTACGAGATCGAACCGGCTACAGGGGTGAAGGGCAGCCAGATCGTCAACCTGGCGCGCGACCTGGCGCGCTCGCTGTCGCTGACCTCGATCCGGGTGGTGGAAGTCATCCAGGGCAAGAATTACATGGGCCTGGAACTGCCCAACCCCAAGCGCCAGATCGTGCGCCTGACCGAGATCCTGGGTTCCAAGGTCTACCACGACAGCCATTCCAGCCTCACCGTGGCGCTGGGCAAGGACATTGCCGGCAACCCGGTGGTGGCCGACCTGGCCAAGATGCCGCACTTGCTGGTGGCCGGTACCACCGGTTCGGGCAAGTCGGTGGGTATCAATGCCACCATCCTCTCACTGCTCTACAAGTCCACGCCGCGCCAGGTGCGCCTGATCCTGATCGACCCCAAGATGCTGGAACTGTCCATCTACGAAGGCATCCCGCACCTGCTGGCGCCGGTGGTGACCGACATGCGCCAGGCCGGCCATGCCCTGAACTGGGCGGTGGAAGAGATGGAGCGCCGCTACAAGAAGATGTCCAAGCTGGGCGTGCGCAACCTGGCCGGCTACAACCAGAAGATCGCCGACGCCGACAAGCGCGGCGAGAAGATCCCCAATCCCTTCAGCCTCACCCCGGATGCCCCGGAACCGCTGGAGCAGCTGGAAACCATCGTCATCATCATCGACGAACTGGCCGACCTGATGATGGTGGTGGGCAAGAAGGTCGAAGAACTGATCGCCCGTATCGCCCAGAAGGCGCGCGCGGCCGGCATCCACCTGATCCTGGCGACCCAGCGTCCGTCGGTGGACGTGATCACTGGCCTGATCAAGGCCAACGTGCCCACGCGGATTGCCTTCCAGGTCTCTTCCAAGATCGACTCGCGCACCATCCTTGACCAGATGGGTGCCGAAACCCTGCTGGGCATGGGCGACATGCTCTACAACCCGCCGGGCACCGGCTTGCCGATGCGGGTGCACGGTGCCTTTGTCTCGGATGACGAAGTGCACCGCGTGGTCGAACACCTGAAGGCCCAGGGGGAACCGAATTACATCGAAGGCATCCTAGAGGGTGGCGTGCTGGAAGACGCCGACGGTGGTGGCGGCGGCGGTGGTGCCGGCGCTGGTGCCGGTGGCGGCGAGAGCGACGAGATGTACGACCAGGCCGTGGCCGTGGTCCTGAAGCATCGCCGGGCCTCGATCTCGCTGGTGCAGCGTCACCTGCGCATCGGCTACAACCGCGCCGCGCGGCTCTTGGAGCAGATGGAGCAGAGCGGCCTGGTGTCGACCATGCAATCCAATGGCAACCGTGAAATCCTGGTGCCGGCGGGTGCCAGCGGCGGCGACGCCGAACAGTGATCCTCTAGTCTTGAAGGCCGCGCGTCAGTGCGTCGTGGCCGCCCCCGGTGGGGGCGTCGAGTAACAATGGAATCGAACAACATGGACAACTCCAGAACAACTTCCCGCTTGCGCAGCGCGCAAGCCCGCACCCTTAACCTGCGGCGCATGATCATGGCCGCCGGCCTGTCGGCACTGGCCGTGGCAGGCGCCATCGCCATCACGGCACTGACCCCGGGGCGCGCTTCGGCGGCCGCGCTGGACCAGTTCAAGCAATTCGTCACCAGCACGCAGTCGGCCAAGGGCGCCTTCACCCAGCGCATGGTCAGGACCGAGAACGGCACCACCAGGATCATCAATACCTCCAGCGGCAGCTTCGTGTTCTCGCGTCCGGGCAAGTTCATCTGGACCTACCAGAAGCCCTACGAGCAGGTGATCCAGGCCGACGGCGAAAAGCTCTTCATCTACGACAAGGACCTGAACCAGGTCACCACCAAGAAGCTGGGCAATGCCCTGGGTTCCTCGCCGGCGGCGATCCTCTTCGGCAGCAACGACCTGGAAAAAAACTTCACCCTCAAGGAAGCCGGCGACAAGGATGGCCTGGAGTGGCTGGAAGCCGTTCCCAAGAGCCGCGACACCACCTTTGACCGCATCGGCATCGGCCTCAAGAACGGCATGCCGGTGGCCATGGAGTTGCATGATTCCTTCGGCCAGGTCTCGGTGCTGAGCTTCGACAGCTTCGACAAGAACCCTGCGCTCAAGCCCAACAGCTTCAGTTTCACCATTCCCAAGGGCGCGGACGTGTTCAACAACTGAGGCCCGCGAGGCGGTTTCCTTCTCCCATGACAACAGCCCCGCAGGCTTGCGCTTGCGGGGCTGTTGTCATTGCGGCGCGAGAGCTTGGTCTCAGCTCTCTGGCATCTTCAGCAGGGGCAGCTTGTCGGCTACGTCCTTCCACTTCTCGTGCTCCGGCAGCGGGGCCTTGGCCTGGGTGATGGGCTTCCAGCCGGGCAGCTTGGCCAGCTTGGCGTTGAGGTCTTCGAAGTGCGCCAGCGCGGCGGGCAGGTCGGTGGCGTTGTAGATGGCGCCGACCGGGCATTCGGGCACGCACATGGAGCAATCGATGCAGCCATCGGGGTCGATGGCCAGGAAATTCGGTCCCTCGACGAAGCAATCCATCGGGCAGACGGAGACGCAATCAGTGTACTTGCACTGGATACAGGAATCGGTGACGACAAAGGGCATGGCAGGTACGGCGGGTAGTGGAGGGGGAGGGCGCAGCGGTGGAGTGCCGGCGCGGCGACATTCTAACGTCTGCGCAAAATGCTTGCAGAGGCCCCGGTAATCCCCTCATCAACGGTGCCTGCGTTAGACTACGGCCTTTGGCGAACGCGCCCGGTGATCCGGCGCCGCGCCTGCATCCTGAAACGACATGAACCAGATTCCCCAGGCCGCGCCGGCACGGCCTCTCCTTCTTGCTGACCTTGTTGGCACCCATGCCCAGGAGCCCCGCCATGGCTGACCTGTTTGCGCAAGAACCCGCCGCGCCGCTGGCCGAGGCGCTGCGCCCCAAGACCCTGGACGAGGTCATCGGGCAGTCGCACCTGCTGGGCGAGGGCAAGCCCCTGCGCCTGGCCTTCCAGTCGGGCAAGCCGCATTCGATGATCTTCTGGGGCCCGCCGGGCGTGGGCAAGACCACGCTGGCGCGCCTGACGGCGACGGCCTTCAAGTGTGAATTCATTGCCTTGTCGGCGGTGTTCTCGGGCGTCAAGGATATCCGCGCGGCCATGGAACAGGCCGAGCAGAACCTGTCCATGGGCAAGCACACCATCCTGTTCGTGGACGAGATCCACCGGTTCAACAAGTCGCAGCAGGATGCGCTGCTGCCTTATGCCGAGAGTGGCCTGGTGACCTTCATCGGCGCCACCACCGAGAATCCCTCCTTCGAGGTGAACTCGGCGCTGCTGTCGCGGGCACAGGTCTACGTGCTCAAGTCGCTCACCGACGCCGAACTGAAGCAGCTGCTGCAACGCGCCCAGGACAAGGCGCTGGGTGATCTGCAATTCGACGAGCAGGCCGCCGACACCATCATCGGCTATGCCGACGGCGATGCGCGCCGCTTCCTGAACCTGCTGGAGCAGACCGATACCGCCGCCCGCACCACCGGTACCAGGCTGGTGACGGCGGAGTTCCTGCAGAATGCGCTGACGTTGAACAGCCGCCGCTTCGACAAGGGCGGCGACAATTTCTACGACCAGATCTCGGCCCTGCACAAGTCGGTGCGCGGCTCGCACCCGGATGCAGCCCTGTACTGGCTCACCCGCATGCTCGACGGCGGCGCCGATCCGCGCTACCTGTCACGGCGCATCGTGCGCATGGCCTGGGAAGATATCGGCCTGGCCGATCCGCGCGCCATGCAGATCGCCAATGATGCCGCGCTGACCTTCGAGCGCCTGGGCAGCCCCGAGGGCGAGCTGGCGCTGGGGCAGGCGGTGATCTACCTGGCGGTGGCAGCCAAGAGCAATGCCGGCTACAACGCCTACAATGCCGCGCGCGCCTTCGTGAAGCAGGACAAGAGCCGGGAGGTGCCGGTGCACCTGCGCAATGCGCCGACCAAGCTGATGAAGGAGCTGGGCTACGGACATGAGTACCGCTACGCGCACGACGAGCCCAATGCCTACGCGGCCGGCGAGACCTACCTGCCAGATGGCATCGACGAGCCCGGCTGGTACCAGCCGGTGCCGCGCGGTCTGGAGATCAAGATCGGCGAAAAACTCGCCATCCTGAAGAAATGGGACGAGGAGGCTGGCCAGTAGGGGCGTTGCGCTCGGGCCAGCCCGCTGGCTCGGCTCAGGCGACCGGGCGGCTCCAGACATGGAAGCTGCCTTCCATGGCCGACATGGCGGCGATCACGGTTTCATAGTTCTTGTCGTTGTCATAGCCGGGCAGGCGTTGTTTCATCGCTTCCAGCAGCGCATCGAGGCCTTCGGCATCGTTGGGGATGAGCACACCCTTGAGGGTCTCGCCGCTCTTGCCGGCAATGATCCATTGCGGTTGCGGCAGGCTGCCTTCACTGATGCGGATGGTCACGTCGCTGACCTCGCTCCAGGCGATACCCTCGCGCTTGGCGCCACGCACCACGGTGCGGATCTCGTCGTCATCGAACTCCACGCAGATCTTGCGCGCCTGCTGGGCCGCCAGCCTGGCCGGCGACAGCTCGGCCGCGCCCGGGGCCTGCACCTTCCAGTCGGTGGTCTTGACCTTGGGCGGGACCAAGCGGTTCTTGATCTGCTGGCCGAAGGCGAAGGCGGCGCCGAAGGACAGGCCGGCGATCAGTCCGTAGAACAGGCTGGTGTCGTTGGACATGTAGTGGATCCCGGCCCATAGGCCGAGCGCAAAGGCCGCCACCAGGCCCAAGAGGGATAACAGGACGGGGACATCGCGCGGGGCGCGGGGATCTTGCTGATCGGACATGGAAAAGGGAGACTGGGTTGCGGAATTGGCCGAATGGTAACCCGTGCCAGCGTCCCCGGCTACCGTGCTCATTGCAATTTCTTGTGCCAAAGCGCCTGCGGAAGCCCGTTGCAGGCTCACGGCTTGGTACAATCGCGTTTTCAGGCACCAATTTCAATTGTTTTTTCTTCCCATGATCGACATCCAACTCCTCCGTAAAGACATCGAGAACGTTGCAGCCCGCCTGGCGGCCCGCAAGTTCGTCCTGGACGTGGCCGGCTTCAATGCGCTGGAAGCAGAGCGCAAGCAGATCCAGACCCGTACCGAAGAACTGCAAGGCAAGCGCAATACCCTGTCCAAGCAGATCGGCATGCTCAAGGGTAAGGGCGAGGACGCCTCTGCGGTGATGGCTGAGGTCAACGGCATCGGTGACGAGCTCAAGGCATCGGCGACCCGCCTGGAAGAAGTGCAGCAGCAGATGACCCTGTTCCTGCAGGCTGTGCCCAACCTGCCGCACGAGTCGGTGCCGGTAGGTGCTGATGAGAGCGGCAACGTCGAGGTGCGCAAGGTCGGCACGCCGCGCCAGTTCGACTTCGAGATCAAGGACCACGTCGACGTCGGCAACCCGCTGGGTCTGGACTTCGATACGGCCACCAAGCTGACCGGGTCGCGCTTCGCCGTCCTGAAGGGGGGCATCGCCCGCCTGCACCGTGCGCTGGCGCAGTTCATGCTCAACACCCATACCATGGAGCATGGCTACACCGAGTGCTATACACCCTACATCGTCAACGCCGACAGCCTGCGCGGTACTGGCCAGTTGCCCAAGTTCGAGGCCGACCTGTTCGCGGCCAAGAAGGGCGGCCAGGAAGGTGAGGCCGAAAATGCGGCGCTGTACCTGATTCCCACGGCCGAGGTGCCGCTGACCAACTTCGTGCGCGATGAGATCGTGGCCGGCGATGCGCTGCCGCTGAAGTTCACCGCCCATTCGCCGTGCTTCCGTTCGGAAGCCGGCTCCTATGGTCGCGACACCCGCGGCATGATCCGCCAGCACCAGTTCGACAAGGTGGAAATGGTGCAGATCGTCCATCCGGAAAAGTCCTACGAGGCCCTCGACGAGATGCTGGGCCATGCCGAGACCATCCTGAAGAAGCTCGGCCTGCCGTATCGCGTCATCACCCTGTGCACCGGCGACATGGGCTTTGGCGCGGCCAAGACCTATGACATCGAAGTCTGGCTGCCGGCGCAGAATACCTATCGCGAGATTTCCTCGGTGTCCAATTGCGAAGCCTTCCAGGCCCGTCGCATGCAGGCGCGCTTCCGCAATGCCCAGGGCAAGCCGGAACTGCTGCACACCCTGAACGGTTCCGGCCTGGCGGTCGGCCGTACCCTGGTGGCCGTGTTGGAGAACTACCAGCAGGCCGACGGCAGCGTCGATATCCCGGAAGTGCTGCAGCCCTACATGGGCGGCGTGACCAAGCTGGTGCCGGGCGCCTGATGCCTGGTGCGTGACATCCGGCGGCTTGCCGCCGGTATCAAGCAAAACGGCTGCCTCGTGATGAGGCAGCCGTTTTGCTTTGTGGCGCAGGAGGGTGGGGCGCGAAAACGTTTTCGCGGCCGTGCCGGCTAACCTTCCTTCAGGGCCCAGGAGAAGGTGGCCGGGATGCGACGCTCGATAAAGAGGTTGCTGCCGTTGGTCTTCTTGGCCTGCATCTTGGCGCGGGTGGCGGCCGAGGCGATCTGGTGCGGCGAGGAGTATTGCGAGGGCTCGATCTTGACCGCGCCCAGCGACAGCGTGACCAGTGGATGGAAGACCCGCTTGCCCTGGCGGTCTTCGGTGTAGTAGCCACGGCGTTCCAGGTCTTCGTCGTAGTAGAAGGCGCGGGTGGCGGCTTCGAAGTTTTCCAGCACATTGCGGCAGCGCTTTTCCCAATCCTCGCTCTGGAACATGATCAGGAAGTCGTCGCCGCCGATGTGGCCGATGAAATCCAGGTCGGGGTCGACTGCCTGCTGCAGCACGCGCCCGGTAGCCTGGATCATGTCGTCGCCCTTGCGATAGCCATAGACATCGTTGAAGGGCTTGAACATGTCCAGGTCGGCGTAGCAGATGCAGAACTCCACGCCGCTTTGCAGCAGGTATTCGATGTGGTCGTTGATGGGCACGTTGCCCGGCAGCTGCGTGAGCGGGTTGGCATGGCGCGCCGCGTCGATCTGCATCTGGGTGATCTCGCGCAGCAGGTCATGGCCGGTGCCCAGGCCCATGTACTGGCCACGGTCGGTGATGATGAAACCGTTGGAGAGATGGTGCGACTCGGCGTGGACCAGCAGGTTGGAGAGATCTTGCAGGCTGGTGTCCTGCTCGGTCAGGATGGGGTTGGGGTCCATGAAGAAGGCGCAGGACTTCTTGCCGTACAGCTCGCGGCCGTACAGGCGGGCGAAGCGTTCCACCATGCTGTAGCGGTTGATCAGACCGATCGGCAGGCCGTTGCTGACCACCGGCAGGGCCTGCAGCTGCGGATCGTTGACGAACATGTGGTAGACCGCGTCATTGGTCACCTCGGGGCTGACGTAGCGGGTTTCGCGCAGCAACTTGAAGGCGGTGGCATTACGCTTGCCGGGGCCGTATTTGTTGGCGTCCAGCGGTACCTTGTCGCGGCGCAGGGTCTTGGTCACGTCGTCGGAGATCGACACCGGCGGATCGGCCAGCGGGCGCGAGATGTGGTAACCCTGTCCGCAGGCGATGCCCAGGTCGCGGATGGTGAGCAGCTCGGCCTGGGACTCGATGCCTTCGGCGATGACGATGGAGCCGGATTTTTCGGCGATCTCCTGGATGGAGCGCACGAACTGCAGCTTCATCGGGTCGTGGTTGATGCCCTGCACGAAGTGCATGTCCACCTTGACGTACTCGGGCTGCAGCTCGGACCACAGGCGCAGGCTGGAGAAACCTTCGCCGAGATCGTCGATGGCGATCTGGAAGCCCATCTCACGGTAGTGCATGGCGGCGTTGCGCAGCTGGGCGTAATCATAGGTCGGCTCGTTCTCGGTGAGCTCGATGATGATGCGCTTGGGATTGACGCCCAGGTTTTCCAGGTAGCGCAGGGTCTCGCCCTGGATCGCCTCGGGTTGCATCAGGGCGCCCGGCGAGACGTTCAGGAACAGGTTGCCCGGCAAGCCCAGCTGGGCGAAGCGGGTCAGCACGATGTGCCGGCACAGGTATTCCATCTGCACCGACAGGTTGTGCGCACGCGCCACCTTGAACAGCGCCAGCGGCGAATGCAGCGGTGTATTGGAGGGGCCGCGGATGAGACCTTCATAGCCCAGGATCTCGCCATTGCGCATGCGTACGATGGGCTGGAACAGGGCCGTCAGCTTGCGCTGGGCGATGATCTCATGCAGCAGCAACAACATCGGATCCTCATTGCCCGTCGGGGCGGCGCCCGCGGCGCGGGCGATCAGGTCGGCGACTTCGGCGCCGAGCGGGAAGGGAGCGTGAGAAAGGGGCGCCATTTGGCAGGATCCGGGGTTAGAAGGTTCCAAAGAACGGAAAATAGTTTACGGATGCTAGAAGTCATTTATGACAAGATGATGATGGAACCACACACTGGTGCATCTCAATGTGAAAATAAGAGCAGGGATAGCAGGGCTTGGTTTGTCTTTGATGTCGCTCAATTAATTTTTTATTCTTTTCTCAAGAAAACTATTCCCTTCTGAAAATTGTTCTGCTATAGTCGCTGTCTTTGCTGCACCACGCAGTGAAACGACCGAAGTTAACCGGAGAGGTGGCAGAGTGGTCGAATGTACCTGACTCGAAATCAGGCGTACGGTTTCCCGTACCGTGGGTTCGAATCCCACCCTCTCCGCCAGTTGGCTCGATAGTAGTAGAGATAAGGCTCTGATTTTTTCAGGGCCTTATTTTTTTATGTGCCGCGTTTTCGCTGTCGTCCCGCGATCTCGCATGATGATGCGCCCGTGTCGTTGCTTCGGTGGTGTGGGCGTGCATCAGGATTCTCAATGGCCGCAGTGTATTCTCGAGGGGGGAGTGCAGTGCCGGCATCGATTGCACCCGGGTTCCCGGGTGTGTCAGACGGTCGCATCACTTCCGTGCATGTGCCTGTGGTTTATTTTCATCCCCGCTCACGATGCAGTGCCGCCCGCTGGGCGGCCTTGTTATAGTCTTCAAACGTGCATGCCTTCGTAGCGGGCCAACCATGTCCTTGAATCGTCTTTTCCGGCTGATCTCCGTCGCGCTGCTGACGTTGTTTCTGGCATTTGCGATCTCGCTGGTCTGGACGGAATGGCAGGCCTATCGCAGCGGGGCCAGCAGCGTGCCGGCCTTGCGGCATTTGCGCCAGGCACTGGTGGCCATGGAAAAGCTCTCGGCCGAACGTGGCCCGGCCAACGCCTACATGGGGGCGTCTCCCGACGAAAGTGCGGCCCTCCGACAGAACCTCAACACCGCCCGCGAAGCGACCGACGCCAGGTTGGCGCAACTGCGCGCATCCCTGGAGGCCGATAGCGGCCTGCGCCAATCGGGCACGCTGGAGCGCATCAAGACCGTGCAGGACCGCCTGGAGTTCGTGCGTGCCAATGTGGATGCCGTCGGCCAGCAGGCGCCGCAGTTGCGCACCGATAACGGTGTGCTGTCGTCGGTCAATGGCATGGTGGACCTGATGCCGCAGATGATCCGGGTGGTGGCCGACCTGGGTGGCGAAGTCGATCGCGCCGATCCCTCCCTGCGCGATGGCCTGGCTGCCGTGCGGGCTGCCGCCAGCCTGCGGGAGTATGCCGGGCAGGTCGGTTCGCGCTTCGTCCCGCCCCTGATCGCCCATCGCAAGCTGACCCAGGAAGAAGTGGTCGAGATCGGGCGGCTTTACGGTCGCATCGAACTGCTGCGCAGCCTGCTGGCGACGCAGACGGCCGAATATTCGGGGCAGCCGGTGTTCGCGCAGGCCCTGGAGATGGTGGACCGGCAGTACTTCGACAGCGGTTTCCAGTTTCTCGACTATCTCTTGCAGATGGGCCTGGGCTCGGGGGAGTACAACGTCACGCCGGCTGATCTCTACAAATATTACGTACCGCAGATGAAGTCCATCATCGACCTGCGCGACCTGCTGCTGGACGACATGATGGCGCAGGCCGAGCGTCACAATACCCAGGCGCGCAATATCCTGGCGCTGGTGGTGGCCCTGACGGTGGTGGCCTGCCTGTTCTTCCAGCTGCTGATGGTGCTGATCCGGCGCCGCGTGGTGCAACCGCTGGTCCAGGCTACCGACCTGGTGGCGGGCCTGGTGGAGGGGCGGCTGGAGCAGGAGATTCCGCAGGCGCCGCACGATGACGAGATCGGCGCCATGATGCGCGCGCTGCGCGTGCTCAAGCAGCGCATGCGCGAACGCAACAGCCTGGCCCGCGAGCGCGAGGCCCTGATCACGCAGTTGCAGACCTCTTCCAATACCGATTTCCTCACGGGCGTGCTGAACCGGCGTGCCTTCTATTCGCACGGGCAGCAGCAGATGAGTGTGGCCCAGCGCTACCGGCGCGAGCTGGCGGTGATCCTGTTCGACATCGATCATTTCAAGCGCATCAACGATACCTATGGTCACCAGGCCGGTGACGCCATCCTGCGCGGCGTGGCGCAGACTGCCTCAGGCCTGCTGCGCAAGGTGGATGTGCTGGCGCGCTATGGTGGCGAGGAATTCATTGTCCTGCTGCCGGAGGCGGATCTGGTGCAATCGGCCGCCGTGGCCGAGAAGCTGCGCCAGGCGCTGGAACAGGGTGATTTCGAGGTCGATGGCGGGATGCGCATCAAGGTCAGCGCCAGTTTCGGCGTGGCTGCCATCTGCGGTGAGCAGGGGCTGGAATTGCTCATCCGGCAAGCCGACCAGGCGCTGTATCGTGCCAAGAAGTTGGGGCGCAACCGTGTCGAGCTGGCCGGGCGCAATCTGCAGGCCGACTCCGAGGCCCATTGAGCTTTTTCTGAAGCGGCTCAGGTGCTGTCGCGTTCCAGGATGGAGTAGCCCAGGTCGCAGACGGTTTGCGCGACCTCGCCGCCGTCGAAGCGGGTCAGCAGCATGTCGGCTGCCGTCAGGCCGATCTGGTGCGCGCTGATCTGCACCGTGGTCAGCGCCGGCAAGACTTCGCGCGCGATTTCCAGGTTGGCGAAACCGGCCAGGGCGATGCGTCCTGGTACCGCCACCCCGCGCCGTGCGCATTCCAGGGCGGCGCCGGCGGCGATGACATCATTGCTGAAGAAGGCCGCATCGATGGCCGGGTGCAGCTCCAGCAGGCGGCCGATGGCATCGCGCCCGGCTTGCAGGAAGGAGCCCAGCTGGATGCGCACATGCGCCGGTTCGCTCGCGCCATGCGCCTGCAAGGCCTGGCGCAGTCCGGCCAGCCTGGCCATGCCGCGCGGATCATCGCCGCCCACGAAGGCCATGTGGCGATAGCCTTTTTCATACAGATAATCTCCCATGGCACGCCCGGCGGCATGGTTGTCGAAGCCGGCCAGCATGTCGATGGGTTCTTCGCACAGATCCCAGGTCTCCACCACCGGGATGCCGGCTGCCTTGAGGCGTTGCAGCGTGCGCGCTGAATGCTGCACGCCGGTCAGCACCAGTCCATCCACGCGGCGGCCGATAAAGGCCTCGACCAGGGCGGTTTCAGCCTCTTCCGAATAATCGGTCTGCCCCAGCAGCAGCTGGTAGCCGCGCTGGCTCAATGCCTCCGACAGGCCACGCACCGACTCGGCAAAGATCGAGTGGCTGATGGTGGGGACGATGGCCGCCACGATGCGGGTGCGGCGTGAGGCCAGTCCACCGGCCAGCAGGTTGGGGATGTAGCCCATGCTGGCAATGAGGGCTTCGACCCGGGCCCGGGTGGCGGGCGAGACCTTTTCCGGAGTGTTGATGACGCGCGAGACCGTAATGTGCGATACCCCGGCGGCGCGGGCCACGTCTTCCTTGGTGACGGCACGTGAGGCTAGGGCAGGGGCGGAGGTCTCGGGTTTGCGGATCATGGCTGGCTGGGTGAGGGGGTTGTCGCAAGCATAGCAGCAGCCTGTGCCGCTGGCGCCTGCGGATATCCGCAGGCAGGGGAGAGGCTCAGTCGCGGTCGTTGAAGGCCGAGATGTGCGAGACCTGGAACACGCCCGAGAGCGAATGCAGTTCGTCCCGATGCAATTGCGCCAGGCGGTGCAGGTATTGCTCTCCAAGTTCGGTCAGTCGCACCTGTACCAGGCGCTTGTCGCGGTCGTCGGGCGTGCGCGTGACCAGTCCGGCCTTCACGCAGCGCGTGACCAGGGCGACCACGCCGTGGTGCTGAGATTGCAGGCGCTCGGCCAGCTCGCTGATGCTGGCCCAGTCGCGGCCGGGATAGCCCTTGATGTGTAGCAGCAGCAGGTATTGCAGCGGCGTGAGTCCCTCGCCCTGGGCGGCCTCTTCCGAGAAGCGCAGGAAGCGGCGCAACTGGTAGCGAAATTCCGACAGCGCCTCGAAATCGTCCTTTTGCAGGCGGGATGGGCTTTTCATGGCTGCCAGCTTTCAATCGCGGGAATGGTGTGCTCGCTGGAATGTGGCAAAAAACGGCTGGATCGGGACATATATATCATCTTGTGATGTAATTGCGGTTTGCCCTTCCGCCGCGACGGCGGAGGCATTCCGATAGTCATGTCGTTACGGAAACGGATATGCCCGATTCTATCTTGCTGTGGTTCAAAAGTTTCATCCCCGCCAGGAGCAATGTCGATCGCTTCGAGCGCATGCGTTCCTGCGCCGGCAGCCTGTTCGGCATCCTGCTGGTGGGGCTGGTCAGCTATGCCATCCTGCCGCACGAGGCCGGTACCATCTGGCTGATCGCGCCCATGGGGGCGTCGGCGGTGTTGCTTTTTGCCGTGCCATCCAGTCCGTTGGCGCAGCCATGGTCCATCATCGGGGGCAACCTGTGTGCGGCGCTCATCGGCGTCACCTGCGCCCGCCTGGTGCAGGAGCCGGCGCTGGCCGCTGCCTTGGCCATTGCGCTGGCCATCGGGGCCATGTTCATGCTGCGCTGTATTCATCCTCCCAGTGGTGCCGTGGCCCTGACGGCAGTGCTGGGCGGCCCGGTGGTGCATGACATGGGCTATGCCTTCGTGCTCTCGCCGGTGATGCTCAACTCGGTGTTGCTGCTGTTGACGGCCTTGTTCTTCAACAATGCCAGTGGGCGGCGCTATCCGCATGCCCAGCAAAGTGCCGCGCCGCATCCGCACCAGACCCGCGACGAATTGCCGATCGCCCGGCTGGGGTTCTCCCATGAAGACCTGGATGAGGTGCTGAAGAACTACAACCAGGTCATCGACATCGGCCGGGACGACCTGGAGGAAATCTTCCTGCGTACCGAGATGCGGGCCTACCACCGCCGTTTTGGCCAGACCTTATGCGCCTCGGTGATGTCGCGCGATGTGGTGGTGGCCGAATTCGCCACCACCCTGGATGAGGCCTGGAACCTGCTGCAGCAGCATCGCCTGCGGGCCTTGCCGGTGCTCGATCGTGGCCGGCATGTCATCGGCATCGTCAGTCGCAGCGACTTCCTGGAGCATGCCGGTGTGGAGGTGCATACCGGACTGGTGGCGCAATTGCGCGCGCTCCTGCACCGCGTGCCGTTCACGCATTCGGATAAGCCCGAGGTGGTCGGGCAGATCATGAGTCGGCCCGTGATCACCGCGCAGGTCGATACGCCCGTGCTGGAGCTGGTGCCGCGCATGGCGGAGGGCTTGCATCAGATTCCGGTGGTCGGGGCAGACGGTAAGCTGGCGGGGATGCTGACGCAATCGGACATGATCGCCGCGCTTTATGAGAAAAACCTGGCCGCCGCGCGCGGTGTGCCTGGGCTGCGCAGTGTGGCTTGATGATCGAGATAGGCTTGTGATGCTTGTGCCACAAGAGTTATCGGTCGTGTGAATATCTGCTATTGCCACAATAAAGCAGACTCGTCCAGGGAGGATCGCTATAGTTGCACCTGTCTCCTCCAATCTCCTCCTTAAGAAATTGGATTCAAGCCCGCACCTCTTGGTCGCGGGCTTTTTTTTGCCCGTTTTCAGGGTGGCGGAGTGTCCCTCTCGGCGGTGTGGGTGGAAATTCACCGCTTCTTGGTAAGATGCGGCATGCGATGCCGATTTTATGTGCGCATCGCTTCATGTGTTCAGTCCAGATCAAGTCAATGTCTTCAACCTCGCCTTCCCGCAATTCCTCCCAGCCTTTGCCCGAGCGGCCCGATACGCCCTGCGTGGCCGTCTGCTCCACCACCTTCGATGACATCTGCCGTGGCTGCGGCCGCACCGTCGACGAGGTGGCGCAGTGGGTGTTCATGGATGTGGAGCAGCGCGAGGTCGTCTGGCAGCGCATCCTGGCCCAGGGGTACCCGCGTCGCAACTACTGAGGCCGGTAGCCAGGCCTTACCGTGGTGCCGTGTCGAAGAAGCTGACGCCAGCCTGGCGTAGCATGCTGGTCAGTGCGATCAGTGGCAGGCCGGTCAGGGCGGTGGGGTCGTCGCTGCGAATGCTTTCCAGGATAGCAATGCCCAGACCTTCATTCTTGGCGCTGCCGGCGCAGTCATAGGGTTGCTCGATGCGTAGGTAGGCATCGAGCTCGCTGTCGTCGAGATCGCGGAAGCGCACCAGCGTCTGCACATTGCAGGCCTGGGCCGTGCTGGCGGCGTCGGCGCGGCGCCCATCCCACAGGCATAGCGCGGTATGGAAGATCACCTCGCGCCCGCGCATCATCTGCAGTTGCTTCAGTGCATTGGCGTGATTGCCGGGTTTGCCGATCTGCAGGTCATCCAGCGTGGCGACCTGATCCGATCCGATGACCAGGGCTGCGCCGGCGCGGGCGGCGATGGCAGCGGCCTTCTCGCGTGCCAGGCGCAGGGCGGTGGCTTGCGGGGTTTCGCCGGGATGTGGGGTTTCGTCGATGTCTGGCGCCATGGTCTCGAAGGGCAGGCCGAGTCGGCTCAGCAGTTCCTTGCGGTAGACCGAGCTGGAACCGAGGATCAGGCGGGGTGCGGTGCGGGTGCTGTGTTGATGCAACATGGGATGTGGTTGGCTGAAGTTGGAGAAAGAGCGGCAAAGACGCCTGGAAGCCGGATTTTGGCTGAAATTCGGGGGCAAAGAGGAGTTTCTGTGCCCATGTTTGAAATATTTCGCCAGAAAATCGCAAGAGCCTCGCTAAGGCTTTGACTGGTAAGGAATTTTTCTGTTATGATCGCAGGTTTTCCGGATTCTGCTTTGGCTATGAATGCATTTGTTATCGACGCGTTCGAATTCTGCAGGCTGAAACAGCAGGCGCAGGGTGAGATTCCGGTTGCTGAATTAGGTCGTCTGGCGCAAGAGACGGTTGACCGTTCTGGCACGATCAGCTGGGCTTTGTCCGGCGACATCGACAAGCTGGGACATGCTCAACTCAGTCTGGCAGTGTCGGGAGCAGTTAATCTGATCTGTCAGCGTTGCCTGACGGCATTGAGTTTCGAGATTGATTCGAAGTCGCTGCTGGTATTGGCAAAAGATGAGGCGCAGGCCGACACGATCGAGGAGCTGATCGATGATGACGAGATCGATGTCATCGTGGGTTCGGCAACCTTCGATGTGAACTACCTGATCGAGGACGAGGCGTTGCTGGCATTGCCGGTGGCGCCCAAGCATGAAACCTGTCCCGGTGATGGTGTGGCGGCCGAGGCCAAAGGTGCTGAACGGGCTTCCCCGTTTGAGGTACTGAAGAAGTTGAAGCAGTAATTTGTTTGGGGATGTCTGGCAGGTGCCGGGCAGCAGCACAGCGGGTTTGCGAAAACCTGGATCCGGTGTGTTAAAATTTTCAATCTTAGTAAGGTTTAGGAGTAATCATGGCCGTTCAACAGAACAAAAAGACCCCGTCCAAGCGCGGTATGCATCGTGCACACGACTTTCTGACTGCACCCCCGCTGGCTGTCGAGCCGACGACTGGTGAAACCCACCTGCGTCACCACATCAGCCCCAACGGTTTCTACCGTGGTCGCAAGGTGCTGAAGACCAAGAACGACGAGTAATCTCTTCATTGAGCTTGCTGTTTTTGGAGAAAAGCGGCGCAATGAGCTTCTGTTTCAAGAGGTTCATTTTGCGCCGCTTTTTTATGTCCGTCGCATCCGTGTAATCCGTGTGCGGACGTGCCTGCCTGCTTGCCTTGACCTTCAGGCGCGCTCTTGTCTGAGTGTGCTATTTTGAACGGTCTCCAATCTGCCTCATAATGTGGGCTGGCAAGGCTCTGAATCAAATCGATGACCATCAAAATTTCAATCGACTGCATGGGTGGCGATCATGGCCCGTCAGTCACGCTCCCGGCCGCTGCCTCTTTCCTGGCTCGCCAGTCCGATGCCGAGCTGATCCTGGTCGGGCAGGAAAGCGTCCTGCTGCCCTTGCTCAAGAAGTACAAGCTGGCCGGTGAGCCACGCGTGCGCATCCAGAATGCCTCCGAAGTGGTGACCATGGAAGACCCGATCGAGGTCGCCCTGCGTCGCAAGAAGGACTCGTCCATGCGTGTGGCGGTGAACCTGGTCAAGGATGGCCAGGCCCATGCCGCCGTTTCCGCCGGCAATACCGGCGCGCTCATGGCGGTGTCGCGCTATGTCCTCAAGACCCTGCCGGGCGTGGATCGCCCGGCCATCTGCACCATCCTGCCCAACCAGAAGGATGGCCCCACCTACATGCTCGACCTGGGCGCCAACGTCGACTGCGAACCGCAGCACCTGCGTCAGTTTGCGCTGATGGGGTCGGCCCTGGTCGCGGTCATGGAAGGCAAGGCCAAGCCGACGGTGGGCCTGCTCAACGTGGGCGAGGAAGACATCAAGGGCAATGAACTGGTCAAGGCCACGGCGGGCCTGCTGCGCGCCGAGCACGAGAAGGGTATCCTTAACTTCTATGGCAACGTGGAAGGCAACGACATCTTCGAAGGCACCACCGACCTGGTGGTGTGCGACGGCTTCGTCGGCAATGTGACCCTGAAGGCGTCCGAAGGGCTGGGGCGCTTCGTCAAGTCGGTGCTGACCAGTGAATTCAAGAAGGGCTTCATCAACAAGCTGGGTGCGCTGATCGCCTATGGTGCCATCAAGGCCCTGTCGCGCCGGCTCAATCCTTCCCGTTACAATGGCGCCAGTCTGCTGGGTCTCAAGGGCCTGATATTCAAGAGCCATGGCGGCGCCGATGTGTACGCTTTCGAATGGGCGATCCGTCGGGCGTATGATGCTGCCAAATACGATGTGCTCGCGCGCATCGCCGCCAGCATGGCGGAGCTGATGCCCCAGGGACAGGGGCGCACGACCGAGGCGGTTGTCGCGGCATTGGAGCCGGTGGCACCTGTTTCCCTGGATCAACCGAACTAACAAAGCAAGAAGACGGCATGACCATTTACAGCAAAATCGTCGGTACCGGCAGCTACCTGCCGACCAAGCGCGTGACCAATCACGAACTGGCGGCCGAACTGGCCGAGCAGGGCATCGAAACCTCGGACGAATGGATCTTTACGCGCAGCGGCATCTCCGCGCGCCACTACGCCGAGCCGACCCAGCTCTCCAGTGACCTGGCCCTGGCGGCCGCACAGCGTGCGCTGGAAGCGGCTAGCATGCAACCCAATGATATCGACCTGATCATCCTGGCTACTTCCACGCCGGATCATCTGGGCGGCTTCCCCAGCACGGCCTGTGTGGTGCAGCGCAAGCTGGGCATCACCAATGGTGCACCTGCCATGGATGTGCAGGCGGTGTGCAGCGGTTTCGTCTACGCCATGTCGGTGGCGGACAGCTTCATCAAGTCCGGCGCGCACAAGAACGTGCTGGTGATCGGGGCCGAGGTCTTCTCGCGCATCCTCGATTTCAAGGATCGCACTACCTGTGTGCTGTTCGGCGACGGTGCCGGCGCCATTGTGATGAGCGCTTCGCAGGAGCCGGGTGTGCTGTCCAGCAAGTTGCACGCCGATGGCAGCCACGGCCACATCCTGTGTGTGCCGGGCAGCGTCAATAACGGCGCCGTGGCCGGGAGTGCCTATCTGTACATGGATGGTCCGGCGGTCTTCAAGCTGGCCGTCTCGGTGCTGGACAAGGTCGCCCGCGAGGCACTGGGCGCCGCCGGCGTGGACGCCAGCGAGATCGACTGGCTCATTCCGCACCAGGCCAATATCCGCATCATGCAGGGCACGGCCAAGAAGCTGGGCCTGGCGCCGGAGAAGATGGTCGTGACCGTCAACGAACATGGCAATACCTCGGCCGCCTCGATTCCGCTGGCGCTGGACCAGGCAGTGCGCGATGGCCGCGTCAAGCCCGGTCACACCGTCATGATGGAAGGCGTGGGCGGCGGCTTCACCTGGGGCGCGGTGCTGGTGCGCATGTGAGGCTGGGCCTCGCCGGCGCAGTAGCGCCCGGTGCCATCCGTCCCCCCGTATTTTTATCCAACCTCAATTTCATCCAAGCATGACAAAATTCGCGTTTGTTTTCCCGGGCCAAGGTTCCCAGGCGATCGGGATGCTCAATGGTTTCGCCGGCAACGATGTTGTCCGCCAGACCATCGCTGAAGCTTCCGATGCCCTGCAATTCGACCTGGGCAAGCTCATTGCCGAAGGCCCCAAGGAAGACCTGGACCTGACCACCAATACCCAGCCCGTCATGCTGACGGCCGCCGTGGCGTTCTACCGCGCCTGGCTGGCTGCGGGCGGCAAGGCGCCGGCACTGGTGGCCGGCCACAGCCTGGGCGAGTACTCGGCGCTGGTCGCCGCTGGCGTGATTCAGTTCAAGGATGCCGTGCCGATGGTGCGCTTCCGCGCCCAGGCCATGCAGGAAGCCGTGCCGGTCGGGCAGGGCGGCATGGCAGCCATCCTCGGCCTGTCCGACGATGACGTGCGCGCTGCCTGCGCCGAAGCTGCGCAAGGCGAAGTGGTCGAGGCGGTCAACTTCAATGCCCCGGCCCAGGTGGTGATCGCCGGTCACAAGGCCGCTGTCGGCCGCGCCTGCGATATCGCCAAGGCCAAGGGTGCCAAGCGCGCGCTGCCGCTGCCGGTGTCGGCACCGTTCCATTCCTCGCTGCTCAAGCCGGCCTCGGATCGCCTGCAGGCCTATCTGGCGGGCGTGGCGTTCGCGGCGCCGCAGATCCCGCTGATCAACAACGTCGACGTGGCCGTGGTCAGCGATCCGGCCGCCATCAAGGATGCGCTGGTGCGCCAGGCCGCCGCGCCCGTGCGCTGGGTCGAGACGGTGCAGAAGATGGCTGCCGACGGCATCACTCATCTGGTCGAATGTGGTCCTGGCAAGGTGCTGACCGGCCTGACCAAGCGTATCAACGGCGAACTGGCCGGTGAGGCCATCGTCGATCAGGAATCCCTGGACAAAGTATTGGAGCTGCTCAAGTGAGTGCACAGAATCTGCAAGGACAAGTCGCGCTGGTGACCGGCGCATCCCGTGGCATCGGCCGCGCCATCGCGACCGAACTGGCCCGCCAGGGTGCTCGCGTGGTCGGTACTGCCACCACCGAGGCCGGCGCTGCCGCCATCACCGAATACCTGGCTGCGCTGGGTCCTGAAGCCGGTCGCGGAGCGGTGCTCAACGTCAATGACGCCGAGGCCAGCGTGGCCTTGGTGGAGCAGGTGCAGAAGGAGTTCGGCTCGCTGTCCATCCTGGTCAACAATGCCGGCGTGACCCAGGACCAGCTGGCCATGCGCATGAAGGACGAGGAGTGGGACAGCGTCATCGCCACCAACCTCACCGCCGTCGGTCGCCTCTCGCGCGCCGTGCTGCGTGGCATGATGAAGGCCCGTACCGGCCGCATCATTAACATCACCTCGGTGGTGGGTGAAGCCGGCAATCCGGGTCAGATGAACTATGCCGCCGCCAAGGCAGGCGTGGCCGGCATGAGCCGTGCGCTGGCGCGTGAAATCGGCAGCCGCAACATCACCGTGAACTGCGTGGCGCCCGGCTTCATCGATACTGACATGACCAAGGCCTTGAACGAACAGCAGTCTGCCGCCATCTTGCAGCAGATCCCGCTGGGTCGCCTGGGTGCGGCTGAGGAAATCGCCTATGCGGTGGCCTTCCTGGCGTCCCCGCAAGCGGCCTATATCACCGGCACCACGCTCAATGTGAATGGTGGCATGTACATGGGTTGAGAAGGTTGGGAGGGCTTGATTTAAGTCCTTTTGACGTCTGTTGTTTGCAGTTATGCTGAACTTGGCGCAATCTTGCCAAGAATAGTTAAAAGTAAATTTTCCGCGCGCAAACCTGCTAAAATGCGCGCACTTTTGTAACCTATCATCCCTCTGGAGGAACACTATGTCCGATATCGAACAACGCGTGAAGAAGATCGTCGCTGAGCAACTGGGCGTCGCCGAAGCCGACATCAAGAACGAATCGTCGTTCGTGGACGACCTGGGCGCCGACTCGCTGGACACCGTCGAGCTGGTCATGGCACTGGAAGATGAGTTCGAAATGGAAATCCCCGACGAACAAGCCGAGAAGATCACCACCGTGCAACAGGCGATCGACTACGCAAAGTCGCAAGTCAAGGCCTGATAAGGGCTTTGGTCAAAGTTTCAGGAGAATTGCTTGAGCCGCACTCGTGAACGTCGTGTAGTCATTACCGGCCTGGGATGCATCTCGCCTGTCGGCAACAACGTCGCCGATACGTGGAGTGCCATCAAGGAAGGCAAGTCCGGCATCGCTACCGTAACCAAGTTCGACGCAACCCCCTTCACCACGCATTTCGCCGGTGAGGTCAAGGGCTTCAATATCGAGGATTACATCCCCGCCAAAGAAGCGCGTCATATGGATACCTTCATCCACTTCGGCATGGCCGCCGGTGTTCAGGCCATCCAGGATAGCGGATTGACGGTAACGGACGAGAATGCCGAGCGCATTGGCGTCATGATCGGTTCGGGCATCGGCGGCTTGCCGCTGATCGAGGAAACCCACGCCGAACTGACCAACCGTGGTCCGCGCCGCATCAGTCCTTTCTTCATTCCGGCCTCGATCATCAACATGATCTCGGGCAACTTGTCCATCAAGTTCGGTCTGAAGGGACCCAATCTGGCGATCGTCACCGCCTGCACCACCGGCCTGCATTGCATCGGCTCCGCCGCACGCATGATCATGTACGGTGATGCGGATGTGATGGTGGCCGGTGGCGCCGAATCCAGCGTTTCGCCGCTGGGCATCGGTGGTTTTGCGTCGGCCCGCGCACTGTCGACCCGCAACGACGACCCCGCAACCGCCTCCCGTCCGTGGGACAAGGATCGCGATGGCTTCGTGCTGGGCGAGGGTGCCGGCGTGATGGTGCTCGAAGAGTACGAACACGCCAAGGCCCGTGGTGCCAAGATCTATGCGGAACTGCTGGGCTTCGGCATGAGCGGTGATGCTTACCACATGACTGCGCCCAATCTGGACGGTCCGCGTCGCTGCGTGCTCAATGCGCTGCGCGATGCTGGTGTCAATCCGGATGAAGTGCAGTATCTGAACGCGCACGGCACGTCGACCCCGCTGGGCGACAAGAACGAGTCCGACGCGATCAAGGCCGCTTTCGGCGACCATGCCTACAAGATGGTTGTCAATTCGACCAAATCCATGACCGGTCACCTGTTGGGTGGCGCCGGTGGCCTGGAGACGGTGTTGACCGTGCTGGCGGTACACAATCAGGTGTCCCCGCCGACGATGAACATCTTCAACCAGGATCCGGAATGCGATCTGGATTACTGCGCCAACCAGGCGCGGGACATGAAGATCGATATTGCCGTGAAGAACTCCTTCGGTTTCGGGGGAACCAACGGCACCCTGGTCATCGGCAAGATGTAAAACGCACAACCCGGCTTCCACGGAAGCCGGGTTTGTCATTTTGATGACCCCCTAGCATCCTGGCATCGTATGTCGATAGCGGTCTCTGCGGATATCAAGCCTTCCCGCCTGCTTTTGCTGGTCACCGGCTTCGCTTGTCTGTGTGTGGCCCTCACTGGCGTGCTGGTGTCGCTGTGGATGCCGGGCCCGCTGTCTGGCCTGGCACGTGCCGCGCTGGCGGCGATCTGCTTTCTGGCGGCCGCTCTTGCGCTGGTGCTGGCCCTGCGAGGACGCAAGGCGATCTGGTTGCATATCTCCGGCACCGGTCAGATTCGGGTCGTGGAGCATCTGGCGGCGGCGTCGAGCCGTGCCAAACCGCAAGTCGTGAAGGCCGGGCTGGCCCAGTTGCTGGCCGGCAGCACCATCTGGCCAGGCATGCTGCTATTGCGCCTGCGCCTGGAAAACGGCAAGGTCCGTACCATTCCCATCCTTTCGGATTCGGTTTCCGAAGATACTTTCCGTGCACTTTCCGTGGCGTGCAGGTGGCTGATCAGTCACAATACGGCCAAGGCAAGAATGCTGGAAAAATAAGGCCGGCAGACTTGAAAATTGCCGGGCTGGAAGCATCTGCCGATGATGTGTCAAAGGCAATGACAACAGAACAACACGGCCATAAAAAACAAGGAACCCGGTTTGACGACAGAACGCGAAATTGACCAGCAGCTTGTTGAGCGCGTCCAGCGTGGCGACAAGAAGGCGTTCGAGCTATTGGTAGTCAAGTATCAACGCAAGCTGATGCGCCTGGTGTCGCGGCTTGTGCGCGACCAGGCCGAAGCCGAAGACGTGGTGCAGGAGGCCTTCATCAAGGCTTATCGTGCGCTACCACAATTCCGTGGCGATTCGGCTTTCTATACCTGGCTTTATCGCATCGGTATCAATACCGCCAAGAATTATCTGGTCACCATGGGCAGAAGGGCGCCCACGTCCACTGAAGCCGATGCAGAAGAGGCGGAAACTTTTGACGATGCAGACCATCTGAGGGACATCAACACTCCAGAGTCGATGTTGGCCACCAAGCAGATTGCTCAAACGGTCAACGTGGCGATGGAGGCATTGCCGGAAGAATTACGTACTGCCATCACGTTGCGCGAGATCGAGGGGTTGAGCTACGACGAGATTGCAGATGCGATGAATTGTCCGATCGGCACCGTGCGCAGCCGTATTTTCCGCGCCCGGGAAGCAATTGCCGAGAAGTTGCGTCCGCTGCTGGATACGGCAGCGGACAAGCGCTGGTGATGTCGCTGCAAGGCTGTTGTTGTTGAAAAGCAAAATAATAAAGCGGGTATGGAACTAAGATTTTTGCCGGGTGACTGCTTATGGATACCAAAGTAACAACCAGAGAACAGATCTCAGCCCTCGCCGATGGCGAGCTGGGCTCTGAAGAGATGACTATTGCCTTCGCGGCCTTGCGCTCCTCGAAAGAGGGGCAGGAGGCCTGGGAGGATTATCATCGCATCGGCGAGGTGCTGCGTTCGGAAGAGATGGATGTCTCCCTGAGTGCCGGCTTCTCGGCCAAGATGAGTGCGTGGCTGGACGCCGAGCCTGCCATCGTGGCGCCGCAGGTGCAGGCTGCGCCGGCCGTCCAGGAGGCGCCTGCTGCGCAAGCTGCGGTCGCGGCCAATGGCGACCACCGTGCTGCCCGTCCGGGGCGCCTGGTGCGCTTGCTCATGCCCAGTGCGGCAGCGGCGGCGGCCGCCGTGGCGGCCGTATTCGTGGCCATGCCGCAGCAGGCCGTGGTGACGGCTGACGCCAAGGTCGCTGCACCGATGGTGCAGATGGCTGCGGCCCCGGTCAGCGTACCCTCGGCCATTGCCACGGTATCCGATACCACCGGCAATGCGCAGAATGTCAACCAACTGAGTTCGCTAGCCCAGCAGGGTGAAGTCAAGCGCGATCCCCGCATCGACGACTACCTCTTTGCCCATCAGCGTTTCTCGCCTTCCTATAGCTCGGCGCAATACACCCGTTCTGCAGCCTTCTCCACTGACGCCGAAAAATAAGACGCGTCGAGCGGGGCGTCTGTGTGGCGTACTGTGCTTCCTGTCCGTGTTGATGACGCCCTCTGCTGACGCAGCGGAGGGCGTTCCATCCTTGGCCCCGGCATCCGCCGGCGAGGTCGCGGCTCCTGTTTCCTCCCGTCTGCCGGCTCAGTTGCAGAAGATGCAGTCAGCCCCCCCCCGGGCGTCTGGATTACTCCGGCGGTGTTGTGTGCCAGCAGGCAGCCCTGATGCAGACTTCGTGCGTCACCTACACCATGGCCGGCAAGAACGAGCTGGAAAAGCTGGAGGTGCTTGGCGACAAGCTGCGCGAATATCTCTGCAATAATGAAGAGGTGGCCTGCCAGCACGCAAACGCTTGACACTCAGGGCCAGGTCGTGGAGCAGATTCCCCTTGCGCAGGAGCAGGTTGGTGGGGTTGATCGTCCCCGGGTCAACCCCACCTACAGGGACACGTCTGGCTGGTGCATCGACAAGGCTGCGATCCGGCAAGTATCGAATTCCATTGAACTGAAATCCAAATAAAAGAGACCGTTGCAATGACTCCCTTCAAGAATACCCTGGCCGGCGCCATGCTGGCGGCTTCCGTTTTCGCCTTTGCGCCGGCTGTGCAGGCGGCGCCGCCCGTGGCCTCGCCATCAGTGGCGGCCCTGCCTGATTTTGCCGATATCGTCGAGCGTACCGGGCCGGGTGTGGTCAATATCCGCACCACCGAACGGGTACGCCAGAATGCCCAGGGGCAGGGCGGTATCGATGATCCGGAAATGCAGGAATTCTTCCGCCGCTTCTTTGGTATTCCTGTCCCGCGCCAGCAGCAGCCGGGGACGCCGCGTGGCAACGGCAATGGCGGCAGCGGCAAGCAGGGTAGTCAATCCCAGCAGGAAGAAGTGCCGCGCGGTGTCGGCTCGGGCTTCATCATTTCGGCCGATGGCTTCATCTTGACCAATGCTCATGTGGTCGATGGCGCCAGCGAGGTCTACGTGACCCTGACCGACAAGCGCGAGTTCAAGGCCAGGATCGTCGGTTCCGATACGCGTACCGATGTGGCTGTGCTCAAGATCGACGGCAACAACCTGCCGCGCCTGAACATGGGGGACTCCGACAAGATCCGCGCCGGTGAGTGGGTGCTGGCCATTGGCTCGCCTTTCGGCCTGGAAAATACCGTCACCGCCGGCATCGTCTCGGCCAAGGCACGTGACACCGGCGACTACCTGCCACTGATCCAGACCGATGTGGCCGTCAATCCGGGTAATTCGGGTGGTCCGCTGATCAACCTCAAGGGTGAGGTGATCGGTATCAACTCCCAGATCTACAGCCGCTCGGGTGGTTTCATGGGGATTTCCTTTGCCGTGCCCATCGATGAGGCGCTGCGTGTGGCCGACCAGTTGAAGGCCAGTGGGCGTGTCACCCGTGGTCGCATCGGCGTACAGATCGGTGAAGTGACCAAGGACGTGGCCGAATCGCTCGGTCTGGCGCGGGCCCAGGGGGCGCTGGTGCAGCGCGTCGAGGCCGGCGGTCCGTCGGAAAAGGCCGGTCTGGAGGCGGGTGACATCATCCTCAAGTTCAATGGCGTGGCCATCGAGCGTCCCAGCGACCTGCCGCGCATGGTGGGCGCCACCAAGCCGGGTTCCAAGGCGACCGTCAATATCTGGCGCAAGGGTAGTGCACGCGATGTCAGCGTGACCGTGGTCGAGCTGGAAGCCGACAAGCCCAAGCAGGCCGAGGAAAAGAAGGCCAAGCCTGACAATACCCCCAATGCCCTGGGGCTGGTGGTCAGCGATCTTTCGGAGGCTCAGAAGAAAGAGTTGAAGGTCGACAACGGTGTACTGGTGGAAAATGTCAGTGGGGCGGCAGCGGCAGCAGGCATCCGCCCGGGTGATGTGGTCCAGCGTCTCAACGAGGTCGATGTCAAGGATGCCAAGCAGTTCGCGCAGCTGGTGGCCAAGCTCGATGCGAAGAAGCGCGCAGCAGTCCTGGTGCGTCGTGGCGACTCCTCGCAATTCGTGCCGCTGCGTCCCAATGGTGGCAATTAAACCCTGATTTTTCGGATGAGGCTGCGCCCCGTTGCGGGGCGCAGCCTTTTTTATTCATTTCCGGATTCGCCGAACGAGCGCCCATGTCTGCCACCTCTCTGACCGCTGCAAGCGCCGAAGCCTTGCAATTCATCATCTACTCTCGTAGCTATTGCCACCTCTGCGAAGACTTGCGTGAGGCCTTGCTCGTCGCATTGGGTGAGCGCCCGGCACAGATCGAGATGATTGATGTCGATGCCGACCCGGCCCTGGTCGAGCAATACGACGAGCTGGTGCCGGTGCTGATGGGGCGGGATGTCGCGGGTAGCTGGGTGCGCCTGTGTCACTACCACCTGGATGTACAGGCTTTGCAGGGATTTCTTGTGGCCGTTGACCAAGGGTGCTGATGCCTGCCGGAAAGATTGGTCCCGACAAGCTTGTTTTGTTGTTATGTAATTAATATTGCACCATGCTTTTCCGGTGCGCGGGTGGCGGGCAGGATGTTGTCTCGCACCGGAAAATCCGGCTTGTCCCTCTGAAATCCGGTAAAATGTCGGGCCGATTTAGCTGTTGCAAAGGCGCTCGGCTGGGCAAGGCCCGCTACAGAGCGCCTTTTTTCATCGTTTCCAGTCTGTTAATGAACAATATCCGTAATTTCTCGATCATCGCCCACATCGATCACGGCAAGTCCACGCTCGCCGACCGCATCATCCAATTGTGCGGAGGCCTGTCCAACCGTGAGATGGAAGCCCAGGTGCTGGATTCGATGGATATCGAGCGCGAGCGCGGCATCACCATCAAGGCCCAGACCGCAGCGCTGTCCTACAAGGCCAAGGATGGCCAGGTCTACAACCTCAACCTGATCGATACCCCGGGGCACGTCGACTTCAGCTATGAAGTCTCGCGTTCGCTGTCGGCCTGCGAAGGCGCGCTGCTGGTGGTGGATGCCTCGCAAGGGGTGGAAGCGCAGACCGTGGCCAACTGCTACACGGCGCTGGACCTGGGTGTGGAGGTAGTACCGGTCCTCAACAAGATCGACCTGCCCTCGGCCGACCCGGACAACGCCAAGAGCGAGATCGAAGACGTCATCGGCATCGACGCCTCTGACGCCACCCCATGCTCGGCCAAGACCGGCCTGGGCGTGGAAGACGTGCTGGAAGCGATCGTCGCCAAGGTGCCGGCGCCCAAGGGCGATCCGGATGCGCCGCTGCAGGCGCTGATCATCGACTCCTGGTTCGACAACTATGTCGGCGTGGTGATGCTGGTGCGCATCGTCAACGGCACCCTGCGTCCCAAGGACAAGATCCTGCTGATGGCCACCGAGACCCAGTACCTGACCGAAAGCATCGGCGTGTTCACGCCCAAGTCGCAGTCGCGTGACGCGCTGACGGCAGGGCAGGTGGGCTTCGTCATCGCCGGCATCAAGGAACTGAAGTCGGCGCGCGTGGGCGATACCATCACCCTGGCCGGCAAACCGGCACCGGCGCCGCTGCCCGGCTTCAAGGAAGTGCAGCCGCAAGTGTTCGCGGGCCTTTTCCCGGTGGAAGCCAATCAGTACGACGCCCTGCGCGACTCGCTGGAAAAGCTCAAGCTCAACGACGCCGCCCTGATGTACGAGCCGGAAGTCTCGCAAGCGCTGGGCTTCGGCTTCCGCTGCGGCTTCCTGGGTCTCTTGCACATGGAAATCGTACAGGAGCGCCTGGAGCGTGAATTCGACATGGACCTCATCACCACCGCACCCACGGTGGTCTACGAGGTGCAGCAACGCGACGGTACCCTGCTGATGGTGGACAACCCGTCCAAGATGCCGGAAGTCTCGAAGATCGAAGAGATCCGCGAACCCATCGTCACCGTCAACCTCTACATGCCGCAAGAGTATGTCGGCTCGGTCATCACCCTGTGCACGCAAAAGCGCGGCATCCAGATGAACATGAGCTACCACGGCAAGCAGGTGCAGCTGACCTATGAAATGCCGATGGCCGAGATCGTGCTGGACTTCTTCGATCGCCTCAAGTCCACCTCGCGCGGCTATGCCTCGATGGATTATGAGTTCAAGGAATACCGCGCCGCCGACGTGGTCAAGGTGGACATGCTGATCAACAGCGAAAAGGTCGATGCCCTGGCCATCATCGTGCACCGCGCCGCCGCGCAGATCCGTGGTCGCCAGGTGGCCGCCAAGATGCGCGAGCTGATCCCGCGCCAGATGTTCGACGTGGCCATCCAGGCCGCCATCGGTGCCACCATCATCTCGCGCGAGAACGTCAAGGCCATGCGCAAGAACGTGCTGGCCAAGTGCTACGGCGGCGACATCTCGCGCAAGCGCAAGCTGCTGGAAAAGCAGAAGGCCGGCAAGAAGCGCATGAAGCAGGTGGGTTCGGTAGAAATTCCGCAGGAAGCGTTCCTGGCAATCTTACAAGTGGAAGACAAATAACATGCAGGCATTGTTGGGTAACTTCGCTCTGATTCTGTTCGTCCTGATGTTGGTGACCGGCGTGATCTGGTTCGCCGATACCTTCGTCCTCTCCAAGCAGCGCCTTGCCCGCGCCGATGCCGCCCTGGCCGAGTTCGATGCCCGTGTGGCGCGCGATGCGGCCGAGGGCATCAAGCGTGATGGCGCTGTCGCCAACGGCCGCGCCGAGTTGCAGGCCAGCCTGTTGAAGCAGCCCGCCTGGATCGAGTATTCGGGCAGCTTCTTCCCGGTGATCGCGCTAGTGTTCTTCCTGCGCTCCTTCCTCTACGAGCCGTTCAAGATCCCCTCCAGCTCGATGGTGCCGACCCTGCTGGTGGGCGACCTGATCCTGGTGAACAAATACACCTATGGCATCCGCCTGCCCATCATCAACAAGAAGATCATCGAAGTGAACCACCCGCAGCGCGGCGACGTCATGGTCTTCAAGTATCCGAAGGATATGTCGGTGGACTACATCAAGCGTGTTGTTGGCGTGCCTGGTGATAAAATAGTCTATAAAAACAAGCGCTTAACGGTAAATGGTGAAGAAATTTCTTACAAAGCGCTGCCGGATTATCTGGACGAGGAAAATCTGACGTACTATAAGCAATGGCAGGAAAACCTGACCGGCGTGGAGCACAAGATCCTCACTGACGAACGTGCTCCCAACTATGTGCCCAATCCCGATGCCTTCCCGCATCACGAGCTGTGCACCTACAACGCCGAAGGCTTTGCCTGCACGGTACCGCCGGGCGAATACTTCATGATGGGCGACAACCGGGACAACAGCCTGGACAGCCGCTACTGGGGCTTCGTGCCGGACCAGAACATCGTCGGCAAGGCCTTCTTCGTCTGGATGAACCTTGGCGACCTGAAACGGATCGGCAGCTTCCACTAAGCGCCGTATCCTGCCTGACCCTGATTGAGCAGTTCGTGCAGTTTCCATTTGGCATTATTTGCGTTGTGGAGGCAGACCCGGAGCAGTTTTCAGCTTTGCTTTGAACCGATCCCGCTGACTGGTCAGGCTGGTTTTCCCCGATCGACGCGCTACCGCGCGTCTCGGGGACAGACTGAATGACGGATGAAAAAATGGATCCTCAACTCTTGCAACATCGGCTAGGCCACACTTTCAAGGATGCGTCCCTCCTGCAGCAGGCACTGACGCACCGTAGCCATAGCGCCTTGCATAACGAGCGACTGGAATTTCTCGGCGATTCGGTGCTGAACTGCGTGGTGGCGTCGCTGCTGTTTGACCGCTATGACAAGATCGACGAAGGCGATCTCTCGCGCCTGCGCGCCAACCTGGTCAAGCAGCAATCCCTTTATGAGATCGCCCAGCGGCTGGAATTGTCGCAATTCCTGCGCCTGGGTGAGGGCGAGCTGAAGTCGGGCGGTTTCCGCCGCCCCTCCATCCTGGCCGACACGCTGGAGGCGCTGTTCGGCGCCATCTTCCTGGATTCCGGCTTCGAGGCCGCGCGCGCGGTGATCCGCTCGCTTTACGTGCCGGTGCTGGACCACGTCGATCCCAAGACCCTGGGCAAGGATGCCAAGACCCTGTTGCAGGAATTCCTCCAGGGCAAGAAGATCCCGCTGCCGCAGTACAACGTCATCGCCACCCATGGTGCGGCCCACAGCCAGGAATTCGAGATCGAGTGCCTGGTGCCCAAGCTCGATATCCAGGTCTTCGGCACCGGCGGCAGCCGGCGCGCCGGCGAGCAGGCGGCGGCCAAGCTGGCGCTGGAAGCCGTGCAACTGGCGCTGGCCAAGACCCCGTCGGCCGGTCGCAAGCCGCGTACCCGCACCACCCAGTTGAAGCTGGCCGGCATTGCCACCGTCCAGCCGGACGCTCCGGACCAGGAAACCGGCAAGGGTAACCGTGCCGAGGCGCCAGAGCGCATGGCCGCTGCCAAGCCGGCCAAGGCCGCCAAGGAGCACAAAGAGCCCAAGGAAGCCCGCGCTGCCGGCGCGGTCGGAGGTACAGCCCCGGCCACCCGCCATGACGGCAAGAACACCGGCGACCGCGCTGAAACGGTCGCAGCAGAACCCATCTCGGCGGCTTCATCCGCCACGCAATCCAGAACAGCATGACAGATCTCCCCATGACCGACGACGCGTCGGCACCGACTCCCGATGACGATTATCGCTGCGGCTATATCGCCATCGTCGGTCGTCCCAACGTCGGCAAGTCGACCCTCATGAACGTGCTGGTCGGCGCCAAGGTGAGCATCACCTCGCGCAAGGCCCAGACCACGCGCCATCGCATCACCGGCATCCAGACCATCGACAATACGCAGTACGTCTATGTCGACACGCCGGGTTTCCAGACCCGTCACAGCAATGCGCTCAACAAGACCCTGAACCGCACCGTCACCAATACGCTGACGGCGGCCGACGTGATCCTGTTCGTCATCGAGGCCGGCACCTTCGGCCCGGCCGACAAGCAGGTGCTGGACCTGTTGCCGGAGAACGTGCCCTGTGTCCTGGTCTTGAACAAGGCTGACCGCAACAAGGACAAGACCACGTTGATGCCGTTCGCACGTGAGGTGTCCTCGCACCATGACTTCGCTGCCGTGGTGCCGGTCTCGGCCAAGCAGCGCTTCCAGCTCGATCGCCTGCAGGAAGAAGTGCGCAAGCTGCTGCCGCAGAACCCGCCGATGTTCGATGAAGACGACATCACCGACCGTAGCGAGAAATTCCTGGCCTCCGAAATCGTGCGTGAAAAGGTGTTCCGCTTTGTCGGCGAAGAACTGCCTTACACCAGCACGGTGCTGATCGAGAAGTTCGAACAGGAAGGCAACCTGCGCCGCATCTTCGCTGCCATCCTGGTGGAGCGCGACACCCACAAGGCCATGGTGATCGGCCAGAAGGGCGCGCGCCTGAAGGAAATTTCCACCCAGGCGCGGCTGGACATGGAGCGCCTCTTCGGCGGTCCGGTCTACCTGGAGATCTGGGTCAAGGTCAAGTCGGGCTGGGCCGACAACGAAGCCGGCCTGCGCGCCTACGGCTACGAATAAACACCGGCCGTGCGGCCGGCGCGCAATGACGGCATAATCACGGGACTGCGCCACGCCGTATCGTCGTGGCTTCCCGCATCCAGGACGCACATCCATGACCACCATGCTCACCGAATCCCAGCTGGCAAGCCAGGCCGACCCGGCAGTGACGGCACCTGCTCCGGTCGCACCCCAGGCCCCGGCCAAGGCGCCGGCGCGCAAGCCTGCTGCACCGCGTGCGCGCAGCCGCGCCGTCCCGGAGAAGGAGCACAAGGTGCTGGCGCAGCCGGGCTTCGTGCTGCACAGCTATCCCTACAAGGAAACCAGCCTCATCATCGACGTCTTCTCGCGCGACCATGGTCGCGTGGCGCTGGTGGCCAAGGGCGCCAAGCGTCCGCATTCCAAGCTGCGCGGCGCCCTGCAGACCTTTCAGCCGCTCTCGCTGTCGTGGAGCGGCAAGTCTGAGGTGCGCACGCTGACCGATGCCGAATGGGTAGGCGGCCTGCTGCCGCTGGAAAAGTCGGCGCTGCTGTGCGGTTTCTATCTCAATGAATTGCTGGTCAAGCTGCTGGCGCGCGAAGATGCGCACCCGGACCTGTTCGACCACTATGTCGCCACCCTCAACAAGCTCGCCCATGGCGAGAATGCCCCCATCGTGCTGCGCCAGTTCGAACGCATTCTGCTCAAGCAGACCGGTGTGGCAGGCAACTGGAGCCACTGCGTGGCCAGTGGCAAGACCGTGCAGGCCGATGGCATCTACGTGGTCGATCCCGAGCAGGGCACCCGCCCCGAGCGCATCTCGGACCGCGCCCCCAAGGTGTCCGGCAAGACCCTGCTGGACATGGAACGTGAAGACTACAGCGATCCCACCACCCAGCTGCAGAGCAAGTTCCTGATGCGCTACCTGCTGTCGCATCACCTGGGCGGAGCGCAACTGAATACGCGCCAGATCCTGATCGATCTCATGCAATTGTGATCTGGCAGCGGCCAGCCGGCCGCCTGCCATCCCACACCCGCGCACAAGCCGCTACAATCCATGTCTGGCCGCACCGTCATTGAAGTGCGGTCTTGAGCACATCCGATCATCCCGATACGAACCCGAACCAAGCTTCCTGACGCCATGAGTTTCCTGCAGCCCGCCGGCCCGACCATTGAACTGGGCATCAACATCGACCACGTCGCCACCTTGCGCAATGCGCGCGGTACGCGCTACCCCGACCCGATCAGGGCGGCACTGGAAGCCGAGGAAGCCGGTGCCGATGCCATCACGCTGCACCTGCGCGAAGACCGCCGCCATATCCGCGACGAGGATGTGAAGGCCATCCGTCCGCTGCTGCAGACCCGCATGAACCTGGAAGCGGCGGTGACGGCGGAGATGATCGACTTCGCCTGCGCCATCCAGCCGCAGGATGTCTGCCTGGTGCCCGAAAAACGCACCGAGGTGACCACCGAAGGCGGCCTGGATGTGACCGGTCATTTCACCGACGTGCAGGCGGCGATCCGCCAGCTGCAGGGCGAAAACGTGCGCGTCTCCCTGTTCATCGATGCCGACCTGCAACAGATCAAGGCCGCCGCCGAAGCAGGGGCCCCGGTGATCGAACTGCATACCGGCCGCTACGCCGACGCCACCGACGAGAAGGAGCAGCAGGAAGAACTGGAACGCATCCGCGCTGCGGTTCTCGAAGGCGTCCGGCTCGGCCTGAAGGTCAACGCCGGCCACGGTCTGCACTACACCAACGTACAGGCCATCGCCGCCATCCCGCAGATCGCCGAACTCAACATCGGCCATGCCGTGGTCGCCCATGCAGTCTTCGCCGGCTGGCGCAATGCCGTCTCGGAGATGAAGGCCATCATGGTCAAGGCGCGTCTGGAGGCCCTCAAGGGCCAGCGCTGAGGCCGAGCTCATGATCTACGGCATCGGCACCGACATCCTCCAGATCCCGCGGGTAGAGGCGGCCTTGAAGCGCAACGGCGACCGCTTCGCCGGCAAGATCCTGGGCCCGCAGGAAATGGAAAAATACCTGCGCCGCAAGGCCAAGGTGGAGGCGCGCGGCATCCGTTTCCTGGCTACCCGTTTCGCTGCCAAGGAAGCCTTTTCCAAGGCCATCGGCATGGGCATGCGCATACCCATGACCTGGCGCGCCATGCAAGTCTTGAACGACCCCAGCGGCAAGCCGGTGGTGGTCTGCAGCGGCGCCTTGCAACAATGGATGGAGGAGCGGGGCCTGAGCGCCCAGGTCTCCATCACCGACGAAGTGGAATACGCCGTCGCCTTCGTCATCGTGGAGAAGTCATGAATCAAGCCACTCAGGCCCAAGCCCTCGGTCCGGTCATGCTGGACGTGGTCGGCACCCGGCTGGATGCCGCCGATATCGCCCGCATCCAGCATCCCCTGACCGGTGGCGTCATCCTGTTCGCCCGCAACTACGAGAATCGCGCGCAACTGGTCGCGCTGACCCGCGCCATCCGTCAGGCGCGGCCCGGCATCCTGATCGCCGTGGATCATGAAGGTGGACGCGTGCAACGCTTCCGCAGCGATGGTTTCACCCGCCTGCCGGCCATGGGCCAACTGGGTCAATGCTGGGATCGCGATGTACTGCTGGCCACCAAGCTGGCCACGGCCACCGGTTTCGTGCTGGCGGCCGAATTGCGTGCCTGCGGCATCGACCTCTCGTTCACCCCGGTGCTGGATCTCGACTATGGCGTCTCGACCATAATCGGCGATCGTGCCTTCCACCGTGACCCGCGTGTGGTCACGATGCTGGCCAAGAGCCTGAACCACGGCCTGGCATTGGCTGGCATGGCCAATTGCGGCAAGCATTTCCCTGGCCACGGGTTCGTGACGGCCGACTCGCACGTGGCCATTCCGGTCGACGAGCGCGCCCTCGACGAGATCCTGGGCGATGATGCCACTCCCTACGACTGGCTGGGCATGAGCCTGGCGGCCGTGATGCCGGCGCACGTCATCTATCCCAAGGTCGATGACCGACCGGCCGGCTTCTCCAAGGTCTGGCTCGATATGCTGCGCCAGCGCTTCGCCTTCCAGGGCGTCATCTTCAGCGACGACCTCAGCATGCACGGCGCCAGTGTCGCCGGCGGTCCGCTGCAAGCGGCCCAGGCGGCCCTGGACGCCGGTTGTGACGTCGCCCTGATCTGCAATTCGCCAGACAAGGCCGATCTCATCCTGGCCGGCCTCAAGGGCGGCACCGATGCCGCCTCCGCAGCGCGGCGTGCCAGCTTGCTGCCCTGTGGCGAGGCCCTGGGCTGGGATGCCCTGCAAGCCGATCCGCGCTACCTGGCAGCGCGTGCGCTGGTGCAGTCGCTGTAACTGTCCGACCGTCTGGCCATGTCCGATACGCCCAACACGCCCACCACGCCCGCCACCCAGCCCCCCGATCCACGCGAACTCGTGCTGGAGACGGTCGCCCGGCTGCCGCACCTGCCCGGCGTCTATCGCTATTTCGATGGCGAGGACAACGTGCTCTACGTGGGCAAGGCGCGCGACCTGAAGAAGCGCGTCTCCAGCTATTTCCAGAAGACCCTGACCAGCCCGCGCATCGCCATGATGGTCGAGCGCATCGCGCGCCTGGAGACCACCGTCACGCGCAGCGAAGCCGAGGCGCTGCTGCTGGAAAACAACCTCATCAAGACGCTGCGTCCACGCTTCAACATCCTCTTTCGCGACGACAAGTCCTATCCCTACCTGAAGATCACCGGTCATGCCTTCCCGCGCATGGCCTACTATCGCGGTGCGGTCGACAAGCGCAGCCAGTATTTCGGGCCTTTTCCCAATGCCGGCGCGGTCAAGGAGTCGATCCAGATTCTCCAGAAGGTGTTCCTGCTGCGTACCTGCGAAGACACTGTCTTTGCCAACCGCACCCGGCCCTGCCTGCTGCACCAGATCCATCGCTGCAGTGGGCCCTGCGTGAACCTGGTCAGCAGCGAGGATTACGCCATCGATGTGGAGAATGCCTCCAAATTCCTGCGCGGTCGCCAGAGCGAGGTGATGGACGCGCTGGAAAAGAAGATGCACGCCTTCGCCGCCGACCTCAAGTTCGAGCAGGCCGCTGCCGTGCGCGACCAGATCGGCTCGCTCTCCAGCGTGCTGCACCAGCAGAGCATGGAAACGGTCAGCGACGCCGATATCGACATCCTGGCTGTGGTGGTGCAGGGCGGTCGTGCCTGCGTCAACCTGGCCATGGTGCGCGGCGGGCGCCACCTGGGGGACCGGGCCTATTTCCCCACCCATGTGGACGATGCCATGGATGCCGCCGAGGACAGCATCGAGGTCGATGTGTTGAAAGCCTTCCTGGCTCAGCACTACATCGACAAGTTCATTCCCGGCTCGCTCATCGTGGGCACCGAGTTCGACGATCCGGCGCTGATGATGGCCTTGATGGAGCAGTGCGGCCATCGCATCACCTTGACCTTCCAGCCGCAAGGGCAGCGGCGCCAGTGGCTGGAAATGGCCGCCAAGGGCGCCGAGATCGCGCTGGCGCGGCTGCTCTCCGAGCAAGGCTCGCAACAGGCGCGCACGCGCGCACTGGCCGAAGTGCTGGAGCTGGAGCGCGAAGACCTGGACGAGCTGCGTGCCGAATGCTTCGACATCAGCCACACGCAAGGCGAGGCTACCCAGGCCTCCTGCGTGGTGTTCCACCATCACGCCATGCAAAATGGCGAATACCGTCGCTACAACATCAACGACATCACGCCTGGCGACGACTACGCCGCCATGCGCCAGGTGCTCACGCGGCGCTACGAGAAGGTCGCCAACGGCGAGGGCATCATGCCCGATATCGTGCTCATCGACGGTGGCAAAGGCCAGGTCGAGATGGCGCGCCAGGTGTTGACCGAGCTGGGGCTGGATATCAGCCTCATCGTCGGTGTCGCCAAGGGGGAGGGGCGCAAGGTCGGCCTGGAAACCCTGGTCTTTGCCGATGGGCGCGCGCCCAAGGAACTGGGCAAGGAATCGGCGGCACTGATGCTGATCGCCCAGATCCGCGACGAGGCCCACCGCTTTGCCATCACCGGCATGCGTGCCAAGCGCGCCAAGGCGCGCCAGACCTCGCGTCTGGAAGAGATCGAGGGCATCGGTGCCAAGCGCCGCCAGCGCCTGCTGGTGCGCTTTGGCGGCCTGCGCGGGGTGGTCGATGCCAGTGTCGACGACCTGGCCTCGGTCGATGGCATCTCGCGCCAATTGGCCGAGGAAATCTATCGCCAGCTGCATTGAGCACCGACCTGGCCGCGCCCGATCGCGTAAAGGCGGGCGCAGCAGGGAGGGACTCTGCTACTATTCGGTAAAATTTTTTTCGTGTACGCCGCTCCAACCTACCAAGACGTATGCCCTTCAATATTCCGATTCTGCTGACCTGGTTGCGGGTGGCGCTCATTCCCCTGGTCGTCGGTGTCTACTATCTGCCCGAAATCGGCCTGAACCGCTATGAGCAAGGCATCGCCGCCACCGTCATCTTCATCGTGGCGGCCGCCACTGACTGGTTCGATGGTTTCCTGGCCCGCCGCTGGAACCAGACCTCGGCCTTCGGCGCCTTCCTCGACCCGGTCGCCGACAAGCTCATGGTCACCGGCGCCTTGCTGGTGCTGGTCCACCTGGGGCGCGTGCATCCGGTGATCGCCTTCATCATCATCGGCCGCGAGATCGCCATCTCGGCCCTGCGCGAATGGATGGCCCAGATCGGCGCCTCCAAATCGGTCGCGGTCAGTTCCCTGGGCAAGATCAAGACGACCGCCCAGATGATCGCCATTCCCATGCTGCTGTACTACGACACCCTGTTCGGGCTGGTCGATACCCGCCTGTGGGGCAGCTTGCTGCTGCTGGTGGCGGCGGTGCTGACGGTGTGGTCGATGCTGTACTACCTGCGGCGCGCCATGCCGACCATCCGCGCTGCCGATGCAGGAACCCGGAAAAAAATAATTAAATAATTAAGATTGATAGTTGACAAACGCCAACAGGGCCTTATAATAGCGTTCTGTTTTCGATGCGGGAGTAGCTCAGTTGGTAGAGCGATACCTTGCCAAGGTATAGGTCGAGAGTTCGAGACTCTTCTCCCGCTCCAGGTTACTTGGAAAAAAGGAAGCCTAACAAAGCTTCCTTTTTTTATTGTGATAGGTGCGCACGCATTGAAATTTGGCTTCGACGAATTTCGAAAGAAGTCAAAAAAGATGTTTGCAAACAACACGTGTTTTAGGTAGTATGCGTGTCCCCAAGGCGGGGTAGCAAAGTGGTTATGCAGCGGCCTGCAAAGCCGTCTACGCCGGTTCGATCCCGACCCCCGCCTCCAAAACGCTCCATGCGGGAGTAGCTCAGTTGGTAGAGCGATACCTTGCCAAGGTATAGGTCGAGAGTTCGAGACTCTTCTCCCGCTCCAGATTCAGGAAGGCAGCCTGGCAGCTGTTTTCCGGTAGCAAGCGGCATGTAGTTGATGCCGCATAGTAAAGGCTCCTGCGGGAGTAGCTCAGTTGGTAGAGCGATACCTTGCCAAGGTATAGGTCGAGAGTTCGAGACTCTTCTCCCGCTCCAGTGTCAAGGCAGGCAGCTCCGGCGCCTGTTGCAGTAGATGTAAGTTCCCATGCGGGAGTAGCTCAGTTGGTAGAGCGATACCTTGCCAAGGTATAGGTCGAGAGTTCGAGACTCTTCTCCCGCTCCAAGTTGAAAGAGGAAGCCTTCGGGCTTCCTCTTTTCATTTCTGCCGCCGCGGTCTGCTTTTCGTGCCCCGGGCGCGCATCCCGGCATCTGGTCTCGTGGTCTTTTCCAGATTCCTTCCCGGCTGTCAGCTCATCGTCAAGTTTGGTCGTTTGAGGCCACAGAAAAATCAAAAAAATCGAATTCTAACGATTGCCTGATTGCCTCCGGCGTATTTCCCCTCTACATTTCTAGAACCGGCCTTGAAGGGTCATATCGATACGAAATGGGGAGAGGGGCCATGGATAGTTTCCAGAAAGAGATTGACGAAAGAACCAATCTCACATCATCCAACAAGTTTGAACTGCTGCTGTTCCGCCTGGGGGCCGATCCGCACGGTGAGCGTTCCGAGTTGTTCGGCATCAATGTCTTCAAGATCCGTGAAATCGTGCCCATGCCGCCGGTGACCAAGGCCGCCGGTACCCAATCGCCCATGCTGGGCATGGTCAACATCCGTGGCCAGATCATCTCCGTGATCGACCTGCCTGCCGTGGTCGGCTGCGTGCCCAAGACCGGCCTGAACATCCTGCTGGTGACCGAATATGCCCGCAGCACCCAGGCTTTCGCGGTGGAGTCGGTGGATGAGATCGTGCGCCTGGAGTGGAGCCAGGTCCTGTCCGCCGAAGCCAGCACCGGCGGCGCCTTCGTCACCAGCATCGCGCGCCTGGACAACGACAAGGACACCAGCCGTCTGGCCCAGGTGCTGGACGTGGAGCAGATCCTGCACGAGATCATGCCCAGCGACCGCAACCTCAAGATGGAAAGCCTGGAAAAAAGCACCAGCCATGGCATCCGCCCGGGGGCGGTGGCCATTGCCGCCGACGATTCCAAGGTGGCGCGCTCGCTGATCGAGCAGGGCTTGCGGGCCATGGAGATCCCCTTCGAGATGCACGTCACCGGCAAGGAAGCCTGGGATAAGGTGCAAAAGCTGGCCAAGGAAGCCCGCGCCGAGGGCCGGCCGATCTCCGACAAGATCTCCTTCGTGCTGACCGACCTGGAAATGCCGGAGATGGACGGCTTCACGCTGACCCGGAACATCAAGCGCGAAGACTTCCTCAAGAGCATCCCGGTGATCATCCACTCGTCGCTGTCGGGCTCGGCCAACGAGGATCACGTCAAGACAGTGGGCGGAGATGCCTACGTCTCCAAGTTCGAAGCCAACGAATTGGCCGCCACCATCTACAGCGTGCTGGACAAGTCTGCCGCCACCCGGCCCTGAGGGGGGAGCGGCAGCGTGGAGGGGGAAGGAGCCGCGAGGCTCCTTTTTCCATGGCGCCCAGCTTGAGCGATGGCCCCCAGGGTCGCCGATCTCGTATACTGGCGCTCCCTTCATCCTGCCGCCGCTGGCGGCGCCGAACAGCTAGCCATGCAGATTCCCGCCATCTCTCCCCTCCACGCCCCCGAACTGGCAGCGCGCCTGGAGCACCGCATCAACGACAAGACCAAGCCCCTGGGCAGCCTGGGGGCACTGGAGCGCCTGGCGCGTCAGATCGGCCTGATCCAGGGGACCGACCAGCCCGTCATCGCTCGCCCGGCCATCGTGGTCTGCGCGGGCGACCATGGCGTGACGCAGGAGGGGGTATCGGCCTATCCGCAAAGCGTGACCTGGCAGATGGTGGAGAACTTCCTCGCCGGTGGCGCGGCCATCAACGTCTTTGCCCGCCAGAACGATTGCGCACTGCATATCGTCGACACGGGCGTCAATCACGACTTTGGTCCACGCCCCGGCCTGCTGGACCGCAAGATCGCACCGGGGACCGCGAATTTCTGTACCGGCCCGGCCATGCAGCGCGCGCAATGCGAGGCGGCCATGGAAGCCGGCATGCGCTTCGTCGATACGCTGCGGGCTGATGTCCTGGGCTTTGGTGAGATGGGCATCGGCAATACCACCGCAGCCGCAGCCCTGATGGCGGCGCTGACCGGCATTGCGGTAGAGGATTGCGTGGGCGCCGGCACCGGCCTGGATGCACAAGGCGTGGCGCGCAAGGCTGACGCGGTCAGCCGCGCCTTGCAATTGCATGCTGCTGCAGCCACGCCGCTGGAGCAGCTGGCGGCGCTGGGCGGCTTCGAGATCGCCTTCATGACAGGTGCCATGTTGCGTGGCGCGCAACAGCGCCTGGTGCTGCTGGTGGATGGCTTCATCGTCACCTCTGCCTTGCTGGTGGCGGCGGCCATGCAGCCGGCGGTACTCGACTATTGCGTCTTCTCGCATTGCTCGGATGAGGCCGGTCATCGTCGTATGCTGGACTACCTCAAGGCCAGGCCGCTGATGCAGCTTGACCTGCGCCTGGGCGAGGGCACCGGTGCCGCGCTGGCCTTGCCCTTGCTGCGCGCAGCGGTGAATTTCCTGGCACAGATGGCGACCTTCTCCTCGGCCAGCGTCAGCGAAAAAAATGGCTGATCCCGCCTCCGTGAGTAGCGTAAAACCGCCGGCGTGGTACCAGCTGCGGCTGTTCTTCATTGCGCTGCAATTCTTCACGCGCTTGCCGATTCCCGGTTGGGTGGGCTTCCAGCCGGAGTGGCTGCAGCGCTGCACCCGCTATTTCCCGCTGGTGGGCTGGATCGTGGCCTGGGTGAGCGCACTGGTGTACCTGCTGGCGGTGCAATTCTGGCCGCCGGCACTGGCCGTGCTGCTGTCGACCGCCGCCGGGATCTGGCTCACCGGGGCCTTCCATGAAGATGGTTTTGCCGATGTCTGTGACGGCCTGGGCGGCAGCGTCAGCCGTGAGCGGGCGCTGGAGATCATGCGCGACTCGCGCCTGGGCAGCTATGGTGTCATCGGTATCGGTCTGCTACTGGCCACCAAGCTGGCGGCATTGCATGCCTTGCTGCCCCTGCAGGTGCTGGCGGCGCTGGGGATCGCTCATCCGCTGTCGCGCTGGCTGGCGACCTGCCTGATCTGGCGGCTCGACTACGTGCGCGAGGAGGGCAAGGCCAAGCCATTGGCCCAGCACATGCGCACGGGTGAATTCCTGCTCGCAGGCTTGTGGGTAGCGTTGCCGGTGGTCGTGACGGTCTATGTCGGCCTGATGTCCTGGCAGCGCATTGCCATGGGCGTGCTGCTGGCGGTTGTGGCGGCATCCTGGCTGGCGCGTCGCTTCGTGCGTCGCCTGGGCGGCTATACCGGAGACTGCCTGGGCGCCGTGCAGCAACTGAGCGAGACCGCCTTCTATCTCGGCGCCCTGGTGACCCTCCCTGCGTGGCTGGCGGGCTGAGCCATGCAGTTGCTGCTGATCCGTCATCCCCAGCCCGTCCTCGACAAGCGCCATTGCTACGGCGCCAGCGACATCGCCGTCGCGCCAGAAGCGCTGCAATCCTGCAGAGAACGTCTGCTGCCGCAGTTGCCACGTGGCGTGGCCATCGTCAGCAGTCCCTTGCAGCGTTGTACGCAACTGGCGCAGGCCCTGGCCAAGGCGCTGGGGCAGGGAGATGTCTTGCTGCAGGACGGTCTGCGGGAAATGGACTTCGGCACCTGGGAGCGGCGCCTCTGGGACGACATTGCCTGGAGCGAAGTCGAGGCCTGGAACCAGGACCTGCTGCACCATGCACCAGGTGGCGGCGAGAACCTGCTGGCTGTGGCGCGTCGCATGTGGGCGGTGTTTGTCGAGCTGCAACGCCGGTATTCGGGGCAGGTCATCGTCGTCTGCCATGCCGGCACGATCCGCATGTTCCAGGCCTGCGCTGGATGGCAGATCGTGCAGGCCGGGCAGGGCGCACAGGCCCATCCGGATGCCGACGCGCTGGCCTCCATCGCCCTGCAGGCGGCCTCGACGAGGACGACGATCGCCTATGGCGAGGTGCTTACCCTGGACCTGGCTGCACCCTGAGAACGCGGCAACGCAGGCATCCTCAAGGCTGCCCGCCAGGCGTGCGGGACTCGACCGCGAACTTGATCAGCTCGGCCTGGCCGTCGATGTTGAGCTTGCGCTTGATGTTGAGGCGATGGGTTTCCACGGTGCGCACGCTCAGGTCCAGCTCGCGGGCGATCTGCTTGTTGGATTCACCGTTGGCGATGTGCTTGAGTACCTCGCGCTCACGCTGCGTGAGCAGCTCGCGCTGGGGCAGCGATTGCGTGAGCTGGCGCGCCAGTGCGGCACTGTAGTAGATCCCGCCGGACCTGACCGTCTCGATGGCCTGCACGATGTCCTGGCTGGGTGCGTCCTTGAGCACATAGCCGCGCGCCCCCGCCTGTATGGACTGCATCACGTATTCCGCCTTGTCATGCATGCTCAGGATCAGTACAGCGATCTCGGGATGGCGCGCATGGAAGATCGCCGTCAGCTCGATGCCATTGACGCCGCGCATGTTGATATCCATCAGGGTCAGGTCGATCTCCTGGGCGGCCGCCGCCGCCAGCGCCTCGTCGGCATTGCCGGCTTCGGCCACCACGGCCAGTCCCGGCACGGTTTCCAGCCGCGCACGCAGGCCGTCCCGCACCAGCGGGTGGTCGTCGATGAGCATGACGCGGGTCGCCACGGGAGGGGTCTGCGAGTGATCAGGCATGGGGATGGGCAAACAGGGATGGACGGGGAATGACGGCGCTGATGCGGGTGCCGGCGGGGGATGAATCGATGTCCAGCTCGCCGCCCACGGCTTCCATGCGCTCACGCATGTTGCGCAGGCCGATGCCGTGGCGCGAATGGTCGTCCACCTGGCCCAGGTCGAAGCCGCAACCGTTGTCCTGCACCTGCAGCATGAGCAGGTTGCGCCCGCTGTAGAGGCGCACCTTGATCTGGCTGGCCCGGGCGTGGCGGGCGATATTGGTCAGCGCCTCCTGGGCCACGCGGAAGAGGACGGTATTGACCACGTCGGGCAGGACGGCGGTAGCGTCGCCTGCGCCTTCATTTTCGTTCTCGAAGACGATCTCGATGCCCTTGCCCTCGTCGGCAGCATCGTTTGCATCACGCCATTCGCCGCAAAGATGCTCCAGGGCCGCTGCCAGCCCGAGATCATCCAGGATGGCCGGGCGCAGGTCATGCGATATGCGTCTGACCTCGGCCAGTACCCCATTGATCTGGGCGGCGGTCTTCTCGAAACCGCTGCGTGCGCTGGCGGCCTGCTCGGGCGTGCCGTTCAGGCGCACCAGTGCGGCTTCTATCTGCAGCTTGATCGACACCAGCCACTGGCTGATGCCATCATGCAGGTCGCGCGAGAGGCGGGCGCGTTCCTCCTCCTGCGAGCGCACCACACGCTGCGCCAGCTGGCGCAGCTTGGCATCGGCCACGCGATGCTCGCTGAGATTGAGCAGCAGACCGGCCAGCCCCACCGCCAGGGCGCTGGCCAGGGCGATGACGGCGATGAGCAGCATGGTCTGGTGCAGGTAGCCGGAATTCTGGCGGTCGACCTGGCCCAGCGCCGCCTCCACATCGTCCAGGTAGATGCCGGTGCCGATCACCCAACCCCAGCGCGGCAGGCCGATCACGTAACCCAGCTTGGGCGCGACCGTCTTGCTGGAGGGCTTGCGCCACAGGTAGCGCTCGTAGCCGCCGCCCTCATGCGCACGTTCGATCAGGTGCTGGATGGTGAGGCTGCCGGAGGCATCGCGCCAGTTCCACATCTCGCTGCCGACCAGCTCGGGCTGGCGCGGGTGCATGATGCTGCGGCCCTTTTCGTCGTAGACGAAGAAATAGCCATCGTCGCCGAACTCCAGATCGGCGAGGATGCGACGGGCTTCTTCCTTGATGGCCTCGTCGCTGCGGCCGGTGTCGTACAGGTGGCTCAGCGCGTGCTGCGCCAGGTCCACGTAGTGACGCAACTCGGTGTTCTTGCTGGCCAGGTAGGCCGCCTCGATGGCGGCGCGCTGCTGGCGCCCCAGCTCCACCGCCTGGTAGCGCACTACCAGCGCGATGGCCGTGAAGGCCAGGCAGAGCGGGACGATGGCGAGGAAGATGATTTTCTGGCGCAGTTTCATGCCGCGATTCTACCCAAAGCCCCCCGGCCGGCAAGCAAAGAGAGCTGAACTCGGTAGTTCTACGTAGAGGCTCTGCGTAGTGCTGCGCTTGTGGCCCGGGCGGGGGCTGCCGATACTGGCGGGCGTCCACTGCCGGCCTCGCGCCATGTGGCCAGCATAACAACATCCCCATTACCAACAAGGATCCCGCCAGGGAGGAGAACAATGAACCGGATAGTTTCCAGGCTGGGCTGGCTCGCGCTGGCCATCGCCGGCGCCAGCGCCTGCGCCTACGTCGCGTTGCGGCGCGGCGAATCGATCAATGCAGTATGGCTGGTGGTCGCCTCGGTGTGCGTCTACCTGATCGCCTACCGCTTCTACAGCAAATTCATCGCCGAGCGCGTGCTGGGCCTGGATGGCGAGCGCATGACGCCAGCCTACAAGTTCAACGATGGCCTGGACTACGTGCCCACCAACAAGTATGTGCTGTTTGGTCACCATTTCGCCGCCATCGCTGGCGCCGGTCCTCTGGTGGGCCCGGTACTGGCCGCGCAGATGGGCTATCTGCCGGGCATGCTGTGGATCCTGGCCGGCGTGGTGTTTGCCGGTGCGGTGCAGGATTTCATGGTGCTGTTCATCTCCACCCGGCGCGACGGCCGCTCCCTGGGCGACCTGATCAAGTCCGAGCTGGGCCAGGTGCCGGGCGTGATTGCGCTCTTCGGCGCCTTCATGATCATGGTCATCATCCTGGCCGTGCTGGCGCTGATCGTGGTCAAGGCCCTGGCGGAGTCGCCCTGGGGGACCTTCACCGTGGCGGCCACCATTCCTATTGCGCTGTTCATGGGCGTGTATTCGCGCTATCTCCGCCCGGGTCGCATCGGCGAGGTATCGTGGATCGGCTTTGTGCTGCTGATGCTGGCCATCGTCGGCGGCCAGTATGTGCAGGAACATGCGGTGCTGGGGCAGATGTTCACCTTCAACGGCAAGCAGTTGACCTGGATGCTGATCGGCTATGGCTTCGTCGCCTCGGTGCTGCCGGTGTGGCTGCTGCTGGCCCCGCGCGACTACCTGTCGACCTTCCTGAAGATCGGCACCATCCTGGCGCTGGCCCTGGGCATCGTCTTCATCGCCCCGCACCTGAAGATGCATGCTGTCACCCGCTTCATCGACGGCAGCGGTCCGGTCTGGTCGGGTTCGCTGTTCCCCTTCCTGTTCATCACCATCGCCTGCGGCGCGGTGTCGGGCTTCCACGCGTTGATCTCCTCGGGCACCACGCCCAAGTTGCTGGAGAATGAAAAGCACGCCCGCTTCATCGGCTACGGCGCCATGCTGATGGAATCCTTCGTGGCCATCATGGCGCTGATCGCTGCCTCCTGCATCGAGCCCGGCATCTACTTCGCCATGAACAGCCCGGCTGCGCTGATCGGCACCTCGCCCGAGAACGTGGCCCAGGTGATCTCGCAATGGGGCTTCCACATCACCCCCGAGATGCTGACCCATACGGCCCAGGCCGTGGGGGAGCACACCATCATCTCGCGTGCCGGCGGCGCGCCCACGCTGGCCGTGGGCATGGCCCAGATCCTCTCCGGCGTGACCGGCGAGGCGATGATGGCCTTCTGGTATCACTTCGCCATCCTGTTCGAGGCGCTCTTCATCCTGACCGCCGTCGATGCCGGTACCCGGGCTGGCCGCTTCATGCTGCAAGACCTGCTGGGTGCCTTCATCCCGCCGATGAAGCGCACCGATTCCTGGGTCGCCAGCCTGACCGCCACCGGCCTGTGCGTGACCGGCTGGGGTTACTTCCTGTACCAGGGCGTGGTCGATCCGCTGGGTGGCATCAACACGCTGTGGCCGCTGTTCGGCATCTCCAACCAGATGCTGGCCGGCATCGCCCTGATCCTGGCTACTTGCGTGCTGTTCAAGATGAAGCGCGACCGCTTCGCCTGGGTCACGATGGCGCCCACCGCCTGGCTGCTGGCTTGCACGCTCACCGCCGGTTGGCAGAAGGTGTTCGATGCCAATCCGCGGGTCGGTTTCCTGGCCCATGCGCAGAAGTACCAGGCCGCGCTGGATGAGGGCAAGCTGCTGGCGCCGGCCAAGTCCATCGAACAGATGCGCCAGGTGATCTTCAATGACTACGTGGATGCGGGTCTTGCGGCGATGTTCATGCTGGTGGTGATCAGCGTGCTGGTATTTGGCATCCGTACCGTATTGAAGGCGCGCGCCGGCCACCAGCCCAGCGTCAAGGAAGCCCCTTATGAACCCCTGCCGGCCGCCCCGCTGGCGCAACAGTGACAACATCAACAGGAGGACCTGTCATGAGCAAGCCTGGCGCCCTGGCGCAACTGCTGGCCTGGCGACGCCAGGTGGGGCGCACGCTCAACCTGATGGTCGGCGTGCCGGAATACGACACCTATGTGACTCACATGAAACAGGCCCATCCGGACCGTTGCGTGATGAGCTACGAGGAGTTCTTTCGCGAAAGGCAGGAGGCGCGCTACGGCGGCAAGGGCCGGGTAGGGCGCTGCTGCTGATGCCGCAAAGCTGGCATGGCCAGATTACAAGAGGCCCGAAAGAGACCCGAAAGAGACCTGCGGGTCTCTTTTTTTATGTCCCGTTTTCAAGTCTCATCAGCTGGGAGCCGCCTCTCCTCAGGAATTTCCTCATAGGGCGGGTGATAATTTTGAATTATCATTCTTGTGCATCTGACAATTTGTCAGTAATAGTCAGTTTTGGGGAATAGCGAGATGGCGATGAATGACTCTGGCAAGACGATCCTGATCGTTGACGACAGCAAGGTATCAAGGATGGTGATCAAGGCCCACGTGCTGGCCGTGCATCCCGACTGGGCGGTGATGGAAGCGGGCACCGGCGAGGAAGCCATCGCCCTGGTGGAAAAAGCGGTGCCGGATTACTGCACCATGGATATCAACATGCCCGGCATGCCGGGTACCGACGCGGCCGCACGGATCCTGCAATCCCACCCGGCGGTGCGCATCGCCATCTTCTCGGCCAACATCCAGGAAACCGTGCAGTCGCGAGCCCATCAGCTGGGCGCGGTGTTCGTGGCCAAGCCGGTCACCGAAAAATCGATCGGCCAGGCGCTGCAGCATTTCAAGGGGGGCGCGTGAGCATTCTCTCCGAGATGGAACGTGATGCGCTCACCGAGATCTTCAACGTCGGTGCTGGCCGGGCTGCCTTGAGCCTGTCGGAAATCGTCGGCGACGAGGTCAGGCTGTCGGTCCCTGCGGTGGAAGTCTTGCGCACCCGCGATGTCGATGAACGCATCCTGCCCAGCGTGCCGGGGCGCTTTGCCACGGTCAGCCAGAAATTCGACGGCCCCTTCGACGCCGAGGCGGTGCTGCTCTTCACCGAGGAGCGGGCGCTGGAGATCGTGCGCGACATGATGGGCTCGCAGATGAGTCTGGACGAGCTGGCCGAGTTCGAGCGCGAAGCCATGTGCGAGCTGGGCAACATCATCCTCAATGCCTGCCTGTCGGCCATGGCGGACATGCTCGACATCACGCTCAACAGTTCCCTGCCGCATTATGTGGTGTCGTCGCCGGCCGAGATATCGACCCGTCTGGCCACCGGCGAAACCGACGATACCTATGTGCTGGTGTTGCACATCGACCTGGTGATCGAAAAGCACCAGACCGACGGCCACCTGATCTTCCTGCTGAGCTCGACCTCGCTCAACGGATTGGTGACTCATCTCCAGCGGTACCTGAACAAGATCCAATTGACATGAGCAGTTTCGTTCCAGGCCGCTTTCGCGTTGAAGATGTCTATGACAATCTGAATGTCGGATTGATCATGCTGGACCAAGACTTCAACATCCTGCTCTGGAACCGCTGGATGGCACGTCACAGCCACATGTCCGCGCAGGATGCGCTGCAAGCCAACTTCATCTCGCTGTTCAATCCGCAACTGGCGCCGGGCTTGCTGCGCGCCCTGAGCAATACCATCACCTATGGCCTGCCGGCCATCCTCTCCAGCGCCTTGCATCGCTCGCCCTTGCCGTTGTATGTGGATGCTGCAAGCACACCGGGCGAGGCACCGGTGCGGATGGCGCAATCGGTGGTGATGACGCCGATCGACAATGCCGATGGCAGCCGTTGCTGTCTGATCCAGGTCTCCGATGCCAGCAATTCGGTGAAGCGGGAAAAGATGCTGCTGTCCCGATCCGAGGTGCTCAAGCGGCAGGTCGTCACCGATGGCCTCACGGGAGTGAACAACCGCCGCTTCTTCGACGAGAACTTCACGCTCGCGCTGCAATTGGCGGCCCGCGAAGGCAGCAGCCTGTCGCTGTTCATGGTCGACATCGATTATTTCAAGCAATACAACGACCACTATGGACATGGCGGCGGCGACCGCGTGCTCAAACGCGTGGCCGAGGCGCTGCGCAGCCAGCTCAGGAGCCCCACCGATATCCTGGCGCGTTATGGCGGCGAAGAATTCGTCATCCTCATGAGCGGCCTGGAGCAGGCCGAGGCCGCCGACGTCGGTGAACTGCTGCGCGAGAGCGTGCGCAAGCTGGCCGAACCGCATGCCAAGTCGCTGGCCGCACGCGAAGTCAGCATCAGCGTCGGCGTCTGCACGCGCCAAACCGTCACACAGGAAGAGGGCCGGCAACTGATGACCGCTGCCGATGCGGCTCTCTATCGCGCCAAGCTGGGCGGGCGCAACAAGGTGGTGGCCACCGACTGAGGGGGCGGTTCTGCCTGTTCCTTCATATTTGTCCAAAACTAGGGCAATTTATTGGAAACCCTTGTCTATCAGGCTTGTCAGAAACCTGTCGATTGCTTATCAACAGAGTTGTTCACAGTTTTTGTGGATAACTCGGGTGGGGCTTGTGCCGGGCTGCCCGAATCCTGGGCAAAAATGCGTATAATGCCGCTCCGTCATGGCTGACGAAAAGCTGACAACATTTCTTCCAAGTAAGGACCTGATGCGCCTTGTGCTGCTGTTGCTGTTGACCTTCCTGATCCCGCTGCCATTGCTGGCCGCGTCCGGACAGTCACAGCCGCCGCAGGCTGTGCAGCGGCATTCTGCCGGGACGGCCGGCACCGCATCGGCTGCCGGTGTTGTCGCGATGCATCATGTCCACGCGGCGCCAGCTGAAGCGGTGGAGCCGCTGGCGCTGGCAATGGCGGGCGACGACGGCAATGAGGGCGACGAAGAGCCGTCCTCCCTCCAGGGCGACCTGGAAGACCCTACGCTGCCCACCCGCATCGCCACGCCACAAGCCTTCTGGCAACCGTTTCCCCATGCCTTCCTGACGCCACTGAGCTGGCCGTCCTACCTGCGCGACCAGCTGCGGCCGCCACCACTGGCCTGAGCGCCTGGCGCGTGAACGCGGCCCCCTTGAGGGGATGTGCCACCTCGCGCGCCCTCGGGTAGCTGTTGTACCCGCTGCGCCTTCCCCCGCCCGAATCGCAAGACCCACGCCGCGGCCAGCACCCGGCGGCTTCCCTTTGCTCTACCGCTACAGGAAAAATCATGAAACGCATTGTTCTGTTCCTCGTTACCAACCTCGCCGTGATGCTGGTGCTCAGCGTCACCGCCAGCCTGCTGGGCGTGAATCGCTACCTGACCGCCAATGGCCTGAACTTCGGCATGCTGCTGGTGTTCTGCGGCCTGATGGGCTTTGGTGGTTCCTTCATTTCCCTGTTCATGTCCAAGACGATCGCCAAGTGGTCCACCGGTGCGCGGGTGATCGAACAACCCCAGAATTCCACCGAGCTGTGGCTGGTGCAGACGGTGCAGAACCTGGCGACCCGCGCCCAGCTGCCCATGCCGGAGGTGGCGGTCTATGACGGCCCGCCCAATGCCTTTGCCACCGGCGCCAGCAAGAGCAATTCGCTGGTGGCGGTGTCCACGGGCCTGCTGCAGGGCATGACCAAGGACGAGGTCGAGGCCGTGCTGGCCCACGAGGTGGCGCACATCGCCAATGGCGACATGGTCACGCTCACGCTGATCCAGGGCGTGGTCAATACCTTCGTGATGTTTTTTGCGCGTATCGTCGGCTACTTCGTGGACTCCTTCCTGCGCCGCAATAACGAGGAAAATAACGGCCCCGGCATCGCCTACATGGTCACGGTCTTCGTCTGCGAGATCGTCTTCGGCATCCTGGCCAGCATCATCGTCATGTACTTCTCGCGTCAGCGCGAGTACCGGGCCGATGCCGGTGCCGCCTCGCTAATGGGCTCCAATGTGCCGATGATCAATGCGCTGCAGCGTCTCGGCGGCATGCAGTCCGATGGCTTGCCGCAGAACCTGCAGGCCTCGGGCATTTCCGGCCGTGAATCCTGGATGGGGCTGTTCTCCAGCCATCCTTCGCTGGAGTCGCGCATCGCCGCCCTGCAAGCGCGCCGCTGATCGCCGCGGCCGCATGCTCCCTGCGACACCACGCCATGCGTCGCAGGGAGGCACTCCTGCCGGCGGCCGTGTTAGTCTTGGCCTGGCCGTCGGTGCCATTCCTTCCCAGTCATCTCCAACAACTCATCCACCTAGAAAGGAACCCTGACTGATGCCCCATCACACTCCGCTCATTGCCACCATCGTCGGCGGCCTGGTCCTGGCTTTCATCTTCGGCACGCTCGCACATCGCTTGCGCATGCCACCGTTGATCGGCTACCTGGTCGCCGGTATCGCCATCGGCCCCTTCACGCCCGGGTTTGTGGGCGATGCCGACCTGGCGCAGGAACTGGCCGAGATCGGGGTGATCCTGTTGATGTTCGGGGTGGGGCTGCATTTCTCGCTCAAGGACCTGCTGTCGGTGAAGAACATCGCCATCCCCGGCGCGGTGGCGCAGATCGCCATTGCCACCTTGCTCGGCATGGGGCTGGGCTGGATACTGGGCTGGCCCTTTGACGAGGGCTTCCTGTTCGGCCTGGCGCTGTCGGTGGCCAGCACCGTGGTGCTGTTGACCGCCCTGCAGGAGCGCCGGCTGGTGGAGACCAAGCGCGGCCGCATCGCGGTGGGCTGGCTCATCGTCGAGGATATCGCCATGGTGTTGGCGCTGGTGCTGATCCCGGCGCTCTCCGGCATCCTGGGGGGCAAGGGTGAGGCCATGAGCGGCAATGCCTTGCTGCTGACGCTGGGCATGACACTGGGCAAGGTGGTGGCCTTCGTGGCGGTGATGTTGATCGTCGGGCGCCGTGTCATTCCCTGGATCCTGGAGCGTATCGCCGACACCGGCTCGCGCGAGCTGTTCCGCCTGGCCGTGTTGGCCATCGCTTTGGGCTTCGCGCTGGGGTCGGCCTATGTGTTCGGGGTGTCCTTTGCGCTGGGGGCCTTCTTCGCCGGCATGATCCTGTCGGAGTCGGAGCTGAGCCATCGCGCCGCCGAGGAATCGTTGCCCTTGCGCGATGCCTTCTCGGTGCTGTTCTTCGTCTCGGTGGGCATGCTCTTCGACCCCTCCATCCTGGTACGCGAACCCCTGCTGGTGCTGGCCACGGTGCTCATCATCGTGGTCGGCAAGTCGCTGGCGGCGTGGCTGATCGTGCGCGCCTTCGGTCACCCCAATTCGACGGCCATGACCATCTCGGCCAGCCTGGCGCAGATCGGTGAATTTTCCTTCATCCTGGCCACCCTGGGCCTGTCGCTGGACCTGCTCTCGCCGATGGCGCGCGACCTGATCCTGGGCGGGGCCATCCTCTCCATCCTGGTCAATCCGCTGCTGTTCTCGCTGCTGGACCGCTTCGAAGGCGGCGATGCCGCGCCCGCCCAGCCGGGCGACGTGGTACAGGAAGTCGACCTGAGCGGACATGTGGTGCTGGTCGGTTACGGCCGCGTGGGGCGTGGCATCGGCGAGCAATTGCGGCAACAGGGGCGGCCCTTCGTGGTGATCGAGGCGCAACTGGAGAGCCTGGAGGCCCTGCGCGCCGAAGGCATCCCTGCGCTCTACGGCAATGCCGTCGAGGCCGACCTGCTCCAGGCGGCTGCCATCGAACGCGCCAGCTGGCTGCTGGTGGCGATTCCGGAAGTCTTCGAGGCCGGGCAACTGATCGAGCGTGCGCTGGCCGCCAATCCGTCCTTGCAGGTGGTGGCGCGCGCCCATTCGGATGCCGAGATCGAGCACCTCGAAAAACATGGTGCCCAGCGCGTCATCATGGGCGAGCGCGAGATCGCACGTGGCATGCTGGACGCGGTCGGGCAGGGCGCCTGAGTTCATATCAGGGCCTTGCGGTCTGCAGCATTTTTTCATCCATGCTAAAGTCCCGCTTGCTGCTGTGGCCGGTCTTGCATCCGCTGCGCAGCAACAAGTTCTCGGGGCGGGGCGAAACTCCCCACCGGCGGTAATCAGGCGAGGCCTCCCGGCGCAGCCTGTAGCCCGCGAGCGCCCGGATTACCGTCATCGGTGAGCCGGGGTCAGCAGACCTGGTGTGATTCCAGGGCCGACGGTCACAGTCCGGATGAAAGAGAACGGGATGAACGGCATCGTGCGCTGCGCAGCAGCGTGCGTGCGGCCGCGCATTCCAGCGCCCTGTTTATTCATCGAACAGGAGTCCTGAACCCATGTCTCAATCGCATCTTTCCGCAGTCGCTTCCCATGCTGGTCAACGTATCGCCTTCATCCAGGCTTGCTGGCACAAGGATATCGTCGACCAATGCCGCATCGCCTTCACCGAGGAGATGGGCAAGCTGGGCTGGCCGGTGTCCAGCATCGATTTCTTCGAATTGCCTGGCGCCTTCGAGATCCCGCTGCATGCCAAGGTACTGGCCAAGACCGGCAAGTACGCCGGCATCGTCGCCAGCGGTCTGGTGGTCGATGGCGGTATCTATCGCCACGACTTCGTCGCTCAATCGGTCATCTCGGCGCTGATGCAAGTGCAGCTCGATACCGAAGTGCCGGTATTTTCGGCCGTACTGACGCCGCATCATTTCCATTCGCACAGCGAACATCACGATTACTTCCACGCGCATTTCCTGGTCAAGGGCCGCGAGGCGGCGCAGGCGTGCGCCACCACCGTAGCCAAGCTGGCGCAGGTGCGGGCAGGAGGGGCGTCGCAAGCCAGCTTGAACGCAGCGTGAAGAGAGTGCGTTTCTTGGCTTGATGCTTCAGCAAATGCTTCGCAGTTGTGAAGCATTTGCTTACAAACCTTACGGCTTTGGGCTAGAAGTGTCAGGTTCGCGGGGCTATATTCACGCTACGGATTCCAGAACAACGAGGAGCTAACGTGAATAAGTCGATTTCCATGATTGCCGGCATGGCCGTTGTGGCTGCAGTGGCCGGCCTGTCTGCTGCGCCGGCCATGGCCGGACATGTCTCGATCGGGGTCAATATCGGCGTGCCGGGTGCCTACGTGGCTCCGCAACCCGTGTATGTGCAGCCGGCCCCGGTCTACGCGCCGCCGCCGGTGGTGGTGAGCCCGGCACCGGTCTACTATGTCAACCCGGCACCGGTCTATGTGGAGCGTGACTACTATCGTGGTCATCATCGCCACTGGCATCGTCCGCCGCCGCCACCGTACTGGTATCGCTGATGCTGGCGTTCCCGCCATGCTGTTTCGATGGCGGGACATCAATGAAAATGGCGGCCACGGCCGCCATTTTCATTGATCCTTGCGGATAGACTATTTGCTTTCCGGTTTCTTCTGGTTGCCCGCATCGTCATCGACGTCGACCAACAGGTAGCGCTCGGCCGCGCCAAAGAATCGGTCATAGAAATCCGGCGAGCGTATGGTCTCGCTGGAAACGCGTACCATCGAATCGTCGCTGGCGGCGAAGGGCATGGACACCGAACCCAGCACGCTCACGCCCAGGCTGGCTGAGCTATTGCTCTTCTTGATCCCGTAGCCATCCTGGGTGGCGCTGACGAACATGGTCGCGCTCTTGCCGTTGCCATTGGAGGCACAGACGACGTGGAAGGCGATTTCCATATGCTTGTCGCTGGCCGGCTGGAAGCTCTTGTTGCCGTCCATGGTGTTGTCGGTGGATTTGCTGATCACATAGCCCTGGCCCAGCAGCGCGCGCCGGGCGGCTTCGCAGACGGCTTTTTCGCTACCGGGGAAGCTGCGCGAGAAGGCACTGGTATCGCTGAATTCTTCCTGGTGGTAGAAAGCGGTCTTGCCGGTCGTGCAGGCGGCCAGGACCAGGGGAAGTAAGGCGACGAGGGCGGGCGGAACACAAAAGCGCGTGCGCGACATGCGGCGGATCTCCAGCGACAGGATACGGTGGGCTGAATTGTAAAGGATTCACCGATGGGCAGGTTTGGCGACTTGGTAAAGATCGGTAACAGAGTTTGTTATCGCTCGGTGAGAAACGCATGCGAATGCGCGCAAGTCAGGTTTGAGAAGGTAAAATCGCTTGTGAAATTGCCGGACTGAAAGTAATGTTGAATGATTCAGGCGTATGGTCTTCCATTGGGACTTACATGAATCTGCACATGAACTAGCGCGGATTCAAGGACAGCCTCGTTAAAGATAGCAATGGATAAAAATCAGAAAGCGGAGTTGGAGCGTATCCAGAGAGAGCTGGTCGACGCGCACAATAAAGCTGCGTGGCAGATGGCTGCGACCATCATCAAGGCCTCGCTGGTCAAGAATGGCATGGATCAGCCGCCCACTGCGGCCGAGCTGGCCGAGCTCAATGCCACCATCACCAACCTGCGCAGCGTGGCCGAGGATGCGCTGGAGTTGCTCAAGCGCTGACGCCGGGCATCGCGCCCCGGACGCGGGGTGTCCCATGAGGGCGCAAGATCGTCGACATCATTGAATGACGGGTATTGACAGGCAGGGCAGGCAGCCTGATCCGGCGCGGTTCGACCGTGGTCGCGCGCGAAGAAAACCATCTCCGTCTGGGGTCGCATGCGCGATCGCTGCATGCCCTATGTGCTGGTGCCTGAGGCCGGGGTCGAACCGGCACGCCCCCTTCCGGGTAAGCGGCGGATTTTAAGTCCATGACGAAAAGCAATAAAATCATAGACTTAACACTTAAATTCGTTCCGCAAATCGGGTAAACACATCAGCCTGAAAACCGCCGCCAGACTGGCCTGATTTTTTTTTGCGGAACGAATTCTGACTACTTTGTAGGCTTTACAAGTTTGCCTTTTCGATGACGGACATAATGTGACGTCATCGACGCCGTAGTGTGACCAAGTTGCGACTGCGCAGCATCCATACCGGCGGTTTCTTCGGTATCAGTTGCCGCTTTGGCTCGTAGATCGCGGAATTGATACGCCTTAATCTGGTCGGCCAATTGTGGATGCGCCTCACTCGCCGCTAGACGCGCCCGATCAAAGGCGCCTCTCAGCATTGCATACGTGAACGGTTGGCCCTTTGCCGTACAAATGAGTCCTGTACTGACTACTTTGCGTGCGTTGATGCGATCAAGAGCTTTCGCAAGCTGCCCTTCGATGACGATACGTAGGCGCTTGCTGGTCTTATTTTGCTGAACCCACAGCGCACCATCTTTTATGTCCGATCTGGATAGCTTCAACACGTCTGCAGGCCGTTGACCTGTCAAGTAGGCAAGTTCGATGGCATCACGTAGTGGCTCACTTGCCAGTTCCCAGACCGCTGTATAAACCGCATCTTCCACATAAATGCTGCGGCCACTCTCTGTATTTCCCCGGATTCCTGCACAAGGGTTAGTTTTGTTGGTTAGCCCTTTGCCGCGCGCAAAGTTCCAGATGTGGCTAAACAGAGCCTTTTCCCTATTGGCACGAACTTTTGCTTCTCGCCAATCTAAGTATTGGCGTATGTGCATCGGCTCTATATCGTCTAGCAATGCACCTGGCTCATCGAAGAACTTGTATAGCCAATCTAGCTCCTTGAGATTGTCCTGCTGCGTCCGTCGGGCTTTTTTGGGAAGAACCTCCTTCATATATTGCTCGGCAACGTAGCGAAAGGTAATGGTGCTGGTGGTGCCGTGCTTGGCAATACTCAATTCGGCCCACTTCATTACCGCCAGATGATAGTCGCTGCCTAGCGCAATCTCTCGCCGTGGCCTTTCTCCGGTGTCTAAAAAATAATAGGTACCGGAGGGGCGATGTCGTGCTCGCATACCACTCGGTAGTCCGCTATTTCTTGTTGGTTTCCTTCCCATATCAGTTCGTCCTCAATGCCCTAGGTGTCCAGGAGGGGCGGGGAGGCTTATCTTCCTTTCTTCCTTCGACGGCGGCTTTTGTCACGACTGGATGCCCGGTCGCGTTTACTCGAAAAGCCACGCCCATTTGCCGCAAAGCTGCGATTTGCAGGCTCTTCATTTTTCGACCAGTGAGAATGTGGATTTCCTCCTCATTTAGAAACATTGCGGCCTCCGTTGTTAAATGCCAACGATCTGGTTAGGCTTTCGCTGTAGTCGCCCAGGTAAAGATTGCGCGATTCGCCGCTGGCGGCAGCATGGCGGCGGGTACCGCCAGAGCCATCGCAAGAAATGATGTCGACCAGAGGTACACCACGGAATTGGCCGGCCGGTTCGTTGTCCAGCTCTACCCAGGCGAATCGCTCGCCATTGCCCAGGTGCTGACGAATGACAGACACATAGCCCGCCAGCACACCATCGTCGGGCGTGTTGAACGTAATGCGGTCGAGGCTCTGCGGAGGCTGCATCACGAAGTCACGCGACTTGCTGGCGGGGGCGATCACATCAAATTTCACAGGTGCATTCATTGCTTCTTCTCCTTGGTGGCCGTAACAGAGCACACGCCAAAGCGATCGACGGCGGCGGCGATCACGTCGCAGCTATGGGCTGCGATGGCGGTGTAGGAATGGCGTGCGCTGGCAGTGCGCACGACAACACGAAACGCGGTCATGGGGCATTCCCTTTCGTTGGGTTGGGATCAATCGGTAATTCGGTCACATCGAGCCGGCCGGCGCGCCAGTCGGCGACCTGGCGCGGCGTGCCATGGCGCGGGGACTTGTCCGGTACCGGCACCATGCGCGGCCAGGGGCATGCCTTGATGGCATCCCAGGAGGCAAGCGCCCGGCGCTGCTCGTCGGCAGTCATGGTCGGCGCTGGGGCCCTCGGCATGTCATCGGCCATCGGCCGGGGCCAGGGGCATGCGCCCAGGGCGAGCCAGGCATGCTCGATCTGGGCGGCCTGGTCCGGCTTGAACGTGACCGGCGTTGGCGCGATCTTCGGCTCGAAGGACGTATCGGCCGCAAATCCAGTGCCGGCGGGGGCCGTACAGTTATTTACACGAGTCCAAGGGAACCCCGAACCCGCCGATGCGCGGGCGTCGTTCCCTTGAACTGGCGTCCATGTGTGGCGAACGGATTTAAAAACCACCCCGGCCAGTTGACGGCATTGCACCCCATAGGGCATGACGCGCTCGCACTCTTCATAGCGGCCGGTCACGGTCTTGGTTTCCTTGGCCAGGGTAATCATCAGATCGTCGCGTTTCACGATAGCGCCGCCCTGCGCACGCAGGTAGCTCGCCCAGCATGCACGCTTCTCGCCCTCGACCTTCTGAACCGCATCCCAGGCAGCGGCCATAGCCGGCGGGGCCTCTTGCACCATGTCTTCAGGCACGCGGCGCAGTTCGCGCCAGACACTCACCGGTGCGCCGCCCCATTGCTGGAACTGGCGAATACCCCAGCGCGCGGCCCATGCTTCAACCCGTGCCGAGGGTGTCAACTCATAGTCCCCGGCGGTGTCGGTAGTGACCACGTAACCTTCTTTGGTCTTGTGGTCGGCCACGCCGTCGATATTCTTGGCCACATATTTGGCGATGTAGCCGGCGGCGCTGCCCTTCGACCAGTCGATGCGCTTCACGTCGAGCCGACGCTTGAAGGCCCCGGGCTCACCACGGTCCACGCGCCAGGCATATCGCTTCATGACGCGCACGGCGCGGCCGGCCACGTCCTTGATGTGCGGCGTGGTGTAACCCGGTAAGGCGCGCACGAACACCAGCATGTGCCAGTGCGGGCATCCATCGTGGTGAGGTTCGGCAATACGGAAGCCGTAGAGACCAATACCGCGCCGGGCCAGCGCCGAGCGCGCCAGTGCAGTCATCTTGCCCAGGTACTTATTTGCCGCGCGCGGGTCCGATCCGTCGTATTTCGGATTTGGCTTGCCGCTGTGTAGCGTCGCGTGGAAGCGCGACGGGCATGACCAGGTGAGGAACAGCCCTTCATCCTTGCACTCGCGGGCGATCATCTCGAAACCGTTGATGCGCAACATCAGCTCGCCGCGGCGAATGGTCTTGTTTGCAGTGGTCTTCTCAGCCAGTTCGGCAATGCTGAATTCCTGGCCAGCCTCGTTGCGCACCATGGTGGCCTCAAGGGCCGCTGTATTGCGTTTGTTCTGCGCCAGGCGCGACAGCACAGCGTCATTGCTGGCATAGGGCTCGCCGTGATAGTGAACATAGCCCAGGCGGATATTGCCGCCCTCGAAGGCGCGGCCGACCACCTTGCGCAACTGCCGGCGCCACCAACGCGGGTCTACCACGCGCGCGATGATGGCGCGCAAATCGTCGTCGTCCACCTCGGGGACATCAATGCCGTAGTCGCTGCATTCTTGCTCGATGATGTCGCGTGCGTTCGTGTCCGAAATCGCCTTCCACAACATTTTCTTGACGTTCTCGGCGGCCCTCTCAGCAGTCGCGCAGATCTCTGCATCGTCTTGGGAAAGGTCGATTCCGGCCGGCACATACTGGTCGGCGAAGTCGCGCACGAAATCGAGCGCCACCGGCTCGAAGATCTTGCGCCAGTGCCATATCGACATCAGCTCCAGCGCCTGGCTAACAACACGGCCGCGCCACTTCAGGGGGATACGATCCAGTTCACGGGCGAATTGAGGGGATTCGACGAAGGCCTTGTGCTTGCGGCGCGTCTTTGTATCGACTTTCTTATACTGCATTGAGTGCTCTTTCATAGGTCGAGATTGCGCGCAGTACGGCATGACGCATGGCCAGGCGTTCGGCTTCGGTGAATGAGTGGATAGGCGATTCCCAGCGGTCAGGCGACAGACCAGCCAGGTTCAAGATATGGCGACGTACAGGCCTGGCCGTGGCCGCCCACGAATACGCGACGCCGAGCTGGTTGTTAGGGGCCTTCCGGGTGCGCAGTAGCGTCATGGCTTTTTCTAGCTCGGCCAGCGCTGCCTCATCGCCTGGCGGCGTAGGAGCTTGTGCCTCGCGCTCGCGCAGCAGATCCGTGACAGGGCGGAATGACGCATGGTCCTTGATACGGGCGCAGCGCATAGTCAGCCCTTCACCCAGCCCAGCGCCGACAGCAGGACCGGCGCAAGCAACAGCAGTCCCGCGATGCAATAAGCCAGTGCCGTGCGCATCACCATTCCCCCAGCAGGCCGTCAATACGTTGCAGTCGAGCGGCGATACGCTGAGAAATAGCGTTCTTCCCTTCCCAAATTACATTCCAACGCAGGCCGTCATTGAGCACTGCCTTGTACGACAGCATGCGCTGCGCGCATCGGAATTCCTGCAGATCCTCGTCCATGCGAAGCCGGATCAATGTAAGTGCGTTGATGGCTTTTTGCTGATCGGTAATCGTGGCCATGATTTTTTAGGGTGAGCGAATCCCGCGTGCGCCAAATGGCGCACGGCAGGCATTGATTTATCGGGAGTTGAACGGCCGCTTAGGCGGTCGCGAGGTCTAACGACATCTGGTTCTTGGCGGCCAGGAATGCGCGCGAGGAAATCGGGATGCGCACTTCTGGATTCGGCATGGCCGACATCGATACCGTGCGCGAGACCTCAAGCGTGGCGACGAAGGTATGGCCACAGTCTGCGTTCTGGCACTGGTACGTGATTTCCTTCATCATCGACGACATGGTGCGGCTTTTGGCCGCTCTCACACGATTCTGGCAGTGTGGACATGGGATGCTGATTACGCGCATGGCTTCTTCCCCTCAACGGCATAAAGCACTCTTGCCTTGCCGGTAACACGCTTTGCACCTTCACGAATCGCTGCGGACAACACGAACTCGGCGGCGTCTTCGATTGTTTCGAATCCCTCGTGCGCCATCAGTCTTTCCAATGCCTCAATGAGTTCAGGGCTTGTCAGCGTGAGTTCGATATCAGGCATTTTGAGGCACTAAAAAGTGGCTCTTCAGCGCCTTGGTTTGCATGTGTTGGTTGATTACTATTGGCACATCACGAGCCACAACGAACTCAACGGCCATATGCAGCATCATGTCGTGGGCCAAGGTCGCCAGGTTTTCACCTTGCAGCTGTGCCAGCGACTTCATGAAGGCGTAGTTGTCGGCGTTGCAGCGGATTACGATTCGGTGATCACGGATGTGGCGTGGATCGTCGTACATAGGTTCCCCCTAGTCAGGCGGTTGCGGATTGGTGTTCTTTTTCGTAGGCCTGAATACCTTTCAGCACCATGAGGCGGAGAAAGGACGAGCGAGTTCGATGGTCTTGAACCGCATAGGCAGAGACTTTTTCCGCCTCGCGAGAATCCAGGCGGGTGGTCATAACCACCGAAGTGACATCCGTGGCGGCCGGAATATCGGTTTGATTTCTTAATGGCAACGAAATGGCGGATGTAGACATAGAGTAAAATTTGTATACGTCACTTAGCAATGACGCAAATATAGTGCGAAATCTCGCACTTGTAAATATAAAAGGTGAAAAATTGCGTCAGTTAATCGGGAGCCGCTTGAAAGCTGAGCGCGAGCGATTAGGCCTCTGTCTCTTATACACATCTG
>NZ_JAELUH010000039.1 GCF_016429215.1 Herbaspirillum sp. ASV7 | reverse complement strand
CCCCCCCCCCCCCCCCCCCCCCCCCCCCCCCCCCCCCCCCCCCCCCCCCCTTTCTACCGACCCGCCGCCCACCGAGATCTACACTTGTAGTGTATCGTCGGCAGCGTCAGATGTGTATCCCCCCCCCTCACTCGATGGGGCATATACCCCTTTCTTGTTCATTCGGATGAACTGGCCTGGAAGCAACGCTAAGAGTTCGCTCGAAGTAACCTCGTCACCCAGCCCCACGGCGATTGCGCGCAAAATTGTGGTCTTACCGTGCCCGTTGTCGCCGATAAATATGGTCCACTGACGATATTTTTTACCAGCATCGAACGATAAAGAGAAGTTTTTAAACCCCCGAATATTGCTGAACTCAAGATTAGAGAGATAGAGGGGCACAAAAGGTCCTTTTAGTAGCGTGGATGAGTCGATACCCTTCATAAGGGTGGATGCAGTGATATGCATCGTCAGATATGTCCGATTATTGCATATTGGACTGGTTAGCTCATGTTGTAGGCCAACGAGTTAAGGCTTGAGGCGCCTGACGAGATACAGATGACCGGCAAGTGATGCGACGACGGATTAAAGATCGAGGGTGTCAAGCAGACCGTTGCGCATTGCAATTTAGTTATAGGCGTGTCTCAGTGCTTGAGTATCACGGCCCACTGCCCGTACTTGCTAAATGGAGTACGGCAGTCCTGAGTTGTACTACAGACCAAATTGAATTAAGACGCGGCGATGAGCGCTAAATAGACTGTGCGAAGGATTAATCCGCCCGCATCGGCACCAGGATCCCGGCTGCACCAGATGGATTGCAGCGGCAAATATTTCAGGGCGCAACTATAGTACTTGCGATCCAGGCGTTCAGTCCGGCCAGCATTGCCCCCCGTTTTTCCTTCCTAAGTCTCGGCTAAGTCTCGGCTAAGTCTTGGCTAAGTCTTGGCTAAGTCTGTTCCGCTAACCTCATCGAATAAGTAATAAAAAATTTCCATAAGGCAATCGAGTTTGCCCCTTCCCGGATCACGGAGACAATATGCGCATACTCTTGGCAGAGGACCATCGCCCCTTGGCCGACTGGCTGGTGCTGACCTTCGAGCGCAGCAACTACTCGGTGGATTGCGTCTACGATGGCGGCCACGCCGATCACCTGCTGCTGACCCAGCACTACGACCTGGTGGTACTCGATATCTCCCTGCCGGCCCTGAGCGGCAACGAGGTGGTCAGGCGGCTGCGGGCGCGCGACAGCAAGGTGCCGGTGCTGATGCTCACCGCCAACAACTCGGTCGAGGGCAGGGTGGTCAGCCTGGATCTGGGCGCCGACGATTACCTGGGCAAGCCCTTCGCGGTCAAGGAGCTGGAGGCGCGCATGCGCGCCCTGGTGCGCCGTTCCGAGCAGCATCCCAGTCCGCATTGGCAGTGCGGGGCGCTCACCTACGACAGCAATACGCGGGTCTTCTGCCTCGCCGGCGCGCCCCTGTCGCTGCCGCCGCGCGAGCACGCCATCCTGGAGACGCTGCTGTTCAAGTCGGGCAAGACCGTGAGCAAGAAGATGATCGCCGATGCACTCTTTGCCATGAGCGAGTCGGCCTCCTCGGATGCGATCGAGGTCTATGTCCATCGCCTGCGCCGCAAGCTGGAAGACAGCGGCGTGTCCATCGTGACCCTGCGCGGATTGGGCTACATCCTCAAGCACGACGATGCGCCTGACTAGCCTGCGCGGCCAGCTGCTGCTGTGGCTGCTGCTGCCGCTGGGGATCTTCGTGGCCGTCAGTTCCTGGGTGACCTACCGCAATGCCGTCGAGATGGCCACCGATACCCACGACCGGCTGCTGCTGGGATCGGCCCGCATGATCGCCGAGCAGATCCGCTACGACGAGGGTGTCTTCCAGGTCGTCGTGCCGCCGGCCGCGCTGGAGCTGTTCGAGTCCGGCGCGCGTGACCGCGTCTATTACCGGGTGACTTCCTCGGCCGGACAGCTGCTGGCCGGCTCGGCAGATCTTCCCTTGCCTGGCCAGATCCCGGAGATGGAGGCGGCGCGCTTCTTCAGCGCGACATTCCGGGGTGAGCCGGTGCGCATTTCTGCCTTCGGGAAATCCGTCATCTCCGCCCCAGACGATGAACTCGTCATCGTCGAGGTGGCCCAGACGCTGCGCGCCCACAAGATATTCTCGGACCGCATCTGGGAGCATGCCCTCCTGCAATACCTGCTGATCCTGGTGTTTGTGGCAGTCCTGCTGCTGGTCGGGGTGCGTAGCGCCCTGTCTTCCACGGTGGCGCTGCGCGAGCGCATCCAGGATCGCCGTCCCGATTCGCTGGAGCCGCTGGCCCGGGGCAATGTGCCCGATGAGCTGGTGCCGATGGTCGATGCCATGAACCACTACGTGGCGCGGCTGGATGCCCAGGTCGCCGCGCATGACCGCTTCGTGGCCAATGCCTCGCACCAGTTGCGCACCCCCCTCACGGTGCTGACAACCCAGGTCGACTATGGCTTGCGCAGCACGGCCGTGAAGGACAAGGACGCCGCCCTGCGTGCCATGGAAGCTTCCCTGCAGCATGGCATACGCCTGGTCAACCAGCTGCTGCTGCTCTCCAGCGCCCAGGCCGGTATCGATGCCGGTGCCGCCAGCCGTTCTGACACGATCGACCTGCTTGCCGTGATCCAGCAGGTCTTCGAGGACTTTGCCGGCTTTGCCCAGGACCGGCAGATCGATCTGGGTTTCGAGTCCCGGCTCGACGCCGCGCCGGTGCGCAACGGCATGTTGCGCGACCTGGTCTCCAACCTGCTCGACAATGCGCTGCGCTACACGCCCGTGGGCGGCATCGTGACCGTATCGCTGGTGCGGCAGGGGGCGCAGCTGGTGCTGGAGGTGGCCGACAATGGCCCGGGCATTCCCGAGCAGGAAAGGGGACGCGTCTTCGACCGCTTCTATCGGATCAGCTCCAGCCAGGCGGACGGAACCGGCCTGGGCCTGGCCATCGTGGCCGAGATCGTCGCTGCCATCGGAGCCACGATCTCGCTGTCGGCGCCGGCGGAACATTGCGGCCTGGTGGTCAGGGTGGCGATGCCGGCGGCGGCCTGATGGCCCGCAGGCGGGGTGTTGCTCAAACCGCACAGCCTCCCGGAGAAATGAAAGCCGGTCGTAAGATTCAAAATTCTATAGTGGCTCCGCTGGACTGCTGCAGGCGTCCAGACCACCCAATCAAATAACGGAGACCCTATGAAGAAGAGCATGGCCGCCATTGCGGCTCTCGGCGCACTCGGCGCACTCGGAGCATTGGGCGCAGGCAGCGCCTACGCCCAATCCAGCGTGACGATCTACGGCCTGATCGATGCCACGATCAGCACCACCAACAATGCCAATGCATCCGGTGCCCGCCTGACCGGTATTTCCACGGCCTGGTTCAGCGGCAACCGGCTGGGCTTCCGGGGCAAGGAGGACCTGGGCGGCGGTCTGGACGCCATCTTCAAGCTGGAGGCCGAGTACCTGGTGGCCACCGGTGCCATGGATACGCCGGGCGTGCTGTTCAATCGTGATTCCTGGGTGGGCCTGCAGGATCAGCGCACCTTCGGCCAGGTCACCATCGGTCGGCAGAACACGCTGGCCCGCGACTTCGCCCAGGTCTACGGTGACGCCTATGGCTCTTCGGCGATCGGCTACGAGGAAGGCGGCTTTACCAACAACAACAACTTCAAGCAGATGATCTTCTATGCCGGCAGCGCCACCGGTACCCGCTATGACAACGGCGTGGTGTGGAAGAAGGTGTTCGACAATGGCCTGGTGGCCGGCGCCGGCTATCAGTTCGGCGAGGTCGCGGGCTCCTTCAACAGTGGCACCACCAAGTCCTTCGGCCTGGGTTACAACGCGCCCAGCTTCGTGCTGGCCAGCTTCTACAACGAAGCCGACGTCGGCAACAAGGCCGACGCTTCTACCGAGAAGCACAAGTCCTGGTCACTGGGTGGCAGCTATATGTTCGGCATCACCCGACTCAATGCCGGCTACTTCCACTACACCGCCGAGCAGGGCGCGCTGGGCAAGCGTACCGACAACGCCTGGACGGTATCGGCCAAGTTCGCGCCCCAGGGCGTGATGGATTACGAGATCGGCTACCAGGTGATGAAGGCCAGCAATGCGGCCTATAACAGTGACGGCACCGGCACCCTCAACGCCTATAGCGATGCCAGCGGTTCCACCGCCACCGGCTCGGGCAAGAAGTCCACGCTCTATGGTTCGGTGTTCTATCACCTCTCCAAGCGCACCGAGTTGTACGTGGCTGCCGATTACATGAAGCTCGGCGACGGCTATCGGGTGGCCTCGGCCAACGGCTTCAAGAACCAGACCGAACTGGCCGTGGGGATGCGGACCCGTTTCTGAGACCCGTTTCTGAGATCTGTTTCTGAGCAGGGAAGTTTGCAAGGCAAGCATGTGCAGTGAGGTAGTCTTCGAGGTTGCGGCGTACCAGGGGTACGCCGCTTTTTTTATTGCGGAGAGACGATCAAGCCGGCATCAGCTGGTTGTGACCTTGTTGCGGACTGTCCTGGCCACCTTTGCGACGGCGACGATACGCCGCAAAGCCCACCACACCCAGGCCGCCCAGCATCATGGCCATGGTCGAAGCTTCCGGCACCGGCGCCACGCTGATGTTGCCGGCGAAGCTGCCGCCGGACGACCCCAGGATGGTGCCACCCACCGACAGGGTGTACAGACCCGTGCTCAGCCCGTCAGTGCGCAGGCTGAAGGTCTGGGTTTCGCCGTTGAGCAGCGATGTGCCGGTGTAGGTGTGGCCATTGCCGCTGAGCGTGAAGCTGTCGATGCCCAGCCGGGATAGGCCATCCAGGGCGATCGAGACCACCGCCGAGGAGACTGCCGAGCCGACGCTGTCGACCGTGAAGGTGAAGTTCTCCAGGAAGGTCAATCCGGTCGTGCCCTCGCCATATCTTGCATTGAAGGTCGACGTGGCGTCGGTCCAGACCAGGGAGCGTGTGCGTTCGAGATCGGCGGCGCTGGCCGTGGAACCCATGCCGATGAACGCGGACGCGAGCAGCAAGCTGCCAATGAGTTTCTTCATGACATACCTCTTTCCAGTTCGATTGATTTGCACTGCAGGGGGAGTCGCTTCGGCACAGTTTGTTGTTGGAGTTCGGATGGCCGCAGCGGATGTGTCTCCGGTTCTGATTTTTGTTAGAAGAGACGAAGTGAGAATAGACTTCAGGTAAAAATAATTCAACTTATTTTTACGTAGAAAACTTAACTTATGTTGTTGTGTAGGAGTCCTGGAAGTCTTTTGGATAAAGGGTTTCCGCCTGGATATAAGATGTCGAGTGCAATGATGTGCTTGGTCCGATGGTATGGATGAACTGCGTTCTCAGTACCAGAGAAATGATATAAAAAATTAGTTTTTTGTCTGGAAAAGAAACGGCCAGCCTGAACGGCTGGCCGCGGTACTGCGTGGTGGAGCGTCGTGGTGACGGTCAGGCCGGCATGAGCTTGCCCTCGTCCTGCTGCGAGACGCTGTCGTTGCGACGACGGCGATAGGCGGCAAAGCTCACCAACGCCAGGCCGCCCAGCATCATGGCCATGGTCGAGGCTTCCGGCACGGCAGCCACGCTGATGTTGCCGCCGAAGCTGCCGCCGGTCGAGCCTGTCACCAGGCCGCCGACCGAGAGCGTGTAGTTGCCCGACAGGAGACTATTGGTCCGCAGGGTGAACACCTGGGTATCTCCCAGGGTGGTCTTCACGCCGGTCCAGGTGCCACCGTTGCCGGTGAGCGTGAGGCTGGACAGGTTCAGGCGCGAAACGCCATCCAGGGCAATCGAGATGACCGCCGAGGAGAGCGAGAACGGACTGGCGTAGCTGAACGTGAAGTGTTCGAGGAAGCTCTGGCCCGTGGTGCCAGCGCCGAACTCGGAGCCGAACGACGTGCTGGAACTGCTGTTGAAGGTCAGCGCGGTACTACCGTTGATCTGCGCCGCGTTGGCCGTGGCACCAGCCGCGCACAGTGCGGACGCAAGCAGCACGCCGCCAATGAGTTTTTTCATGACACACCTCTTTCTTGGGTTTGATTTATCGAGAATGCACAACAGGGGGAGTTGTCCCGGCGTTCCTGTCCGATTGCCGCAACGTTGGTGTGCCTCAGCTTGTATTTGTCGATGCGACCAATTCCGGTCACGCGACTTTGTTAAAAAGAGACTTCGTGAGCGTAGCGTTTCGCATCGGAAAGCTCAATCGATTTCGCGTCAAATCTGTTACTTTTTGTTGCGGTGTAGGAGTCTTGGAAGTCTTGCTGGTAAAGGCTTTCCGACGTTCGCGAGGAATTTTTTGCCGCACCGCAATTTTCTCAGATATTGGATATTGGCAATGATGACGAGCAGCATCATTCCGGCCCCGCTTGGCGGGCCGGAAGTAGCATCTTGCTGTGTGGGGGGGAAGACGAGGCGGGATTACTTGAAGTGATAGCTCACGGCGACGATGGCCATGTCTTCGGCGCGATGATGGACCAGCGGGCTGTTGGTGACCGAGCTGTCGAGCCACTTGCGGCGCCAGGTCAGGTTCAGCTTCCAGTCGCCGGTGAGGGGGACGTCGGCCGACAGGCCCAGGATCGGGCTGGTGGAGGCCCCGGCAGTGTACTGGCGCAGGCCACTGGCGCTGGCTTCATTGGGGTCGACGCCGAAGTAGTAATTGTTGTAGTTGGCGCTGCGATATTCCACGCCGATCTGCGGATAGATGCTCACACGGCCGATATCGACCTGGGCGGCATAGATGGCTTCGGCCAGCGTACCGTGGGAGGTGTTGAAGTCGTAAAAGGCGTTGAGGAAGAAGGCCCCGATGGGGGTTTCCTGGTAGGTGCCCAGGCCCAGCGGGATCGGGTCGGAGCGACGATGCAGGCCATGGTCGGCGTCGAAGCCTTCGAAGTTCAGGCGACCGGCCAGCTCCAGGTAGCCATAGCCCATGCGCGCAGTCTTGATGCCGAAGGTATCGACCCGGGCGAAGAAGCGGCCGTAGTCGAAGTAGGCGTAAGGCAGGACAAGGTTGTGGCTGTGACGGCTCAGGCCGTTGCGGTCGAGGTGGAACACGCCACCACCGATGTCGCCCACGATGCGGTCTTGCAGTTGCAGCGGATCGGCGTTGTCGGACGCGGCTTGCTGGGCCAGTGCGGGCAGGGTGCAGCAGGCCAGTGCCAGGGCGGCGAAGGTGTTTTTCATGGCGGGTCGACTGATGGAATGTGAGCAGTATTGTAACGGTTTGCCCGAGATTCTTAACAAAGTGTATCTCTCTGAGGTCGTCACGCAACATGCATCACGCAAACGGCCCGCGTGGGAGCGGGCCGTTGCAGTGGGCTTCAGCGTGCCGTTCAGGCCAGCTTCAATGCCGGATAGTCGGTGTAGCCGGCAGCGCCGCCGCCGTAGAGGGTATCCGGATTGAAGGAGGCCAGCGCGGCGCCGTGCTGGAGGCGCGCGACCAGGTCGGGGTTGGCGATCCAGGGGCGGCCGAAGGCCACCAGGTCGGCCAGGTTGCGCTCGCGCGCCTGCTGCGCCAGGGCCAGGTCATAGCCGTTATTGGCGATATAGATGCCCTGGAAGAGATCCCGCAAGACCTGCAGGTCGAAGCCGTTCTCGACCTGGCGCGGGCCGCCGGTGGCGCCTTCGACCACATGCAGGTAGACCAGCTTGTGGCGGTTCAGCTGCTGCACCACATAGCTGAAGAGCGCCTGTGGGTTGCTGTCGGCGATGTCGTTGGCCGGGCTGATCGGTGACAGGCGGATCCCCACGCGTTCGCTGGGTACCACCGAGGTCACGGCCTCCACCACTTCCAGCAGCAGGCGGGTACGGTTCTCGATGCTGCCGCCGTAGGCGTCAGTGCGCAGGTTGGTCTTGTCGCGCAGGAACTGGTCCAGCAGGTAGCCGTTGGCGGCATGGATCTCGACGCCGTCGAAGCCAGCCTGGATGGCCAGTTGCGCGGCCGTCTTGTATTGCGCGACGATGCCGGGCAGTTCGTCCAGTTCCAGCGCGCGCGGGGTGACGAAGGGCTGGAAGCCGGTTTCGGTGAAGGCATTGCCTTCCGGCCTGACGGCCGACGGTGCCACCGGCAGGGCATGTCCCGGTTGCAGGTCGGGATGGGAGATGCGGCCGACGTGCCACAGTTGCAGGAAGATATGGCCGCCCTTGGCATGGACGGCATCGGTCACCTTCTTCCAGGCCGCTACCTGGGCCTGGTCGTAGATGCCGGGGGTGAAGGCATAACCCTTGCCCTGCGGCGAGATCTGCGTGGCTTCGGCGATGATCAGGCCGGCGCCGGCGCGCTGGGCGTAGTACTCGGCGGTCAGTTCGCTGGGGACGTCGCCGGCTTGCGCACGGCTGCGGGTCAGCGGGGCCATGACGATACGATTCTGCAACTGGACGGCACCCAGTTGCACTGGCTTGAACAAGTCGCTGGCTTGGCTGGCGATGGTCATGTGTATCCTTTCTGGTTGACGTTGGCGATGACATTGTCGTCGGACTACGCTGGCAATCCCGTGGCAGCGTGCCGACGTATTGGAATGCGTTTTCCGACGAGCCGACCGCAAGGGACGGCGGGGGTGCCGGTAAAGACCAAGTAGTTTAGTCGAGAATTATCGAGCCTGCAGGTGCTGGCCGGATTGGGGTTGGAGCAGCCGGCGGCAGGCAGGTTCAGGGCAGGGAGGGTACCCGGTCCAGCCAGTCGCCCAGGCGTGCCAGGGCGTCCTCGCGGGCCAGTCGATTGGCGGCGACGGCCTGGCGCGCGCGGCCGGGATCGTCGAAATCATGGGTGGCGCCGGGATAGACCGTGACCACCGGGGCGTCGGTCTGGCGGATACGCAGCACTCGCTGCAGCACGCGCTGGCAGGTGGCCGGCGATACTTCTTCATCGGCGCCGCCGAGCAGCACCTGCACCGGCCGGTCCAGCGCGGGTGTGCGGGAGAGCAATGCCTGCCGGCCACAGCCGGGATAGAACACCAGCGCGGCGGCAAATGCGGGGCGGCCGGCGGCACGGTCGGCCTGGCGCTGCATCACGTTCAGTGCCGTGCTGGCGCCGTTGGACCAGCCCTGCAGCATGATGCGTGCGGGGTTTACTTCCGGGCGCGGGGCCAGCCAGGCCAGCGCGCCCTCGGCGTCCAGCGGGCGCACCGTCAGTTCGTTGACCTCGTCGCGCTCGGGGGCGCCATGGGTATGGCGGCCGAAGCCATGGGCCACACCACGCGGGCCGAAGCTGTCCACATGCAGGACCAGGTAGCCGCGCTTGATCCAGTAGGCAGTCCAGGCCAGATGGCGTTGGCTCAGCGTATCGCCGTCGCAGGGCGAGGGGATGCCGGGTGCCACCAGCGTGCATTGACTGCTGACCCGGCCGGAATAGGGCCCGGCGCGGCCATGCAGCAGCACGATGGCGGGATGCGGGCCCGCTCCCGAGGGCGAGAACAGGTAGCCGGTCAGGTCGGTGCGACCGTCGGCCGAGGGGAAGCGCACCGTCTGCGCCGGCGGCAGCGGGCCGGTCTGCGCCAGGCAAGCGCGGGGCAGCGCCGCCATCCAGACGATGAAAAGGACGAAAAAAAGCCACCGCATGCGCGGTGGCGGGGTGCTGCTGCGGCAGGCCGGCGGCGTCATGGCAGGTAAAACCATGCAAAGACCTGTCATGGGCCGTCTGAGCTCCAGACCCTCAGGCGCGCGCCGGCTTGGCGCCTGCCTGCTGGAGCAGCCAGTTGGTCAGCAAGGGCACCGGACGACCGGTGGCACCCTTGGCCGCGCCACTCTTCCAGGCGGTACCGGCGATGTCCAGGTGGGCCCAGGTGTACTTGCGGGTGAAGCGCTCCAGGAAGCAGGCGGCGGTGACGCTGCCAGCGGGCTGGCCGCCGATGTTGGCGATATCGGCGAAGTTGGACTTGAGCTGCTCCTGGTAGACGTCCTGGATCGGCATGCGCCATGCGGTGTCGCCGGTCTCGCGGCCGGCGGCCAGCAGCGCGTTGGCCAGCTGATCGTGGGCGGCATCTTCACGGGTGAACAGGCCCGAGTTGTGATGGCCCAGCGCCACGATGCAGGCGCCGGTCAGAGTGGCGATGTCGACCACGGCGGCCGGCTTGAAGCGTTCCACGTAGGTCAGGGCGTCGCACAGGATCAGGCGGCCTTCGGCATCGGTGTTGAGCACTTCGATGGTCTGGCCGGACATCGAGGTGACGATGTCGCCCGGCTTGGTGGCGCGGCCCGAGGGCATGTTTTCGCAGGTCGGGATGACGCCGATGACGTTCAGTTTCAGGTCCAGTTCGGCGATGGTACGGAAGGTGCCCAGCACGGTGGCGGCGCCGCACATGTCGTACTTCATCTCGTCCATGTTCAGGCCCGGCTTGAGCGAGATGCCGCCGGTATCGAAGGTGATGCCCTTGCCCACCAGCACCACCGGTGCGTCCTTGGCCTTGCCGCCCATGTGCTTGATGACGATGAACTTGGGCGGCTCGTCGCTGCCGTTGGTGACCGACAGGAAGCTGCCCATCTTCAGCGCCTGCAACTGCTTGCGGTCCAGCACTTCCACGCCCAGCTTGAACTGCTTGCCCAGTTTCTTGGCGGTGTTGGCCAGATAGGTCGGGGTGCAGACGTTGCCGGGCAGGTTGCCCAGGTCCTTGGTCAGGGCCATGCCATTGGCCAGCGCCACGGCTTCGGCCAGCGCGGTCTTGGCGGCGGCGGCCGCCGTCACCGGGACCAGGAAGGCGATCTTCTTGACGCCCGTGGGGGCCGGGTCCTTCTTGCTCTTGAGGACGTCGGAGCGGTAGTTGGCATCGCGGCCGGCCAGCACCACGTTGCGGATGGCCCAGGCCAGGTCGCGGCCCTTGATGCCATCGAAGGGCAGGGCCAGGGCGGCGTCGTCGCAGCCCAGGGTGGCCAGGCTGCGCACCAGGGCGCTGCTGGCGGCGGCAAAGCTCTTGTCGCTGATCTCTTCGTCAGCGCCCAGGCCCAGCAGCACGATGCGTTCGGCGGCGATGCCGGTGACGCCGCGCAGCAGCAGGGTCGAGCCCGGCTTGCCGGAGATGTCGCCCGACTTCAGCGCGGCGCTGATGGCGCCCAGCTTGTCCAGGGCGCTTGCGGCCTTGGACAGCTTGCGGTTTTCATAGATGCCAACGACCAGTGCACCGGTCTTGACGGCGGTCACGGCGTTTTTTGCGTCCAATGTTTTTGTGCTAAAGTCCATCGTTCGTCCTTTATATGAATTACCTGGCGATTATAGAGCCCATTTCGACGCTACGCGCGCATGAGTTCGGCCGGGTGGGCCAGCCCCGGACAGGACGCTCCGGCCCGAGGCCCAAGATTCGACTACCAGACACCAGACACATTCCGGCATCCGCATGATTTTCCAGCGCGCTCTCCGACGCGAATTGACCAGCACCGCAGGTGGGGTCTTCACGACGCTGTTCACCATCACCCTGACCGTGATGCTCATCAAGATCCTCGGCCAGGCGGCCGGCGGGGAGGTCGCGTCGCAAGACGTGCTGGCCCTGATCGGCTTCCAGTCGCTGAACTACATGCCTATCATCCTGATCCTCACCGGCTTCATCTCGGTGTTGCTGGTGATGACGCGCAGCTACCAGGATTCCGAGATCGTGGTCTGGTTCGCCTGCGGCCTCTCACTGACCCGCTGGATCGCGCCGGTGCTGCGCTTCGGCTGGCCCATCGTGGCCCTGGTGGCGGTGCTGTCCTTCGTGGTCACGCCCTGGGCCAACCAGCAGAGCAGCGAATACCGCGACCGCTTCGAGAAGCGCGAGGACATCGCCCGCGTCTCGCCGGGCAAGTTCCAGGAATCGGCCAGCTCCAACCGGATCTTCTTCGTCGAGGGTATTTCCGGCGATGCTTCCAAGGTGCGCAACGTGTTCGTCAATACCATCAACGCCGATGGCAAGAACAGCGTGGTGGTGGCCAAGGAAGGCGAGACCGTCATCGATCCCGATGGCGAGAAGTTCGTGGTCATGAACAAGGGGCGCCGCTATGACGGCTCGCCGGCCCTGCCGGATTTCCAGATCGTCGACTTCGAACGTTATGGCCTGCTGATCGGCAATCAGTCGCAGGCAGCCGCAGGCGAGCGTTCGGCGCGGGCGCTGCAGATGACCGAGCTGGTCGCCAAGAAGGATGGCTTTGCCCGTGGTGAGCTGCTCTGGCGCATCGCCTTGCCGCTGATGGGGCTGGCACTGATGCTGCTGGCCATCCCGCTGTCGTTCGTCAATCCGCGCGCCGGCCGCTCGCTGGGGCTGGTGGTGGCCCTGCTGCTGTTCGTGGTCTACAGCAATACGGTCAGTGTCTTCCAGGCCTCGGTGGCGCAGAACCGCACCAGCTTCATGATGGCCTGGTGGCCGGTGCACGTGATCGTGGCCGTGCTGATCCTGGCGATGTTCGCGCTGCGCCTGAACATCAACCATCCCTACCATCCATCCCGGTTGTGGGCCCGCGTTCGCCGCACCATGACGTTCAAGCGCGAGGCCTGAGATGAGAGTCATCCAACGTTATTTCACCTCCGAGATCACGCGCTCGGTTTTCTTTGCGCTGGCGGCCTTCCTGGCGCTGTTCGCCTTTTTCGAGATGATGGGGCAGCTGGAGCAGGTCGGCCGCAACGGCTACAACCTGCAACAGGCGGTGTTCTACGTGTTGATGGGCCTGCCCGGCAACGTCTATGAGCTCATGCCCACGGCGGTGCTGATCGGCACCATCTACACGCTCTCGCAACTGGCGGCGCGTTCCGAGTTCACCATCATGCGGGTGTCGAGCATGTCCACCGGCATGGCCGCCAAGGTGCTGGCGCGCATCGGTATCGGTTTCGCGGTGCTCACCATCGTCTTCGGCGAGCTGATCGCCCCCAAGGCCAGCGAATGGGCCGAGAAGCTCAAGCTGCAGGCCCAGGGTGCCTCGCTGTCCTCGCAGTTCCGCTCCGGCATGTGGGCCAAGGACGTGATCAAGGACAACGGACTGGAAGGCAAGGTCACCGGCAGCCGTTTCATCAACATCCACGCCGTGCAGCCGGATGGCCGCATCGAAGGCGTCAAGCTCTATGAGCTGGATACCGATTTCCACATGGCGCGCATGATCACGGCCAAGTCGGGCTTCTACGAAGGCAACCACCAGTGGCAGCTCGATGAGGTGGTGCAGTCCGACTTCAGCGGTGGCCGCGAGCGCGACATCACCGAGCCGGTCAAGACTATCCGGATGGCGCAGATGAAGCTGGTATCGGAGGTGACGCCGGAAATCCTCTCGGTGCTCTTCGCCGATCCGGACCGCATGTCGGCCTATGATCTGCTGGCCTATACCAAGCACCTGGAAGCCAACAACCAGCGCACCGACCGCTACGAGATCGCCTTCTGGAAGAAGATCGTCTATCCGCTGTCGATCTTCGTGATGCTGGCGCTGGCCTTGCCGTTCGCCTACCTGCATTTCCGTGCCGGCGGCGTGAGCCTGAAGATCTTCACCGGCATCATGATCGGGGTGTGCTTCCAGCTGATCAATAGCCTGTTCTCCCATCTGGGCTTGCTCAATACCTGGCCCGCCTTCGTCACGGCCGCGCTGCCCAGCCTGCTGTTCATGGTGCTGGCCGCGGGCGCGCTGTGGTGGGTGGAGCGGACCTGAGCCTGTTTCAACCTGATCCGAAGTCATCATGCAAAGTCTGATCCTGTTCGCCCATGGCGCCCGTGACCCGGCCTGGGCCGCACCTTTCGAACGTCTGCGCGCGCTGGCTGGCGCGGCCATGCCGGCTGCCGGCGTGGAGCTGGCCTTCCTGGAACTGATGCAGCCCGACCTGCCCACCGTGGTGGCGCAGCAGGTGGCCGCCGGCAGCCGGCGCATCACGGTGATTCCGGTGTTTCTGGGGCAGGGCGGCCATGTGCGGCGCGACCTGCCACAGTTGCTGGAACAGTTGCGCCAGGCGCATCCGGAGGTAGAGATTCGTACCGTGCCGGCAGTGGGCGAGGACGAAGCCGTGCTGCAGGCGATTGCCGCCTACTGCATCGGGGCGGTGCAGGACTGACTGAGGCGTCGTAGCGGCGATACAAGCGCAGATGGCCCGTCATGACGGGCCATCTGCTTTTGGGCCATGCGGATCGGCCGTGACGGGATCAGAACAGGCGCGCGCCGTTCGGGACAGTCTGGTCGGGCTTGAACAGCACCACCTCGCCTTGGGCATCGGGGAAGCCCAGCGTCAATACTTCCGACATGAACTTGCCGATCTGGCGCGGCGGGAAATTGACCACCGCCGCTACCTGGCGGCCCACCAACTGGTCCAGCGTGTAATGCGTGGTGATCTGGGCGCTGCTCTGGCGCACGCCGATGCCGGGGCCGAAGTCGATCTTCAGCTTGAAGGCCGGCTTGCGGGCTTCGGGGAAGGCGTCGGCGGCCACGATGGTACCGATACGGATATCGACCTTCAGGAAAGCATCGAAATCGATGGCGTCGGCGGCGGGAGCGTTGGTGTCGTGCAGGAGGTGCATGGCGTTTTCAGTCGCGGTCGGCCAGGGCCGGACCGATCATCACCAGCACCGGTCCGCTGCAGGCTTGCAGCCCGGCTTCCAGGCCGGCCAGTTGCAGGTGGTAGATGTGTTGATCGGGACGGCTGCAGTTTTCCACCACCACCACCGGGGTATCGGGCGCATGACCCAGCGCCAACAGGCGCTGCGCGGTGGCGGTGGCTTCGCGCCCGCCCATGTACTGCACCAGCGTATCGCCATTGGGCATGCGCACTTCGTCCGGCTCATCCACGCCCGTGCTGGAAGTGAACAGCGACACGCTGCGCGCGATGCCGCGCCGGGTCAGCGGGCGCTTGGCGGCCGAGGCGGCGGCCAGGGCGGCGGTGATGCCGGGGACGATTTCGTAGGGGATATGGTGTTCTTCCAGCGCCCGCATTTCCTCGTCGGCGCGGCCGAAGAGCATGGGGTCGCCGCCTTTGAGGCGCACCACGCGGCGGTATTGCTGGGCGGCTTCCACCAGCTTCTGGTTGATGACCGGCTGGGCGGTGGAGCGCTGGCCGCTGCGCTTGCCCACCGACACCTGTACTGCCTGCGGACACAGGGCCAGGATTTCTTCGGTGACCAGGGCGTCGTGCAGCACGATGTCGGCCTGCGCCAGCAGGCGCGCAGCGCGCACCGTCAAGAGGTCAGCCGCGCCGGGGCCGGAGCCGATCAGCCACACCTGGCCCGGATGTTCCGGGCTGGGTGCGGGTGTGTCGGAAGAGGAAGGGTTTGCTGCCTGTTCGGTGGCCATGGCCTTGGTACAAGGTACGATTGCGGATCGAAAGAAAATCAGTCGATCCGAATCATACCAGCGGCGACCGTCTGGTGGCTCACTTCGTCGATCAGGATGAAGGCGCCGGTGGCGCGGATATCCTGATAGGCATCGGCGGCGATGGGCTGCTGCACATTGACGCTGATGCGGGCGATGTCGTTGAGCTTCAGGGTCTCGGCGGGGCGACGTTCCTGGGTGTTGATGTCCAGCAGCGTATCGACCTTGGCCACCCGTGCCGCCACCTGCTTGGTGGTGTGCTTGAGCCAGTACTTGCGGCGCAGGTCCAGCGGTTCCTCGGAGAGCCAGCAGACGTCGGCGTTGACGGTCTTGAGGATGGTCGAGGGCTGGGCGGCGGCGGCCAGCAGGTCGCCGCGCGAGATGTCCAGGTATTCGTCCAGCAGGATGGTCACCGACTGGCCAGCCGTGGCCGACTCCAGGGAGCCGTCCAGGGTCTGGATATCCTTGACGGTCGCGCTCTGGCCGCTGGGCAGCACCACCAGCTTGTCACCCTTGGCGACCTTGCCGGCTTCGATGCGGCCCATGTAGCCACGGAAATCATTGGCTTCGTGACCGTTGTGGCGCGCCACCAGCTGCACCGGGAAGCGGAAGGCTTCTTCGTGGGCGTCTTCGTAGACCGAGAGCGACTCCAGCAGGGTGATCAGGGTCGGGCCCTGGTACCAGGACAGGCGCTCGCTGGCGGTGACCACGTTGTCGCCGGCCAGGGCCGACAGCGGAATGGCATGCACGTCCTTCAGGCCAAGCTGCCGGGCGAACTGCTGGTAGGCGGCGACGATGCGGTCGTAGACGGTCTGGTCGTAGTCCACCAGGTCCATCTTGTTGACGGCCACGATCACGTGCTGGATCTGCAGCAGGTGGGCGATGGTGGAGTGGCGCTTGGTCTGGGTCAGCAGTTCCACGCTGCCGTCGTCGCCCAGCTTTACCTTGGACACGTCCACCAGGATGATCACTGCGTCGGCCGTGGAGGCGCCGGTGACCATGTTGCGGGTGTACTGCTCGTGGCCCGGCGTGTCGGCGATGATGAACTTGCGCTTGGGCGTGGCGAAGTAGCGGTAGGCCACGTCGATGGTGATGCCCTGTTCGCGCTCGGCTTCCAGGCCGTCGGTGAGCAGTGACAGGTCCACCGTGTCACCCACGGTGCGCTTGTGCTTGGCGCGCGAGATGGCGTCCAACTGGTCGGCGAAGATGCCCTTGCTGTCGAACAGCAGGCGGCCGATCAGGGTGCTCTTGCCATCGTCGACGGAACCGGCGGTGATGAAGCGCAGCAGGCCGCGTTCGTGCGAGGGCGCGGTGGCCAGTTGTTCTTGGGTTGCGGCGGCGTTCATCAGAAATATCCTTCCTTCTTGCGTTTTTCCATCGAGGCTTCGGACGTCTGGTCGTCCATGCGGGTGGCGCCGCGCTCGGTAATCTGGGTCACTGCGGTCTCGGCGATGATGGCTTCCACGGAAGCGGCATCAGAGGAGACCGGGCAGGTGCAGGAGATGTCGCCGACGGTGCGGAAGCGCACCACCTGCTTTTCCACGGTCTCGCCTTCGCGGGCCGGGGTCAGGTCGGTCAGTGGCACCAGCAGGCCATTGCGCGGGATCACCTCGCGCTCGTGGGCGAAGTAGATCGAGGGCAGGGCCAGCTTCTCGCGGGCGATGTATTGCCACACGTCCAGCTCGGTCCAGTTGGAGATGGGGAAGACACGCATGTTTTCGCCCGGATGCACGCGGGTGTTATACAGGTCCCACAGCTCGGGGCGCTGGGCCTTGGGGTTCCATTGGCCGAATTCGTCGCGGAAGGAGAAGATGCGTTCCTTGGCGCGCGCCTTTTCCTCGTCGCGTCGCGCGCCGCCGATACAGGCGTCGAACTTGAATTCCTCGATGGTTTCCAGCAGCGTCACCGCCTGGGCCGCATTGCGCGAATCGGTCAGCGGATTGCGCAGGCGCACGGTGCCACGCTTGATCGAGTCTTCCACCGAACGTACCACCAGGCGCTCGCCCAGTTCAGCGGCACGGCGGTCGCGGAATTCGATGACTTCCGGGAAGTTGTGGCCGGTGTCGATGTGGACCAGCGGGAAGGGGAACTTGCCCGGACGGAAGGCCTTCTCGGCGATGCGCAGCAGCACCACCGAGTCCTTGCCGCCGGAGAACAGCAGCGCCGGGTTGCTGCACTCGGCCGCGACCTCGCGCATGATGTGGATGGCTTCCGATTCCAGCCAGTCGAGGTGACGGTTGCTGGCGTTGTCCAAAAAGAGTTTGTCTACCGCAGTGTTCATGCCGGGCCTTCCGATGCTTTGCTTGTTGTTGCTTTGATTGTTGCTCTGGGTGAATTCTGGTTCAGCTTGCCGCGTGCGCCTTGATGCGCACCAGCTTGCCATCGACCACGTGCAGGCCGCATTCCTTGGAGTCCGGGTTCTCCCACCACCAGCGGCCGGCGCGGATATCCTCGCCGGGCTGGATGGCGCGGGTACAGGGCTCGCAGCCGATGGACGGGTAACCCTGGTCGTGCAGCGGGTTGTAGGGCACGTCGTTGGCGCGGATATAGTCCCACACATCCTGTTCCGACCAGTCGGCCAGGGGATTGAATTTCTCCATGCCGTGGGCTTCATCGCGTTCCTGCACGTGCAGTTCGGCGCGCGTGACCGATTGTGCACGACGCTGGCCGGTGACCCAGGAGGCTTTGCCTGCCAGGGCGCGGTTCAACGGCTCCATCTTGCGGATGTGGCAGCACTCCTTGCGCAGTTCCACGCTGTCGTAGAAGGCGTTGGCGCCGTTCTTTTCAACGTAGGCTTGCACCGCTTCGGGCTGCGGACGGTAGGGTGTGACCTCGTAAGCATAGGTGTCGCGGATGCGGTCCAGCATACCTACGGTTTCCTTGTGCAGGCGGCCGGTTTCCAGGGTGAAGATGCCGATGCGGTCCTGCAGCTTGCCACGCAGGATCAGGTCGGTCAGCACCATGTCTTCGGCGGCCAGGCTGGAGGCCAGCGCCGCCGGGGCGTACTCGGCGGCGATGCGTTCCAGCGTGGCCTGGGTCTTGGCGATCAGTTCTTGCAAGGCTTGGTTCGTCATCTTTGCTCTTCCTTCCACCGTTCGGACTGAGTAGGCCCTGCTGGGGCCGTATCGAAGACGCTGTGTCGGTGCGTCCCTTCGACAGGCTTCGATACGCGGCTGCGCCGCTACTCAGCCCGAACGGGGAGAGATGGTTCAGGCTTGGTTCAATCCGCCGTTTGTACCGCTTCGCGCTTGACGCGGCGGAACAGCGGGTTCTTCTCATCCCAGGAGGTCTGGTACTTCTCGGAGAAGTCGGTCAGGCCCTTGACGGCGTCATGGATGTTCTTGTCGGCGCGCACGGCGAAGGTGTCGAAGCCCACGCGCTGCATGTAGAACAGCTGGTCGCGCAGCACGTCGCCGATGGCGCGCAGCTCGCCGGTGTAGCCCAGGCGGGCGCGCAGGTTGTAGGCGATGGAATAGCCACGACCGTCGGCGAACTTGGGGAAGTCCACCGCCACGACCTTGAAGCTGTCCAGCTCGCCCTTGAGTTCTTCCGGGCGCTCGTCGCTGGCCAGCCAGACGCCGATCTCGGCGCGCGACTTGAGCGCCTCGGCCTGGGCTTTCCATACCTTCAGCGGCACGATGACGCGGCCGGCCGGCACGGTGATGGTTTCTGCGGACTCGCCTTCAGCCAGGCGCAGCACGCTCCAGTCGTCACTGACGACGGTCTTGTTCTTGATGATTTCAGGCATTGGCGTCTTCTCCTGCGACATAGTCGGCCGAACGGATCGGCGTTGCGTACACGAATTCCTTGAACGGGGTCACACCGATGCGGCGCACGGTATCGATGAAGCGTTCTTCCTCATTGCGTTGCTGCACATAGACCTGCAGCAGGCGATCGATCACGGTGGGCATCTGGGTGGCCGAGAACGAGGGGCCGATGATCTTGCCGATCGAGGACTCGTTGCCCTGGGCGCCGCCCAGCGAGACCTGGTACCACTCGGAACCGTCCTTGTCCACGCCCAGGATGCCGATGTTGCCCACGTGGTGGTGACCGCAGGCGTTGATGCAGCCGGAGATGTTGAGTTCGATATCGCCGATGTCATGCTGGAAATCGATGTTCTCGAACTTCTCGGCGATGGCCTGGGCAATGGGGATCGACTTGGCATTGGCCAGCGAGCAGAAATCGCCACCCGGGCAGCAGATGATGTCGGTCAAGAGGCCAATATTGGGGGTGGCCAGGCCGTGCGACTTGGCGGCCTTCCACAGGGCGTACAGTTCGGACTGCTTGACGTCGGCCAGCACCAGGTTCTGCTCGTGGGTCACGCGCAGTTCGCCGAAGCTGTACTGGTCGGCCAGGTCGGCCACGAAGTTCATCTGGTCGGCGGTGATGTCACCGGGCGGCACGCCCGGCTTCTTCAGCGACAGCAGCACGGCCGCATAGCCGGGCTTCTTGTGCGCCTTGACGTTGCGCTTGATCCAGTTGGCAAAGCCACGGTCCTCGGCCTTCAGGCGTTCGTATTCGGCATCCACGGCCGGCAGGGTTTCGTAGGCCGGGTCGGTGAAGAACTTGGCCACGCGCTGCAGTTCTTCCTCGGTCAGGGTGGAGGGGCCGTCCTTGATCTGGGCCCATTCTTGCTCGACCTGGCGGGCGAACTCCTCGGCGCCGATGGCCTTGACCAGGATCTTGATGCGCGCCTTGTACATGTTGTCGCGGCGGCCGTACTGGTTGTAGACGCGCAGGATGGCTTCCAGGTAGGACATGGCGTGCTTCCAGGGCAGGAAGTCGCGGATGACGCTGCCCAGGATGGGGGTACGGCCCATGCCGCCGCCGACCAGCACGCGGAAGCCCACTTCGCCGGCTTCGTTCTTGAGCACATGCAGGCCGATGTCATGCACGGCGGTGGCGGCACGGTCTTCGGCCGCGCCGCTGATGGCGATCTTGAACTTGCGCGGCAGGTAGGCGAACTCGGGGTGGAAGGTGCTCCACTCGCGGATCAGCTCGGCGTACGGGCGCGGATCGACGATCTCGTCAGCGGCCACGCCGGCCAGCTCGTCGGAGGTGGTGTTGCGGATGCAGTTGCCGGAGGTCTGGATGGCGTGCATTTCCACGCTGGCCAGTTCTTCCAGGATCTCGGGGGATTCTTCCAGCTTGATCCAGTTGAACTGGATGTTCTGGCGGGTGGTGAAGTGGCCGTAGCCGCGGTCGTACTTGACGGCGATCTCGGCGAACTTGCGCATTTGCTTGGAAGCCAGCATGCCGTAGGGGATGGCAATGCGCAGCATGTAGGCATGGCGTTGCAGGTACAGACCGTTCTGCAGGCGCAGGATACGGAATTCGTCCTCGATGAGTTCATCCGACAGGCGCCGGCGCACCTGGTCCCGGTATTGTGCAACTCGCTCTTTGACGATCAAGTGATCGTATTGGTCATAGCGGTACATCTTATAGTCCCTGTTAACGTCTTGATGGGCGACCCGCATGCCAGGTGCGCCCGATTGAAAAACAGCCTACCAAATCAGCTTGACTGCAACGCTCGTCAGCGTAATGGCCAGCAGGCCTCGCAAGAATTTCTCCGGCACCGCCCGCGCTGCGAGCGAACCGATGGTGATACCCGGTACCGAGCCCAGCAGCAGCGTGGCCAGCAGTTCCCAGTTGATCGAACCCAGCCACCAGTGACCCAGCGCCGCAATGGCGGTCAGTGGGACGGCGTAGGCAATGTCGGTGCCGGCGATCTCGGCCGGCGTCAGGCGAGGATACAGCAGCACCAGCAAGGTTGCGCCCACGGCACCGGCACCGATGGAGGAGATGGTGACCAGCGTGCCCAGCAGGGCGCCGGCGGCAATGGTGGCGTTGGCCAGCGTGGCGCCTTGCAGCTGGCGTTGCGGATGGGCATTGAGCCAGGCCTGCATGCGCGAGCGGAACAGCAGCGCGACCACGGTCAGGAATACCGAGATCGCGATCGAATAACGGATGGTCAGGGCGATGCCGTCGCTGACGGCGCCGAAGTGCTTCAACAGCAGCGTGGTCACCAGTGCGGCCGGCAGGGCGCCGTAGGACAGGCGGCGCACCACGTCCCAGCGCACGGTGCCCTTGAAACGATGGGCCAGGGTGCCGGCAGTCTTGGTGGCCGAGGCAAAGGCCAGGTCGGTACCCACCGCCACCGAAGGATGGATGCCGAACAGCAAGGTCAGCAGGGGTGTCATGAGCGAGCCGCCGCCGACCCCGGTCAGGCCGACCAGCAGTCCTACGGCAAATCCGCTTACTACATAAGAAACAGTCATAACACCTCGCCCATTAGTCTGCGAATCGTAATAAACTTATGTTTCAAACCAAACTACATAGTATTTATTTGCTTATATACGCCTTTGGCATATACAAATGAGGCTGGCGGTCGCTTTCCGGGCGTGGGCGCCGCGCTGTGTAGAAGCGAAGGATTTTTCTCATGAATCTTCACCAATTCCGCTTTGTACGCGAAGCGGTACGCCAGAATTTCAATCTTACCGAGGCCGCCAAGGCCTTGTACACCTCCCAGCCGGGCGTCTCCAAGGCCATCATCGAGCTGGAAGAAGAACTGGGTGTGGATATCTTCACCCGCCACGGCAAGCGTATCCGCGGCCTGACCGAGCCGGGGCGGGCGGTATTGCGCTCGGTGGAGCTGATCATGCAGGAAGTCGATGGCTTGAAGCGCATCGGCAAGGAGTTCGCCGCCCACGACAGCGGCAGCTTCACCATTGCCACCACCCATACGCAAGCGCGCTACGCCTTGCCCAAGGTGGTGCAGGCCTTCACGCAGAAGTATCCCAAGGTGCATCTTTCCTTGCTGCAGGGCAATCCCAAGCAGATCACCGAGATGGTGCGCAATGACCAGGCCGACATCGCCATCGCCACCGAGGCCCTGGCCTCCGGTGAGGGCCTGGTGTCCTTGCCCTGTTACCAGTGGGAGCATGTGGTGGTGGTGCCGCCCGAGCATCCGCTGCTGCAGTCCAAGAGCCTGACGCTGGAAGAGATCGCGGCCAATCCGCTGATCACCTATGACTCGGCCTTCAGTGGCCGTAGCAAGATCGACCATGCCTTCTCGCTGCGCCATCTCAAGCCCGACGTGGTGCTCGAAGCCATCGATGCCGACGTCATCAAGACCTATGTGGAGCTGGGCATGGGGGTGGGCATCATCGCCGGGATCGCCTTCGATGCCGAGCGCGACCGTGGATTGCGGGCCATTCCGGCGGGCCACCTGTTCGGCACCAATGTCTCGCGCGTGGCCCTGAAGCAGGGCGCCTACCTGCGCGGCTATGTCTATACCTTCATCGAATTGCTGGCACCGACCCTGAACCGCAAGCTGATCACCCAGGTGATGGAGGGCGAGAAGGACATGTACGAGCTCTGAGCCAGTCAATTCACCGACGAAATAGCAAAACGGCCGGATCGATGAAGATCCGGCCGTTTTGCCTTGTCCGTACTGCAGTTCGGCTTACGCCACGGCAGTGCGTTCCATGTCGCGGCAGCCGTCCAGCAGGAAGGACAGGCCCACCACCAGCACCAGCTCACCCTCGGCCGAGCGGGCCGTACCGGTGATGCCGGCGGTGTGGATGGCCGTCAGCGGCTTGATCACCAGATCGGCCGTGCCTTCCACGGATTCCACGCCCAGGATGTAAGGATGTGGCACCGCCATGACGATGCCCACGCGCTCATTGCCCGGCTCATAGCCCAGCACCCCGGCCAGCGAATTGACCGGCAGTGGTCGGCCCTGGTCGCGCAGCACCGGGGCGCCGCCGACTTCGTCGAAGGTCTCGGGCAGTTCCACCACACGTTCGACCACCGCCATCGGCAGGGCCAGCGGCGCGCCGGCGCAGCGCACCAGCATGGTCGGAATGATCGACAGTTCGATGGGCAGGCGGATCGAGAACTTGGTGCCCTTGCCGATGGTGGACTCGATGCGGATGGTGCCGCGATGCTTTTCCACCGCCGTCTTGACCACGTCCATGCCCACACCGCGTCCGGAGACGCTGGAGGCCACTTCCTTGGTCGAGAAACCGGGCAGGAACACCAGTTGCAGGGCCTCGTCGGCGCTGAGTGCCTGGTGTTCATTGATCAAGCCCTTGGCCAGCGCCTTGCTGCGCAGCATATCGGGGTCCATGCCCTTGCCGTCGTCGAAGACTTCGATCATGACGCTACTGCCGGCCTGCCAGGCGTTGAGCGAGATGGTGGCCTTGGTCGGCTTGCCGGCGGCGACGCGATCGACTTCGATGCCGTGGTCCAGCGAGTTGCGCAGCATGTGCACCAGCGGATCGTAGAGGCTGTCCACCACCACCCGGTCGACTTCGGTTTCGGCACCGGTGATGACCAGGTCGACGTCCTTGCCCAGGTCCTTGGCCAGTTCGCGCACCAGTCGGGGGAACTTCTGGAACAGGCGGCCCACCGGTTGCATGCGGGTGGACAGGGTGGCACGTTGCAATTCGCTGGAGTAGCGCGAGGCGCGGCCCAGGGTTTCGGCCAGGGTCGACATGAGGGCCGCCGCCGTGCCTTCGAACTTGAACTGTTGCAGTTTTTCCAGCAGTACGGCGGCCTGGTTGGCAGCCTGTACCGATTCGCCCGCCACTTCCAGCAGGGCATCGAGCTTGCCGGCGTCGATACGGATGCTTTCTTCCTTGGCGGCATCGGTGGCGCGGCGGTTGTGCTGTGCAGGCGCGGCCTTCTGCTCGCCACCATCGGCGCTGGCCGGGGCCGGCGCTGCAGCGGGCGCAGCCGCAGCCGGTACCGTCGCTGCTGCGTCCGGGCTGGCCGCAGCCACCACAGGGGCGGCGACGGCAGCAGGGGCGGGTGTACCTGCCGCACCCGGCACCAGGGCCTGGTAGAGGGCATTCCAGTCCAGTTCGCCATTGGTCATCACACTGGCGCTGCCATCGACGGCAGCGGCCGAGGCAACCGGCGCGGCTGCCGCAGGGGCCACAGCAGCAGCAGCGGCCGCAACAGGGGCGGGGGCGGCTGCCGGGGCGGGCGCTTCGGCCTTGCCTTCGATGGCCTGGGTCAGGATGTCCTTGAGCTCGGCCGGCATCGACGCCAGGCTGTCGGGCGCGGCACCGTTGGAGAGTTCATTCAATTGATCGGCCACGAAACCGCTGGCTTGCAGCGCCGCTTCGATGGCCAGGGGCGTGACCGGCGCCTTGCCGGTGCGCAGGGCGTCGAACAGGTTTTCGGTCAGGTGGCAGGCCGACACCATGGCCGGCAGGTTCACGAAACCGGCACCGCCCTTGATGGTGTGGAAGGCGCGGAAGACCGCATTGAGGATTTCAAGGTCATCAGGATGTCGTTCGAGCGTCAGCAGATGCTCTTCCACGTTGGAGGCCAGCTCCAGCGCTTCAACGACAAAATCCTTGAGCATTTCGTCATCCATTAGAACCCCAGGCTATCGAGTAAGTCGTCCACATCGGTCTGGCCCATGGCCGTTCCCGGCGTGGCAGGTCCGTTCATCAGCGAAACCGGTTTCTCTGCTTCGATCTGCGCGCGCACCTCAGCCGGCGCATTGTCGCGCAGCAACTGTGCCAGTTCGCGCTCGGCGGTGGCGGTGATGCCCACGATCTTCTTGATCAGCTGGCCGGTGATGTCCTGGAAGTCCTGGGCCATCATGATTTCCAGCATGCGGGCCTTTTCCGCTTCAGTCGATTCCACGACCGAGGCCGAGAACTTCTGGGAGTCGCCCGCCAGTTGCTTGAATTCGTCGATGCTCATCTGGCCGGCGTAGAGCCGGGCCCAGCGGTCGTTGATGTCCTTGGCTTGTTCCTGCAGGCGATCCTGGGCCGGCATGCCCGAATCGAGCGCATTGAGTACCTTGTTGGCGGCCTGTTCGGTGAGCGTGGCGATATGTTCCAGGCGGCTTTGGGCGTCGCCGATCTGTTCGGCCACATCGGTGAGCGAACGGTCGTAGCCCAGTTCGCGCATCGAGTCGTGCAACAGACGCACGATGCCACCCAGACGCTCGTACATGGGTTTTTCGCTTTGGTCTTCCGTCGCTTCCGCGCTGGCCTCCTGGGCGGCGACGGCCTGGGTGGGCGATGCCTCGCCTGTGGCACTCATGGCCGGCAGGGTCTGCGAGGAAATTTCATCAAACAGTGCTTCCAGATCAACGTCGTCGCTCATGATTACAAATTCTCCCAACAAATGTAGTGCACTTTTTATGCGACCTGCCCGTCCAGGCAGGTCAAGTGAGTCATTCCACCAGGCCCGACCACCATCCAGCCTGCAATATCGGCAGGCCCGGACGGTATCTGAAGTCCAGCAGTCGTCAACGGCGATTCAGGGATGACAGGGAAGGCCAAGGGGCGCACAGCCCGAGGGTCGACGATGCCATGGTGCCGAGTATAGGGTGCGTGCAGACCATCTCATCGGCTAAATAGCGAGTGAAATCCCCCATCTGTTCCGTTTTTTCTTAAAGCTGTCAACTTCCTGACAAACGGGCTGGTCGCCCCGTCTGCCGAACCGGTGTTGCCCCCCGATGTTGCTCTCACTTCTAGAAGTGATCTCGAAATTTTTCGATATTGTCTCGGATTTTATCCATCTTTTTCTTTTAAGCAATACATATGCCTAACTTGTGCTGATTTACATCAGTCTTCTTCTCTTGCTTGTGAGACAAGTGGCTTCGCGCCTACAATGGCCGCGTTTTGGTGCCCGCCGGCGTATTCTCGCCGGCAGTTAAACGGGAAACACCCGCCATCGAGGCCGGCCGCAGGGCCGGTGCCGTGGTCAATGTGTGCTGCCCCCGCAACGGTAAACAGGCGCCGGCCTGCTGTCCCAGTCTCTTTGCGAGACATGGTCGAGCGTCGGCAATCCATCTTCCATGCCACTGTGTCTCTTGCTGCTTGCCAGCAATGCATGGGAAGGCTGATGGTCATGCCTGCAGCCCGGATACCGGCCAGGACGGGAGGAGGTTCTTCGCGCGCCACGTCGCCGGGGGCTTCCGTTGAATCGGGCCTGCGGGGAGGCAGGCCGGAGAATGTCACCGGATCTCATTACCATGTCTATCATCGTTTCCCGGGGCCGTCGCGCTGCCCCTTGCAGCCACTTGCTCGCCTCCGTTTCCCTGAGCCTGGCGGTGGCCGCCGCCTGGCAGCTGCCTGCACAGGCCGAACCCGCTGCGGCCAATGCCGACACCCCCTTGTCGGCGGTGGTGGTGTCGGCCTCGCGTTTCCCCAATGATCCGGCCTTTGCGCCCGTGGCCACGACAGTGATCACGGCCGAGCAGATCCGCGCCGCCGGCATCGACAATGCCAACGAAGCCCTGCGCAAGCTGGGCGGCATCTATGGTCGCCAGAGTTCGGCCGGCCCCAATGATTTCCCGCTGGATCTGCGCGGCTTTGGTACCAACGGCGACCAGAACATGGTGGTGCTGGTCGATGGCGTGCGGATCTCGGAAAACGAATTGTCCACGCCCCTGCTGTCTTCCATTCCCATCGAGACCATCGAGCGCATCGAGATCGTGCGTGGCGGCAGCAGCGTGCTCTATGGCAGCGGCGCCACCGGCGGCACCATCCAGATCATCACCCGCCGTCCGCAGGCCAACGACGGCCATGGCACCGTGCTGGCCGAGCTGGGCAACCAGGGCCAGCGCGCCGGGCGCGCCGCCGTCTCGCGCGGCTGGGACAACATGTCCATCGACGCCAGCTATGCCAAGGCGCATACCGACAACTGGCGCGACAATGCCAAGTCCAACCAGGAAAACTTCAGTACTACCGTGCAGTGGTTCGCCAGTGACTGGCGCTTCGGCCTGCGCGCCAATATCGCCCGGGCCGACTTCGGCTTGCCGGGCAGTCTCTCCCAGGCCCAGTACCAGGCCGATCCGCGCCAGAGCGTCAAGCCGCTGGACCACGGTTCCTACGACAACGATACGGTGACAGCCTTCCTGGAGCGCCGCTTCGGTGACTTCGACGTGGCCGCCGAGCTGTCGCATCGGGAGAAGATCTCGCGCGCCGACTATGTGAGCAGTACCTCGACCTCGCAGGCCAATATCCGCATGACACAGTTTTCGCCGCGCCTGCGCCATGTGCTGCAAAGCGGTCCGTGGAAGAATGAATGGATCGTCGGCACCGACCTCAGCGAGTGGAACAGTGTCACCAATGCCAGCTACGGCAACAGCGACGCAGCCCAGCATGGCAAGGCCTTGTACCTGCGCGACGAGATCGAGTTCGACCACAATGCCCGCCTGGCTGCCGGTGTTCGCCGCGAGCAATTCACCCAGAGCAGCGGCTCGGGGGGCTACAACCGCACCAGCGCCGTCAATGCCTGGGACCTGCAAGCCAGTTATGCGCCATTGCCATTGCTGCGTGCCTTTGCCAAGACCGGCCAGAGCTATCGCCTGGCCACGCCCGACGAAAATGGCTATACCGCCTTGCCCAGCGGCCAGGTGCTCAAGCCCCAGGTGTCTCATGACGTCGAGCTGGGCGCTACGTTGGGCAACGATGCCCGCCAGCTGACGGCGCGCTGGTTCCGCCATCGCGTGCGCGACGAGCTGTATTACGATCCCACCGCCAATGGCGGCTTCGGCGCCAACAGCAACCTGGATCCCACCCTGCACCAGGGTGTGGAACTGGAAGGGCGGCTGCGCGTGAACGACAACATCACCCTGAACGCCAATTACCAGCATATCGATGCCAGGTTCGCCGATGGCACCAACAACGGCAAGGAACTGGCACTGGTGCCCAGGAACACCTTGTCGACCCGGATCAACTGGAAGTCCGGCCAGCACAGCGCCGACGCCGGTGTGCGCTGGGTGGACCGGCAACGCATGGGCAATGACTTCGCCAATACCTGCGCCAAGATGCCGTCCTTCACCACCATCGACGCCCGCTATGCCGTGCGGGTGAGCGCCTGGGAGTTTGCCCTGACCGGGACCAACCTGGCCGATCGGACCTACTATTCCCAGGCCTACGATTGTTCCGGTGGCGCCGTCTCCGGCATCTATCCGGAAAACGGCCGGGCGGTAAAATTCACGGCTCGCTACGATTTCTAAGGCGGGTCGCCTGAATTTTCACCCCTGATCCGGATTGCCGATGCGACGTTTGCTCTCCCTGCTGGCCCTGTTGTTGCTGGTATCGCTGCTGACGCTGGCAGCGGCGGCCTTGTGCGGCAGCACGGGATGCCTGCGACCGTCGGCACCGGCCGATACGGTGTCATTACTGTTGTCGCTGCGGGTGCCGCGCGCGCTGACGGCCTTCGTGGTCGGCGCGGCGCTGGCCCTCTCGGGGGCGCTGATGCAGGTATTGCTGCGCAATCCCCTGGCCGATCCCTATGTGCTGGGTTTGTCCGGTGGCTCGGCTGCCGGCGCCTTGCTGGCCATGCTGGCGGCCCTGCATGTCGGCCTGCCGGTGGCGGCCGCCACGGCTCCCGGTGCCTTGCTGGGCGCAGCGCTGGCGATGGTGCTGCTGTTTGGCCTGGTGCGGCAATCGCTGCGGCATCTGGCGACTTCGCCGCTGCTGTCCAGCCAGCGCCTGCTGCTGACCGGGGTGATGCTGGCGGCCGGTTTCGGCGCGCTGATCTCGCTGGCGCTGTCGGTGGCGCCGGATGCGCAATTGCGGGGCATGGTGTTCTGGCTCATCGGCGACCTTGATGATGCCCGCCTGTTGCCTCTGGCATCGGTCGTGCTGCTGCTGGCGCTGTTGTGGAGCCTGCGTCATGCGCCGTCGCTGAACCTGCTGGCACGGGGCGACGCCTTTGCCCAGCTGCTGGGCGTGCCGGTGTTGCGCCTGCGGGTCATGAGCCTCTGCGTGGCCTCGGCCTGCACCGCGATGGCCGTGGCCATGGCCGGGACCATCGGTTTCGTCGGCCTGGTGGTGCCGCATACCTTGCGGCTGCTGTGGGGCAATGACCAGCGGCTGCTATTGCCGGCCTCGGTCTTGGGCGGCGGCACGGCGCTGACGCTGGCCGACCTGCTGGCGCGCACCGTGGTGGCGCCGGTGCAGTTGCCGGTGGGTGTCATCACGGCGTTGGCCGGGGTGCCGGTGTTCCTGTGGTTGCTGTCACGGAGCCGCGCATGAGCGGGCCTGGCGACATGATTCTGCAGGCACGGCAACTGGCGCTCAGGGCGGGCAAGCGTGACCTGCTTACTGGACTGGATTGGCAGGTGCGCGCCGGTGAGTTCTGGTGCGTGCTGGGGCGCAATGGTATTGGCAAGAGCACGCTGCTGCATGCCGCCGCCGGCCTGCAGCGCCCGCAGGCCGGGGAGTTGCTGCTGCAGGGGCAACCGCTGGCCGACATGCCGGTGCCGACCATGGCTAGGCACCGCGGCTTGCTGCTGCAACAGCAGCATGATGCCTTTTCCCTGCCGGTGCTGGAGGCCGTGCAGGCCGGGCGTTTTGCCCATGGCGGCGGCTGGGGCCAGCCGGATGAGGATGGCGAACTGGCGCGCGCGGCGCTGGAGCAGGTCGGCCTGGCCGCTCTGGCCGGACAGGACCTGTTGCAGCTGTCCGGCGGCGAGCGACAGCGGGTGGCGCTGGCCACGCTGCTGGTCCAGAATCCGGCCTTGTACCTGCTCGACGAACCGACCTCTCACCAGGATATCGCCGCCCAGCTGCAGATCATGCAATTGCTGCGCGGGTTGGCCGGGCAGGGCAAGGCGGTAGTGGCGAGCTGCCACGACATCAATCTGGCCAGTCGTTTCGCTACCCATGTTCTGCTGCTGGCTGCGGACGGGCCGCACGCCGGGACGGTGAGCCAGGTGATGGTCCCGTCCCTGCTGGAAGCCGCCTTCGCTTGCAATTTCACCCAGATCAGCCGCGATGGCTCCAGCGTTTTTCTCTCCAGTCTCTAGTGCGCCTTTTGCTGAGGTGCAGGATGTGCTTTCCGCACCGGGATGTGCCGTTGTTTTTTGTCAAGGCAATCGAATTTTTTCGAGAAATTAGCTTAACAAATATTTACCTATTCTCATCATTCGATATAATTGCGGCGGGGAAACCCTGACAAAACACTGACATATCTCTAGGGATTACTAATAATGCAAAAGAAGCTCGCAGTAGCAGTGGCAGTAGCCGCAATGATGGCCGCCGGTTCGGCAGCCGCCCAGACCGCTGACAATGGCGTGTACGTGGGTGTGGAAGGTGCATTGGTGACGGTCAATTCGATCGCTCGTCCGAGCAATGCAGTCAACGTGTCCGAGACCACCGACGTGGGTGCCCTGCGCGCACTGGTCGGCTATCAGTTCAACAAGAACTTCGCGTTGGAACTGGGCTATTTCGCCACCGATGACTTCAAGCAATCCGGCGGTATCCGTGGTTCGGCCACGACCTATGAAACGAAGATCAACGTCAAGGGCACCGACCTGGCCGTGATCTACAAGTTCACCGAATTCCTGCCGGGCCTGTATGTGAAGGCTGGTGCGGTCTACTCCAAGGTGTCTGGCAGCGTGTCGGCGCGCAACGGTTCGGTTTCCGCCAGTGCCAGCGACTCCGTCACCGGCACCGGCTACCTGTACGGCCTGGGCTATGAGTTCAACGTCGCCCAGAACGTCGGCCTGCGCGTTGGCTACACCCGCTACGAAAAGCTGGGCGGCGAAAGCGAGAACAAGGGCAACATGTACTCTGCTGGCGTGAAGTACAAGTTCTAATTGCTCATGTCTTAGTACCCCGGTACGAAAAAAATCCCTCCGCTTGCGGGGGGATTTTTTTTGCGTGTACGTAGGATCGGTAGTGTGGCCTTTTTGCAATGTGCGTCCACGATTCTTCGCTTGTTCTTCGGAGTATTTCGATCTCGGCATCGAACTTAAACGAGTTTCCTTGCTAGTTCTCAAAAGCTGGGACGTATTCCTCTTCCTTCTGCCTATCATCCGTCGCACTCCGCGAGTCCGCCAGCTGGACGTGCCGGGCCGCGGAGGTGATCTCAATTATTCAGGAAGAGTCTATGAAAACAATACGTTTGTTGACCGCTGGCCTGCTGCTGGCAGCCAGCGCAGCCTCTGCATCGGCGCAGGCAGTCAAGTCCGATAGTGGCGTCTATGTGGGTATCGAGGGCGGTATGACGACCTATCTGGTCAGTACCAATGAACCCCTTTTCAGGCAATGGTCGGAATCGAAGAATGCCGGTGCCCTGCGCGCCCTGATTGGCTATCGTTTCAATCCTAATTTTGCGCTTGAAATGAGTTATCTCAGTCTTGGTGACTACGAGCTTTCGTCGCCCAAGGTCAATGACCGTCGCGCAAAGCTGAGTGCCAATACCGACCTCTTTGATCTGAGCGTCATCTACAAATTCACCCAGTTTGTTCCCGGCTTTTATTTGAAGGCCGGCGCGATGAATTCCACGGTATCGCTTCAATATAACGAAGAGACGTCCAGTGGTCGCGGGCGTGGCCGCAGTGCCTCCCAGTCAGGTTACGGCTATTCTCTCGGCCTCGGATATGAATACGACCTGACGCCCCATCTGAGCGCCAATGCCGGATTCACCCGCCTGCAGCGCCTCGGTGGGTCTTGGGATGATGGAGACTCAGTCAATGCCAATCTGTACACTGCCGGCCTGAAATACCGCTTCTAGACCGGACTTGCGTTCGCAGCCAACAATCCCTCCGCAGGCGGAGGGATTTTCATTTCACCACAGCCCTGGCCTGATCCAGGCGGCCACAGACTTCCGCGGCGGCATCCAGGATGCGCGGCCCGGCGCGGTTGAGCCAATCCGCATTGACGCTATAGAGCTGCCCGTCGCGCACCGCCCGCAGGCGCGGGAACTGGCGCCAGCGTTCCAGCGGCTGGTCCTTTGCGTCACTTGGGGTGAGGATGACTTGCGGATCGGCCGCCAGCACCGCTTCGACGCTGACGGTAGGGGCCAGTTGCGGCAGCTCGGCAAAGACGTTGCGACCACCGCAGAGCCGCAGCACCGATGACACCATGTGGCGGCCATTGAGCGTCATCAACGGCTGGCTCCAGATCTGGTAGAACACGCTCACCTCGGGCCGTCCACGATATTGGTCTTGCAGGCTGTGCCAGCGCGCCCGGAAGGCGGCGGCTGCAGCCTGTCCGCTGGCATCGCTGCCGGCCAGGTGGGCGAGTTGCTCCAGCGACGTGGCGATCATGCCGAAATCGGCCGGCTGGCTTTCAAAGATAGGGATGCCGAACTGGCGCAGGCGTGCCAGTTGCGCGGGTTTGTTGCCGCTGTGCCAGGCCACGATCAGGTCGGGCTTGAGCGCCAGGATGCGCTCCAGGTCGAGCGCGGCAAAGCTGCCCACGGAAGGAAGTTGCGCAGCCTCGCGCGGATAGTCGCTGACATTGCTGACGCCCACCAGCCGTTCACCGGCACCAGCGGCATACAGCAATTCGGTCACGTGCGGCGCCAGGCTGACGATGCGGCGGGCCGGCTGGGCCAGTGTCACCGTATTGCCCAGGTCATCCTGGACGGTGACCGCCGCCTGCGCCGAGCCTGCCAGCGCAAGCGCGGCCAGCAGGAGGCCGGCCGCAGCGTACATGTCAGATTTCCAGGTTGTCGATCAGGCGGGTCGCGCCCAGCTTGGCCGCCGACAGCACCACCAGTGGCGCGCCCTGTTCGATGTCGGCGGCACTTGGCGGTTGCAGGTCGATGCGCTTGCGCACGGCCACGTAGTCCGGTTTCCAGCCACGCCCGGCCAGGCGCTCCATGGCCAGTTGCTCGACCAGGGCGATATTGGTCTGGCCGCCACGCACCTCTTCGGCCACATGGTTGAGCACCTTGTAGAGCAGCGGCGCCTCGGCGCGCTCCTCGGCCGACAGGTAACCGTTGCGGGAGGACAGCGCCAGGCCATCCTCGGCGCGATAGGTCTCGGCGCCGACGATCTCGGTGGGCAGGGCGAACTGGCGCGCCATGTTGCGCACGATCATCAGCTGCTGGTAGTCCTTCTTGCCGAACACCGCCACGCGTGGCTGCACACAGGAGAACAGCTTCATCACCACCGTCGAGACGCCGGTGAAGAAGCCGGGGCGGAATTCACCCTCCAGCGTGTTGCCCAGCCCATCGGGCGGCTGCACGCGATATTCCTGCGGTTCCGGGTACATGTCCTTTTCGGTCGGGGCGAAGAGCACGTAGACGCCTTCTTTCTCCAGCTTCTCGACGTCGGCCTGGAAGGTGCGGGGATACTTGTCGAAGTCCTCGTTGGGGCCGAATTGCAGGCGGTTCACGAAGATCGAGGCCACCACCGGGTCGCCGTGGGTGCGCGCCAGGCGCATCAGCGAGAGGTGGCCCTCGTGCAGGTTGCCCATGGTCGCCACGAAGGCGGTGCGCAACTGGCCACGCAGATGGTCGCGGAGTTCTTCGATCGAGGAAATGATTTTCATGCGGATTCTCTGGTTGCAGGCCGGCCGGCGCTGGCGTCATGCGCGGCCCGGCCGGGGTTGCCGGTGGGTGTCGCCCGCTCAGCTGGGCGAATACGACAGTCTGACATAGATGGGCGCGAAGGCTTCGGCCTGGGTGATTTCGATGAGCGTTTCCTTGGCCAGTTCAAGCAGGGCGATGAAGTTCACCACCACCACCGGCACGCCGCGCGACGGATCGAAGAGGTCCGAGAACTCGACGAAGCGCGCCGTCTGCAGGCGCCGCAGGATGCCCGTCATGTGCTCACGCACCGACAGTTCCTCGCGGCTGATATGGTGATGCTGGGTCAGCTTGGCGCGCTTGAGGATATCGGCCCAGACCGACTTCAGGTCGTCCATGTTGACCTCGGGCCAACGGGTGACCACGGTCTGCTCGATGTGGACCTGGGTGCGCACGTAGTCGCGCCCGACCTGCGGCAGCTGGTCCAGCTCCTGGGCGGCCAGCTTGATCTGCTCGTACTCCAGCAGGCGGCGTACCAGCTCGGCGCGCGGGTCTTCCGGTTCCTCGCCGCTCTCGGCCTTCTTGGCCGGCAAGAGCATGCGCGACTTGATCTCGATCAGCATGGCCGCCATCAGCAGGTACTCGGCGGCCAATTCCAGGTTCTGCTTGCGGATCTGTTCGACGTACTCCAGATACTGGGCGGTGACCTGGGCCAGCGGGATGTCGAGGATATTGAAGTTCTGCTTGCGGATCAGGTAGAGCAGCAAGTCCAGCGGCCCCTGGAAGGCTTCCAGGAAGACCTCCAGCGCATCCGGCGGGATGTAGAGGTCGTTGGGCAGCTGGAACAGCGGCTCGCCATACAGGCGTGCCAGCGCCACGCCATCGATCACGTCGGGCGTGGTGTCCTGTTGTCCTGCGGGGGTGATATCGATGGCGTCGACGCTGCGTTGCTCGCCGGACTGATCGGCGGTGTCGGCGCCACCTGCTTGAACCGTCATGCGAACAGCTTAGTGGCTCTGGTAGACGTAGGGCTGCTGCGCCACGCGCGAGGCCTTGTCACGGGCGACCTTGTCCAGGTCGATGGGATCCTTGTCCCACAGCAGGGCACGACCATCGCGCTGCGAGTCTTCCAGCTTCGGGTTCTTCGTCTTCAGTTCGTCGATGAACTGGGTGATTTCAGATACGTAGGTGGTCTTTTTTCCGAAGATCATGATGAGGTCAGGCCAAAATGTTACACAGAAGCGGTATTTTACCTTGTCTTCATCAGGGATAATCAATTACCTATGACTGAGTCTTTATTCACCCGCCTGCGTCGCCATGCCGCCAGCCTTGGTGGTTTGCTTGTTGCTTTGGCAATGTTTGGCTGCGACCGCAATGGCAATCCCATCGAGGAGTTCGGTTTGGACAAGTTGCAAAAGGGCATCTCCAGCGAAGCCGACGTGCGCGGCGTGATGGGGCAGCCCGATACCGTCTGGGAGGATGGCGGAGGTGCCCGCACCCTGGAATATCCCAAGGGACCGGAAGGCATCCGCACCTGGATGTTCGCCATCGGCGCCTCCGGGACGCTGATCGACTACACTCAGGTGTTGACCCAGGAGCATTTCGATACCATCCGCCCCGGCATGAGCGCCGACGAGGTGCGCCGCCAGTTCGGCCGTCCGCGCAGCGTGGTGCCGTTCGCCCGCAAGAACGAGGAGGTGTGGGACTGGAAATACCAGTACGTCCACGAGGATCGCCTCTTCAACGTGCATTTCGACATGAATACCCGGCAGGTGGTGCGGACTTCGATTTCGGAGATTTCCGGGCACTAGGGCACTAGGCGTCAGCGTATCCCCGCCCGCATGAACGACTGCACGAACTGCCGCTGGAACAGCAGGAAGGCCAGCAGCAGCGGCGCCGAGGTCATCAGCGTGGCGGCGGTGATGATGGACCAGTCCACGCCCTGGTCAGTGGACGAAAACACCTGCAGCCCCACCGTCAGCGGGCGCGATTCCACCGAGTTGGTGACGATCAGCGGCCACAGGAAGTTGTTCCAGTGGGTACTCACCGAGACCAGCCCGAAGGCGATGTAGATCGGCTTGGCCAGCGGCACATACACCTGCATCAGGATCTGCAGCGGCGAGGCGCCTTCGACCGTGGCCGCTTCGTCCAGCTCGCGTGGCACCGTCTTGAAGGTCTGGCGCAGCAGGAAGATGCCGAAGGCCGAGGCGAAGTAGGGCAGGCCGATGGAAAGAATGGTGTCGCGCAGGCCCAGCAGGTTCATGGTCTGATAATTTTCCACGATGAGGATGTCGGGCATCACCATCAATTGCATCAGTACCAGCATGAACATCACATTGCTGCCCCGGAAGCTGAAGCGCGCAAACGCATACGCGGCCAGCGTCGCCAGCACCATCTGCGCCACCAGGATCAGGCTCACCAGCAGGAAGGTATTGAGGAAGTAGCGCGGGAAGGGCGCCGCATGCCAGGCATTGGCAAAGTTCTCCAGCGTCGGCGGCGCGTCCAGGGCGAAGCGGGTGGCGTAGGCGGCCGGGTGGAAGGCGGTCCACAGGGCGTACAGCAGCGGCAGCAGCCACAGCAGCGCCAGCGTCCAGGCGGACAGGGTTTCCAGTGTCCGGCTACCGGCGGGGAAGGGGGAGGTCGGCGCGTTCATTGGTAGTGGGTCCGGCGGTCGAGGATGCGGAACTTCACCAGCGCGATCAGCCCCAGCATGGCCAGCAGCACCACCGTCAGCGCCGCTGCGTAGGACGAATCCCAGAAGGCGAAGCCGACTTCATAGATGTAGTACAGCAGCAGCGCGCTGGCGTTGTCCGGGCCGCCCTTGGTCATGACCACGATATGGTCCACCAGCCGGAAGGCATTGATCAGGGCATTGATGAGCACGAAGAGGGTGGTCGGCATCAGCAGCGGGAATTGCACCCGCCAGAAATACTGCCAGCGCGAGGCGCCTTCCAGCGCGGCGGCCTCGGCCAGTACCGGCGAGATCTGCTGCAGCGCGGCCAGGTAGAAGATCATGAAGAAGCCGGCTTCCTTCCACACTGCCACCACCATCAGCGCGCCCAGCACCGTGTCGGGATTGCCCAGCCAGTTGTGCGAGGGCAGGCCGAGCGCGCCGGTGATCTGTTCCAGCAAGCCGTATTGGGGCGTGTAGAAGAATAGCCAGATATTGGCCACCGCGATCATGGGCAACACCGTCGGCGTGAAGTAGGCCAGGCGCAGCACGCCGCGCCCGGCCAGCCGTTCATTGACCCACAGGGCCATCAGGATGGCCAGGGCAATGGCCACCGGGATGGTACCGAAAGCAAACCACAGGTTGTTGCACAAGGCCCGCCAGAACACCGGATCGTCCACCATCAGCGCATAGTTCTCCAGGCCGACGAATACTGACGGCCGGTTGCCCTTGGGCGTGGAAAAGAAGCTATGCCACAGCGTCGCCAGTGCCGGATAGTGCGTGAAGGCGATCAGCAGCACCATGGCAGGCGAGAGCAGCAGCCAGGGCAGGGTGGAAGAGGGCAGGCGTTTCATCGGCGGGCCTTGTGCTGGCGAGGCTTAGCGACCGTAGGCGCGCAGGATGCGCTCGGCTTCGCGCTGGGCATCCTTCAGTGCCGCGTCCGGCGTCTTGGTGCCGGATAGCGCCGCCTGCAGGTTGTCGTTCAGGGCCTTGGTCACGCGCTGGTTGTCATGGGTGGACAGTTCGGCTACGCCAAATTTCATCTGTTCCCGGGCGACGTCGGCGGCGGGGACATCCTGCAGGTACTTCTTCATTTCCGGCGTATCCCAGGCGTCCTGGCGCGGTGCCACGTAGCCGGTGGCGATCGACCACTGGGCTGCGCGCGCCGGCTCGGTGGCGAAGCGGATGAACTTCATGGCGGCCTGCTGCTCGGCCGGCGAAGTCTTGTTGAAGACATAGAAGTTGCCGCCACCCGTGGGGCTGCCAGGATGCTTGATGCCCGGCAGCATGGCCACGCCGAAGGGGAAGCTGGCGTTGGTGCGGATATTGGTCAGGTTGCCGGTGGTGGTCCAGACCATGGCCGCCTTCTGCTCCAGGAAGTCCTTGGGCGTGGTGCCCCATTCGATGGCGCCGGCCGGCATGACCTTGTCGCGGGTGGTCAGGTCGACCCAGTGCTGCAGCGCCTGGATCGCGCCGGGCTTGTCGAAATAGGTCTTGGTGCCGGCGCTGTTCATGAGGATGGTGTCATTGGAGGCCGTCATGGCCTGGAACATCCAGTATCCGAAACCGGTGGAGGGGATCTTCACGCCCCACTGGCTGACGTTGCCGGCGGCGTCGCGCTTGGTCAGCTTCCTGGCGGCCTCGACCATTTCGTTCCAGGTGGCCGGCGCCTTGTCGGGGTTCAGGCCGGCTTCCTTGAACAGGGTCTTGTTGTAGTACATCACGATGGTCGAACGCTGGAAGGGGATGCCCCAGGTCTTGCCTTCGGTCTGGCTGTTTTCCATGAAGCCCTTGTAGAAGCCATCGATCCACTTCTTGTCCTCGGCGCTGTTGGCCAGGCTGTCGATGGGGACGATGGCGCCCTCGTCGATCAGCGTGAACAGGTCGGTGGAGAGCAGCACCGCCAGCGTCGGCGGGGTGCCGCCCTTGAAGGCGGTCAGCGCCTTGACGATGCTCTCCTGGTAGGTGCCGGCATAGATGGCCTTGACCTTGATGTCCGGGTTGGCCTTCTCGAAGTCGGCCACCATGCTGTCGATGGTCTTGGTCACCGCGCCGCCGACGGCGACCGGGTAGTAGAAACTGATCTCGACCGGGTTGGCCGCCAGGACCGGGGCGCTGAAGGCGGCGGTGACGGCCAGTGCGGCCAGGGATTTCAGGATGGTTCTACGCATGAGACATCTCCATGAGGGGAAGGTGGACTTGCAATGGAAAACAGCAAGCGCATCAGCCATGGCGCAGGCCGCTGTCGCGCTCGAAGAAATACTGGTCGCGGGGATCCCAGGCCAGTCGTATCGCGTCGCCTGCGCGCAGGCGGTGCTGGCCCGGTAATCGCGCCAGCAGCGAGGCCTGGCCGATGCGTGCGGCCACGATGGTGTCGGCACCGAAGTATTCGACCGTCTCCACCACCGCCGCCACGCCGTCGTCGGCGATGCGGATGTGCTCCGGGCGCAGGCCCAGTTGCAGCGGCGTAGCGGCATCGTTCGCGACCACGTGCGTGCTGCCGGCGATGACCAGGCCTTGCGGCGAGGGCTCCAGCGCCAGCAGGTTCATGGGCGGCGTGCCGATGAAGCGGGCCGCGAAGGCGCTGGCCGGTTGCGCATAGAGCTGTGCCGGCGGCGCATCCTGTTCGATGCGTCCATCGCGCAGCAGGATCACCTGGTCGGCCATGCTCATGGCCTCGGTCTGGTCGTGGGTGACGTAGATCATGGTCATGCCCAGCTGCTGCTGCAGGGCGCGGATCTCGCGGCGCATCTCCTGGCGCAGTTGGGCGTCGAGGTTGGAGAGCGGCTCGTCCATCAGGCAGACCGGGGCATCGGCGATGATGGCGCGGCCCAGCGCCACGCGCTGCTGCTGGCCACCGGAGAGCTGCGCCGGACGTCGATCCAGCAGGTGCGACAGACCCAGGATGTCGGACACGCGCTTGAGCCGCGTCTCGTAGCCCTGGCGCGGTTCCTTGCGCACTCGCACGCCGAAGAGGATGTTGTCGCGCACGTTCAGGTGCGGGAACAGGGCATAGGACTGGAACACCATGGAGATCTTGCGCTGCGCCGGCGGCAGCTGCGTCACATCCCGGCCGGCGATGTGGATACGGCCGGCGCTGGGTTGGTCCAGTCCGGCGATCAGGCGCAGGGTGGTGGACTTGCCGCAGCCCGAGGGGCCCAGCAGGACGGTGAAATCCCCCGACTTCACCTCGATATCGATACCCTTGACGGCCTGGGCTTCGCCCCAGTGCTTGCAGAGGCCTTGCAAGGAAATGGCTGCCATGACTGCTTTCCCCCGTGATGATGGTTCAGGACGTAGTCAGGTTGCTGCGGCGGATATGCTCCACCAGCAGGCGCGCGCTGGGTTCGTCGATGATCAGTTCGTTGATGAAGCCGCCGCGCAGTGCCGCCTTCAGGCCGGGCAGCTTGCCGGTGCCGGAGACCACGCAGATGGAATGCGGCGCGCGCTGGAAGCAGCCCAGGTCGGGGCCGCTGCTGCGCGCATTGAGGGCGACGTCGCGCCAGCTGCCATCCTCGCGGAAGAACACCGTGGCGATGTCGCCCACCAGGCCCTCCTCGCGCAGGATCTGGCGTTCCTGCTCGCCCAGGTAGCCGGCGGTATGGATGTAGCTGCCGGTGGCTTCGGCACCGATGGAAAAGAGCAGGATGGAGGCGCGGTCCTGGAGGTCGCGGATGGCCTGGATGCTCTTCTCGCGCCACAGCGCGCTGCGGGTGTCGGCATAGTCGAAGAAGGCCGGCACCGGGAAATGGTGGGCGCGTGCGCCATAGTTCTGCGCCACCCGTGAGACGATGGATTCGCCGAAGGTATTGATGAAGCTGGCGCCGCTGCCGGAGCCATTCAACTGCACCACATCGACGTCATGCACATGGCGCGGCAGCAACTGGTCGGCGATCTCCGAGACGGTGGTGCCCCAGGCCAGGCCGATGACCGACGAGGGCGTCACCAGCGCATTGACATAGGCGGCTGCATGGGCGGCCACGCGGTGCAGGGTTTCCTTGTCGCTGGCGGCGGCCGCCACCGGCACCACCTGGATGGAACGCAGCCGGTAATGGGTGGCGATCAGGGTTTCCAGATTGCCGGAGACTTCCTGCGGGTCGTGTACGCGGATTTCCACCAGGCCGCGATCGAGCGCATAGGACAGCAGCCGCGAGACGGTCGCCCGTGAGGTACCGATCTCGTCGGCGATGGCCGCCGTGGTCATGTTCTGGAAATAGTAGAGCCGTGCCACGCGCACGGCCATGTAGGCGGTTTCCTGCCTCTCCCCTTGGGCCATTTTCTTGTCCGGACGTCGAAATTGATGCTGATGCGAAATAGGTGATGTAGCTGCACCAGCCCCTGCACCCTGAAACCCTCCTCGGGTGGCGCTGCAGGAGCCGTCTGGCAACGTTTTCACGATGGTAGCGATCCTTTGTTACACCTTGATGAACAGATGTTCTCGCTGCCTGGACGGACCCGTGGGCGGCCGCTGGCACCGGACAAAAAAAATGCGACGCCATCGACGTCGCATTTTTTTTGCCTGTCCTGCCCTGGGCTCAGTGACGCATCATCCGACGCATCACGATGGGAGGCGCATCCAGCGGATTGGCCCGGGTGTACTCCAGTTCCGGCGCGATCTCGAAGCCGAAGGCGGCGTACAGGTCCACCAGCCTGGCCTGGTCATGACGCACGGCCAGCCGCAGCTCGCGCACGTCAGCCGCTTGCGCCCGATGGATCAGTGCTTCCATCAGATGCTGCGACAGGCGTTCGCCCCGAAAGGCCGGGGCGATGCCCATGCGGCGGATTTCCCAGACATCGCTCTCGGTGTCGAGCGGGATCCAGCGCACCGAACCGGCCGGCGTTTCACCGCGCAGCAGGATGAAGGCACCGCCATGCTGCAGGTCCTCGGCCACATGATCGGCCGCCTCGCGGTGGCCGGACGAGTTCGCCGCCACCTTGTTGGCCCAGCTGTGCCGGGTCAGCTCGGCGATGAGGGTGGTGTCCTCGGAGGTGGCTTCGCGGATGAGCAGGTCCATGCTGGAGACTCCCTTCAGGCCGGCTGCGCCTTAGCGCACCCGCATGCCCGGCTCGGCACCCGGCCACGGGTTGAGCACGTAGATGCCCGGATTGGCCTTCTCGTCCTTGGCCGAAGCCGCCAGCACCATGCCTTCGGAGACGCCGAACTTCATCTTGCGCGGCGCCAGGTTGGCCACCATCACGGTCAGCTTGCCGACCAGTTCTTCCGGCTTGTAGGCCGAGGCGATGCCCGAGAAGACATTGCGGGTGCGGCCTTCGCCGGCATCCAGGGTCAGGCGCAGCAGCTTGGTGGAACCTTCCACGGCTTCGCAGTTGACGATCTTGGCAATGCGCAGATCGATCTTGGCGAAGTCGTCGATGGAAATCTCGGGGGCCAGGTCTTCGATGGCGCTTTCTTCCGCTGCCGGGGCAGCAGCTTCCGGTGCCTCGAACAGGGCATCGAGCATCTTGGGGTCGACGCGCTGCATCAGGTGCGAGTAGGCGTTGATGACGTGGCCGTCGGCCAGCGGCACGCTCACGTCGCTCCACTGGAAGGGCTGTACCTTGAAGAAGGCTTCGACCTGCGCGGCCAGCTGCGGCAGCACAGGCTTCAGGTAGATGGTCAGGATGCGGAAGGCTTCCAGCAGGCGGCTGCAGACTTCGTGCAGTTGCGCATCCTTGCTGCTGTCCTTGGCCAGTTCCCAGGGCTTGTTGGCATCCACGTAGGCGTTGATGGCGTCGGCCTGTTCCATCACCAGGCGCAGGGCCTTGCCGTATTCACGCTGCTCGTAGAGGCTGCGGATCTCGTCCGCTACGCCACGCAGCTTGGCCAGGAAGGCGTCGTCGCCAGTGGCCCACTGGGTGGACACGCGGCCTTCGAAACGCTTGGCGATGAAACCGGCGGCACGGCTGGCGATGTTGACGTACTTGCCGATCAGGTCGGCATTGACGCGGGCGACGAAGTCATCGGGGTTGAAGTCCACGTCCTCGACCTTGGCGTTCAGCTTGGCGGCGATGTAGTAGCGCAGCCATTCCGGGTTCATGCCGATATCCAGGTAGCGCAGCGGCGAGATGCCGGTGCCGCGCGACTTGGACATCTTCTCGCCGCTGACCGTGATGAAGCCGTGCGCGAAGACGTTGTTGGGCGTCTTGCGGCCGGCGAACTTCAGCATGGCGGGCCAGAACAGGGTGTGGAAGTAGGTGATGTCCTTGCCGATGAAGTGGTATTGCTCGGTCTTGTCATCGGCCATGAAGGCGTCGAAATCACGGCCGGTCTTGACGAAGTAGTTCTTCAGCGAGGCCAGGTAGCCGATGGGCGCATCCAGCCAGACGTAGAAATACTTGCCCGGTGCATCGGGGATCTCGATGCCGAAGTAGGGCGCGTCGCGGCTGATGTCCCAGTCGCCCAGGCCGCCTTCGCCGTCCAGCCATTCGCGGGCCTTGTTGGCCACTTCGGATTGCAGGCGGTTGCTGTCCAGGGCCCATTCGCGCAGGAATTCCACGCACTTGGGGTCGGACAGCTTGAAGAAGAAGTGTTCCGAGGACTTCATCACCGGGGTCGCGCCGGACAGCGTCGAGTACGGGTTTTTCAGGTCGGTCGGCGCGTAGACGGCGCTGCAGTTCTCGCAGGAGTCACCGTACTGGTCCTTGGTGCCGCACTTGGGGCATTCGCCCTTGATGTAGCGGTCCGGCAGGAACATGTTCTTGACCGGGTCATAGAACTGGTCGATGGTCTTGGTCGAGATCAGCTTGGCCTCGTCGCGCAGGGCGCGATAGATTTCCTGCGACAGCTCGTGGTTCTCGGGGCTGTCGGTGGAACTCCAGTTGTCGAAGGCGATATGGAAGCCGTCCAGGTACTGCTTGCGACCGGCGGCGATATTGGCCACGAACTGCTGCGGCGTGATGCCGGCCTTTTCGGCGGCGATCATGATGGGCGCACCGTGGGCATCGTCGGCACCGACGAAATGGACCTCATTGCCCTGCATTCGCTGGAACCGGACCCAGATATCGGCCTGGATGTATTCCATGATGTGGCCGATGTGGAACGCGCCGTTGGCGTAGGGGAGTGCGGTTGTGACGAAGAGTTGGCGAGGTGCTGAGGTGCTCATTGACAATACGAACGATGCGATGGGTGGATAAAGGGCCAGGTTTTGCACGGCCGAAGGGACTTATTCTATCAGCCGGCGGCGATCCGGCGCAGTAGTTGCTTCATTGCAAGGGAAATCCGGCTGCTGATGGGCTTGCCTTGATCCCGTCACAGGGCGGCGCGGGCGCGATTGCGATAGACTTGCGGGTTCTGAGCAAGGAGAAACAATGAGCATCACAGTGGAAGAGGTCAAGGCGGCACTGTTGCAGGTGATCGACCCCAATACCGGCAAGGATCTGATCCGGGGCAAGGAAGCCCGCAATATCCGTGTCGACGGCGGCCGCGTGCTGCTGGACGTGGAACTGGGTTACCCGGCGGTCAGCCAGCTGGAACCCATCCGCCAGCTGGTGGAGCAGGCCCTGGGCAAGCTGCCCGGCGTGACCGCCGTGGAAGCCAATGTCAATTTCAAGATCGTGGCCCATGCCGTGCAGCGCGGCATCAAGCTCAAGAGCAACGTCAAGAACATCATTGCAGTCGCCTCCGGCAAGGGCGGGGTGGGCAAGTCCACCACCGCCGTCAACCTGGCGCTGGCGCTGTCGGCCGAGGGCGCGCGGGTGGGCATCCTGGATGCCGACATCTATGGGCCCTCGCAACCCATGATGATGGGCATTTCCGGCCAGCCCGAGACCAAGGACGGCAAGACCATGGAGCCGCTGGAAAACCACGGCCTGCAGGTCTCCTCCATCGGCTTCATGATCGACCCGGACGAACCCATGGTCTGGCGCGGCCCCATCGTCACCCAGGCCCTGCAGCAACTGCTGGACCAGACCAACTGGCGCGACCTGGATTACCTGATCGTCGACATGCCCCCCGGCACCGGCGACGTGCAACTGACGCTGTCGCAGAAGGTGCCGGTCACGGGCGCCGTGATCGTCACCACGCCCCAGGACATCGCCCTACTGGATGCGCGCAAGGGCTTGCGCATGTTCGAGAAGGTCGGCATCCCGATTCTCGGCATCGTGGAAAACATGAGCATGCACGTCTGTTCCAACTGCGGCCATGCCGAGCCCATCTTTGGCGTGGGTGGCGGCGAGAAGATGTGTGCCGACTTCGGCGTGGACTTCCTGGGCGCCTTGCCGCTGACCATGGAAATCCGCCAGCAGACCGACTCCGGCACCCCCACCGTGGTGGCCGATCCGCAGGGCAAGGTCGCCGAGATCTACAAGGCCATCGCCCGCAAGGTCGCCGTGAAGGTGGCCGAGAAGGCGCGCGACATGTCCGGCAAGTTCCCCACCATCGTGGTGCAGAACGACTGAACTTTACGGCCAGGGCGGGCCGCCGGCATGGCGTGCCCGCCTGCAAAGGCGTTAAAATGACGTCTTTCCGATAGAACCCTCGACCGTTGTACGGCTTTGGCATGCCAAGGCCGTTTTGGTTTTTTATTCCCGATCATGACTGCCACTCAAGTACGTACCCGTTTCGCTCCCAGTCCCACCGGCTACCTGCACCTGGGCGGCGCCCGCACGGCGCTGTTCTCCTGGGCCTATGCCCGTCGCTTCGGCGGCACCTTCGTGCTGCGCATCGAAGACACCGACGTCGAGCGTTCCACCCCGGAAGCGGTGCAGGCCATCATCGAGGGCATGCAATGGCTGGGCCTGGCGCATGACGAAGGCCCGTTCTACCAGATGAAGCGCATGGACCGTTATCGCGAGGTGGTGGGCCAGATGCTGGAGCAGGGCACGGCCTATCACTGCTACTGCACGCCCGAGGAAGTCGAAGCCATGCGCGAACGCCAGCGCGCCGCCGGCGAGAAGCCGCGCTACGACGGTACCTGGCGCCCGGAGCCGGGCAAGACCCTGCCGGCCATTCCGGCAGATCGCAAGCCGGTGGTGCGCTTCAAGAACCCGCAAGAGGGCGAGGTCAGCTGGAACGACGTGGTCAAGGGCCCCATCACCATCTCCAACCGCGAGCTGGACGACCTGGTGATCGCCCGCCCGGACGGCACCCCGACCTATAACTTCTGCGTCGTGGTGGACGACTGGGACATGAAGATCACCCACGTCATCCGTGGCGACGACCACGTCAACAACACCCCGCGCCAGATCAACATCCTCAAGGCCCTGGGCGGCACGCTGCCGGAATACGGCCATGTGCCCATGATCCTGGGGGCCGACGGCGAAAAGCTCTCCAAGCGCCACGGTGCGGTCAGCGTGATGGACTACCCGGCCCAGGGCTACCTGCCCGAAGCGATGCTGAACTACCTGGCGCGCCTGGGCTGGAGCCACGGTGACGACGAGATCTTCTCGATGCAGCAATTCTGCGCATGGTTCGACCTGGATCACCTGACCAAGGCCCCGGCGCAATTCAATCCGGAAAAGCTGAACTGGCTCAACAACCACTACATCAAGCTGGCCGACAACGCCCGCCTGGCCGGCCTGGTGCGCCCGCTGCTGGAGCAGCAGGGCGCCGCCTTCGACGGCGCCCCGGCCCTGGACGCCGTGATTGCCCTGTTGAAGGACCGTGCCAACACCGTCAACGAGATCGCCGCCGCCGCGCTGATGTTCTACCGCCAGCCAGCCCCGGACGCCGCCCTGGTGGCCCAGCACATCACCGACGCCATCAAGCCGGCGCTGGCCGACTTTGCCCAGCGCGTCGCCACCGTGGAATGGACCAAGGAAGCCATCGCCCCGATGATCAAGGAAGTATTGGCCGCGCACGGCATCAAGATGCCGCAGCTGGCCATGCCCCTGCGCCTGATCGTCGCCGGTCAATTGCAGACTCCGGCCATTGACGCCGTGCTGCAATTGTTCGGTCGTGAGGCTGTAGCGGCACGTTTGGCGGCTTTTATTTAAAAAAAGAAATTATTTTTGAAAAAGCTGTTGTCTTTTGAAAAGAGGTATTGCATAATCTCGCTTCTTCGCAACGGGGGTATAGCTCAGCTGGGAGAGCGCTTGCATGGCATGCAAGAGGTCAGCGGTTCGATCCCGCTTACCTCCACCAGCGACCCGCAGATGTTTGGCGGTGATATTTCAGGCGAAGCTTGAGATGTAGAAGTAAGAAGTGTTTTGAAGTACCTGCTTGTCCCCTTCGTCTAGAGGCCTAGGACATCACCCTTTCACGGTGAGTACGGGGGTTCGAATCCCCCAGGGGACGCCAGATTTTGATATCTGTGCTGTCACCCAGCAAGCAGCACAGGTATGAAGCAGTACAGTGTCCCCTTCGTCTAGAGGCCTAGGACATCACCCTTTCACGGTGAGTACGGGGGTTCGAATCCCCCAGGGGACGCCAGGTAAGAAATAGTCCGGCTACGGTCGGGCTATGTAAGTCCAGCGATGTGCTGAGCACATCGCGTGGGGATTCGAAGGGAATCGCTTGCAAGCGATTCCGCGGCCCGCAGAATGTGGGCGAATCCCTGGGGACGCCAGGTAGTAAGTAGTCTGATCTGACCGGTCAGGCTACCTTGAGGTTGGATAGTCCGGAGTTTGGGACTTTTCCTTTCGCAGGGGGTATAGCTCAGCTGGGAGAGCGCTTGCATGGCATGCAAGAGGTCAGCGGTTCGATCCCGCTTACCTCCACCAGCGACCCGCATGGAAATGTGGGGTGAATTAGTGGAAGAGCTGATTCGAGGACTGTCTCTTATACACATCTGACGCTGCCGACGATACACTACAAAAAAAAGTTTGTGGGGGGGGGGGGGGGGGGGGGGGGGGGGGGGGGGGGGGGGGGGGGGGGGGGGGGGGGGGGGGGGGGGGGGGGGGGGGGGGGGGGGGGGGGGGGGGGGGGGGGGGGGGGGGGGGGGGGGGGGGGG
>NZ_JAELUH010000311.1 GCF_016429215.1 Herbaspirillum sp. ASV7 | reverse complement strand
CCCCCCCCCCCCCCCCCCCCCCCCCCCCCCCCCCCCCCCCCCCCCCCCCCCCCCCCCCCCCCCCCCCCCCCCCCCCCCCCCCCCCCCCCCCCCCCCCCCCCCCCCCCCCCCCCCCCCTTTTAATGATCCGGCGACCACCGAGATCTACACTTGTAGTGTATCGTCGGCAGCGTCAGATGTGTATAAGAGACAGGGCTCAGGCTGCGCTGGCCGCCGCTATCCCTGCAACGCAAGGCAAACAGACTGCGCGGTCCGCTGCGACCATCGCGCAATGCATCGAGCAGGGACAGCGAAGACGATGCCGCCACGCGCTGCGT
>NZ_JAELUH010000310.1 GCF_016429215.1 Herbaspirillum sp. ASV7 | reverse complement strand
CCCCCCCCCCCCCCCCCCCCCCCCCCCCCCCCCCCCCCCCCCCCCCCCCCCCCCCCCCCCCCCCCCCCCCCCCCCCCCCCCCCCCCCCCCCCCCCCCCCCCCCCCCCCCCCCCCCCTTTTTAATGACACGGCGACCACCGAGATCTACACTTGTAGTGTATCGTCGGCAGCGTCAGATGTGTATAAGAGACAGGTGCTGCTGGTGGCGCCGGGCAGCCTGCCCAATGATGGCAAGGTCATCGAGGACGCGCGCAAGTACGAGTGAGCGGCACCGATTTGCCGGCCCACCGCTCAACGCTCACCGTTCGACCTGAGTAG
>NZ_JAELUH010000309.1 GCF_016429215.1 Herbaspirillum sp. ASV7 | reverse complement strand
CCCCCCCCCCCCCCCCCCCCCCCCCCCCCCCCCCCCCCCCCCCCCCCCCCCCCCCCCCCCCCCCCCCCCCCCCCCCCCCCCCCCCCCCCCCCCCCCCCCCCCCCCCCCCCCCCCTCTTTTTAATGATCCGGCGACCACCGAGATCTACACTTGTAGTGTATCGTCGGCAGCGTCAGATGTGTATAAGAGACAGGTCCTGTTTGCGCTGGCGCGCACGCTGGCCGAGGCCTGGCCGGCTGACGCCTCGCGCGAGCGGCTGATCGAAGCGGCCTTCCGCCTGCGCGATCCCGACGAGACCCACCGCGCCCGCCTGCGTGTG
>NZ_JAELUH010000308.1 GCF_016429215.1 Herbaspirillum sp. ASV7 | reverse complement strand
CCCCCCCCCCCCCCCCCCCCCCCCCCCCCCCCCCCCCCCCCCCCCCCCCCCCCCCCCCCCCCCCCCCCCCCCCCCCCCCCCCCCCCCCCCCCCCCCCCCCCCCCCCCCCCCCCCATTTTTTAATGATCCGGCGACCACCGAGATCTACACTTGTAGTGTATCGTCGGCAGCGTCAGATGTGTATAAGAGACAGGTATTTCTCGATGAAGACGCCGGCATCGCTGAAATTGTTCTGGCCCAGGCGGCGCACCGAATCAAAGGCATCGGCCAGTTCGGCGTCACTGCGGCAGACGCGCATGCCGATGCCGCCGCCGCCGGCG
>NZ_JAELUH010000307.1 GCF_016429215.1 Herbaspirillum sp. ASV7 | reverse complement strand
CCCCCCCCCCCCCCCCCCCCCCCCCCCCCCCCCCCCCCCCCCCCCCCCCCCCCCCCCCCCCCCCCCCCCCCCCCCCCCCCCCCCCCCCCCCCCCCCCCCCCCCCCCCCCCCCCCCCCCTTTTAATGACCCGGCGACCACCGAGATCTACACTTGTAGTGTATCGTCGGCAGCGTCAGATGTGTATAAGAGACAGATCAATAACTGCAACACGCTGGCGTCGGCCATCGATTCGTAGATGACCTGGTACATCAGCGGCCCCAATGCCGTGATGAGCAACAGCGTGAGCACTACCTGCACCGGCAGCGCCAACTGCAGCGGC
>NZ_JAELUH010000038.1 GCF_016429215.1 Herbaspirillum sp. ASV7 | reverse complement strand
TTCATCGCCGGCGTGACCGCGCCCCCGGGCAAGCGCATGGGCCATGCAGGCGCGCTGATCTCCGGCGGTGCCGACACCGCCGAAGCCAAGCTGGCCATCATGGAAGAGTGCGGCATCAAGGTGACCCGCAACCCGTCCGAGATGGGCCGCCTGCTCAAGTCGGTGCTGTAAGCACCCGACCACGCCAGCGCAGGACGGTGCCAGCGGCACTGCCCTGGCTGGCAGTCACGGCAACACAGCAAGTCAAGCATGGGGAGCTGCGGCTCCCCATGTCGTTTTTCGGCACTATTCGCGGTGACAGAGGTCATCCTGCCACGCGCTCCCGTTCCGGGGTGCGCCCCTACTGAGGAAGCCCATGGAATTCCTGGCGAACCTGAACTGGATCGCAGTCGGCCAGATCATCCTGATCGATATCCTGCTCGGTGGCGACAACGCCATCGTCATTGCCCTGGCCTGCCGCAACCTGCCCGACCGCTTGCGCATGAAAGGGATCGTCTGGGGCACGGTGGGGGCGATCTCCATCCGCATCGTCCTCATCGCCTTTGCGGTGACCATGCTGGAACTGCCTTACCTGAAGCTGGCCGGCGGCATGCTCTTGCTGTGGATAGGGGTGAAACTGCTCAACGAGCAGGAGGATCACGCCGACATCGAAGGTAGCGAGCGCCTGTGGGGGGCCGTCAAGACGGTCATCGTGGCCGATCTGGTGATGAGCCTGGACAACGTCATCGCCATCGCCAGCGCGGCTGAACAGGCGGCCGGCGAGCATCGCCTGATGCTGGTCGTCTTCGGTATCGTGGTCAGCATTCCCATCATCGTCTGGGGCAGCACGCTGGTCTTGAAATTGATGGAACGGTTCCCAGTTATCGTCACGCTCGGCGCGGCCCTGCTGGGGTATATTGCCGGCGGCATGATCTTCGGCGACACTGCCGTGCAGTCTTTCCTGCAGGGCTTCATCGAGCAGACCGAATTCGTCGTGCCTGGCGCCTCGGTGCATCTGAGCATGCCCGGGCTGGTGGGCGCGCTGGGCGTGGTGCTGATCGGCTCCTATCTGAAACGCACGAAGCCCGGGCCGCAAGCCCGATAGTGGCCAGCCGCGCCCCGCCACGGCGGGTATGCGCGGATGGCATGTTTGACACACCTCAGCGCCGCAGCCGATCAAAGCTGCTACTTTGCAATTTTTTCGCTAGGCCGCATTGCGGGCGCTGCCCATACTGGCAACGCCATTTTATTTCTTACGGGGATCCCATGAAACCAGTCGTATCCACTCAACCGCAACAAGGCTTCACCCTGCTCGAACTGATGGTCACGCTGGCCATCGTCGGCATCCTCGCCATGCTGGGCGCCTCGCAATACCAGGATTACATCGCCCGTGCCCGTGTCTCGGAAGGCTTCAACCTGGCCGAGCCCTACAAGCTGGCGGTGACCGAACAGATCAGCTCCAGCAACGGCGTCTTCACCGTGGCCCAGCTGGGCCTGCCATCCTTCACGGCCACCGACAACGTGCAGAACATCGAGGTCACGCCCATGGCTACTCGAGGCGTGGGCGGCGTCATCACCATCACCTATAGCGCGCGCGTAGGCAACGGCGGCACGCTGACGCTGACGCCGACGATCGCTTCCGGCACCATCCAGTGGCAGTGTGCCGCTGCTGGCGCCAAGGCGGCGTCCACGCCTGCCGGTGCCACTGCCAATACCGGTTTCGTGGCAGGCACGCTGGAGGCCAAGTATGCTCCGGCCAACTGCCGAGGAGGCTGATGGCGCAGCGGTATCGAGGTCATGAAAAAACGCGCCCATGGGCGCGTTTTTTGTTGGGCGGTCGGTCGCCGCTCAGGGACGTTCCATGTGGATATCACTCTTGCCGCCGCGCTTTTCGGTGACACAGATATCGCTCATCACCATGGTCTTGTCGACCGCCTTGCTCATGTCATAGACGGTCAAGAGGCCGATCTGTACGGCAGTCAGCGCCTCCATTTCCACGCCGGTCTTGCCAAAGGTTTCCACGCGTGCTGTGCAGCGCACCGAGGCGCTGGCGGCGTCGGTCTCGAAGTCGACCGAGACATGCGTCAAGGCCAGCGGATGGCACAGCGGGATCAGCTCGCCCGTGCGCTTGGCCGCCATGATGGCGGCGATACGGGCGATGCCCAGCACATCGCCTTTCTTGGCCGTGCCGGCTTCGATGATGGCCAGCGTGGCCGGCTGCATGCGGATCACACCGCTGGCCACGGCCGTGCGATGGGTCTCGTTCTTGTTGCCGACATCGACCATATGGGCTTGCCCGCCCTGATCGAAATGGGTGAGGCCGCCATTGGGGGCGTGTTCGCCGGATGTGCTCATGGGTGTGTCGCCGAAAGTGAAATTGGAGCGGAGGAGCGGGTATCATAGCAGGCAAGCAGCTGCGCGCTGCGCCATGCACACGACCAATCCCAACCGTTTTCGTCCATGCCCCGAACCACCACCGAGCCCGATCGCCGCCCCTTCCGACCTGTGCGCAGGCTGCTCGCGCGCACCCTGAGCGCCGCGCTGCTGCTCCTTCCTGCCGCACCGCTGACGCTGGTGCCGGGCCCCGGCGTGGCGCAGGGCTTGCCCACGCTGGGTGACACCGAGCGCGAAGGTCTGTCGCCGCTGATGGAGCGCAAGCTGGGCGAAGAGATCATGCGCGATATCCGCAGCGACCGCGACTACGTCGACGATGGTCCGGTGTCGGAATACCTCAACAATTTCGGTCTGAACCTGGTGAGTATCCATCCCGAGGTGCGTGGCGAAGCGGGCTTCGATTTCCAGTTCTTCATGGTGCGCGACCCCATGCTCAACGCCTTCGCGTTGCCGGGCGGCTTCATCGGCGTCAACAGCGGGCTGGTGCTGGCGGCGCAGTCGGAGTCGGAACTGGCCGGGGTGATGTCGCACGAGATCGGCCACGTGGCCCAGCGCCACATCGCGCGCATGCTGGGCCAGCAGAAGCAGAATTCCATGATCCAGCTGGCCGCCATCGTGCTGGGTGCGCTGGCCGGTGTCTCCAAGGCCGGTGGCGATGCGGCCATGGCCACCATGATGGGCGGCACCGGGCTGGCCGTGCAGCGCCAGCTCAACTTCAGCCGCGACGCCGAACGCGAGGCCGATCGCATCGGCTTCCAGATCATGCGTGATGGCGGTTTCGATCCCTCCGGCATGGTGACCTTCTTCGGGCGCCTGCAGGCCGCTTCGCGCAACTACAGTGATGCCGTGCCGCCCTACCTGATGACGCACCCGCTGACCACCGAGCGTATCGCCGACATCCAGGCGCGCATCCGCGAGCAGCGCTACAAGCAGCGGGTGGACAATCCCGAGTTCCAGCTGGTGCGTGCGCGCACCCAGGTATTGCAGAACGATACCGTGCAAGGCCTGCGCGATTCGGCCGAGAAATTCCAGGAACAGTTGAAGCAGAACACCAAGCTGCAGACCGCCGCCGCCAAGTACGGCCTGGCCTACGTGTACTACCGCCAGAACAAGTTCGATCAGGCCGACGCCATGCTCAGGGAAGCCCAGGAAGCGGCCATTCCCATGAAGACCGGCATCATGTTCGGCAGCCTGGACATCGATATCAAGATCGCCCGCAAGCAGTCCCAGCAAGCCGTCCAGCTGGCCGACAGCCTGCGCCAGCAATTCCCGATCTCGCGCACCATCGCGCGCCAGTATGCCGATGCGCTCATCGGCGCGCGCCGCACGGAGGAGGCGGTCGCCTACCTGCGCGACCAGGCCCAGCTTTATCGCTCCGATGCCCAGGTCCAGCAGTTGCTGGCCAAGGCCTACGCGGCGCAGGGCAAGCAGGCCCTGCAGCACCTGGCGCTGGCCGAGTCGTATGCGCTCAATGGCAGCCTCCTGGCCGCCATCGAACAGCTGGGCATCGCCCGTCGCGCACCCGATGCGAGTTTCTACGACCAGTCGCAGATCGATGCGCGCGAGCGTGAGTGGAAAGCGCAGTGGAAGGACCAGCAGAAAGATCAGAAGGAGCGCGGCTAGGAGCGCTCAGGCCTGGCGGGGGCAGGCGACGAAGCCGAAGCGTTGCGCGATATCGGCAGCGCTGATGCGCTGCAGGGGCAGGGCCTGTGCGCCAGTGCAGAACTGCACGGAGATCCTGTCGTCGCCTTCCAGCCAGCGCAGCAGTGCTTCCTCCTCGGTGCCGGCTACCGAGGCGACCTGCAAGGCCGGCAGCAAATGGGCCAGGTCGCGGTCATCCACACCGGCCAGATGGTCGCCGGCACGCAGGTAGAGGCGTCCCTGCTCATCCATCCATGCCGCGTCGGCGGCGCCGAATGCTTCCCCCGTATGCAACTGTAGTGCGACTCCCCCGTGTGCCGCCGGCTGCGTGCGCAGGATGCGTGGCATCCATTCGATATCCACATAGACCCGTTGCGGACCGTTCTGGAAGTACCAGCGGCCCTGTTCGTCTTGGCCGTAGTTGCGTGCGATGAAGGCCAGCAGGGCCGGATGGCGGATCGGCTCGCCGGCCAGATCCAGCTGCTGCGCACGTTCATCGCGCATGCGCCAGGCACCCCGGCCATCCAGGCGCAACCAGCCGAAGCAATGCGGGACATCGGGCCATTTGCGCATGGCCTGGTGCACGATCTCATCCATGGCGGGCCTCCTCTTGCTGATCGAAGGCGGAGCCGCTCTTGCCCTCCAGGAAGTGCAGCAGCCGTTGCGGCAGCCAGGTCAGGCTGCCCGGTGGCCCGCCAGCGGCAAAGCCGACATGGCCGCCTTGGGCGGGGTAGTCCAGCACGACTTCCGGTGCCGCTGAACGTGGCAGATGGCGCGCCGGCAGGAAGGGATCGTTCAGTGCATTGAGCACCAGGGTGGGCACCGTGATGTCATGCAGGATGTGCTTGGCACTGGCGCGGTCCCAGTAGTCGTCGGTATTGCGATAGCCATGCAGCGGGGCGGTGACCACATTGTCGAAGGCATACAGGTCGCGCGCGGCCAGCACGGCGTCGCGGTCGAACAGGCCGGGAAACTGCTCCAGCTTGGCCATGCACTTGGGGCGCATGGTGCGCAGGAACACCCAGGTGTAGAGCCGGTTGAAGCCGCTGGCCAGCGCCGCACCGCCGCCGGCCAGGTCCAGCGGTGCCGACACCGCGCAGGCGGCGTCGACGATCTCGGCTTCGTGCTGCGACTCGCCCAGCCAGCGCAGCAGCGCATTGGCGCCCAGCGATACCCCGCAGGCATACAGGTGGGTGGCGGCCAGGTCTTGCTGGCGTTGCTTGAGCCGGCGCAGGATCCAGTCCAGCTCCTCGCTGTCGCCGGAGTGATAGAAGCGCGGCGCCAGGTTGATCTCGCCCGAGCAGCCGCGGAAGTGCGGTATCGCGCCATGCCAGCCGCGCCGCTGCACCTCGGCCATCAGGGCGCGGCTGTAGTGGCTGTCTGACGAGCCTTCCAGACCATGGAACAGCACCAGCAGTGGCCGCCCGGGCTGGCCGTCGACGAAATCGATATCGACGAAGTCGCCGTCGGGCGCGGCCCAGCGTTCACGGCGATACCTTACCGCCGGCTTGGCCAGGAAGGTCGAGGGGTAGATGGTCTGGAGGTGGCCGCCGGGAAGCCAGCGGGGCGGGACGTAACGCATGGGACTGCCTTGCTCGGGAATGCCGGGTCGATGATCAAACGGAGGGACTCAATGCAGCATGGCGCCGCTGACGATGGCTTCCGTCGGCGCGGCGCCGGGCGCCACCGAGGCGTGGTGCATCACCATGCGCCAGCCCAGCGCGGTCTTGAGGTAGACGTTGGTGGCGATCACGTGCACGTCGGGCTGCTCCTGGGGGCCGTGGTCGATTTCTTCGATGACGCTGTGCACGGCGGTCATCATGTTCTGGGTCGCATGCAGCTGGCGCGGGCGGATATGCAGGCCGCCATTGCCGAGGATATCTTCCCAGACCGAGCGGATCTCGGCATGCCCGACCAGGCGTTGCGCACCGGGATGGATGCAGACGATTTCCTCGTCGTCGGCCCACAGGTCCATGAGGGCGTCCAGGTCGGCGCGGGAGAGGGCGTCGTAGTAGGCGGCTTCGATCTCGTCGGGCGAGCCATGGATCAGTTTGGTACGCGGCATGACAATCTCCGGAGCAGATGAAAAGAGGGCCTTGCGGGCCCTCTCGTGTCTGGCGTGTTCGCCTGGATCAGTGGTGGCCCTTGACCACGGTGCCCGGCTTCAACTGGTACTGGGTACCGCAGTACGGGCATTTGGCCGCGCCGTGCGCATCCAGTTCCAGGAACACGCGCGGATGCGAGTTCCAGCTGGTCATGCTGGGGTTGGGGCAGTGGGCCGGCAGGTCTTTTCCTTCGAGCAGGACCACGGCCTGCGATGCTTGAGCTTGGCTCATCTTGTTCTCCGTAGATAAAGCGTTGGGGCGTGAAACATTGAAAACGGTATCCAGTGGTGCAGCACGCGTCTGCTGTCATCGCACCGGTGAGCCGGGGCGGGACGTGTGTGCACCGCGGCGGCCTCCATTTTAGCGGATTCACACGAGCAAAAACTTTCATCTGTAGAATGATCGGACTGAGTAAAAATGTCATACAACAGGTAGCACATGCCGTCGGCCTCCGATTTGCCGCGGCCGTTCGTTCAATCAAGCGCAAAACGGAACAAGAATGCAGAAGGAGACAGGCGAGGCCGCCTCCGGGGACTGCCACAGTCCGGAGACCGATCCGCGCCACATCGAGAAGCAGGCCTTCCAGGAAGGCTGGCGTGCCAGCGCCTCGACCATCCCGGCAGTGCTGGCCTGGGGAGTGGTGTCGGGGATGGCCATGGTCAAGTCGGGCATGAGCATCTTCCAGTCGCTGGGCATGAGCCTGCTGGTCTATGCCGGGTCGGCCCAGTTTGCGGTGCTGCCGCTGCTGGCGGTGGGGACGCCGCTCCTGGTGGTGTTCTTCACGGCGATGATCGTGAACCTGCGCTTTGTCATCTTTTCCGCCGCCGTGGCGCCGCATTTCGAGCATCTGCCCTGGTATCGCCGCGTCTGGTACGGGTTTTTCAATGGCGATATCTCGATGGCCTTCTTCCCGCAACGGTTTCCACCGTCCACCTTCGGCCAGCCGGCCGGCAAGGTCGGCTATTTTGCCGCCATCTGCTATCCCGGCTGGGTGGCTTGGCAACTGGGCGCGACCATCGGCATCCTGCTGGCCAGCCAGATCCCTGAGAGCTGGAACATCGGTTTTGCCGGCACCCTGGCCCTGATCGCCATCATGATCCCCATGACCAGCAACCTGCCCGCGCTGGCCGGGGTGGTGGTGTCGGGCACGGTGGCGGTGCTGGCCCTGGGCCTGCCATACCGGCTGGGCCTGCTGGTGGCCATGGTGCTGGGCATGGCGACGGCTTTGCTGGTCGACAAGTTGCTGCCTGGCAATGACAAGGAGGAGGGCGTGGCGGCATGAACGAATGGTATGTCTGGGCCGCCATCGTCCTGATGACCTTGTCGACCCTGCTCACGCGCAGCGGCTTCTTCCTCTTCGGCCATGCGGTCAAGCTGCCGCCGCGCCTCAAGCATGCGCTCAGCTATGCGCCGGCTGCGGCCATGGCGGCCATCGTCGTCCCCGATCTGGTGGTCGCGCGCGATGTGGTCGACCTCAGCCTGGCCAACCCGAAGTTGCTTGCCGGCATCGGTGGGGCGATTTTCTTTGCTGCGACGCGGCATCTGTTGGGAACTATTGTGGCCGGAATGGCACTCTTTACAGTGTTGCGCTGGATGTTGTGAAGTTGCCGACAGCGCCGGCCGGGAATGGCCCCGATAGGCCAGTCCAGCCGCCCGACCCGCCAAAAAGCCCTCAGGAGAGGGTCAGGCTGGAGTAAAATACGACGTTTTTCGCCCCCTTCTCCGAATTCCTACCTATGAAATTCAACCGACTGAGCGACCTGATTTCTGCCAACCAATTGCAAGGCAAACGCGTCTTCATCCGCGCCGATCTGAACGTACCGCAGGATGATGCAGGCAATATCACCGAAGATACGCGCATTCGCGCCTCGGTGCCGGCCATTCGCGAAGCCCAGAAGGCTGGTGCCGCAGTGATGGTCACGTCGCATCTGGGTCGTCCGGTGGAAGGCGAGTTCAAGCCCGAGGATTCGCTGGCGCCGGTGGCCAAGCGCCTCTCCGAGCTGCTGGGTTCGGACGTCAAGCTGGTGGCCAACTGGGTCGACGGCGTGGACGTGCAGCCCGGTCAGGTGGTGTTGCTGGAAAATTGCCGCCTGAACAAGGGCGAGAAGAAGAACAGTGACGAACTGGCGCAAAAGATCGCCAAGCTCTGCGATATCTATGTCAATGACGCCTTCGGTACCGCGCACCGCGCCGAAGCGACCACCTATGGCGTGGCCAAGTTCGCCCCGGTGGCCTGTGCCGGCCCGCTGCTGGCAGCCGAACTGGACGCATTGGGCAAGGCCCTGAACCAGCCGGCCCGCCCGCTGGTGGCCATCGTGGCCGGTTCCAAGGTCTCGACCAAGCTGACCATCTTGAAGACCCTGGCCGAGAAGGTGGACAACCTGATCGTCGGCGGTGGCATCGCCAATACCTTCATGCTGGCTGCCGGGCTGAAGATCGGCAAGTCCCTGGCCGAGCCCGACCTGGTCGATGACGCCAAGGCCATCATCGAACTCATGGCCAAGCGTGGCGCGTCGGTGCCCATCCCCACCGATGTGGTGGTGGGCAAGGAATTCTCCCCGACCGCCGTGGCTACCGTAAAGGATGCCAAGGACGTGGCCGACGACGACATGATCTTCGACATCGGCCCCCAGACCGCAGCCGCCCTGGCCCAGCAGCTGGGCAGCGCCGGCACCATCGTCTGGAACGGCCCGGTGGGCGTGTTCGAGTTCGACCAGTTCGGCGGCGGCACCGAGACCCTGGCGCGCGCCATCGCGGCCTCGTCGGGCTTCTCCATTGCCGGTGGTGGCGACACCCTGGCGGCGATCGCCAAGTACGACATCGCCGACAAGGTCGGCTACATCTCCACCGGTGGTGGCGCTTTCCTGGAGTTCCTGGAAGGCAAGACCTTGCCGGCCGTCGAGATCCTGCTGCAACGCGCACAATAAGCGCAATCAGCATAGTAAATAAGCATGAACGGTGCTGCGCCTGCCGGGCGCGGCACCTTGAACCTGGCAGTATCCCGGATTCTGAGTCTGAAGCATCAACAAGATGGACGCGCAGGAGACGCGCGTTCGGGGCGGAAGCTATCCGCCTGATCGGCCCTGCATCGGGCCGGGCAGCGGGCTTCTTCATCTAAAAGTCGCAACCAGAAGGTTTTCATGTCCAGAGCAACAAAAATCGTCGCTACCATCGGCCCCGCGTCCAGCGATCGCGAGACTCTTACCCGCATGATCCGCGCCGGCGTCGACGTCGTGCGCCTGAATTTCTCCCATGGCAAGCCGCAAGACCATATCGACCGCGCCAGCCTGGTGCGCGAAGTGGCCGACGAGTGCGGCAAGAAGGTCGCCATCATGGCCGACCTGCAAGGCCCCAAGATCCGCGTGGGCAAGTTCGAGAATGGTAAGGTGATGCTGGCCAACGGCGACAAGTTCATCCTCGACGCCGATTGCCAGATGGGCAACCAGGAACGTGTGGGCCTGGACTACAAGGCCCTGCCGCGCGACCTGCGTGGCAACGATATCCTGCTGTTGAATGATGGCCTGATCGTGCTCAAGGTCGAGCGCGTGCTGGGCAACGAGATCCATACCGTGGTCATGATCGGCGGCGAACTGTCCAACAACAAGGGCATCAACCGCCAGGGCGGCGGCCTGTCCGCGCCGGCACTGACGGCCAAGGACATGGACGACATCAAGACCGCCATGAGTTTTCAGGCCGACTACGTGGCCGTGTCCTTCCCCAAGAACGCCACCGACATGGAAATGGCACGCCAGCTCTCCAATGTGGCCGGCGAGCCCTTCGGCCACAAGCCGATGATGATCGCCAAGATCGAACGCGCCGAAGCGATCCCGCTGCTGCAGGAGATCCTCGACGCCTCCGACGGCATCATGGTGGCCCGTGGCGACCTGGCCGTGGAAGTGGGCAATGCCGCCGTGCCGGGCCTGCAGAAGCGCATGATCAAGATGGCGCGCGCCTCCAACAAGCTGACCATCACCGCGACCCAGATGATGGAGTCCATGATCGTCAATGCCGTGCCGACCCGTGCCGAAGTTTCCGACGTGGCCAACGCCGTACTCGACGGCACCGACGCCGTGATGACCTCGGCCGAGACCGCCTCCGGCAAGTATCCGGTGGAGACCGTGGAAGCCATGTCGGCCATCTGTATCGAAGCCGAGCGTTCTGACAACGTGCAGCTGGACGCCGATTTCCTGAACCTGCGCTTCACCCGCGTGGACCAGTCGATCGCCTATGGCGCCCTGTTTACCGCGCACCACCTGCGCGTCAAGGCCATCGCCGCGCTCACCGAATCCGGTTCGACGGCCCTGTGGATGAGCCGTCACAACATCGATATCCCGATCTTCGCGATCACCCCCAATGTCGCCACCCGCCGCAAGGCCTCGCTGTTCCGCAACGTCCATACGCTGGAACTGGCGCAATGCCCCGACACCGAAGCCATGTTGAAGGGCGCCCAGGATCTGCTGCTGGCGCAAGGCGCGGTGCAGAAGGGCGATCTGGTCGTGGCCACCTGGGGCGAGCCCATTGGCCAGGTCGGCGGCACCAATGCGCTGAAGATCCTGCGCGTTGGCGAGTACTGATTTTTTCATCGTTCTGGAGTTTTCATCATGCCTCTCGTATCCATGCGTCAATTGCTGGACCACGCCGCCGAAAACGGCTACGGTCTGCCGGCATTCAACGTCAACAACCTGGAGCAGGTCACTGCCATCATGGAAGCGGCCAATGAAGTCGGTTCGCCGGTGATCATGCAAGCCTCGGCCGGTGCCCGCAAGTACGCTGGCGAAGCCTTCCTGCGCCACCTGATCTCGGCGGCCGTGGAAGCCTATCCGCATATCCCCGTGGTGATGCACCAGGATCACGGCCAGTCCCCGGCCGTGTGCATGGCCGCCATCAAGTCAGGTTTCTCTTCCGTGATGATGGATGGCTCGCTGGAAGCCGACGGCAAGACCGTGGCCAGCTACGAGTACAACGTCGAAGTCTCGCGCAAGGTGGTCGAGTTCTCGCACGCCATCGGCGTGACCGTCGAAGCCGAGCTGGGTGTGCTGGGTTCGCTGGAAACCATGAAGGGTGACAAGGAAGACGGCCACGGCGCCGACGGCACCATGACCCGCGAACAGCTCTTGACCGACGTCAACCAGGCCGCCGACTTCGTCAAGGCCACCCAGTGCGACGCGCTGGCCATTGCCATCGGTACCTCGCACGGCGCCTACAAGTTCTCGCGCAAGCCCACCGGCGACATCCTGGCCATCGACCGCATCAAGGAAATCCACGCCCGCATCCCCAACACCCACCTGGTGATGCACGGTTCCTCTTCCGTGCCGCAAGAACTGCTGGCCGAGATCCGCGAATTCGGCGGCGACATGAAGGAAACCTATGGCGTGCCGGTCGAAGAGATCCAGGAAGGCATCAAGCACGGCGTGCGCAAGATCAACATCGACACCGACATCCGCCTGGCCATGACCGGTGCCATCCGTCGTTACCTGTTCGAGAACCCGTCCAAGTTCGACCCGCGCGACTACCTCAAGCCCGCCCGCGAAGCCGCCAAGCTGGTCTGCAAGGCACGCTTCCTGTCCTTCGGTTGCGAAGGCCAGGCTGGCAAGATCAAGCCGGTCTCGCTGGAAAAGATCGCCGAGAAGTACAAGAGCGGCGAACTGGCACAGATCGTCCAGTAAGCGCTGGGAAACCAAGCGCCGGCACTAACCGACCGGAATCGCCCTGAACACGGCGGTTCCGGTTTTTGACTTTACGAAAAGACCATCATGAGCAGTCTGTACAAATCCTCGATCACTTCCCTGCCCCTGCTGGGCACCGGCAAGGTCCGCGAAAACTACGCCGTCGGTGACGACAAGCTGTTGATCGTGACCACCGATCGCCTGTCGGCCTTCGATGTCATCATGAACGAACCGATCCCCGGCAAGGGCAAGGTCTTGAACCAGATGAGCGATTTCTGGTTCGAGAAGCTCGGCCATATCGTGCCCAATCACCTCACCGGCGTGGATCCGGAGTCGGTGGTGAGCCCGGCCGAAGTGGAACAGGTGCGCGGACGCGCCGTGGTGGCCAAGCGCTTGAAGCCCATCCTGGTGGAAGCGGTGGTGCGCGGCTACATCATCGGTTCCGGCTGGAAGGATTACCAGGCTACCGGCGCGATCTGCGGCATCCAGCTGCCGGCCGGCCTGCAACAGGCTTCCAAGCTGGAACAGCCGATCTTCACCCCGGCCGCCAAGGCCGACCTGGGCGAACACGACGAAAACATCAGCTTCGAGGAAACCGAGAAGCGCATCGGCACCGAGCTGGCGCACAAGATCCGCGACGTCGCCATCCAGCTCTACAAGGAAGCCGCCGACTACGCCGCCACCCGCGGCATCATCATCGCCGACACCAAGTTCGAGTTCGGCCTGGATGACAATGGCGTGCTGCACCTGATGGATGAAGTGCTGACCGCCGACTCCTCGCGCTTCTGGCCGGCCGACAGCTACCAGGTCGGTATCTCGCCGCCGTCCTTTGACAAGCAGTTCGTGCGCGACTACCTGGAAACCGTCGACGGCTGGCAAAAGACCCCGCCGGCGCCGCCGCTGCCGGCCGACGTCATCGACAAGACCGGCGCCAAGTACCGCGAAGCGCTGGAGCGCCTGACCGGCAACAAGCTGAAGGACTGAGATCATGAGCGATACCGTCAAGCCCGTGGTGGGCGTGGTCATGGGCTCGTCCTCGGACTGGGAGGTGATGCAGAATGCGGTCGCCATCCTGAAGGACTTCGGCGTGCCTTTTGAAGCCCAGGTGATTTCCGCGCACCGCATGCCGGACCAGATGTTTGCCTATGCCGAAAGCGCCCGTGCGCGCGGCCTGCGCGCCATCATCGCCGGTGCCGGTGGCGCTGCCCACCTGCCGGGCATGATTGCCGCCAAGACCATCGTGCCGGTGCTGGGCGTGCCGGTGCCCTCCAAGTACCTGCGTGGCGAAGATTCGCTGTTGTCCATCGTGCAGATGCCCAAGGGCATTCCGGTGGCCACCTACGCCATCGGCGAAGCCGGTGCTGCCAATGCGGCGCTGTCGGCCATCGCCATGCTGGCCACCACTGACGCGGCGCTGGCTGAGAAGCTGGAAGCCTTCCGCAAGACCCAGACGCAAGTCGCTCTCGACATGAAGTTGCCTGTATGACCTCGCAGTTTGCATCCCCTACGGCGGCCGCGCGCGCCGCCGTGCCTTCCACCACGCCCGCCACCTGGCTGGGCGTGATGGGTGGCGGCCAGTTGGGCCGCATGTTTGCCCATGCCGCACAGAGCATGGGTTTCAAGGTCGCCGTGCTGGAGGCCGATGCCGACTGTCCGGCCGGACAGGTCGCTGATCGCCTCATCAATGCTGCCTATGAGGATGGTCAGGCCCTGACCGAGCTGGGCAAGCTGTGTGCTGCCGTGACCACCGAGTTCGAGAACGTCTCGGCGCAGAGTCTGGCCACGCTGGCCGGCCAGACCTTCGTCGCACCGGCCGCGTCAGGTGTGTCGATTGCGCAGGACCGCACTGCAGAGAAGGCCTTCTTCACCGAATGCGCGTCGCGCTCGGGTGTGCTGCCGGCACCGCACCTGGTGATCAACAGCGCCGCCGATATCGATGGACTCGATGCCGGCCTCTTGCCCGGCATCCTCAAGACCGCCCGCATGGGCTATGACGGCAAGGGCCAGGTGCGCGTGCGCAGCGTGGACGAAGTGCGCAGCGCCTTCGCCGACATGAAGGGCGTGACCTGCGTACTGGAGAAGATGCTGCCGCTGGCCTACGAGGTCTCGGTGCTGGTCGCGCGTGGTCACGATGGCCAGGCCGTGGTCTATCCGATCGCCGAGAACGTGCATCGCGATGGCATCCTCTTCACCACCACCGTCCCCGGTCCCAACATCAAGGCTGATGCCGCCGCGCGCGCCCAGCAGGCGGCGCTGCAGATCATCGGCGCGTTGCAGTACGTGGGCGTGCTGTGCATCGAGTTCTTCGTGCTCGACGATGGCACGCTGGTGGTCAACGAGATGGCGCCGCGTCCGCACAACAGTGGCCACTACACCATCGACGCCTGCGTCACCAGCCAGTTCGAACAGCAGGCCCGCGCCATGGCGCGCCTGCCGCTGGGCGATACGCGCCAGCATTCGCCGTCGGTGATGTTGAACATCCTGGGCGATGTCTGGTACGAAGGCGAAGGCAACACCCAACGCGAGCCGGCCTGGGATCAGGTGCTGGCGCTGCCGGGTGCGCATCTGCACCTGTATGGCAAGGCCGAGGCCCGCCGTGGCCGCAAGATGGGACACGTCACCTTCACCGGTGCCACGCTGGAAGCCGCGCAGCAGCAGTTGGCTGCGGCCTGCGCCATCCTCGGCATTGCGCTGTAAGGCAGGGACAGGGCGATGAACGACAAGAGCACTTCCTCCAGTGTGCATATCGATGCTGCGGCCATCATGCATGCCGCCCGCAAGCTGGAGCAGGGCGGTCTGGTGGCGTTTCCTACCGAGACCGTCTACGGACTCGGTGGCGATGCCGAGAACCCGGCCGCGATTGCCGCCATCTATGCGGCCAAGGGACGTCCGGCCAATCACCCGGTGATCGTGCACGTGTCGCCCGAAGCCGATATCGGCTACTGGGCAGCCTCGGTGCCGGTGCAAGCGCGCCGGCTGATCGCTTCTTTCTGGCCGGGGCCCTTGACCCTGATCCTCAAGCGCGCCGCGCACATCCCCGATGCCGTGGCCGGTGGACAGGATTCGGTGGGCCTGCGTTGTCCCTCGCATCCGGTGGCGCAAGCCCTGTTGCGTGAATTCCGTGGCGGCAAGGGCGGTATCGCCGGCCCCTCGGCCAACAAGTTCGGCCACGTCAGTCCGACCACGGCCGAGCACGTGCGCGAGGAATTCGGCAGCGATGCCGACAGCCTGGTCGATTACGTGCTCGATGGTGGCCAGAGCGAAGTGGGCATCGAATCGACCATCGTCGATCTCTCCCGTATCGACACCCATGGACCGGTGCTGCTGCGCCCCGGCCAGATCAGCGCCGAGCGTATTGCCGCCGTACTGGGTGTGCCCTTGTCCAGCCCCGATGCCTCCGCACCGCGTGCCTCCGGTACGCTCGACGCGCACTATGCGCCGCATACGCCGGTGGTGCAGGTCAGCCCGGATGCGCTGCCGCAGGTGCTGGAGAAGCTGGTCGCAGGCGGCAAGAAAGTGGCCCTGATCTGCCGCCTGCAAACATCCCCCATAGTGGCCGTGACGCGGCCCATGCCCGAGACTGCCGATGCCTATGCCCATGACCTCTATGCCGCGCTGCGCGACATGGATCATGCCGGTGTCGACGTCATCGTCGTGGAAGCGCTACCGGGGTCGGACGACTGGCAAGGCGTCAATGACCGCTTGCGCCGGGCCGCCTTCGACTCGCAAGGATTGCTGGCCAGCCTGGGCTGATCTGGTCAGTCATCCAGGCCATCCATTCCCGGATCGCGCCTTTCTTTTCCCGCCATTTGCTGCTCTTGGCTCCGTACTGACTTTGCAGTCAGTACGCGGTTGCCAAAAGCAGACAAGCACGGTCGTGCTCTTCACAACTCCTATACAAACTGTGACAAAGCTGGCATAGTATCTCCACCAAATAGCACGTGCGTTCTTTTTGTTTCGCCGGCGTAAATCCAGGCTGACTCTCGGTTCCGTTTGGTTAAGCCTAGTTACGTTAAAAAATGAAAAACGGTAACCAGCCGTGAAGATAGATCCCGTCACACGCCAGCGTCGGGAATAAAAATCCGGGCACAGCCCGCAACTCTTGGAGACAGCAATGCAGAAACACACTTCCTTCTTGCCCAAAATCGCCGCACTGTCCGTGATGGCAGCTTTTGCTGCCCCGGCCATGGCGCAAAGCGCTGGCAGCAACATCGTCAACGTCGGCTGGTTCCACCTGGCACCTCAGGATTCCAGCGATGTCCTGACCAAGAATGATGGCCCCGGTGCCGGTCCTATCGCAGGCTCGGGTTCGACCGTGTCCAACGCCGATACCCTGGGCGTGGCGTTCACGCACTTCTTCACCGACAACTTCGCACTGACGGCTGACCTGGGCATCCCGCCGACCTTCAACCTCAATGGCACGGGCACCATCGCCGGTGTCGGCCAGATTGGCAGCGCCAAGCAGTGGAGCCCGGCGATCGTGGCCAAGTGGTACTTTGGCGACGCCAACAGCAAGTTCCGTCCCTTCGTGGGCGCCGGTGTGAGCTATGTCTGGTATGACAGCATCCAGCTCAACAGCGGCTTCCAGCAGGCCCTCTCCAGCAAGTACACCGGTGGTGCCGTGACCACGGCCAGCTCCACCGCCAACCTGAGCTCGTCCTGGGCGCCGGTGCTGAACCTGGGTGCGACCTACAACATCGACAAGAACTGGTCGCTGTCGCTGTCGGTCTCGTATGTGGCGATCAAGACCAATGCCGACATCACCACCAACCTGCCGGCAGCTGCCGGTGGCACCACCCACTCCAGCACCAGCCTGACGATCAACCCGATCGTGAGCTTCCTGTCGGTGGGCTACAAGTTCTAAGCAACTTGTCTGTCGCAATGAAAAAGCGCCCATCGGGCGCTTTTTTGTTTTGGGCAGGCCGGGGTTCAGAGCGTATCGGTCCTGGTGAAGCGGCCGTTGTGGAATACCAGGGCGGCTTGCGGATCGACTTCGCAATGCTCCACCTCGCCGACGAAGATGACGTGATCGCCCTCCGGATACTGGCTGCGGTTGTGGCATTCGAACCAGGCCGATACGCCGTCCAGAACCGGCTGGCCGGTGCGTGAAAACGAATAGCCGACACCCTCGAAACGGTTCTCCATCTTGCTGGCGAACTGCTGCGCCAGGTGGGCCTGGTCGGCGCCGAGGATATTGATGACGTAATGCGAATTGCCTGAGAAGACCGGCATGCTGTTGGCCTTGCTGCCCAGGCTCCACAGCACCAGCGGCGGCTCCAGCGAGACCGAGTTGAAGGAGCTGGCCGTCAGGCCCAGAAGCGTGCCATCAGCCAGCCGGGTGGTGATGACGGTGACGCCGGTGGCAAACTGGGACAGGGCCTGTCGAAAATGCGCGGCGTCGAACTGACGCGTCTCGGTGCGCGGAAAACGTGTGTTCATCGGAAATCTGGGATGGATAGGGGGGACGCCGGGTGATCACATTGCTTCGATGACGAGCTGGCGTAGGAATATGCACATGATAACGGATACCGATGACTCTTGCCTTCGTGGCGGCGAACCATCGCTCCCCCACTTGGACCGTACGCAGCCAGACTTTTTGGGTTAGAGTTTCATCCAGAGCAACTCGAAACGGGAGATCATCATGGCCAAGGAAATCGCAGTCCTGGGCGGCGGCTGCTTCTGGTGCCTGGAAGCGGTTTACCAGCAGGTCCGGGGCGTGGAGTCGGTGGAGTCCGGTTACACCGGCGGCAGCGTCGTCGATCCCAGCTATGAGCAGGTGTGCACGGGCCAGACCGGGCATGCCGAGGTGGTGAAGCTGGTGTTCGATCCCCAGCGGATCAGCTATCGCGAGATCCTGGAGATCTTCTTCACCATCCACGATCCCACCACGCTGAACCGCCAGGGCAATGACGTCGGTACGCAATACCGTTCGGTCATCTACTACCAGGACCAGGCCCAGCACGACATGGCCAGGCACGTCATCGCCGAGATGGCGCTGGTGTGGGATGCACCCATCGTGACCGAGCTGGCGGCGCCTGCGCCTTATTACAAGGCGGAGGATTATCATCAAAACTATTTCCAGCAACATCCCTTCCAGGGGTATTGCGCTTTCGTGGTCGCACCCAAGCTGGCCAAGTTCCGCGAGGTATTCGCCGAGAAGAGCAAGCCGGAGTAAGCCTGTGGGACAGGTAATGAATGAAAACGGGCATGCCATGGCATGCCCGTTTTTTTTTGGGGAGTGACGAGGGGCTATTTGCGATAGATGTAGTTGCGCGACCACGGCAGCGTCTGCGCGCTGCTGGCGGCCTTGGTGCAGACGACCTGGTACAGCGAGATCCAGTCACGCTCGAAACCATAGGCACTGCCAGCCAGGTAGACGCGCCAGATACGGTAGTGCTTGTCGTCGGTGACGCCATGGATGGCATCGGCGTTGGCCTCGAAATTGTCGGCCCAGATGCCGCAGGTGCGCGCATAGTGACGCCGCAGGTTTTCCACGTCGAAGGCTTCCAGCCCGCCTTCCTGCATGGTCTTGAGCACGGTGCTGATATGCGGCAGCTCGCCGGCCGGGAATACGTACTTGTCGATGAATTCGCCGGCGCCGTAGGGGGACTCGCCGTTGTCCACATCGGTGGAGGTGATGCCGTGGTTCATCGCCATGCCGCCGTCGGCCAGCAAGGTATTGATCTGGCGGAAGTAGGCTGGCAGGTTCTTGATGCCGACGTGCTCGAACATGCCCACGCTGGTGATGCGGTCGAAGCTGCCGGTCACGTCGCGATAGTCCTGCAGGCGGATCTCGATGCGGTCCGACAGCCCGGCGCGCTCGACCCGTTCGCGCGCCAGGGCATACTGGTTCTTGGATAGTGTCACGCCCACGCAGCGCGCGCCATACTTCTGTGCCGCGCGCAGCACCAGCGCACCCCAGCCACAGCCGATATCGAGCAGGGTCTGGCCAGGCTTGAGCTGGATCTTCTCCAGGATGTGGTCGATCTTCTTGATCTGTGCCGTGGCAAGGTCCTCGTCGCCGTTCTCGAAGTAGGCGCAGGAATAGACCATGTTCTCGTCCAGGAACAGCTTGTAGAAGTCGTTGGAGACGTCGTAGTGATACTGGATCGCCTCGGCGTCACGCTTTTTGGTGTGGGTGACGTTGCGCACCAGGCGCCCCAGCCGGCCTTCGGCCTTGAGGGTATTGGCGGCCAGCGCATTGGCCACGCTGATGACGCTCTTGACCTTGCCTTCGACCTCGATCTTGCCTTCGACATAGGCTTCGCCGAGATTGGCCAGAGAGGGGGAGAGCAGTGAAGTGATGGCTGATGCGTGGGGGACCTTCAGGGTGACCTCGGGCGTCCCCGTGCTGAAGTCGTACTGCTGTCCGTTCCACAGCACCAGCCGCAGTGGCAGGGCCGATACGTTGCGAATGTTTTCTACCCAGGCGTCAAGCTTCTTTTCCCAAAACACGATTTTCCTCCGCGTTAGTGACGTGAATGCTTAACAGCCCTGCCAGGCGTTGAAGTGTCGTCAGGGCTGCAGGCGCAGTCGCTGCCATTGCCCGTTGCCGTCGCGTGTGTAGAGCACGCGGTCGTGCATGCGAGAGGGGCGGCCTTGCCAGAATTCAATGCGTTCGGGAACGACTCGGTAGCCGCCCCAGTGCGCGGGACGGGATGGATGTTCCCCGAATTGCTGCTTTGTCGCTTCGTATTGCCGTTCAAGCGTCTCGCGGTCGGCCACGGTCTGGCTCTGGTGCGATGCAATCGCTCCCAGCTGGCTGGCCAGCGGGCGACTGTAGAAGTAGGCGTCACTTTCTTCCGGGCTGACGCGCTCTATCTTTCCTTCGATGCGAACCTGGCGTTCCAGTTCGACCCAGTGGAACAGCAGCGCGACATAGGGATTGTCGATCACATCGACACCCTTGCGACTGTCGTAATTGGTAAACCAGGTAAAGCCGCGCTGGTCGAATTGCTTGATCAGCACGATGCGCGAGGATGGTCGTCCATCGCGTCCGACCGTGGCCACGCTCATGGCATTGGGCTCGGGAATCTGTGCCTTGCTCGCCTCGTCGAACCAGAGGGCAAACTGGTCGATCGGATCGGCGGCGGCATCGAGTTCGGACAAACTGGCGCGGCTGTAGTCTTTACGTAGGTCTGCTAACGACATGCTACTTGCTCCTTGGGGAACGGCGCTAGATTAGCGCGTTTTTAAAAGTTTTGCAGGGCAGCAAAACGGCGAATGCGAGCCATTGTGCGGCTTGCGAGGGTGTTTCTCCATGATCGCAAGCAAGGCGTGCAAACAAAAAAAGCCGATGCATTATCGCATCGGCTTTCCCGGATTGCCCGGAGCCGCCCCTCGGGCTGGCTCCTGAAAGGCGGATCAGTTGGTCTTGATGGCTTCGACCTGGATGGCCAGCTTGGTCTCGGTGTTGAAACCGTACTTGGCACCGTAGTCGACACCGAAGTCGGCACGGTTGAAGGTGGCCGAGGCGTCGGCGCCGCAGACTTCACGCTTGAGCATGGGGTGCTGGATGCAGGTGAACTTGTTGATGGTCAGGGTCACCGGCTTGGTCACGCCGTGCAGGGTCAGGGTGCCTTCCACCGAGGCCGGCTTGTCACCATTGAACTTGATGGCGGTACCCTTGTATTCGGCGGTCGGGTACTTGGCCACGTCGAACATGTCGGCGCTCTTGGCGTGGTCATTCATCTTGCCCATGCCGAAGTCGATGGAGGAGGCGTCCACCACGATGTCGACGGTGCCGGTCTTGGCGGCGCGGTCCAGGGTCACGGTGCCGCTGGTCTTGGTGAACTTGCCGCGCCACACGGACACACCCATGTGATCAGCTTCGAAGCTGGGATAGGTGTGGCTGGGATCGATGCTGTAGGTATCGGCAGCGTTGGCGGAAACAGCGGCGCCAGCGGCAACCAGGGCGAGCAGGAGGTGGTTCAGTTTCATGTGATTCATTTCCTTGAGGTGAGAGAAACGCTGGGAAAGCCCACCCGGCGGCGGGACGTTCTGGCGCGGAAAACCTGTTATGTCTTGCGGGGATTACTGGGCGACGATGTGGAACTTGATGGAGACTTCATCGGCCACCATGCCGGTGTCTTTCCATTCACCTTCGCCGATGTTGTAGGTCAGGCGCTTGATGGGCAGCACGCCATCAAAGACCTGGGTCGCGCCTTCCTTCTTCACGGTCAGCGGGAAGCTGACATCGGCGCTCTTGCCCTTGATGGTCAACTTGCCGCTGACATCGAACTTGCCACCGGCGGCCGGCTTGATGCTGGTGGCCACGAAGCTGGCCTTGGGGAATTGGGCCGTGTTGAACCATTCCTTCTTCTGCACTTCCTTGTTGTATTCGGCTTCGCCCAGGTCGAAGCTGGTGACGTCGATTTCCACGCTGGCCTTACCCTCGGTCGGCTTGGCGGCGTCGAAGTCGATGGTGGCGGTGAATTTCTTGAACTTGGCGTCCACCGGCACGTTGAGTTGCTTGAAGGTGGCATTGACGCTGCTCTTGGCGGCATCCACCTTGAGCGGGGCAGCTTGGGCAACGCTAGCCAGGGAAGCGGCGGCCAGCGCCAGCAGGGTCGGTTTGATGAGTCGGGTGAAGGTCATATCGGGTTCCGTTGAAAAACGAGCACTATGAAGAAATCGGCCTGCCGCTCACGGCAGCATGCGCCGCAGAATATTGTCACGATCGATGAATTGGTGCTTCAACGCAGCCAGGACATGCAGGGCGAAGGCCGCCAGCATGGTCATGTTGAGCAGGTAGTGCAGTTCCTTGAGCAGGGGCTTGAGTTCCGGATTGGGCGCCATCAGCACCGGCAGCGGCAGCACGCCCAGGTAGACCACCGGCACGCCGGCCGAGAGGCTGTAGAAATAGCCCGAAACGGGAATGGCGAACATCAGGGCATACAGGCCCAGGTGCAGCCAGTGGGCGGCCGATTGTTGCCATTGCGGCATGTGCGCCGGATAAGCCGGCGCCTTGTGCGTCAGGCGCCAGAGCAGGCGCAGGCAGGCCAGTGCCAGTACGGTCACGCCTAGCCATTTATGCCAGGAGAAATACTTCAGCTTGGTCGGTGTCAGGCCGGGGATATCGACCATGGTCAGGCCCAGGCCAAAGGCCGAGATGATCAGCAGGGCAATCAGCCAGTGCAGCAGGACGGCGGGTTTGGTGTAGCGTTCCATAGTGAGGCGTAGGGTTGGTGACGTTTGGAGCGGCTGGCTCGGCAATGGTTCTGCAGTACTGGCGGTGCAGCCGGGCGTCATGCTCGTCGTCGAGAACAAGTCATGGTGCGGCGCATCATGCCACTTTTTTCAAAATGCTGAGTATAAACAGCTTTGCTTGCCGGCATTAGTTGCCCGACCGGAAGTTCAGCCGTCCGCTTTTGCGAGTAATCCCGAGACTGTGGCCCAAAGAAAAATGGCGCACATTGCTGTGCGCCATTGCTGGGTAGAACCGATACGTTGCGGCCGTCCTGGTCAGGACCTGCAGCGCCCTCAGATCTGCTTGGCCAGCTCCACGGCGGTGCCGATGTAGTTGGCGGGGGTCATGGCCAGCAGGTGGTCCTTGGCCTCCTGGGGGATGGCCAGGCCGTTGATGAAGTCACGCAGGGCATCCTTGGAGATACCCTTGCCGCGGGTCAGTTCCTTCAGTTGCTCATACGGATTCTCGATGCCATAACGACGCATCACGGTCTGCACCGGCTCGGCCAGCACTTCCCAGGTGGCGTCGAGGTCATCGGCCAGGCGCTGTGGATTCACTTCCAGCTTGTTCAGGCCGCGCAGGCAGCTGTCGTAGGCCAGCACGCTGTAGCCGAAGCCCACGCCGATGTTGCGCAGCACGGTGGAGTCGGTCAGGTCGCGCTGCCAGCGCGAGACCGGCAGCTTCTCGGCCAGGTGCTTCAGCACGGCATTGGCCATGCCGAGGTTGCCTTCGGAGTTCTCGAAATCGATAGGGTTGACCTTGTGCGGCATGGTCGAGGAACCGATTTCGCCGGCCTTGGTGCGCTGCTTGAAATAACCCAGGGAGATGTAACCCCAGATGTCGCGGTTCAGGTCCAGCAGGATGGTGTTGGTGCGGGCTACGGCATCGAACAGCTCGGCCATGTAGTCGTGAGGTTCGATCTGGATGGTGTAGGGGTTGAAGACCAGGCCCAGGCGCTGTTCCACCACCTGTTTGGAGAAGGCCGCCCAGTCGGTCTGCGGATAGGCCGACAGGTGGGCGTTGTAGTTGCCCACGGCGCCATTCATCTTGCCCAGGATCTCGACGGCAGCAATGCGCTTGGCCGCGCGTTGCAGGCGCGCCACGACGTTGGCGACTTCCTTGCCCAGGGTGGTCGGGCTGGCCGGCTGGCCGTGGGTGCGCGAGAGCATGGGCACGGCGGCGTGTTCGTGGGCCAGCTCGGTCAGCTTGGCGATCACCGCTTGCAGCGAGGGCAGCAGCACGGTGTCGCGCGCAGCCTTCAACATCATGCCGTGGGAGGTGTTGTTGATGTCTTCGGAGGTGCAGGCGAAGTGGATGAACTCCGAGGCGGCCACCAGTTCCGGCACGTCCTTGACCTGTTCCTTGAGCCAGTATTCGACGGCCTTGACGTCGTGGTTGGTGACGGCTTCGATTTCCTTGATGCGGGCGGCATCGGCCTCGGTGAACTCGGCGGCCAGCTTGTCCAGCAGCGCGCGGGCGTCGGCCGAGAACGGCTTGATCTCGGCAAAACCGGCTTCCGACAGGGCTTGCAGCCAGGCAATCTCGACCTTCACGCGATGGTGCATGAAGCCCGCTTCGGACAGCAGCGGACGCAGTTTATCGGTCTTGGAGGCATAGCGGCCGTCCAGCGGGGACAGGGCCGAGAGAGCAGAGAGGGACATGATGGAAACGGATGAGATGCGTTGACTGAAGATTGGCGAGTTTTCGGTAGCATTGCACCAAAACCCGAATCGCCCGAGGCCGGCATTTTACCATTGGCGGGCCGCTCAGCCCAATTTTCCCGTCTGTTGCTTTCCGTTCCATGACTGACCGTTCCGGAATTTGTCGGGAAATGCGAATGTTATAATCAAAGCAGATAAAACCTCCAAACGCTATGCTAAAACTCATCGGCTCCAATGCCAGTCCCTTCGTGCGCAAGGTGCGCGTCGTGATGGCTGAAAAAAAGATCGATTACGAATTCATCCTGGAAGATGTCTGGAGCGCATCGACCACCATCCAGCAAAGCAATCCGCTGGGCAAGGTGCCGTGCCTGCTGATGGATGATGGCGGTGCCATGTTCGATTCGCGGGTGATCGTCGAATATCTGGATACCCTGACGCCGGTGGGCAAGCTGTTGCCGCCCAATGGCCGTGAGCGCGCCGAGATCAAGTGCTGGGAAGCCCTGGCCGATGGCATGCTGGATGCGGCTGTGCTGGTGCGCCTGGAAAAGACCCTGCGCCCGACCAAACAGCAGAGCCCGGAATGGATCAAGCGTCAGTGGAGCAAGGTCGAGGCCTCCCTGAAGGCGATGGCCGATGGCCTGGGCGAGAAGCCCTTCTGCGTCGGCAACCATTACACCCTGGCCGACGTGGCCGTATGCTGCGCGCTGGGCTGGCTGGCTTTCCGCTTCCCCGACCTGGCCTGGCGCGAGGATTATCCTGAACTGGCGCGGCTGTTCGACAAGGTCTCCGAACGGGTTTCCTTCAGGGACACCGTGCCGCACATCTGAACGGACTGCCAGCGCCTGCCTCACCGGCCGGGCGCGATGAAAAAAAGCGCGCTCTTGTGGAGCGCGCTTTTTTTTGCCGATGGCAGCCGGTTTATTCCTCGGCGGGCGACATCTGGCTTTGCAGGTAATTCTGGATGCCGACCTTGTCGATCAGGTCCAGCTGCGTTTCCAGCCAGTCGATGTGTTCCTCGGTGTCGTCCAGGATCATCAGGAACAGATCGCGGGAGACATAGTCGCCATGCTGTTCGCAGGTGGCGATGCCTTCCTTGACGGTCTTGTGGGCGGCCTGTTCCAGCTTCAGGTCGCATTCGATCATTTCCTTGGTGTTTTCACCGATCATCAGCTTGTGCAGCGCTTGCAGGTTGGGCAGGCCGTCCAGCATCAGGATGCGGTCGATCAGCTTGTCGGCATGCTTCATCTCGCCGATCGATTCGGCGTATTCCTTGGCGCCGATCTTGTCCAGGCCCCAATGCTTGTACATGCGGGCATGCAGGAAATACTGGTTGATGGCCGTGAGTTCGTTGGTCAGCTGTGCGTTGAGCAACTTGATGACTGCGGGATCGCCTTTCATGGGGTAGACCTCTCAAAAATGATGGAAGAAAGAAACCGCGTTAGTTATGGGTGACGGATAGCTGCCGGACCGCGGACGGTCGGATCATAGCCCAGCCGTTTCCATTCTTCATTATTAATTATCAGCAATCATTCTTACCTTTGTTGTTCCCCGTGTGAAGAAATCAAAAAAAACCTCCGTCGCCAGGCGAGGGAGGTTTTCTTGTTCCGCCTTGTCAGGCGGAAGTTTGCGGCGGATCTGGTGAAGCGATGCGCCGCAGGCTGAGCTCTTGCGGAGGCTTATTTCTTGTCAGGATCGGTCACGAAACCGATCTTGGTCAGGCCGCCGGATTGTGCAGCTGACATCACCTGCGCCACTTTCTCATACTGGGTGGTGCGGGCAGCACGCAGATGCAGCTCCGGTTGCGGCTGTTTCTGCGCTGCGGCGGCAATGCGCAGGCTCAGTTCGCTGCTGTCGATCTTGTCTTCGTTCCAGAACACCTCACCGGCCGCATCGATGGACAGGTTGATGCTTTCCGGCTTGACCTGATCGGGCTGGCTGCTGGCCTTGGGCAGGTCGATCTTGACGGCGTGGTTCATCACCGGGATGGTGATGATGAAGATGATCAGCAGGACCAGCATCACGTCCACCAAGGGCGTGGTGTTGATCTCGGGGTTGAAGTCGTCGTCCGAATCGGACAGGGAACCCATGGCCATCATGCTCTCCCGACTGCGGTCAGCTTGGCCTTGCCGCCGTTCTTCTCGCCATCTTCGGTGGCGGCGCGGGAACCGGTAACGAACAGGGCGTGCAGGTCGAAGCCGAACTTGTTGAGCTTGGCGATGGTGGTCTTGTTGCCGCGCACCAGGGCGTTGTAGCCGAAGGTGGCGGGAATGGCCACGGCCAGGCCCAGGGCCGTCATGATCAGGGCTTCACCAACAGGACCGGCGACCTTGTCGATGCTGGCCTGGCCCGTGGTGCCGATGGACACCAGCGCGTGGTAGATGCCCCAGACGGTGCCGAACAGGCCCACGAACGGTGCCGTGGAGCCCACCGAGGCCAGCACGGCCATGCCGGTCTGCAGCTTGGCGGAGGCTTCGTCGATGGCCTGGCGCAACGACAGGGTGACCCAGTCGCTCACCGACAGCTGGTCATGCAGGTGACCCTTGTGGGCGGTGTGGTGGCTCATGGCGGTGACGCCGGCGCGGGCCACTTCTGCGAAGGGGTTGTCCTGGCCCAGCGTGGCGACGCCTTCGGGCAGGCTGGTGGTATCCCAGAACTGGCGGCCGGCGGCCTCCGAGGACTTGCGAAAACGCAGCAGCTGGAAGGCCTTGGTGATGATCACGTACCAGGACGCGATCGACATGGCCAGCAACAGGACGGCCACGCCCTTGGTGACGAAATCGCCTTGTGCCCAGAGGCTTTCCAATCCGTACGGACTAACTTCCATGATGTTTCCTTCTATTTCTGTCGATGAGGGGGGATGTTGCGAAATGCAGTTCAGTTCAGCCGGAATGCCAGGCTGCCGACCGTGCTGACGGTGATGGCGTGGCCGTTCTCGATGTAAGGCTTGAAGACGGCGCGCATGACCGCGCTACGGGCAGCGTCATCCAGTCGCGAGTAACCGGAGGACTTGATGATGTCGACCTTCTCGGCGCGGCCGCTGGTGTTGACGGTGACGCGGAATTCGACCACACCTTCCTCGCCCATGCGGCGCGAGACGCTGGGATAGACCGGATTGGGTTTTTCGATGTATTCGATACCGGAGGTGATCTGCTTGGGCAGCACCGGGCCCGGGGGGGCTGCCGGCGCAGGCGTAGGCTCGGCGGCCACCTGTGGTGCCGGGGCGGCCGGTTGCGGCGGCTGTGGCGGGGCGGTGATGGCGGTCGGGGCCGGGGTCTCGGTCACTGGAATCGGCTTGGGCGGAGTGATGGTCTTCTTGACGATCTTCACTTCCTTGGGCGGCGCCGGTTGTGCCTTGGGCGGTGCCGGCTCGGGCGCCTTCTCGGGGACGATGAAGGTGGCGATCACTTCCTTGGGGACGGCGCTGGCGACCTGATGCACCAGGCCACTTTGCAGGGCCCAGAAGAAGGCAAGGTGAAGCAGGATGATCAGGCCCAGCGGGCCGATCTTGCGTGCCTGGCGCATCAGCGCGCTGGGTTGGCGGTAAGTCATGAGAGGGGCTGAAATGGCGTTCATTGATCTCGGTTATGCGGCTGCCAGGGCAGGGTGGAAGACCACCGGACGCACGTTTTGTTGTGTTTGACGGCTATTGCTGAGGCATTCACGCAGGACATGCTTGGCGCAAGAATGGCATTTGCCGCAGCAAGTACCAACGCCGAGCTGCTTGCGCAACTCGGCCATGGAGGTCATGCCGGCATCGACTGCCTGGTGAATCTTGCCTTCGGAAATGTTATTGCAAACACAAACGATCATTTTACGCCTTGCTGCCTGCTTGAGCAGGCCCTATGCGGATCTCGCGCCTGCCACGATACGCGAGAAGAAATTGTATTTTTCCGGCTGCGGCATGGTGCGCTCTACCACGTTGCCCCACTGTTCCGAGAGTTGCTGGCAGGTTGCCCGCAATACCGGCGCCAGGTTGGGCAGGTCCGCCAGGGCCTTCAGGTGTCTCTCGATGACCGAGGCCAGTTTCACGCAGCTCTGCGTTTCCTGGCTGTTGTTGGCGGTGTAGTGCGACATCAAATGCAGTACGGCGGAAACCAGAAGTTCAGGTTGGGCCGGTGCGCTGTTGGGTTCCACGAATGCGGATGTCATCTTGTCGGTAACCATCAAACTCTCCTCGCTAGGCTAGCTTGGCTGGCGATGCGTCCAAGTGATCAACGCTGGCTGGCCTGTTTATCCACCTTGGTCCGAAACCGGACGGCTTACGCCGTCAGGATCAGCTTGTTCAGCTGCGTCAGTCGCAACTTGTAGATGCGGCCTCCGTGGTCGATCTCCAGTTCGCGCATCTGGCGGAACAGGTCCGTACTCTTGATACGGGCGATCGGCGTGCCGTTGGCGGTTGTGCTGGGCTTGTTGCGACGTTCCATGCTTTGGTCGTTCAGTTGGCTCATGACACCTCCTAGTAAATGCGAACAATTCTTGTTTAGATTATTTGCGATTTGGGGAGGGATTGCAAGTCCTTTTATCGATGGGATTGATAATTTTTATCATCTGGAGATGGGAAGAAGCCTCCTGTATGCAATCCGCCACCAATGATTGCCGAAAAGAAAACGCCCCGCAGCGAAATCGCTGGCGGGGCGTCCCATTCTTTCTCGCTGGAAATTATCAGTCGGGCAATGCACCGGTCTCGATGATGCCGCCGCCCAGGCAGACATCGCCGTCATACAGCACCGCCGACTGTCCTGGGGTGACTGCCCATTGCGGCGTATCGAAGGCCAGCGCGAAGGTCTGGCCGCCATCGCTGAAACCGCAGGGCACGTCGGCCTGGCGATAGCGGGTCTTGGCCGAAAGCGCTGCCTGTTGCGGCGCATGGCCGGCTACCCAGCTGATCTGTCCGGCCGAGAGGGTTGGCGAGAGCAGCCACGGGTGATCATGGCCCTGCACGATGTAGAGCGTGTTGTCCTGCACGTCCTTGCGCGCCACGTACCAGGCGTCGCCATGGCCGTCGGCGTTCTGGTGTGCCTTCAGGCCACCGATGCCGATGCCCTTGCGCTGGCCCAGCGTATAGAAGGACAGACCGACGTGCTCGCCCACGGTCTGGCCGTCGGCGGTCTTGATCGGGCCGGGTTTGTAGGACAGGTAGCGGTTCAGGAACTCGCGGAAAGGCCGTTCGCCGATGAAGCAGATGCCGGTCGAATCCTTCTTCTTGGCGTTGGGCAGCTGCAGCTGCTCGGCGATCTTGCGCACCTCGGTCTTGTGGATCTCGCCGAGGGGGAAGACGGTACGGGCGAGCTGCTCCTGGTTCAGCCGATGCAGGAAATAGCTCTGGTCCTTGCTGGCGTCGAGCGCCTTGAGCAGCTGGAAATCGCCCTGCGGGCCCTGGCGCACGCGCGCGTAGTGACCGGTGGCGATGAAGTCCGCTCCCAGCTTCATGGCGTGGTCGAGGAAGGCCTTGAACTTGATCTCGGCATTGCACAGCACGTCCGGATTGGGCGTGCGACCGGCCTGGTATTCGCGCAGGAACTCGGCGAAGACGCGGTCCTTGTATTCGGAGGCGAAATTGACCGCCTCGATATCGACTCCGACCACGTCGGCCACGCTCACGGCGTCGATCCAGTCTTCGCGCGTGGAGCAGTATTCCGAGTCATCGTCATCTTCCCAGTTCTTCATGAACAGGCCGATGACTTCATAGCCCTGTTCTTTCAGCAGCCATGCCGAAACCGACGAATCCACGCCGCCCGACATGCCGATGACTACTCTTTTCTTGCTCATGCTTGTATCCGTTGAATGCGGTAATTCGCCTGATTGCTTCCGGTCACTGATCCGGCAAGGCCCCGATGGCGCTGGGGTCAGCGTGCACCAGTTCCAGTGCCGCGCGCTGGCCGCGCAGGTAGTCGTCCACGCAGCGCAGCACCAGCGGGCTGCGATGCCGATCGGCGCAGGCCGCCAGTTCATCGCGCGTCATCCAGAGGGTGCGCAGGATGCCTTCGTCCAGGGCCCGCTCCAGCGGCTCGCCGACGTTGCCGGCAAAGGCGAAGCGCAGATAGGTCACCGACAGGCCGCCACGCGAGGAAGACACATTGCGCGACAGGTAGGTCCCCACCAGCGCGGTGGGCGTGAAGACATGCGCCGATTCTTCCAGCGCCTCGCGCACCACGGCATCGAGCAGTGATTCGCCGGCTTCCAGGTGACCGGCCGGCTGGTTGATGCGCAGCCCGTCGCCGCTGTGCTCCTCGACCATCAGGAAGCGGCCCTGGCGTTCGATGATGGCCGCCACCGTGACAGAGGGTTTCCAGACTTCAGACATTGATTACCTCGTGAATCCCGCATTCTACCCTGTCGGCGTCGACTCTTCAGCGCCAAGCCCGGTAGTGTGCGGATTGCGCACGGTTTCCCCAGGGCCTGGTAAATTTCCGGGAGTGCAAGGGCAGTCGTGTAAGATTGGGGTAAGAATCAACAAAAAAGGAGCTTGGAATGAGGATAGGGATTCCCGCCGAAAGCCGGGATGGAGAAACGCGTGTCGCAGCCACCCCGGAAACGGTCAAGAAGCTGGTGGCGGCCAAGCATGAAGTGATGGTGGAGTCGGGTGCAGGGGTGAAGTCCAGTATTCCTGACGAGGCCTTTGTCGCCGTGGGGGCCAGCATCGGTAGTGCAGACGCCGTCTTTACCGCCGAAATCCTCCTCAAAGTGCGCGCCCCCAACGAGGCCGAGCGCGCCCGCATCAAGCCCGGCACGGTCGTCATCGGCATGTTGAATCCCTTCGACGCCGACAACATCGCCGCCATGGCCGGCTCCGGCCTCACCGCCTTCGCCCTCGAAGCCGCGCCCCGCACCACCCGCGCGCAGTCGATGGACGTGCTGTCCTCCCAGGCCAACATCGCCGGCTACAAGGCCGTGCTGATGGCCGCCAATACCTATCAGCGCTTCATGCCCATGCTCATGACCGCCGCCGGCACCGTCAAGGCCGCGCGCATGCTCATCATGGGTGCCGGCGTGGCCGGCCTGCAGGCCATCGCCACGGCCAAGCGCCTGGGGGCGGTGATCGAGGCGTCGGACGTGCGTCCGGCCGTGAAAGAGCAGATCGAGTCGCTGGGCGCCAAGTTCCTGGACGTCCCCTTCCTGACCGACGAAGAGAAGGAAATCGCCCAGGGCGTGGGCGGCTATGCCCGCCCCATGCCGGCGGACTGGATGAAGCGCCAGGCCGAGCTGGTGCACGAGCGCGCCAAGCAGGCCGACATCATCATCACCACCGCCCTGATCCCGGGCCGCAAGGCGCCGGTCCTGATCAGCGAAGACACCGTCAAGGCCATGAAGCCCGGCTCGGTGATCCTGGACATGGCGGTCGACCAGGGCGGCAACTGCCCCCTGTCCGAGCCCGGCAAGACCGTCATCAGGCACGGCGTGCACATCATCGGCGAGGGCAACCTGGCCGCGCTGGTGGCGGCCGATGCCTCGGCACTGTATGCGCGCAACGTGCTGGACTTCCTCAAGCTGATCATCGATGCCGAGGGCAAGCTGGTGATCAACCGGGACGACGACATCGTCGCGGCCACGCTGCTCTGCCAGGGTGGCGAGGTCTTGCGCAAATGAATCTGCCGGCCCGGGTGCCGGCAGGAAAACCCGGGCATTTCACCGCCCATCAACACCCTGGAAACATAGAAGGAAGAAGTACATGCAACGCATCATGCTGCGCGCGAAGATCCATCGCGCCTCGGTCACCCAGTGCGACCTGAACTACGAAGGTTCCTGCGGAATCGACGAAGACCTGCTGGAAGCGGCCGACATCCGCGAGTTCGAGAAGATCGAACTCTACAACGTCAACAACGGCGAGCGCTTTTCCACCTATGCCATCCGTGGCAAGCGCGGCAGCGGCGAGATCTCCCTCAATGGTGCGGCAGCCCGCCTGGCCCACCTGGGCGACCTGCTGATCATCTGCACCTATGCACCGATGAGTGACGAGGAAGTGGCTACCTACAAGCCTAAGGTGGTCTTCGTCGACGACAAGAACCGTATCACCAGCCTCAAAGCGATCTGACCCCTAGCCCACAAGCCGCACGGCCTGCCAGCGCGGGCCGTGCAATAACAGGAGGAACAACATGGAAGTCAGCCATACCATCATCAACCTGATCATCTTCGTGCTGGCCATCTACGTCGGCTACCACGTGGTCTGGACCGTGACCCCCGCCTTGCACACGCCGCTCATGGCCGTCACCAACGCCATCTCCGCCATCATCATCATCGGCGCCATGCTGGCCGCCGGTCTCACCGAGGGCACGGTCGGCCGCATCGCCGGCACGCTGGCCGTGGCGCTGGCTGCGGTCAACGTCTTCGGTGGCTTCATGGTGACCCAGCGCATGCTGGAAATGTTCAAGAAGAAAGAGCCCAAGGCCAAGTCGGGAGCGCAAGCATGAGCATGAACCTGGTGACCCTGTTGTACCTGATCGCATCGATCTGCTTCATCCAGGCCCTGAAGGGCCTGTCCCATCCGGCGACCGCACGGCGCGGCAACAGCTTCGGCATCGCCGGCATGCTCATCGCCGTGCTGACCACGCTGGCCCTGATCGTCAAGCTCAAGGGCGAAGGCGTCAACGCTTCCGGTGACATCGGCTACCTGCTGGTGGCCGCCGGTGTCGTGGTCGGTGGTGGCATCGGTGCCTACCTCGCGCGCAGCGTCGAGATGACCAAGATGCCCGAACTGGTCGCGGCCATGCACTCGCTCATCGGCCTGGCCGCCGTCTGCATTGCGGTGGCCGCCGTGGCCGAGCCGTGGGCGCTGGGCATCTCCGGCCATGGCCAGGCGATCCCCGTGGGCAATCGCGTGGAACTGTTCATCGGTACCTTCGTCGGCGCCATCACCTTCTCGGGCTCGGTGATCGCCTTCGGCAAGCTCTCTGGCAAGTACAAGTTCCGCCTGTTCCAGGGCGCGCCGGTCAACTTCTCCGGCCAGCACTTCCTGAACCTGCTGCTGGCCATCGCCATGATCGGCTTCGGCATCATCTTCGTGCTCACGCAGAACTGGCTGCCCTTCATCATCATGGCGGCGATCGCCTTTGTGCTGGGCGTGCTGATCATCATCCCCATCGGTGGCGCCGACATGCCGGTGGTGGTCTCGATGCTGAACAGCTACTCCGGCTGGGCGGCAGCAGGCATCGGCTTCTCGCTGAACAATGCGATGCTGATCATCGCCGGTTCGCTGGTGGGTTCCTCGGGGGCGATCCTGTCCTACATCATGTGCAAGGCCATGAACCGCTCCTTCTTCAACGTGATCCTGGGCGGCTTCGGCGGCGAGGCGGCAGCGGCCGGTGGTGGCGCGCAGCAGCAGCGCAACGTCAAGTCGGGGTCGGCCGATGATGCGGCCTTCCTGATGGGCAATGCCGAGACCGTCATCATCGTGCCCGGCTATGGCCTGGCGGTGGCGCGCGCCCAGCATGCCCTGAAGGAACTGACCGAGAAGCTGACCCATAACGGCGTGACCGTGAAGTATGCGATCCACCCGGTGGCCGGCCGCATGCCGGGCCACATGAACGTGCTGCTGGCCGAGGCCGAGGTGCCCTACGACCAGGTCTTCGAGATGGAAGACATCAACAGCGAGTTCGCCCAGGCCGACGTGGTGCTGGTGCTGGGGGCCAACGACGTGGTCAACCCGGCCGCCAAGGACCCCAAGTCCCCGATTGCCGGCATGCCCATCCTGGAAGCCTACAAGGCCAAGACGGTGATCGTGAACAAGCGCTCCATGGCCGCCGGTTACGCCGGTCTGGACAACGAACTGTTCTACATGGACAAGACCATGATGGTCTTCGGTGATGCCAAGAAGGTCATCGAGGACATGGTCAAGGCGGTGGAGTAAGTCCATCCGCAGCCTGGCCTGCACACTACCAAAATTCTCATTGCCTGAGCGGCTTGCGATCTTTACATCTTGTACAATTCGCAAGCCGTTTTCTTTTGTCGCGACTCTTCAGGGGGGAGGCGTACCGGCATGCCGTGCATGCGACGGCACACATAAAACTCTTATAACGGGTGGGGAATTCTATGAAAGTGATGATGGCGGTGCTCTGCACCGTGCTGGTCTCTGGCTGTTCGACGATTACGCAGAGCGATACTCAGGTGGTGGCGCTGACGTCGCTGCATGAAGGCAAGCCGGTAGTGGCTTCCTGCACGCTGATCAATGACAAGGGTTCGTGGGCGGTGCTCACACCTGCCAATGTGCAGGTACGCAAGTCCAATGAGGATCTCGACGTGGTGTGCAAGCGCGGTGGCGTACCGGACGGTCTGCTCAAGGCTGTATCGCGCACGGCGGGATCGATGTGGGGCAATATCATCTTCGGCGGCGGCATTGGCGCGATAGTCGATCACTCGCGCGGCAACGGCTACGATTATCCCAGCCTGCTGCCGGTGAAGATGGGTGAGGCCATCATCGTGGACAAGAAACAGGTCACCGAGCCTGTGCAGGCACCGACGCCGGCCACAGTCACACCGCTGCCTATTCCGAACATGCCCAATACGGTGTCCAGTGCGGATTCGCCGCGCGGCACATCGCAATGATGTTTGTCAGGTAATTGCTGGATTGGGCAACGGGCGCAATCCAGCGCCGAGATGGTTTACTTGGTACCGAAGATACGATCACCCGCATCGCCCAGACCCGGCACGATGTAGGCATCTTCATCCAGGTGCGAATCCAGCGAGGCGACATAAAGCTTGACGTCCGGATGGGCGTCGGCAAACACCTGCACGCCTTCCGGTGCGGCCACCAGGGCTACGAAGATGATGTGCGAGGCCGGGACGCCGCGCTTCTTGAGTGCATCCACGGCATAGACCGCAGAGTTGCCGGTGGCCACCATCGGATCGCACAGGATCATGATGCGGTCCTGCAGGTCGGGCAGGCGCACCAGGTATTCGACAGGCAGGTGGTTCTCGTCGCGATAGACGCCGATATGGCCCACGCGGGCCGAGGGGATCAGTTCCAGCAAGCCATCGCTCATGCCCACACCGGCACGCAGCACCGGCACCACGGCCAGTTTCTTGCCGGCGATCACGGGCGCTTCATAGCTCACCAGCGGGGTTTCGATGGTCTCGGTGGTCAGCGGCAGGTCGCGTGTGATCTCGTAACCCATCAGCAGCGTGATCTCGCGCAGCAGGTCGCGGAAGGTGCGGGTGGAGGTGCGCTTGTCGCGCATGTGCGAGAGCTTGTGCTGGATCAGCGGGTGATCGAGGATGAAGAGATTCTTGAAGCGCGGGTCTTGTTTCATGGCAAATGCGTTCTGGCTGTGGGGAAGCGGCGGGCGCCGCGATGGCGCATTGTCTCATTTCCTGACCGCGCGCGCGATGCCGCCGCAACCCCCGGTTGCGGCTTATCGGCGGCCGAACAGCATGTGTTCGGCCAGCAGGTCGCGTGCGCCCGGGATCAGGTCGATCGCACCCAGCGACAGGCCCAGCATAGCCTGCAGGGGGGAGCCTTGGGGCGAACCGGCGAAGATGCGGGCCATCATGTCGGTCAGGCGGATGGTCAGGCTGCGATCCTGGCCGCGCTGACGCTCGAAGGCCTGCAGCGCCTGGGGCGAGCGTTCGCGTGCCAGCACATCGGCCAGCACGCGGGCGTCGCGCAGGCCCAGGTTCAGGCCTTGGCCGGCGACCGGGTGCAGGGTCTGGGCGGCATTGCCGATGGCCACCACGCGCTGCGTCTGGCCGGGCCGGGCATTGAGGCCCAGCGGGAAGGCATGGCGCTGGCTGATGCGGGTGAAGCGGCCCACACGTTGGCCAAAGGTGGATTGCAGCGCCGCCAGGAAGGCAGCATCGTCCAGGGCAAGCAGCCGTTCGCCGGTGGCCGGGCGCACGCACCAGACCAGCGCGTAGCCATCGTCCTGCGGCAGCAGGGCCAGCGGCCCTTCGTCGGTGAAGCGCTCGAAGGCGCGATGCGGGATGACCTGGTCGGCATGGACATGGGCGATCACGCCCAGTTGCTGGTAGTCGCGTTGCAGGGTCTTCTGCTGCTGTTGGCCAAAGACGCCGCCTTCGGCCTGGATCACCAGTGGCGCACGCAGCGTGCGGCCATCCTTGAGGGTGACGGCGACACCGGTATCGTCTTCCTCGACGGCCACGGCCTGGGCCGGTTGCAGCAGGTGCAGGCCGAGCGGGGTGAGGCGGGCGGACAGGGCGCGGTTGACCTCGCCATAACGAACCACATAGCCCAGCGCCGGCAGGTCGTAGTCCTGGCGGTCCAGCAGCGTGCGGCCGAAGTGGCCGCGGCGCGAGACATGGATCTGCTCAATCGCCGTGGCAGCCGGGCCGATGGCGCTCCAGGCGCCCAGCTCGTCGAGGATCTGGCGGCTGCCGTAGGAGAGGGCGAGAGTACGCGGATCGGCGGCGGCATCCTCGGGCGTCTTCATATCCACGAGGGCGATGCGCGCAGCAGTCAGGCCGCGTTGCGCCAGCAGGATGGCGATGCTCTGGCCGACGGGGCCACCGCCACAGATGATGAGGTCGAAATCGACGGATTGCATGATGCCGGGGTGCGCTAGGCAAGAAACTCAGGAAGGCCTCATTGTAACGGAGCGCCCTGCGCCGGGCTTGATCCGGCGCAGGGCAGGTCCGTTCAGCCCTGACGCATCAGGGCTTCGATCCCCTCTACGGTGTTGGGCACACCGGTGGTCAGCAATTCGCAGCCGGAGGGCGTGACGTGGGCGTCGTCCTCGATGCGGATGCCGATGTTCCAGAACTGCTCCGGCACGCCCTCGGCCGGACGCACATAGATGCCCGGTTCGATGGTCAGCACCATGCCGGCCTGCAATGTGCGCCAGGGTTTGTTGCCCTGGGTATCGGCGGGGTCGCGGTAGTCGCCCACGTCGTGCACGTCCATGCCCAGCCAGTGGCCGGTACGGTGCATGTAGAACTGGCGATAGTCGCCTTTCTCGATGACATCCTGCAGCGAGCCGACCTTGTTTGCATCGAGCAGGCCCGTGTCCAGCATGCCTTGCGCCAGCACCTTGACGGCGGCGTCATGACCATCCATGAAGCGCTTGCCCGGCGCGGTCTCGGCGATGGCGGCGGCTTGCGCGGCCAGCACGATTTCATAGAGCGCTTTCTGCGGGCCGCTGAACCTGCCATTGGCCGGGAAGGTACGGGTGATGTCGGAGGCGTAGCTGTCCAGTTCGCAGCCGGCATCGATCAACACCAGGTCGCCGTCCCGGATCTCGGCGTCGCCGGCGCGGTAGTGCAGTACGCAGCTGTTGGCGCCGGTGGCGACGATGGAGCCATAGGCCGGGTATTGCGAGCCGTTGCGGCGGAATTCGTGCAGCAGCTCGGCTTCGAGGTGGTATTCGCGCAGACCGGGGCGGCAGATGCGCATGGCGCGGCAATGGGCTTCGGCGGAGATGATGCCGGCACGCTTCATGAGGTCGATCTCGAAAGCGTCCTTGAACAGGCGCATGTCATCCAGCAACACGCTCACATCCACCACCGCGCCGGGCGCGGCCACGCCGCTGCGGGCCAGTGCGCGCACACCCTGCAACCAGCGCTGCAGCTGCGCATCGCGCTTGTCGTCCTGTCCCAGCGCGTAGTAGACGGCGGGGGCGTCGGCGAGCAAGGCGGGCATGCTCTTGTCCAGTTCCTCGATAGGATGGGCGGCGTCCAGGGCGAAGAGCTGCTGGGCTGCCTGCGGACCATGGCGGTAACCGTCCCAGATCTCGCGTTCCAGATTCTTGTCGCGGCAGAACAGGATGCTGCGGTTTTCCTTGCCGGCCACCAGCACCAGTACCGCCTCGGGTTCGGTGAAGCCGGTCAGGTAGTAGAAGTAGCTGTCATGGCGATACGGATAATCAGCATCGCGGTTGCGCATCACCTCGGGCGCAGTCGGGATGATGGCCACACCGCCACCGGCTTTCTGGAGGCTGGCGATCAGGCGCGCACGGCGCGCGGCGAAAGGAGTGGCGTCGAAGCTCATGGGCGGTTTCCTTGCGTGGGCTGGTTCAGGGCTTCCAGTTGTTCGATGGTGCCGACGTTGTGCCACACGCCACGATAGACGTCGCCGCCGACCTGGCCGCGTGCGGCATACTCGCGCAGCAGCGGGCCGAGCTTGGCGTGCTGGCCAGGCGTGATGCCATCGAACATCTGCGGCCGGTAGACGCCGATGTTGGCGAAGGTCAGCTTGGACTCACCCTCGTTGGCGATGCTGAAGTTGTTGAGCGCAAAGTCGCCCTCGGGATGGAAGGGCGGATTCTTGACCAGGTACAGCCAGGCCATGTCGCGCTGGTCCGCGGGCAGGGGATTGCCCCACGGATCTTCGTCCTCCAGCACGGTGAGCAATTCGGCATAGTCGAAATGCGGGCACCAGATGTCGCCGGAGAGGGCGATGAAAGGGTCCTCGCCCAGCAGGTGGCGCGCCTGGGCGATGCCGCCAGCGGTTTCCAGCGCCGTCCCTTCGGCCGAATACTGCAGCCTGGCGCCGTAGCGGCTGCCGTCACCCAGCGTGTCTTCGATCATCTGGCCCAGGTGGGCGTGATTGATGACGATCTCGGTGATGCCGGCGCGGACCAGCGAGAGGATCTGCCAGACGATCAGCGGCCGTCCGCGCACCTTCAAGAGCGGTTTGGGGCAGGTGTCGGTGAGCGGACGCATGCGTTCGCCACGGCCGGCTGCGAAGATCATGGCTTTCATGGTCGGCGCCTCAGAAGGTGTAGCCGAACTTGGGCGCGTGTTCCTGCTCCAGCTTCTCGATCAGGCGCACCAGCGGTGTGAAGGCGACATAGCGGCGCGCGGTCTTGAGGGTGTATTCCATGACCAGCGGCAGGTCCTTCAGGTAGCCGTCCTTGCCATCGCGGTGCCACAGGCGGGCAAAGATGCCCAACACCTTCAGGTGGCGCTGCAGGCCCATCCACTCGAAATCACGGTAGAACGTGTCGATGTCGGGCGTCACCGGCAGGCCGGCACGGCGCGCCTTTTCCCAGTAGCGGATGGCCCAGTCCAGCACCATTTCCTCGTCCCACTGGATGTAGGCATCGCGCAGCAGCGAGACCAGGTCGTAGGTGATGGGGCCGTAGACCGCATCCTGGAAATCGATGATGCCGGGATTGCCCTTGGGCAGCACCATCAGGTTGCGCGAATGGTAGTCGCGATGGACATAGACCTGCGGTTGCGCCACGACGTTGGCCAGGATGGTGTCGAAGGTCTTGTCCAGCACCGCATTCTGTTCGTCGGTCAGGGTCACGCCCAGGTGCTTGCCGATGTACCACTCGCGGAACAGTTCCAGCTCGCGCAGCAGCAGCGGACGGTCATATTCGGGCAGGGCCTCGGGCTTGCTTTGCGCTTGTAAAAGTACCAAGGCGTCGATCGCATCCATGTATAGTGCGTGCGCGCTATCGGCGCTCAGCTGCGAGAGGTAGGTGGTCGAGCCGAGGTCCGAGAGCAGCAGGAAGCCGCGTTCGGCATCCTGGGCCAGGATCTTGGGCACGGTCACGCCGGTGTCGGCAAACAGGCCGGCCACCTTCACGAAGGGACGGACGTCCTCCTGGGGCGGTGGCGCATCCATGACGATGACGCTGCCTCCGGCGGGCGTATCCACCCGGAAATACCGGCGAAAACTGGCGTCGGCAGAGGCCGGGCGCAGGGTGGCGGGCAGTACCGGGGTATCGACCAGGGTGTCGAGCCAGGCATGCAATTCGGAAAGACGGAGATCAGGGGTGGAACCAGGTGAAGACATGAACTATCGGAGGAAATCGTTTGACGAGGTTGAGTTCCCATATAATAAGGGATTAAACCCAAAAAATCCGCCTGCACGGTATCTAGCCACTCTTTTCATGATCCGGTTTTCCAAGTCTTTATCCGAACGTACTGTCAACTGGCGGCTGGCGCGTCTGTTTTCCTCGGCGATGGCCCTGGCTTCGGCCTCGGCCCTGTTGCCATTGACCGTGCACGCGCAGATGACCCTGCCCAAGCCGGCCGCCGCGCCCGTGCAGGACCAGGATGCCCCGGTCAACGTGAGCGCCGAGCAGATGACCGGCCGCCCCGACCGCCAGGTCAATCTCGACCGCGACGTCGAAGTGGTCAAGGGTGCCACCACCATCAAGTCCGACAAGGCCGAATACCGCATCATCCAGGATGAAGTCGAGGCCACCGGCCACGTGTGGATGCAGCGCCTGCAGGACCAGTACACGGGCGACCATGCCCAGATGAACATGGGCACCGGTGCCGGTTTCGTGACCAGTCCGACTTACCTGATTGGCAAGAACGGCGGGCGCGGCAAGGCCGAGCGCATCGATTTCCTTTCCGACGACCAGGCCCAGGTGACCCAGGGCACCTACAGCACCTGCGAGGCGCCGGATCCCGACTGGTACCTGCGCGCCAACACCATGGACCTCGATAGCGGGCGCGATGTGGGCACCATGCACGGCGGGCTGCTGTATTTCAAGGATGTGCCCATCCTGGGCTCGCCCTGGATGACTTTCCCGCTGTCCGGGGAGCGCAAGTCCGGTGTGCTGCCACCCACCTTCGGCGTGACCAGTACCGGCGGCGCCGAGCTGGCCGTGCCGTACTACATCAACCTGGCACCGAACTACGACATGACGCTGGTGCCCAAGTACATTGCGCGGCGCGGCCTGCAAATGGGTGCTGAGACACGTTACCTTGGCGATACCTACTCCGGCATCACCAATGTCGAAGGGATCCAGGACCAGGTCACCGGCACCGGTCGTTACTCCCTGTCCTCGATCCATAATCAGACCCTGGCACCCGGCCTGCAACTGGCGTGGAACCTGAACAAGGCCTCTGACAACGACTATCCGTCCGACTTTTCGCACTCCATTACCGGCAGCACGCAGCGCCTGCTGCCGCGCAACGTCAGCCTGAGCTATTCCAGTACGTACTGGAGCGTGGTCGGCCTGGTCTCCAAGTACCAGCTGCTGCAGGACGTCAATGCGCCCATCACCAAGCCCTATGACCGGGTGCCGGAAATCACCTTCAACGGCAACCGTTATGACATCGGCGGTTTCGATTTCAGCACGGTGGCCGATTTCACCCGTTTCTCCAGCGGTGATTTGATCGGAGGAGATCGTACGTACCTGACTCAGTCGGTGTCCTATCCTATCGTCCGGCCGGGTTATTTCATCACGCCAAAGGTGATTCTGGACGCGACCAGCTATAACCTCAACAACGTCTCGGCCGGCCAGCCGACCAACCTGACGCGCACCGTGCCGACGCTGTCGCTGGATTCCGGTCTGGTCTTCGAGCGCGAATCCAATCTGCTCGGCCGCAGCATGACGCAGACGCTGGAGCCGCGCCTGTTCTATGTCCGTACCCCTTATCGTGACCAGTCGCAGTACCCGGTCTTCGATTCCGGCCTGGCCGATTTCAACTTCGCCCAGATCTTTACCGAAAACCGTTTCGTCGGCCATGACCGCATCAGCGACGCCAACCAGCTCACGGCAGCCCTGACCTCGCGCCTGATCGAGGAAAACGGCCTGGAGCGCCTGCGCGCGGCCGTCGGTCAGCGTTATTACTTCGCCGATCCCCAGGTCAACATTGCCGGCACCACCAGCACCACGCTGGGCAGCAAGTCCGACCTGCTGCTGGCCCTGGGCGGCCAGATCAGCAAGGAATTCTCGACCGACAACACGGTGCAATACAGCGAGACCCTGCGCCAGATGGTGCGATCGACCTTCGGCGTCCGTTGGCAGCCCGCCCCCAAGCGCGTGCTGAACCTGCAATATCGCCTGGACCGCACCTACATCAATCCCTACACCGGCGTGCTCGATCCGCTCAAGCAGGTCGATGTCTCCGGCCAATGGCCGCTTACCCAGCGTATCTACGCCGTGGGCCGCGTGAACTACTCGATCCCCGACCGTACCGTGGCCGAAGGTCTGGCCGGCTTCGAATACAAGGCCGATTGCTGGGTCTTCCGGGTGGTGGCGCAACGCATTCCGACCTCCTCCACCAAGGCGTCGACGGGCTTCTTCATCCAGCTTGAACTCAATGGCTTCTCCAAGATCGGCTCCAACCCCATGGATGCGATCAAGAGCAGCGTGCCGGGTTACCAGAACGTGAACCTGCCGGATTCGACCCCGGACAGCAATCTCTAACCTTTTTCCGAACCATCGATTAGTCCATGCGTAATATGCGTACACCACTCCTCGCAACAACCAAAACAGTGACCGCGCTGCTGTGCATGCTGGGCGTGATCAGCAATGCGCATGCGCAGTTCGCCACGACGATCATCCCGGTGACGCCACCGGAGACTGCACCGCAACCGGCACCGGCCAAGCCGGCTGCCGCCAGGACGGCGGCTCCGGCCGCAGCCCCTGCACCGGTCGCCGCTCCCGCTCCCGCAGCGGCGGCTGCCCGCGCCCGGGTCGAACCGCGTCCGGTCGATTCCATTCTGGTGGTAGTCAATAATGAAGTGATCACCCGTCAGGAAGTCGCCGAGCGCCTGGCCAGCGTGGAAAAGCGCATGGCCGCGCAGAACGTGCAACTGCCGCCGCGCAACCAGCTGGTGCGCCAGCTGGTCGAGCGCATGATCGTCGAGCGCGCCCAGGCCCAGACTGCCAAGGAAAGCGGCATCGTGGTCGATGACGCCATGCTGGACCGTGCCATGCAGCGCATCGCCGAGCAGAACAAGTTGTCCATGCCGGAGTTCCGCAAGCGCCTGGAAGCCGAGGGCATGGTCTACGCCTCCTTCCGCGAAGAGATCCGCCGCGAGATTCTGAGCCAGCGTCTGCGTGAGCGCGAAGTGGACAACAAGGTGGTGGTCACCGAGTCCGAGATCGACAACTACCTGGCAGCCGAAGCCAACGCCGGCGGCCAGCGCCAGGAACTGGACATCGCCCAGATCCTGGTGCGCGTACCGGAGAACGCCTCGCCTGAACAACTGGCCGCCCGCCGCGAGCGTGCCGAGGACGTGCTGCGCCAGCTCAAGACCGGTGCCGACTTTGCCAAGACCGCCGCCACCTACTCCGACGCCTCCGACGCCCTCTCCGGTGGTGATCTCGGCTGGCGTCCTGCCGAACGCCTGCCGCAGCTGTTCCTGGATGGCGTGGCCAAGCTGCAGGATGGCCAGATCAGCGGCCTGCTCAAGAGCGGCAACGGTTTCCACATCCTCAAGCTGGTCGGCCGCCGTGCCGCCGATGGCGCCCAGGCAGCCGCCCCGGCCGTGCAGCAGACCCATGTGCGCCACATCCTCATCAAGGTCAACCAGGTGGTCACCGCCGCCGACGCCAAGCGCAAGCTGACCGAACTCAAGGAACGTCTGGACCACGGTTCGGCTACCTTCGAGGAACTGGCCAAGCTGTACTCCAATGACCTGTCTGCCTCCAAGGGCGGCGACCTGGGCTGGGTGTATCCTGGCGATACCGTGCCCGAGTTCGAGCGTGCCATGGACCAGTTGAAGCCGGGTGAAGTCAGCCAGCCCATCGAGTCTCCCTTTGGCTTCCACCTGATCCAGGTGGTGGAGCGCAAGACCGACGACGCCTCCAAGGAACGCGCCCGCCAGGCAGCCCGCCAGGCCATCCGCGAGCGCAAGATCGAGGAAGCCACCGAAGACTGGATGCGCCAGATCCGCGACCGCGCCTACGTCGAGTATCGCAACGACGAGTAAGACCTGGTACCGGCAGGCCCCGTGCCTGCCAGAACCCGCGCAAGAGGCCGGCCCAGCAGCCGGCTCTTGCATTTTTGAAGCCCGATATTGCCCAAAGTGGAAGTGGAAGACGCCATGAACCGACCCATCCTCGCACTGACCTGTGGCGAACCGGCCGGCATCGGCCCCGAGATCTCGTTGCGCGCGGCCTGGGAGCTGCGCCAGGAAGTACGCTGCATCCTGCTGGGCGACGCCGCCCTGCTGGCCCAGACGGCGCACGACATCGACAGCCAGATGCGGGTGGCCGCCATTTCCATCCAGGCCTGGCGCAATGGCGGCTTGCCGCATTTCCCGGTCGATTGCCTCACTGTCATCGACTGCCCGGTGGCCGAGCCGGTACGTCCTGGCGTGCTCGATGCCCGCAATGGCCGCGCCGTGTTGCAGACCCTGGACCTGGCCGTGCAGGGCGCATTGGATGGCGTCTTCGCCGCCATCGTTACCGCTCCGCTGCAAAAGAGCGTGATCAACGATGCCGGCGTCCCCTTCACCGGCCACACCGAATACCTGGCCGAGGTCACCGGCACGCCGCAAGTGGTGATGATGCTGGCCGGTGGCGATGCGCCGCATTTGCGCGTGGCACTGGCTACTACGCACCTGGCGCTCAAGGATGTGCCGGCGGCCATCACCGCCGACAGCCTGGCCCGTACCCTCGACATCCTGCAGGCCGACCTGCGTGGCAAGTTCGGCATCGCCCAGCCGCGCATCCTGGTGACCGGGCTCAACCCCCATGCCGGCGAGAACGGCTACCTGGGGCGCGAGGAAATCGACGTCATCATCCCCGCGCTGGAGGCTGCGCGCGCACGCGGCATCGACGCCCGTGGCCCGTATCCGGCCGATACGCTGTTCCAGCCCAAGTACCTGGAAGAGGCCGACTGCGTCCTGGCGATGTACCATGACCAGGGCCTGCCGGTACTGAAGTTCGCCAGCTTCGGCCATGGCATCAACATCACGCTGGGCCTGCCGCTGATCCGTACCTCGGTCGACCACGGCACCGCACTGGATCTGGCTGCCGCCGGCCTGGGCCGGGCCGACCATGGCAGCATGCTGGTGGCCATCCGCGCCGCCGCCGACATGGCGCGCCTGCAAGCCGCTGCACGTACCTGAAACATCGCAAGACACACTGGAATCGCCCCATGAAACACATCCCGCGCAAGCGCTTCGGCCAGAACTTCCTCACCGACGACGTGGTGCTGCACGACATCATCCGCTCCATCGCCCCCGCACCCGACGACGTCATGGTCGAGATCGGCCCGGGCCTCGCCGCGATGACCGCTCTGTTGCTGGACGGCCTGCGCCATCTGCACGTGGTCGAACTGGACCGCGACCTGGTGCAACGCCTGAACAAGCGCTTCGATGCGGCGCGCCTGACCGTGCACTCGGCCGATGCGCTCAAGTTCGACTTTGCCAGCATCCCGGTGCCGGCCGGTCGCAAGCTGCGCGTGGTGGGCAACCTGCCCTACAACATCTCCAGCCCCTTGCTGTTCCACTTGGCCGAGATCGCGCCGCAGGTGCAGGACCAGCATTTCATGCTGCAAAAGGAAGTGGTCGAACGCATGGTGGCCGAGCCCGGCAGCAAGACCTATGGTCGCCTGTCGGTGATGCTGCAATGGCGTTACCACATGGAACTGCTGTTCGTGGTCCCGCCCACCGCCTTCGATCCGCCGCCCCAGGTCGACTCGGCCATCGTGCGCATGATCCCGCTGGCACAGCCGCTGGAATGCGACCAGGCCAAGTTGGAGCAGGTGGTTACCAAGGCCTTCTCGCAGCGTCGCAAGGTAATTCGTAATTGCGTAGCCGGGCTGTTGTCCGAAGAAGAACTGGTCCAGGCCGGCGTTGACCCGCAGGCCCGCCCCGAAGCCGTCCCGATGGAGCAATTCGTCGCGCTGGCGCGGCTCCTGGCGGCACGCCAGGGCTGAGGGCTGGCTTGGCGCCGCCGGTTTGACGCAGTATTCCCGGCGCAGTTGTCACAACGGCGCCGGGATCCGTAAGAACTGTAACGAAGTTTCATAAACGGTGGATTTGAAGTGAAGCTGGCCTATAGTTGAATCGTGCCGCGACGAAAAGCGGACTTATTTGACAGGAGCCAATCATGGCCAGCAAGAAAATCGCATCGGTATTGATCGCCACCACCCTGCTCGCATCGGCTGCCGCCGTCAGCACGCCTGCCATGGCGCATGACCGGGGCGGCGACGGTGTGGCGATCGCTGCAGGCATCATCGGAGCCGTCGCCATCGGCTCGCTCATTGCCAACGCCAATTCCGCACCGGTCTACCAGGCGCCGCCGCAGCAGGTGTACTACCAGGCGCCGCAGCCGGTGTATTACCAGCCGCCGCAACAGGTGGTCTACGAGCAGCCGCGCTACTATGCGCCGCCGCCGCGCCCGGTGCGCTATGTCGAACGGACCGAGGTGCGTACCTATCGCTACGATGATCGTCCGGACTACTACTACAGCCGCTGAGCGCAGGTACGCAGGCATCCGCAGTCTTGAGGAAAAAAGGGCGACCGTGAGGTCGCCCTTTTTTCGTCTGTGCCGCCCGCAGCCCAGCAGATCGCGGACGCGGAATAAGGCGAGACAAATTGACAATTTGGTCGCAAAATGACGAGCCATGCAGGATAAACCGCCGTTGATCGACGACTCCTCTCCAAGCGATGAACAGGGACACGACAAGTCACGCAATGCGAGCCGATATCACTGTCGACGATCTTCGTTCGGCCCTGGCGGCGGGCCAGTTCTGGCCGGCCCTGCAGCCGCTGGTACATCTGCGCACGCGCCGCATTGCCGGCTTTGAAATGCTGGCCCGCTGGAGTTGCCCGGTGCGCGGCCTGGTTGCGCCGGTCGATTTCATCGCGCTGGCCGAGGAGAGTGGCTTGCTCGACGAGTTGCTGCTGAACCTCTTTGCCCGTGCGACCGACGCCATGCGCGACTGGCCCGAAGCGGTGAGGCTGGCCATCAATCTGTGTCCACGGCAATTGCTCGACTCCCGGCTGTTCGATCGCCTGCTGGCCGTCATGCAGGCGCGCGATCTACCCGTTTCGTGCCTGCAATTGGAAGTGACCGAAAACTCCCTGGTACAAGACCACGAGCGCACCCTGCAGACCCTGCTGGCGGCCAGGCATGCAGGTGCCAGCCTGTCGCTGGATGACTTCGGCACCGGCTATTCCAGTCTTACGCGGTTGCAAGCCTATCCCTTCGACGAACTCAAGATCGACGCCAGCTTCGTGCGGACCATGGACCAGGATCCCGACAGTTTTCGCATCGTGCTGGCGGTGGCGGGCCTGGGCCGCAGCCTGAAGCTGCATGTCGTGGCCGAAGGGATAGAGACCGAGCACCATGCCGAGTTGCTCAAGCGCATGGGCTGTGAGATCGGCCAGGGCTTCCATCTCGGTCGCCCGATGCCGGCTGACCAGGCCAGGGATCTGCTCATCGCCAGCGGGATATGGCGCCAGCGCGAGGCCAGCATCGACACCTCACCCTTCCAGCGCTGGCACCAGCTGGAATCGCTCTATCGCAGCGCGCCCGTGGGCTTGTGCTTCCTGGATCCGTCGCTGCGTGTGGTCAGCGCCAATGCGATGATGATCGACCTGCTGGGCGCCAATGCCGGTGCCGAGCTGGAAGGATCGACGGTAGCCTTGCTGTTGGACCGGGCCGAGCATCGATCCCTGCTGGAGATGATCGACCAGGTGCTCTCTGGCGTGGCAGTCGCTCCCATCGAATTCTTCAATTCCCGCACCGGGCGCACTTCCTTGCTGGCGTTCCAGGCGGTATACAGCGTTCCAGGCGAACTGCTGGGGGTGTCCGGCGAGGCAGTCGACATCACCGACCGGGTCGGTGCCGAGCGCATGGTACGCGAGAGCGAGGAGCACTTCCATCGGGTCATCGCGCTGTCGCCCAACATCCCATGGGCGGCCACGCCCGAGGGTGTGGTGGACTACATGGGGCCGACGTTTGAGTGGCGACCGACCTGGAGCAGCGTCCAGCGCCACCAGCACTGGCTCACTTGCATGCCCGAGGAAGACCGTCTGCGCGTGCGCCGCGAGTGGCTGGACAACCTGCCCACGGGGCAGCCCTTCCACACCGAGTTTCGCATTCTCTGGCCTGACGGCCAGTGGCGCTGGATGCGCAGCCAGGCCTCACCACACCACGGCCCGGGCGGAGAGATCGTGCGCTGGTATGGGC
>NZ_JAELUH010000306.1 GCF_016429215.1 Herbaspirillum sp. ASV7 | reverse complement strand
CCCCCCCCCCCCCCCCCCCCCCCCCCCCCCCCCCCCCCCCCCCCCCCCCCCCCCCCCCCCCCCCCCCCCCCCCCCCCCCCCCCCCCCCCCCCCCCCCCCCCCCCCCCCCACCCCCTTTTTTAATGATCCGGCGACCACCGAGATCTACACTTGTAGTGTATCGTCGGCAGCGTCAGATGTGTATAAGAGACAGGGGCAGGGTGATGCGCAGCAGGTTGGGGGGCGTGGTCGGCAGGGTGCCCAGGATGCCCAGCATCGCCCGCCCATCCAGCACACGCTCGGCTACCGCGCCCAATGCTTCCACCTCCAGGCGCACCGTC
>NZ_JAELUH010000305.1 GCF_016429215.1 Herbaspirillum sp. ASV7 | reverse complement strand
GTTTCAATGGCAAAAATGCGGCACCGGCGCAAATACCGGCGGCGAGAGCGGCTGAGCTCAGCGGCCAGCCACGAAGACCGGCATCTGCTTGGGCTGGTTGCCCCCGGTGGCGCCCAGGGCCAGGAACCTGTCTCTTATACACATCTGACGCTGCCGACGATACACTACAAGTGTAGATCTCGGTGGTCGCCGGATCATTAAAAAAGGTGGGGGGGGGGGGGGGGGGGGGGGGGGGGGGGGGGGGGGGGGGGGGGGGGGGGGGGGGGGGGGGGGGGGGGGGGGGGGGGGGGGGGGGGGGGGGGGGGGGGGGGGGGGGGGGG
>NZ_JAELUH010000304.1 GCF_016429215.1 Herbaspirillum sp. ASV7 | reverse complement strand
GCAGCCGGCCGAGCTGTGGCAGGAAACCGGGCGCTGGAACAAGATGGGCGCCGAACTCATGCGCGTGAAGGATCGCCATGGCCGCGACTTCGCCATCCAGCCGACCTCCGAGGAAGTGGTCACCGACTGTCTCTTATACACATCTGACGCTGCCGACGATACACTACAAGTGTAGATCTCGGGGGTGGCCGGGTCAGTAAAAAGGGGGGGGGGGGGGGGGGGGGGGGGGGGGGGGGGGGGGGGGGGGGGGGGGGGGGGGGGGGGGGGGGGGGGGGGGGGGGGGGGGGGGGGGGGGGGGGGGGGGGGGGGGGGGGGGGGGG
>NZ_JAELUH010000303.1 GCF_016429215.1 Herbaspirillum sp. ASV7 | reverse complement strand
AACTGGGCCGCCGGTGGCCAGCCGGTGATCGGCAAGCTGGTGGACGGCGCCTTCGTGAAGGTGCCCAATCCAGACTACGGCTCGCCGCTGTCGCTGTCCATTGCCGCCATCGTGCGGTGTCCATCCCTGTCTCTTATACACATCTGACGCTGCCGACGATACACTACAAGTGTAGATCTCGGTGGTCGCCGGATCATTAAAAGAGGGGGGGGGGGGGGGGGGGGGGGGGGGGGGGGGGGGGGGGGGGGGGGGGGGGGGGGGGGGGGGGGGGGGGGGGGGGGGGGGGGGGGGGGGGGGGGGGGGGGGGGGGGGGGGGGGG